>JANQLS010000081.1 GCA_028280485.1 Planctomycetota bacterium
AGACCCTATGTTTAGCGGAGTGAAAGCAAATCGGAGATTTGCTGGAACGGTTGAAACAAGTTCCAAAGGAGCTTGTTTCAACATAAACTAAGTAGATAGTGTCAATCCTCTCAATGATCATCCCCTTGGTAAATCCACATCGGTTCTGTCTTACCCGCCCGCTCAAATCCCATTTTTTTATAGAAGTCTATCGCGTCACCATCGGCGACGAGCATGTGTTGATGGAAGCCTGAATATTTTTTGAGTAAGGTCTGCATCAGCTTTTTACCGATGCCTTGCTTTTGGTATTCGGGATGAACGAGTAAGTGGGGGTAATATACGACGAGGTGGCCATCGGAGATCGCATTGGCTAATCCGATGAGTTTGTCGTTATCCCAGGCGGTGACGAGTGAGTGAGAATGATGAAGGGCGTTATACAATTGATCAGGTTTTTGAACAGAAGACCAATTGAGGGCATGGTAAAGATCTAAGATCTCTTCTTTGGTGATGTTTCGGTCTTCGTGGATATTAATATTCGAGTTATTCATTAAAAATTGGTAATCATCATCGTAGCCAAATTCGCCAGAATTTGGGTGGTTACGTTTAAAAACGTTTTAACTAGCCCGAAGCGCTAGCGAGGGGGCCAGGGTTTTCATTCCGGCCCCTCGCTAGCGCTTCGGGCTAGTTAATCAGCGTGTTTCGACTGTGAGGTGAATTCTAACCCTCACGCAATTCCATAAAACTTAACCGCGTTCTCACTCAAAAGCTTCTGTTGGTCTTTTAAAGATCGATGACTGATCACTTCCTTTAAAGCGACGACCCAATCGCGATAACTCGCCGTGAGCTTACAAACGGGCCAATCGCCGCCATAGATGACGCGATCAGGGCCGAAGGTATCTAAACAATGATCGATGAGTGGGGCGAGATCTTCAGCACTCCAGTTATCCTTAGGCGCACGAGCAACGATGCCAGAAATTTTGCAGATTACATTATCGCGGGCGGCGAGTTCGTCGATTCCGGCTCTCCAATGATCGGCATCGTGCCAGGGTCGGGCTTTGCCTCTTCGTTCTTCACTCATAAAAGCTTTAGGGTCGCCATTTCCGCAATGATCCAAAATCAATCGGGTTTCTTTGCAAAGATCTGCCAGCTTGACGGCGTCATCTAATTCGCTAGGGCGCATGCAGATGTCAAAAGATTTTCCGATCTCTCCCAGGTGCCGCACATTGGAGACAAAAGTCTCTGAAAGACAATGTCCCTTCGGCGTATCGGGGCCCTGAAGCACTCGGCGGAAACCTTTGATCAGGGGTTCATCTTTATACTTGTTGGCGAAATCTTTAAATGAGGCTTTAGAAGGTCGTCCCGACACGACGGCCGCAACGGTGGGGTGCGCGGGATCCTTTGAGAGTGCAATTACGTGCTCCGCTTCCATCTCCTGCTGATCTTCGCGAACATCCACTTCCATGTAGATGGCGCGGGTGACATTGAGACCCTCAGTTTCCTTGATAAAATCAGCAGTCACATGACTTTTGGCGATCCCATCGGTTTTATCGCCCAACCAAGGAAGGTCAAACTTAGTGCGATCCCAAAGATGTTGGTGAGTGTCGACAATGAGGAGGGAAGCTTGATCCATCGGTTTTTTCTCATTGAGGTTCTTGCAACTATTTAAGGCTAGACCAGCTAAGACTCCCGTTGCCGTTGTCTTGGTGAATTTACGTCTCGAAATTTTTTGATCAGCCATTTTGAGTTCCCCTGAGTATTGATAATTATCCCGTAGCCGAATTCGTAAGAATTTGGCCTCCTTAATAGGCGATTCGTATTGCAGGCCAAATTCTTACGAATTCGGCTACGAGTCAATATGAACCCAAAAGTATACTGTAATCTCCTCATCGGAGGTAGACTGAGCCCTAAAAGATCCTTCCCTGAAAAGAGTGGAAACTTGAGCTAGCTTCGGGTATCTCACTCGGGTAGGATTAACTTTTTAATGCGACGGATATATTTTGAGTTGATGGATCATGAGTTCTGATCTGACGATTGGAAAATTTAAATTTCTCCCCACGGGTTTAGTCATCGACGACAATCCCCAGGTTGAGGAGTGGGCTTCGCCCCTTCAATTTGCCCTTTGGTGTCAACGGGCGAGCCCCTGGTGGATTGGAGATCTCATCGTTCAGGGTGAAGGTCGCTACGGAGAAGAATTCTCTCAAATCTGTGAAGGTGAAGTCTCACATGAAATGTTGCAACGCTATGAAGGAGTGGCGAGGAAGGTCCCCCTAAAAAACCGCCATCCCGAACTCTCCTGGAGTGCTCACGCTGCTGTGGCCCGCCTCCCTGTAGATCAACAGCGCGCTTGGCTCGACCGAGCCTTTAGTCAGGGCTGGTCGAGCACTGATCTAAGAAAAAAGGTCAGTGAATACATAAAATCAAAAAAGAGGCGTTAGAAATTCTGACTTGTTGTTCTCTTGTTGACGGGTCGCGAAATATTTAAATCAGCAACATTCAATAACCTATTTAATAGTATTAAAAATAAATATATTTAGATCCTAATTCCTAAGGTTCAGGGGTAAATTATTTACGATCCTCAATTGCCAAATCCTTTCTGAATTGGGTTTGGTTTAATGATTTAAAAGACCTTCAAAAGAAATAAGAGGTTGGCAGTGTTCAATTCACCTGTCTTAGAGATCCTGATTGGTTTAGGGACACTGTTCCTCGTCTTTAGTGTGGTGGCTTCAGCGATTGCGGAGGCCTTTTCAGCTAAAGGAAACTGGCGAGGGAAGCTATTGAAGTATGCCATCTCTCATCTTCTACATGAGAGTAAAAACTACGATGAAGGTGTTCTAAAACCTGGTGTCTATGGTGGTGATCTTCTAACCGAAAAGTTTTTCAAGCATTCTTCAATAAAAGTCCTTCACAATGAAGGTCGATTGCCGTCCTGGATTCCTCCAGAAACGTTTTCAAATATTGTTATTGAAGAGGTAGCTCGACAAAGCTTAAAAGCGAATTTTCAAAGTGGAGCTTCTCCCGCTGTCTTAGTAAAAGCCTTTGGTGATGCGGTTGGGAACTTTGGGGCTGAAGCCGTTTCTGAAGATGGTTTAGTCAAAGCCTCTAGAGAAGCCCATCAAGAGCTCTTAGATGAATTATCTAGAATTTATCAAAAGGCTCAGGAACGGCCGATCGATAGGAATTCTGATTGGGCACAACAAAGATTAGCTAATCTTAGAGCTGAAATATCCTCATGGTACGACAATACCATGGATCGATTAAAAGGTTGGTATAAGCGTCGTCTTCAAAAGTGGCTTCTCGTGATTGGTGCAGTAATGGCTTTGTTTGTCAATGTTGACGTGATCCAAATCACCAAGAGTTTATATGGGAATGCAGCCTTAAGGGATTCGATCTCTCAAAATGCTGAAGGTGTTATAGATATCTTGAGAGAAGAAGTTAATGCTACTAATCAATCAGAAAGCGAAATAGTTAAAGCTGAAAAAGCGGGGGAAGTTTTAGATCAAATCGGTGACTTAAATTTACCTATTGGCTGGAGAGAGGCATCTTTTCCCTGGGGAGTTGGGGATTGGGATATCTTCTGGTGGATTCTTGCTAAGATCTTGGGACTAGGCATAGCCGCCTACGGTATTTCGATGGGCGCTCCGTTCTGGTTCGATATATTAAACAAGCTTGTCAATTTGAGAGCTGCTGGCGGGCAAACAGCGGTAGGTGCTCAAGGACATGGAGGTCTAGCCGGTTCAAGTACTGAAAGTGATGGAGAGGCTACAGTCAAACCCATCTCCACCGAGCAACTCGCAAAATCTCTTCCTGATGATTACTGGGATAAGAGTATTAAAAACACGCGAGATCTGACTCCAGATAGCGTAAGTCGAAATAAAACCGGTGCGCTTATGGGGCGACTTTCTGAAGTCGCCTATCGTACTCCTGATGTGGCGGAGAAAATCTTAGCTACTCATGTCAAAGGTTTTAAATTCATTGAAAATAAACAAACCGAAACTCAATTGTTTCATTATAAAATCCCAGAGACAAAGACACTCGTCATTTCTTTCCGGGGTACTGAACCTAATAAAGTGAAAGACATTCTCACCGATGCCAAGTTTAGACTCGCCGAAGAGTCTTTTGCATTAAAAGGTGAGTCTGAACAGAAGAAACTCGAAATTCATCGTGGTTTTTATGGCTCCTTGCAGTCAATTTGGAGTAAGGGAACTTCCGATCAAGATTTAGATGGTTACTTGGAAGATGCCGTTAAATCATCGGATACTGAAGAAGTTTGGATCACCGGTCACAGCCTTGGTGGTGCATTAGCCACTTTAGCTTCAATCAAGGTGCGTGAGTATATCCCTGCTGATAAGGTCCATCTTTTTACTTACGGTTGTCCCCGAGTAGGAAATGATAGTATCGTTTCACTGTTTAAAGATTCTGATGGCGGAACAGGAATCAATGCATACCGTTACGTCAACAATGAAGATTTAGTTACTCGTGTACCGCCCAGAGTCGTCGGTTACAAGCATGTCGGTCAAGTACTTTATTTCAAAGCCAATGGAGAACTTCAAGAAGGAGTTCAAGGTTGGTGGCGATTCTTGAAGACAGTAGTAAATGCTTCCGAAGATTTTAAAGATGGCTTAGGTCAAACAGCCCAAGACCACAGTATGGTTCGATACATCCAGCGATTGGATAGCTACGAAAACTTAAGCTGAAAATAGTCAAAAAATTGGCATTTTAAAAAGCGAAGCACGGTACTTACCATGCTTCGCTTTTTTGATTGAAGTTGCTTCGGGCTAGTTTATTTGGAGTTGTAGAAAAAACACAATCTCTCGGTTCTCCTTACTCCCGTTCCTCTTCAATTTGAGAACACTGTGTCGTTGGATTCAAGGGATCGTCGACGATTGAAATCATACTTCCTTGAAGCCAATCCACCAGGGTGTCATGGTAGTTTTGAGGAACTCCAGCTGCGTTATCGACAGTACGATTGAAGAACATCGTGTTACTGTTGAGACCTGTGTGAGTTCCACAAAGCGCATTGAAGCTTGCGGGGGCTATGGTCATGGAGCTGAACTCCGTCGCGTTTTGAAGTAAGGATCTAATATTGTTGTAGGTCCAAGCCGCCATTTGAGCGACTTCTCCCTTACCGATCCCGATGGGTTCATAAACATCGGTGACTTTGTTGTCAATTAAATCGATATTGATAAAGAACGGGGTCGTGATGTGGTTGAGAGCAACGTAGGTGCCGTCGGCTAGGCGCCATTCGTTTTCAGTCCCTTCAAGTGCTGCTCGGGCAGATTCATCCTTGAATCCATTTCTGAACTCAGGATTCGAAGCTGTTGCGTAACCAAGTTTATAACGACCTTCCAAGTGCTCTTCAATTTCAGGTACTTTGAGGGGATCGGGATGACTTTGAGGGACGGGGTGGAAAGAGCCGTCAAAGATCAGTCGGACTTTTGTTCCGTTGGGCTCTAAGCGACTGGCTAACCAATCTCCGTTTCTTTGAACTCCGCCGGATCCAGCTGAGAAGCCGGAGATAATGGCAAAGTCGGCACTGTCTAGAGGTGGCATTTCAATAGATCGATCGTCGGAAACTACATTGCCTTGAAGAAGCTTAGTGAAGACAGCGTCGACGATATCGTGACCGCGAAAGTGCATTGAAAATGATGGTTCAGAACCGTCTTTACGGGGAAGAGCTACATCACTTTTTTGCCCATCCCATCCGTCTGAACTACAGTAGTAAAGGTAAACATGATTCCAGTCAGAGAAGACATTATCATGCTGCTTACTGAAGATTCCGGTGGCGGCAATGGAATCGGGAGTATAGAGCGAGCTCATTTTGGACTCATCGTAGACCGTAGCGATGCTGCACCAGCGTTCTCGACAATCTTCAGCAGTGAAACAACCTCCGCCACCTTGGAAGTAAAAGACCCAACGATTAGCTTGGGGGCTGCCTTCGGGAGCCGAACGCACATAGAAAACGGCAGGGCTACCGTCGTTACAAATGGCGAGAGGGGCATCGTCGAGCGTGACTTTACGCAGGCCGTTACCGGGCTTGAGTGAATTCGGATACTCTTCGTTAGGGACTCCACCGCAATGACCCAGGGCGCTCGAGATATTGGGTAATCCACTACCGCAAGGACTGCGTTCGCAACCGAGATCATCAGCAGTAGGATCATCGCCGCATCCGGGGAAAGGTGCAGGTGGAGCAGAGCCTCCTTGAAAACCATAAATCAACGCGTAGATGACATCCGAAACGTCGAGCTTGCCGTCGTCGTTGATGTCACCAGCATCTAAACAACCATGATCTTGACCCGACAAGAAGAGATAATCGAGTAAAGAGATGGGGTCCGTGATATCGGTTTGATTGTCGCCGTTAAAATCAGCGCGGATAAATTGAGCGGCTACCGAAATATTGGCAGCTAAAACGAGGATTGTGAGAATGGCAAAAGTACCAGCGATTAAGCGTTTCATGTTAGACCTCCTGAGTGAGATTGGTTTTTGTACAGGGGGTCAAACGCGAACGGCTTGGGCTTGTGACTCTTTAATTCGAAAATCCTAAAAATCGACCCAAATAAGTTAAAAAAGCTCTTCCCCCTCCTTTCGGTGAGGGTCGGGGAAGTTGCGATATAATGCGGCCTTAAAGTCGGTGACGTATTGATTTACGGCAAAATGGAGGGGCTCGATTGGGGCGGTTCGCTCCGAGGCGGCAAAGAAGGCAGCATCGAGCTGAGCCATATCCTCAACTTGAATATCGAGGTGATATTCCCCGAGCTCAGATGGACCGAAGCCTAACTTTCTTTTGCTGAGTTGGAAGTCGACAATATTGCCGTCTTGCTTTAGCTTTCCGAGATAGGCGTCGAGATTCTTCGAAAAATCTATGTCTTTGATTCCGGGCTTTAAGTTGAACCAGATGTGGTAGTGATCCATGGGGTTTTAAATTCGTTCAAAGTAGTCCGCACGCTCGGCGTACGGATGGTAGTAGGCACACGCCGTGTGCCGTCTAAAGTAGTCGGCTCACCCTAAGGTTGTGAATTTATTCGATATACGTTAGTAAGCCCGGAGCGTAAGCGACGGGATCCGTCATCGCGATGTATTCGCATCGTTAGGTCCTTAGGGATAACTTAGGCATTTAATTCCCAATCACGAAATACTTTAGCATTGTCCCGTCGCTTACGCTCCGGGCTTATTAATATTAGCGCTTAATTCTTTGTTATGAATTTTGATTTCATAGGAATCTAAAAATTCACAACCTCCCTGTGAGCTGGTTCAGCAAGTAGGCTATTTTTTAAAATTCATATTTGGCCCCTTCGGTAAAGTCACTTTAAGAGTCGCTTCACTCCGCGGTGCTATTTTTAGATTGGGGTTTTTTCTCTTCGAACTAAAGAGTTCTCGAACGAGTGATCTCTTTAGGGTGTAAGCTTTAATTTATTATTAAATATAGGTGCTGAGGAGGGCCGCACGCTGAGCGTGCGGACTACATCTTCGTCTGTAGGATTTCAGTAACTTCTAGAGGGTTAGGAAATCGATCGACTTCTTTCTTACTGAAGACTAATTTTCCATTGTAAACCACTTCGAAGATGCCGTTATCTCCTTTGATGAGTTCAGCCTCTAAATCGAGTTCCTCTTTGAGTTCAGCCGCCAAACTGGAGGCTTTGGGGAGAAAGTTTCAGCGACCGCAGTAGGTGATGGTGAGACTCATGTTGAGTTCCTTTTAAAGTTTTAAGAGACAAGTGAATTTTAAAAATCAGGAATAGCATCCGTAGCCGAATTCGTAAGAATTTGGCTGGTGAAGCCGATCGGCCAAATTTTTACAAATTCGGCTACAGTCAGCGGCCTAGATAAAGATCGCGTCCCTTGGCCAAGGCTGCTATCTTTCGATCGGCGATCGATCGTTTTAACATCCAAAATCCACAGTCAGGGTGGATAAATCTTATTCTACCTTCTCCCACCATTTTTTCAGCTTCTTCTAATTGGCGGGCGATTTCTTCAGCGGATTCGATGTGATTGACTTTGATGTCGATCACTCCGATACCTAACTTAATTCGGGAATCGATCTCTTTGAGAGCTTGTAAATCTTCTTTAGGGCGATGAGCTAATTCTAAAACTAAATGATCCGTTCTCAGGGAATTGAGAAACTCGATGAGAGTTTTCCAAGCTCCACTCTGAATGACCTGGCCACCGTAATTTCCGAAACAGAAATGTACAGCCTTTTCAGTGCCGGGGTCGATCGCATCTAAAACACGGTTAATCGCTTCACTTGCGAGGGGGGCGTCCGTGGGATTGCCAGGAATGTTAGCTTCATCAACCTGCACACAGGAGCAGGGTAATCCTTTGACTTGAAGGGCCAGCTGATCGGCTAAGGCGAGTAACAGATCCTCAAAGTTCTTGTAGTGATGGTCCAAGAGAGTGCGAGCCAGCATGTAAGGACTCGTCAACGTAAATTTGAAGGCCCCTCCGGCCACTTCTGCTGCTCGCTGACAATCCGAGAGCAAGTTGAGTGACCCTCCCCCGAGTGCACCTTCAACTAAGGCTGCGGGCTTCGAACGAAAGCGCATGTTTTCGGTGTTAGCAAATTCTTCGATCTCTTTTCGACCGAGGTTGGTGCGAGTACCTTTTAACGGCTTGACGAAGTATTCGATCATCCCATTGGTGTCTGGATGATTGAAATCGAAACGGTAGAGCTCACCATCGGTCGGTAAATCAATTCCAGATTGGCGTTGGGTGTCAAAGACCACTCGAGTGGCGTCGATCAATGCCGATTCACTCGGTGAATGAACCAACCATGCCGGGGTGGGATAAGATCCCACAGTGGTCGTCAAGATTCGAGGTTCTTCGGGAAGCTTTTCCATCGAAGCTGAGGTCATGCATCTCTCCTCTTAGGCGAGCTTTTTCTTTGCAGTCGTGCCATCTTTACCGGTTTGTACATCGTAACCCGCATCGATGATCTGTTGCCTCAAGGCATCTGCGCGGTCGTAATCTTTGTCGGCTCGCGCTTGATCGAGTTCTCGACAAGCGGCTTCAGCATCGAAGTCTGAACTATCCGAAGAATCTCCCTGTTGGACTCCTTTTTCAGCCAAGCCTAAAATGCCCAGTACGCCATCGATTTTGTGGAGAACTCCCAAAGCCTCAGCGGGATCTTCAGGTGACTTCGAAATCCAAGGTAAAACTACAGCTAAAGCCGCACTTATGTTCACATCATCGGCGAGGGCTTCCAGGAACTGAGAAACGATGGGATGGTCGTTACCCACCTCACCTACCTGCCCCTTGCTCGCCTCATTTGCTTTGTTTAAAAAATCAGTGAGTTTCGTAACGGCTTGAGCGGAATCACCCAAGCCCTTTACTGTGAAGTTGAGGTTCGATCGGTAATGAGTTTTGATCAACTCGTAACGAAGAACAGCAGGGTGAACGGGGCGACCGGTGACCCTACCTTCTAAGACATCGCGTGCGGTATAAAAGTTTCCTTCGCTCTTCGACATCTTCTTGCCTTCGACCAACAAAAAGCGGGTGTGAACCCAAAATCGAGCAAAATGTTCTTCACCGCTGGCTCCACAAGATTGAGCGATTTCACATTCGTGGTGGGGGAAGATTAAATCTTCTCCTCCGGTGTGAATATCGATGACATCACTTCCTAAACGAGTTCTCGCCATCGCAGAGCATTCGATGTGCCAACCAGGATAACCTTCTCCCCAGGGAGAATCCCATTTCATGATGTGAGAAGGATCCGGTTTCCAGAGGAGGAAATCTTCAGGTGCTCTCTTCGAGGCTTGGTCTTCTTCGGAGACTCGGCCTCCCTGGCCACTCCTCAACTGATCAATCGTATTGCCGCTTAAGTTACCGTAACGATTAAAGCTTTCGACATGGAAGTAAACGACACCATCGTCTGAAACATAAGCATGGTTGCGATCGATGAGCTTTTGAATGAGCTCTTGCATCTCCTGAATATGCTCCGTGGCGTGGAACATACGTTCAGGATACTCGTGAGCGACCTTGAGACCTAAGGTGGTCGAGTCGTCGAGAAAAGCTTGGGTGTAGTATTTGGCGATTTGGTAAGGGTCGTCGGGGTTGTCGACGGAACCTTCCGGCACTTTGCCGCTTTTTTTGTCTTCTTTGATGCGTTTGGCGGCGACAACCATCTTGTCTTCTCCGCTGCCATCATCTTCCGTCATATGACCGACATCGGTGATGTTCATCCCGTGGATCACATCGTAACCCGCCACTTCCAGAAAGCGTCGAAGAAGATCAGCTCCCAAAAAGGATCTAAAATTACCGATGTGAGCGAAATCGTAAACCGTCGGTCCGCAACTGTACATGAGGACCTTCCCGGGATTGATGGGCTCAAAGTCTTCGACACGGTTATTTAGAGAGTTGTAGAGTCGGATCTTCATGTGGACGAGTGAATTTAAATGGTGGTGACTGTCTTGAGTAACGTTCAGAGGAACTCATCCGAGTTGGGATCAACTCGTCCGCGAACGTATGGGCGAAGATACTACGTTTAGCGGAGTGAAGGCAATGCGAAGAATTGCCGAAACGGTTGAAGCTGCCTCTGAAGGAGCAAGATTCAAATGAATCTAATTAGACCCTGCGATTAAAGCACGCAGGAATACTCCCCGAAGAGCGAAATCATAGGGGGTGCTCCGAACCTTTTCAACTGCTGGAATAGGTTTCCTTTAAGACCGAGTGATCTGAAGTCGAGCTGAGGCTCCCAAAGCTTTGAAAACAGCCGTCGAACTTTGATAATCCTCGATTTTTTCCGAGGAGTTTTTATCCAATCGAAGAATGGTGGAATGAGGAGCATTCAAACCGATAAGGGCGGGGATGTCGCCATATTTCACTGCTCCGGGGAAGAGATCAACATCGCGGATATCGGTGATCTTCCCGAAGCGAAAGCCATCTAGGTGAAAGATCCGCTGATCGACAGCATACCCAGCTTGAGTCCCTGCGGCACTAGCCCAATGAGCGGCTCCCTTCGCTCCGTAAAGATAAACTTGGCCCTGAGGACCTACTGTTTTTCGAGCGAAGGCGATAAGGGTTAAGACATCGTGAACGCGTTGAGCGAAGAGGGGATGGTTGTATCCCAGAGTGTAGCCGGCGTATTCCCGGGGATTCTTGACCCTCTTCGATTGAGTCATAGTCGCTCCAGGTGGAACGAACTCCCCTTGATAGAGAAGGTCGGCGGTTAGGACAGGAACTTTTTGTGAGAGCAGATGTTCAACTGTGGGATGGAGCTTACCGTCGTCTATAAAAGCACCTTTTTTACCCAGGGGTGATATCCAAAGAGCGATAGTTTGTTTTTGATGAAATCCTTGTGGACGAATCATCGTCGTCGGGAGTTCTTCTTTTTGAGTAACGAGGCTCAGGCGACCGACTGAGAGTTCGAGGTTTGCTTTTTGAGCTTTGTTCAATTCTTTGTACTGAAGCTCATTTTCTCGGGGCAAGCCTCGGCCGATCATCGTCTCTAACGCTCCTCCTACGATGTGCTTGTAGGCTTTGTACGAAGCTCGGTCCTTTGGAAGTAGCGCTTGGATCTGCTGATCCGAATCATCGCTCATCTTTTTAAGGATTTTGACTTCAATATCTTCGGAGTATTCGGGTTTCGGATATTTCTCATTCCAAACGGTCATCTCCTGGACGGATAAGGGCACGAAGTCTTGTTCTTCGATCGACTCGGGTTGACCTAATTTGAAATGCTTGTTGAAAAATTCGAACATGAATTTTCGACTGACCGCATTGTAGTTATGACCGAAGTTGAAATACTTTCCTTCGATGTTTTGTTCCACTTTGAAAAGTGAGAAATGCTTCTTTAAATGAGGAAAGCCTTGAGTTGGCATTTCCTTTGTCCAATCATTCGCGGCGGTCATCGCGATGGGGCGGGGAGCACTCAACGCTGCGAATTCAACGTTCCCCGTTCCGATTCGAAGGTAGGTGGCATTTTCACAGGTGCATCCACCTTGCATAGCCGTCGATACCATCACCGCGGGGAAGGCTGCAGAAATTCGATCATCGATAGCATTGAGAATGAAGGTTTGAGTTCCTCCTCCACTCGCTCCAGTAACTCCAAGTCGATTTTTATCCACTTCGGGTAGGCTTGCGATCCAGTCGAGAGCTCGAATCGAATGCCAAGTTTGAATTCCCATCGAACTGATGAGGCGGCTTTCACTCTGTGCACTGTATAAACCCCAACGCTCGGGCTTGCTGAGGTTAGGGCGTTGTTTGCTAAAGCGATGGCCTAAGTGATAGCTCAGGGGGGCGCTATCGGCATAGCCCAACATGTCGTAGTGAAAGACGATGACTCCCATTCTCGCTAGCTGAACAGCGCGAGCTTGAAGGGGATGACGACCTCCCACTTTGAATTTCTCAGCTCCCGATTGAAGCTCCCTTTCGATGCTGCCACCGTGATCGTGGAAGCGCCCATTCGACCAGTGACCATGAGGACTCAATATTGCGGGGTACTTACCCGAGGTACTTTTCTTTGATGGGCGATAAAGGCTACCCGTGACGTAAAGGCCGGGAGTACTTTCAAAGAATACACGCTCCACCGTATAGCCTTCTCGTTCCACCTTACCGTGAACCGTGGCTTGAACTTGAGGGCGAGCGGGGAGTGGCCACAGTCCGTTCGCTACTAATATGCGGCGAACGACCTTCTTTTTTCGTACCGACCACTCATCTAAATTTTTGGGAGGATCAAAAGGAAAGTAGCCGTTCAAGTCTTTGAGTGGCTTCAGTCTTTGATCCTGAAGGGGAGCGAACTCCTCCTTGGAGAATCCCGAGGGAACGGAGGCGACAATGGTTATGAGAGCTAGGTTAATTGTGAGAAATGATTTTTTAAGATTCATAGGATTCCTCATCCCAAGGGGGACCCAAGCTTAAGAATTGTGAGTTTCCATCAGTTCTATTTTTATCGGACTAGAATCAGCATCATACAACGATCGTGAATCGATTTGGGAGTGAGTGCTGGTTTTATTTAAGGTAAATCGTGAAAAGATTCACAATTTATTCGGGTGGGATCAAGTTCGAATCCTGGACTGACGACGATGGATTATCAAATGGTCCAAAAAAATTAATTTGGATGAACTTAAGAATTCTAGGAGATCTTCCATCATGGCTTTTTCAGGTCAATTTAAGGCATTTTCAATTTCTGTTCTCTTCTTGTTACCTTCGCTTCTATCTGCGCAGGCTCCATCTACTTATACGGTGAGAAAAGACAACTTTGTTGTTCCCGTAACTTTATCGGGGATTTTTGAATCTTCTGAAATGGAGGAGGTTTCCTTAAATCCCAAAGCTTGGAGCCAGCTTACTGTAGTGGAGGCTGTACCTGCGGGGCAAGAAGTGAGAGAAGGCGAAGTGATCCTGGTTTTAGATACTGAGGATATCGATAAAACCATCGGAGAATTGAAGCATAGTTTAGTTCTCGCTGACATCAGTTTCGAACTGGCTAAGAAAGATTTTGAAATCGCTCAGAAGACGATTCCCATGGATCTCAAAGCGGCCCAGCAGGCTTCGAAAGATGCTGACGAGGCTTTAGTTCGTTATCTTAAAAGAGGAAAGAAGCTTCGAGAGAAAAGTGAACACGTTGCTCTCAAAAGTATCAGCGATGCTCTCGCTTACCAAATGGAGGAGCTGAAGCAACTAGAAAAAATGTATAAGGCTGATGACTTAACAGAAGAGACCGAAGAAATCGTCTTACAGCGACAACGAAATGTGGTTGAACGCATGAAGTTTTCGGTGGAGATGGCTAAAGAAGATCATAGGGTTGCCTTCGAGAGTTCGATACCAAGTCGGGAGCGAGGCTTAAAAGATTCAGCTATCCGAACGGAATTAGAGTATCACAAGGCAAAGTTAGGATTACCCGCGAAGCTTAAGAAGCAAGAACTCGCCTTGAGTCAACAGAAGATCAGCCTTCAAAGGATGAAGAAGAAGCTTCAAGACTTGCTTAGGGATCGAAAAAGCTTAAAAGTAAAAGCTCCCATGGACGGTGTGGTCTACTACGGTCAGTGTGTGAACGGTCGATGGGTTTCCCAAGGAACGATAAGCAATTCTCTGAAAAAGGGAGGAACGATCCTCAGTAAGCAAGTTTTCATGACGATCGTCAATCCGAAAAAATTGCGGGTAAGTTCTTCAGTGACAGAAGCTCAATTAAGGTATTTCCAAGGTAAGGTAGCGGGCTATTCCATGCCTCTGGCTCGACCAGGTACAGTGATTAAAGTAAGTTTAACTCATGTGGATTCTTTTCCCGCAAGTGGCTCGAGTTATCGCGCGCGATTTAAAATGGGGGAAGGAGCAAAGGGAGTTGTCCCTGGTATGACTTGCCAACTCAGTTTTATTGGGTATCAAAACAAAGAAGCTTTAGTCGTTCCTAACGATCGAGTTTTCTCCGAGCCGGGACTGCCACATAAGAAATTCGTTTGGGTAGAGACGGATGATGCAGATTCAAAAGCTCCCGTAAAAATTGGCCATCAAAATGCTACCCACGTGGAAATTATTGAAGGCTTGTCTGAAGGGCAGAAAATTTTAGCGAAAAAACCGGAGTAAGTGGAGAGACTTCGATGCGAATTCAATCGACAATACTCCTTTTGAGTTTAAGCCTCGTGGGATTTTATCCCGCTCGAGTTGAAGCTCAGAGTCCTTCCATCAAAAAGCTGGATCAATCTTTGAGAGCTGGAGTGGATTTTCTCATCGAAAATCAAAACTCAGATGGCTCGTGGGGGACTCCGAAGCGTACTAAAGGGTTGAACATCTTTGCCCCTGTCCCCGGAGCGCATCATGCCTTTCGAGCAGGAACAACAGGACTCTGCATTGCTTCTTTAGTTGAACTCTCTCAGTTGAAGGATCGAGAAGCCCAAATTGAAAAAGCTCTGAGAAAATCAGAAGAGTGGCTTCAGAACGAGCTTCCCAAACTTCGCCGAGCGACACCTCAAGCTATTTATAACGTATGGGGTCATGCCTATTGCATTCAGGCTTTGACAAGGCTCATCGAATTACGTTCCAAAGATCACAAGAAGGTTGAGGTCTTTAAAGATTTGATTCGAGGGCAAGTCGATCGTCTCTCCCGATACGAATTGGTGAACGGAGGTTGGGGATACTACGATTTTGATTTCGGTACTCAGAAGCCGGCTGGTAGTCCTACCTGCTTTACAACGGCTACCGTATTGATTGCTCTAAAGGAAGCTCAAGAAGTAGGTATCGAGATTCCTAAGCGTTTAGTGCGGCGCGCCGTCACCTCCATCAAACGTCAACGTAAACCGGACTTCAGCTATGTTTACGGCGAGTACCTCCTGTCTCGTCCGATGCGCTTAGTCAATCGTCATGGTGGAAGTTTAGGTCGAACCCAAGCTTGTAATGCAGCCTTGAGAGCTTGGGGCGATACTAAAATAACAGATAAGGTTCAGCAAGTTTGCGTGAAGCGATTGTTGGATCGAGACCTGTGGTTAGACATCGGGAGGAAGCGTCCCATTCCTCATGAGTCCTGGTTTCAGGTCGCTGGATATTTTTATTATTACGGCTTTTATTACGGTGCGTATACCTTGAAGCAGATCGACCCTAAGTTGCGTAAGCCACTGGGTGATCGTTTGGCAAAAACGATTTTAAAGCTTCAAGAAAAAGATGGCAGTTGGTGGGATTACCCGCTTTATTCCTATCATCAACCCTACGGAACGGGATATGCGTTGATGATTCTAACCGAGTGCCGTAAGGCGATGGGAAAGGCGTTTTAAGTTGAAGTGCTAGGCTCAACCTTCGAGCCGTATTGAGAATATAAAATAATAATGCAATTTTGATTAACTAGCCCGAAGCGCTAGCGAGGGGAAGATTCCCCTCGCTAGCGCTTCGGGCTAGTTAATTGGATTTCTCACCATTTGAGTGAATTGGCCCCACTAAACTTCCGTACACGGAATCGGCGTCTCATACGGTTCCGAAATTTCTACAGTTCCCTGAAATAAGAAACTCAGTAAGAAAATAGCGTCGGAAATGTCGACGATGGTGTCGTTATTGGCGTCTAAGGCAGTGGGACATAAAGGGGTGGTGGGAATGCCTAAAAACAATTCAGATAAAAGACCCACCGCGTCTGAGATATCCACTTTTTCATCCCCATTCGAATCTCCCCGAATCCATAAGGGACCACTACTTTCGTAGAAGAATCCATCTTGAGTGAGAAATCTCCCTAAATCATTTCTGACTTCGACCTCGACCCAGCCGATCTGATCGCATTCAGGAGCGGTAACCAGCAGAAGTGTTCCCGGCTGTAAAATTATAAAATCAGCTTTTTGACCACAGACCCATACTTCTAAGTTGAGATCGTCAAATCGATTTCCTAAGACAAAAAATTGATCGCCCGGCTTTCCCTGTGCGTCGAGAACTTCCCGGATGAATGGCGTGTCCGACAAGCTGAGGCTCAAATCGAGAGTTTGACTTCTAGGATAGATCAATTCTCCTTCTTCAGTTAGAAAGAGAGTGTCTAAAGGTAAAGTTGAATCTCTTAAGCCGAAACTCACTGACGTTTCTCCCGTACCAATGTCTCGGGGGCGAATGGACCACTTTAGTAGTTCCTGAGGTTCATCATCAAAATCAGTACTCGGGAAGGGATCCGAAACCCCGGTGTAAACTAAATAGATCTGACCTTTAGAGATCGATGTGGAAACTTGAAGTAATCCGATTTGGCTTTGAGGAGTGGGTAGGTCAAATCTCAATGTACCGATTAAATCGGGGTCGTAATCGATCACTAAACTGAAAGCTTGAATCGCCTGAGTCGAGTTGTAAACGATGGGGATCACGATCTCATCGCCAATCGTCAGGGGTTGTTGATAATCAAAGTTCACTTCTGCTCGACTATCCGAGGGGCCTGAAGTTACTGGCGGTGAAGGATTTTTAGGAGTTCTAATCAGTAACTCTGCTTGAAAGAAAAGGGTCGAGTCACTGACCGTTCGGTTGTGAACCTGGACGGACAAGGTATTCTCACCGCTTCTGATCAAATCTTTACAGATCACGAATTCTTCTAACTTACCCCCGCTGTGAAAACGGGCGAGTTGGCCCGGTTGAGTTAAAAAGCCTACCGTTCCAATTCCACTTCGAGCGACTTCAACCCCATTTAAAAACGCCACGAAGCCATCATTGAAATCAGCTCTTAAGACAAGATACTCCGAAGAGGTTAGGGGAATAGCCTGGAAAGTGTGTCTTAGAAAAATGGATGCATGAGACCGACGAACGGAGTTCAGTTCGGTGCTGATTCCCACGCCTCCAAAGCCAATCTTTGCGGGTCCTTCGGACCAATCGCTATCATCAAACGAAGATTCGCTCCAAGTTGTATCTGGAGGTGTGGAGTCTTCCCAGTACTTCCAATTCGCCTCGAGGGGGATCAGGGTTTGAGGTTCTTCTTCATAGCAGAGTAAGCTATCGGCTGTCGGATCGACTCCAGGTGAAGGGAAGGGTCGTCGAGGTCGAATCCCTTTTGCGAGCCGATCAGCCAAGTGGTTGACATCATTCGCATCGACATCACCATCGTCTTCCACATCTCCGGCAGAATCACAGGGAAGATCCTCTTGTAGATTAACGATCGCTTCTAAATGGGCGAGATCGGCGATTTCTAACTCCGTAAGAGTTAACTCGGTTGTGTTCACCAAATCACCCCGAGTGAAGGTGAAGGCATCTCCAGGAAAAGGCTCAGCTTCACAATGAGCTTGAGGAATTCTCAATCTGGCTCGGTGAATGGGCGCAGGGTTACCTTCGTTACTCGTTAAGTATTCTCGATCATGAAAATCGAAGCAGATCGATTCACTTTTAGCTTCGGAGTTATTGTCGGGAAGCACTCTTGAGCTTTTACTGAATAAGGCACTAAAGCTTTCATTCTCCGAGATCACATACTCTCGAACTTGAGAGTAAGTGCGTACTAAGAGCTTCCTTCCGTCTCGAGAGACATCGGCTGCAGTGATGAGATCCCCTAAATTGATGTTGCGGATTTTTACCAAAGTTTGAGTTCCGGCAATTCCCAAGGGAGAGGGGAATCGGTAAGCCCCTGCAGTTCCATCCACTTTGGTGATCAAGTAGAGACCGGGGGTATCCGGATCGGCAACGAAGGCCTCACAGTTGAAGTTTCCGTCGGGATAACGAAAGCGGATCGCGGTTGAGGGGCCACTATTGAAGACTTGACCCGTGCCCAAATGAGGGAGCTCCGGTTCTTCTATTCTATAGATGACGAGTTCCGACCTTGAAAGATTGTTGTTTCCCGTATCCGCGAGGTAGAGGTAAGTTTTGTTGGGATCGGGACCCGCGCCGCGAGAAATATCTTCCCAGTCGTTAGCGCCAGCTCCGGTAATTCGAATTTCCGCGAGCACAATTCCCTGTTCGTTGATGGCAAAGATTCGGGCCGTGTCGTCCGAATCATTGTGAATCCAGTAGATTCCTTCGTGCTTCGATGTGCAGACCATTCCCGAGAGTTCTTTGACGCGAGAATCCGTGATGGTGCCGACTCGTTCGGGAACTAGATATTCGCTTTGAGCGAAGATAGGCATCGGCAAAAGAGACAAGATAAATAAACTTGTCAAGCGAGTCCAAAAGGAGGGGGAGTGAGAAAAGTAGAGACCTAGCCGATGCATGCGCGCTTCAGAAGACAGAATGGAAGTAAATTTAGACCCGTTTATAAACCCGGTATAAACGCAAATAACCCAGAAGGAAAAGGAGGAAATCCCTTCTAGGTTACTCGGTAGATCTGTCTTAGAGCAAGTCTTGGATCAATCTTTCACAAACAATGACGTAATTACGAGGCCAAGGATCATTGCGAAAGCGCCAAGAAGCAAGGAAGCGGTCAGAGTGTAAGTTGCGATCATGTTTCTCTCTCCAGGGATTAGGGTTCAAAGTTTATCTCCAACCCTCCCATTGAAACTCTTGTGCCCAGACCTCAAACTTTTGCCTGAGGAAGTCACAAGGCTTGATTAAGGCTGAACTTATTTGCAAAATCTTAGAATCCGCCTCCGGCGTTGAAGTTAGGGATGGTTGATAAACTGTCCAAAGTTTAGAGACTCTTACCTTCGAGAATACGTTAAACTGGTCACCTCGTATTTAACTTTCAACTTCACCCAACAACCTAGATTTTCATTATGTTTCAAACCCAGTCGGTTTTATTCAGATTCTTAACCGGAAGCCTTCTGATTCTTTCGATCTACGGCTTGATTAGCTTCGATGTGAACGCCGGTGATTGGCCGATGTGGCGCTACGACAGTGCGCGCTCAGCCGTCACTGAAGATGCCTTGCCCGAGGATCTCAATCTCCTGTGGACGCGTTTGCTTCCCCGACCTAGCCCGGCCTTTAAAAGTAAGAGATTAAAATTCGATGCTAGCTACGAGCCCATCGTTTACCAAAAGCGAGTGTACCTCGCCTCTTCAGCTCGGGATGGGGTGCATGCCCTTGACAGCGAAACGGGGAAGGATCTTTGGACTTTCTATACCAATGGCCCAGTCCGATTCGCGCCAGTTGCGTACGCGGGCAAAATCTACTTTGGTTCAGATGATGGTCATCTCTATTGTGTCGAGAGTGAAACAGGGGAACTCAACTGGAAGTTTAAAGCAGTTCCTTCAGACCGAATGCTCTTGGGCAATCAACGATTGATTTCGGTTTGGCCCATTCGAGGAGGACCGGTTATCGACGATGGGAAGATCTATTTCGCAGCTGGAGTGTGGTCCTTTGAGGGAGTTTATGTTTACTGTTTGGATGCCTCGAATGGGGAAGTCATTTGGCTGAACGATGAATCGGGTACGATCTACGGTTCTGCGCCTCATAATGCGGTGGCGTTTGGAGGGCTCACTCCTCAAGGTTATTTAGTGGTGGATGGTGAGAGTTTGGTCGTTCCCTGTGGAGCTGCTTACCCGGCTAAATTCAACTTGAAGACTGGCGCTTTAGAACATTTCGAGCTCCCTGCAATCTCTAGATCTCCCGGCGGTTGGTTCGCCGGCACGGATAAAGAGAAAGATCGATTGAGGCGAAGAGGGAAGCTTGCCTTTGATACCGATGTCAATCGGCAAGAACACGAAGACAAACTGAAACTGGGGTTAGGTATCCCCGGATTAAGGTCGCGTTTAATTACGAATGAAAAAACGATCACCACAAAAGATAAATTTCCTGGAGTTCGCGGCGAAATCTATTCGATGGCCGTCAGCGATGGAAAATTGTTCTTAAGTATGGCCGATGGGACTCTCCATTGTTTGGGTAAGGGAGAGAAACAGGGAGTGGTTCGAGAAAAGATTCAGCCCGTAAAGCCTCTTCAACAATCGGCTCTCGACAAAGCTCAAGCCCTCTTAGAAATTCTTCGACTCAAAGACTCAACCGGGTATTTAGTTCTAGTAGGCCTCGAAGATGGTGAGCTCGCAGAAGCCCTTATTCGCTCGAGTTCCCTCAAGTTGATCGCCATCGAATCAGATTCTGAAAAGGTTCTTCGCCTTCGCAAGCGTTGGAATCAACTCCGGCTCTACGGAAGTCGAATCCACCTCCTTGAAGGAGATCTGAATCAAGTTCAATTTCCTCCTTATCTCGCTGAAGGAATGGTGGTGAGAGGTGACCTCAAGATTCGTGATCGTTATCTAAATGGCCTTCGCCCTTATTCGGGGCGAGCAGCGTTTCCACTAAAAGGAAAGGCTTTAAGTTCCCTTGAGAGCTGGGTAGCTAAGAATAAAGGTTTTTCAGTGAGACCCGTTCAAGGCTGGGCGGTGGTTTCTCGTTTGAAAGGCTTATCAGGTGCCGCGGATTACGTAGGGGGGTGGAAGAATCGGGAGCGCCATTTGAAGTCTCCATTGGGAGTCTTATGGTTTGACGATACACTCGCTCACTTCAAAAGGTCACCCCAGCCTCTGATCATCGATGGAATGATGATGTCTCAACCTAAAGATTGGATTCCCCGAAAAAGAAGTGGTGGAGGAAGAACGGGATACCCCTTGTTAGCTTCGGTTTATAGCGATGCGTATACCGGAAGAATCTATTCTGAAGAAGAACAAAACAAAGTCGCTCGTAAGTTCAAAGAAGTGGAAACTTCAGAAAAAATTCAACCTGTTCAGTACCGTCCCCACAAAGTTAAGAGCCTTTTTAAGGCCGTTCGACCCGATGCGGGGGAGCGGATAAATCCCATCACCGGTTTAAAAGAGAAGCGAAGCTTCCCCAAAAGTTACGGTTGTGATGGAGGGATCGATTACGGCTCGTTCCTCACCCTTCGCTCGGGTACAGCCGCCTATTACGACAAGGACCTCGAAAGTGGCACGGTGAATGTGAGCGGTCCTCGATCAGGATGTACCAATAGCATTATTCCCGCAGCGGGCTTACTCAACCTTCCTTACTTCTATGAAGGTTGTACCTGTAGTTACCCATTGCCCGTCGGCTTAGCCTTAGTGAACCAACCGGAAATCTATGAGCAATGGAGTGCTTGGGGGAAAGAAGATCTAAATGGGGCTATTAAGCGAATGGGTATCAATTTTGGTGCCCCCGGTGATCGCATGACTCGAGCGGGTACTTTGTGGCTAGACTTTCCTAGCCGCGGCGGAGATTCTCCGGCTTTAGATCTGACTTTAAAGGGAGAACAAAAACGGTACTACAATCATTCCCTAAGAGTAAGAAAAGGACGTGGATGGCCTTGGGTCGCCGGTTCGGGTCTTGCAGGGATTCAAGAAGTTCAACTGAAGAACGTTCAGTCGGGTTCTTATCTGGTGAGAGTTTACTTATTGAATCAGCAATCTGATGAAGGAAGTGAACTGACTCTCAAAACTCAAGACGGAAAGAGTTACGAGGTTCGTTTGAATCCTTCAAAAGGTGAGCTTACCTCTGAAGTCTTCGAACTCGAAGGGGTAAAAGTGGACTCAGGAACTTTCACCCTTGAGATCGATGGCTCAGTGGGCTTAAGTGGAATCGAATTGATCGAAAGTTCGTTGAAGGCTGGTGAGTTGGTGAAGCTAAGCGGGTAAAAATAAATACTCCCCCTGTCAAACGTATTAACTAGCCCGAAGCGCTAGCGAGGGGCCGGAATGAAAACCTTGGCCCCTCGCTAGCGCTTCGGGCTAATTAGTTTTTGTTGAATCTTGCTCCTTCGGAGGAAGATTCAACCGATCCAGCAAATCTCCGATTTGCTTTCACTCCGCTAAACATAGGGTCTTCGC
>JANQLS010000103.1 GCA_028280485.1 Planctomycetota bacterium
ACTCGGCCGCGGACATTGGCTCGTAGAGCCTATGTTCAGCGGAGTGAAAGCAAATCTGTGATTTGCTGAAACGGTTGAATCAGGCTCCGCAGGAGCAAGATTCAACAGAAACTAATTAGTCGTCAAAGTAGTCGGCTCACCCCGTGAGCCGGAACTGGACCGCATTCAATTACCTAATTCAAGAAGGCTCAACATAAGGTTGAGCCTTCTTTTGATGGTAGTTGCCCACGTCGAGGCAGTGAATTTTTAACCCAAAACCGATGAAGCTTCTTTTATCCCTCGCTAAAGCTTCGGGCTTCCCTGGCTTATCGGTATTTTGATGCGGAACGTCAACCTCTCAATCATCGGTGTTCTATAGGTCCTCCGTTCAACTATGAAATGCTCTCTAACCTAGGAAGCCCGAAGCTTTAGCGAGGGATAATGAAGTGACAATTGGTTTAAAAATTGTTTTACCCTAAAAATTCACAACCTCGTCGTGTGCCGTCTGAATCTATTACGATTCCTGAGGAGTAGTGTCGCACTTACAGTGCTATAAATTGTCGGGCATTCAACCTTGATGGGATTGTCGTCTGAAGCTAAAGAGACCTACAAATATTAATCGAAGTTTTCGGCAGGGGTAAATGAAGGATTCAGGTAGGTTACGTTTAACCGTTTCGGCTCACGGGGTGAGCCGACTACTTCTTCACCGTCAAATGCGCCACGGGTAAAACTCCCACGTAGCCTCCCTTTTCAAACCAGCCTAAGGAAGCGTACTCGGCGCTATAACCCGTGGGATGGGCAATCGAGCTAATGCGATAAACCGTGTCGTAAACGGGAATCTTGATGACCCCTTTGATATCGGTCGTCAGATTGAAAAATTGCAGCTTTAAGCTTGGATCGAGGCCCTTTTCATTCACACGATTGTGTTCGATGGAAAGGCTTTGAATATTTGCTCCCTGAATGGCTTGGCCAAATTCATTTTCATAGCCTTGCTCTAAGACGACGGGAGCGTGTTCTAAGGCTTGATCGTAGAATTGCCGACTTTTACTATTTTCATCATTCATTTCATACCAAAGTCCGAGAAGGTATTCGGCATAAAAGAAATTCGGCTTTTCTTTGAGGATCGATTCTAATTCAGTTTTAACTTCTTCATTTTTAAATAAGGGAATTTGATTTTGCGAATGGCGCATCAACGCTGCTTGAGTCAGGCAGCGTTTAAGTAGCTCCTCTTCTTTTACCGTTAAGGAAAAATCGATAGGACGCCAAGTCGAGCTATGAACTATTTTATCGATAACGCGGCCTTCGAGGTTGACCTTCACTACAGGAGCTCGAGAAGGGGTGTGATCGATGAAGTACCAGAGGCCGATGGCGATGAGGGGGAGGACGATGATGATAGTGATTTTGCCTAATTTTTTTTTGGCCACGGTCACGCCTCAATTTTTGGTTTATTGGGATTTTGAGTTCAAATTCTAGGTCACCGTCGTAGATAAGCAGAAAAGATTTCAGATATTTTATAAAAAAAGGTAGTTGCCTACGCTGTGTGCGGTGGTTAGCAGGTAAATTCTATTAAATCGAATAAATGGGAAGAAACTTATCACACAGACAATTTACGATTCTTCAACGTTATCGTTTCAGGCTAAAGAGCACCTGGGCAATTTCTTTCCGTGGAACTCCTGCCATAAACCCAAGGGCTGAAGGCCCGCCACTTTATAGCCCAGGATCGTTTGAGGATAAGGGGAGCCTTATATGGGAGTCAAAAGATTGAAATGAAAAAAAAGAAGAGGGCCCAACGAAGTTGGGCCCTCTTCTTTTTTTGTCACGAATGAACAAGATTAAGGTAAAGACGGCACACGGCGTGTGACTACTACCATCCGCACACGGAGTGTGCGGACTACCTTTCACCCGCTTTGAGTACAAAGTGAACCAAGTCGAGAACCTCGGCTTTCTTCAACCATTGGTGGAGACCTTCGGGCATGATGGAAGCTTTTTCCGTCGTTGCTCGTAGGATGGTCGATTTTTTGACAACCTTAGGTTTGTCTGAAGCCAATGGATCTGAAACGACGTGGACTTCAGTATTGGTTTCCTTGACGACCAAGCCGTTTACGATCGTTCCTGTGTTCAGGATAAAGGAACGCATGGCGTACTTCTCTTCTACATCGCGGGAAGGCTCTAAGATCGAACGCAGGATATGTTCGGGATTGAGCTTCTTCTTGTCGAGAGTCGCGAGGTCGGGACCGAAGACTCCACCTACACCTTTCAATTTATGACATTGAGCACAACCCAAGTTACCGAAGACCTTGGCCCCATTGGCGAGTGAGCGTTTCTTAGAATTCGCCTCAGAAAGTTTGAAGTCACTGAACTTCCAATCTTTGACAAACTTGGGAACCCATTTGTTGGGGTCAGCCTTGGCGATCTTGCGGCCGTCTTCTAAGGGGTGCAATTGCAACAGAGCGTTGGCATCCCAGCTGAGAGCATCGCCACGATCGATTTTACGCACGCTGGCCACTTTCTTGGGTGAAATGGGCTTTGCGCGATTGCTCCATGTATTTCTGACGTAAGTGGCCACTGCGGCGATCTCCGCGTCATTCAACAATTGACGGAAACCCGTCATCGGAGGCAGTGGAGGCGAGCTGTAGGTTTTCCCATTCACTTCGATCGTACCGTGGAGACCGTCTAAGATGATCTTCACGAGGCGATCTTCAGATCCCGTTGCCCATAGGCTTCCATTCAAGGGAGGATAGAGATTAGGGAGACCTTCCCCGTTGGATTGGTGGCACGTCGAGCAGTGGCTGTCTCGGTGATAGACTTCTTTACCTAAAGCCATGACTTGAGGATTGGCTTTCACTGGAATGCTGGCTCGTAGTTGAGCTAAGGCTTTGGCTGAACTTGAGGAGTTGGCTTGAGTAGACAATCCATCCCCTAAACTCAAAAGTTTCGAGTAAGAATCCAACTGTCGTTGGACAGGTGTGGCTTTGCCTGCTCTTTTGATCAGGCTACTCAAAACTCCAGAAGCCTGTTCTTGACTCAATTGATCCGCTACTTGGCGAGCGGGGATCGTAGCCAGGGCATCCAGGGCGTCACTCGTTTGCTTGTCAGCGAGAACTAACTTAGTAAAAGTTGCCACTTTTTCTTTTCGGTGTCCCGGCCACGCGGAGACAACATCGATAGCTAAGGAGTGGAAACTTCCACTTCCAACGGGACTCAAGACGGATGTTGGAATTCGCTGCTTATTGAAACCGGGTCCCTTCCACATGACACGCAGGCCATCTCCGCCACCATTATCGTAATAATTGACGGTGATCGAGTGGATTCCTGCTTCCAGAGTGACTTTTCCATTGCGCTCTTGCGGTCCATGGTTTCCGTCGTTGTTGACGATTTCTTTGCCGTTGATATATAAGCGAGATCCATCATCGGAAATGGTGTAGAAAACATAAGTTCCTGATCGAGGAATGGTAATAGAAGCTCGTTGACGAGTTGCGAACGCGTCGCGTTTACCCTTAGGAACGAAAGTTTGGAAATACTTCAGTTTTCCGGTGAATTTAGGTTTCACTCGATCCAGATTTTTATTTGAAACATTTTGGCCAGGATTGGGCTCGTAGTATTCGAAGCTAATCGCTGGACCGTCACTCGCTACGACATTGTCTTTATCGGATCGCAAATGATCAGGGAGTTCGTAAGTGAGTTTTTGGACTGAGCTGAAGAGAGGTTCACGAGCTTTCGTGTGTTTCCCCGCTTTTAAACTCTTAAGCAAGCTGCTTAGATTTTCACGGGTTTGAAGAGCGTGCTGCCATGCTGCTTTCGCTTCGCCGGCATTGACCCATGCGGTGTAAGCACCTAAGCGAACTGTTCCCGAGGTGGTGTTACGAGCTAATCGAGCAACGGCGTCGATCGATCCTTTAGCATCCGTTGAGGCTAACATCTGTGAGAAATCTGCCAAGCTGGGCTTGCCGGTTTTTTCGGCATCTTTGATGCGAGCGATGAGCTCATCTAACTTCGAATGCCCTGATTTCTTTGCCATCGTGGCAATGGCTTCCCAACGGTATTTCACGGGGATTTCGGCGCGGTTAAGGAGGGCTTCGTAAACGGAATCGTTACGTTCCATTTTGACTAAACTCGCGGGGCTCGCCTTTTGAAGGGCGTAAGCTTCAGCGGCCGGAGAGAGTTTAGTTCCTCTCTTTTGGGCGTCGACGATCATCGCATCGACATCGATCGCTCCACGAGCGTAATTGAGCACCGCTTCCAGTTCGGAATCTAATTGGCGAGTGGCGGCTTCGAAGATGACTTCACCGGCGGCTAAGCCTTCGAATTCAACCGCTGCTTTAAGTGCTTCAGCTCGAACCAAGGGCGATTCATCGCGACCGGCTTGAATTAAAATATCTTGCCAACCATCGGTGATCGTTCCTTTCGTCTTGAACATCTTCTGGCCCCAGTGCCCCAGAGTACGAATAGCGGCGGCCCGAACCCGAGCCTCCTCGGCTTTGAAGGTTTTCTTGACCAAAGCAAGGTTGGGTTTGCGGTGTTCTTCGAGGACCCAAAGGGCTTCGAGAAGCGCCTGAGCTTCAGCGGGTTTCTCTGGGGAAAGTTTCGCCGTCCACTTGATCAATTCAGCGACAACCTTGTCGGAGTCCCGTCCACTGAGTTCCAAACGTGCGCGGTAACGATTGGGATTTTCATTAGCAAAGAAAGCATTCAGTACTTCAGGAATAGGCTTCCCTTTGAGCTTCATCGGCTTCAAGAGAGGTCGACCTTCAGCCGTGACGCGGTAGATTCTTCCGTGTTGGGTGTCTCGGTTGGGATCCCGCATGTTGTGCTGCATGTGACCGATGAGAACGTTGCACCAATCAGAAATGTAGAGAGCGCCGTCACCACCAATTTCGACATCGGTGGGGCGGAAGTTGGGATCGCTGGAGTAAACGATGGGTTCGATTTCTTCAGCGACGATGTTAGCACCTTCGTACTTCACTTCGTGTTGGAGCACTCCGAGGAATCCGATCGTGTTACAGATCAGGAAATTTCCATTGTTCTCTTTGGGGAAGTGACTACTGGAAAGAATTCCGGTTGCAGCGACGGGGCGAACGCGCTTACGGAACCATTGACGATTCCCGCGTCCTTTTCCGATGTTGACGTAGCTTCCGGTTCCACTCGTACCATCGTTGGTGAAGTGGTAGCCCCATTGGTCGAAGACATTTCCGTGAGGGTTGGGACCGATGGGAAAGTGGAACTCGATTTCAAACGTACGAGGATTGAAACGGTGAACACCCGAAGCGCCCGTTCGATACGTTTTGGTGGGCGTTTCCATCGAGACGACGTTAAAGATTCCTCTCGACCAGTAGAGCCATCCATCGGGGCCGATCAACATGGCGTTCGCCGAGTGGTGAGTATCCGCGCTCGACATCCCTTGAAGCATGCGTACTTTTTTATCCGCTTTGTAATCGCCGTCGGTATCTTCTAAGTACCAGAGCTCAGGAAGAGCAGCGACCAGCATTCCACCGCCCCAGAATTCGAAACCGGTGATACTGTTGAGTTCATCGGCAAAGATGATGCATTTATCAGCTACGCCGTCAGCGTTGTCATCGGGGAGGCAGACGATTCTGTCTAATCGAGGTTGAGTTGGATCCCAGTGAGGATAGGAAGGCCAAACCGAAGCGAAGAGTTTGCCATCGGTGTCGACCGCCATTTGAACGGGGTTGACCACTTCAGGGAACATCTCTTCAGAGGCGAAGAGATTCACTTTCATTCCCTTGGCGATCTTCATTTTGGAGATCGCCTCTTTCCCCCCCAAGTAGGGGTGAGATTGATTTTCTAATTTTCCGGGTCTGTTGGTTCGTACTTTAAGGACGGGAGGGATATTGTCGTCGACAACTTTGTGTGCTTTACCCTTCGCAGCAGCCCAAATCGCATTGTCGCGGTTGGCGGTCATAATGTCGAAGATTTCCATTTCTCGTCGCATGACATCGGCATTGGATTGACCGAACCATGCTAACCTCGAACGCCCACCGTAGACGTTGTAACCGTCGACCACGCGGTAACGACTGAACCAGTAATAGTTTTTTTCTAGGACGGCTTCACGGACCTTTTCGATCAAGGAAGTGTTGTTGATGACTTTGTTAGAGCCTTTGACCAGTTGGCTCATGATCACCTTAGCAACGGCCTTGTTACCGTTGTCACTTAAGTGAATCCCGTTGATTGTGAGATTTTCTTTTTTGGATTTATAGAGTTTTTGGGTGGCGCTAAAGAGATCGACAAAGGGAACGTTTTTCTCTTCGCAAACTTCAGCCATAGCTTCTGAGTAGATCTTTAAATTGATGTTGTTCTCACTTCCGTCGGGGAGGTGGGGGCTTCCTGTGTTCTCGTGGGCGATAGGTGAGAAGATCACGAGGCGCGGAGCCGACTTCTCGTTGTACTTCTGCGCTCGCATGCCGTCGATCATTCCAGCGAGGTCTTTTTTAAATCCGTTGATTCCATCCGGGCCTGCATAAGATTCGTTGTAGCCAAAGAAGCAGAAGGCGACATCCGTCTTGTTTTTGGCTAACCACTGATCGGGGCTACCGAAGTTATTTGACCTCGTTCGGGTGGTGATCGAGTCAGCGCTGAATCCCAAATTCCTAAAGGTGAGGTTGTGATTGGGAAAAGCAGCGTGGAGGTACGTTTCTAACCAAGCGTGGTGTTGCATGCGGTCAGCCATCGTATTTCCGATGTAGCTGACGTGATCACCCTTGTTGAGCTGGAAGTCTTCAGCGACTGAATTGGCTGAAGGCAAAACCAGAAGCGCAAGTAGAGCGGTTATCAGACTGAAGCTGAGCTTACTTTTAATCATCGTTTCTTTTCTTCTATCATTACTGGGAATTGGAGCCAACGTTGACAGTCAGAATTCTCAATTGAACTGAGATTCTTAATTTCGTTAGGACACATTTTGACTAAGAGATTTGAGACCGGATCCGAATTTCAGATGGTTCGATTCCAAGCGTCTATCGTAGCAGAGTGAAGGGCCGATAAACAACAGCTCAGTCGGGGTTTAGGAGGATCTAATTGAGTGGATTTTTGGGGGGAGAGGAGGGTGAGAGTTATTTCTCTTTAATTCTTGGCGAAATCTCGCGGGAAACTTGGGGAAATGTAGCCTAACTTGTAAAAGTTTGACGGGTGATGTCGGGTGGCCAAATTTTTACAAATTCGGCTACGAAGGTTGCGAGATGCTCAGGTAGCTTTTTATTTACTGAATTCTTCTTTCAAAATATCTAAATACAAATTTCCGTAATCCACATAACGATCGCCTTGAGTGTAGTGCTTCCCATCTTTCGAATCATCTTTGGTGGTGGGGCGGTGCTTACCCGGCGTCGCTTCGATTTGGGTGTCTTCATACCATTCATTAAAGGAGGTCACCATCACCATGTTCTGGGCTCGTTGATCGAGGAAGGGGATCGCCGACTGTCGAATCATCTCACGAAAGATATCTCCCTCTTTTGAGTCTTCTCGATCTTTGAAGTACCGAGCGCGTCCTGCGTGACCGTTTCGAACGGCTCGATCATTAAATCCGGGGCTGATGGCGGGAATAAAGGCTTTGCTAACTAGGTGAGCTTGGGTTTGAGCGTTTTTATAAATCTGATTGAGTCGATCCAAAGAATCTTGAGAAGCTCCTTTGATTTGGAGTGACTGTCCGTAGACGTCGTACGCCGTGATCCCGTCCCAGTTTTTTGCGAACTCGGCTTTATAGTGAGGACCGAACACCTCATCGCCAATTAAATAGAGCTCAGGGAATTTCTTCCGAAGTAGGGAGAGAGCTTGTTGACCTTTGAGGTTACTTCGAAAGTAAACTCGGGTCAGATAGATAAAGACGACCGGCTTGCCATCGATTTTGAGATAGTTGTTATCGTCAAAGTAATGTTTTTTAAGGTACTCAAAATCAGGGATTAAATTGGAATAATGGGGCTTTTTGAAGGAGCCTAGCCTTCCCGTAGATTCATAGAGCGCCGCATACTTGAGCTTTGAAGCTTGTGGGTGCTTCATGATCTTATTTCTAAAAGTGTCGTCTTGAGTTTTATGGCCTCCCCACCAGCTGACCGCCCAAAAATCGATTCCCGCTCGAACGCTTTGTGCGATGTGATCCCCGATGACCTTGGGATCTCGGCTGTCATAAATTCCTAACTTCGGAAGTTGTGGGGGAGACAATCGACCTCTCAGGGCTTGCTTCATCCAACCGACACTCTGCTTGTTCTTATTGCCACCATACCAAGCGTAATAGTAGGCTCCAACCAAAGCCTTCTTCTTTTCAGCTGAGCTTTCAGCTTCTTTTGAGCTGATGTTTCCTTGGGGGGAATGGGAGAGTGAGATGAAGATAATCGTGAATAAGAGGATGATCGATTTTTGCATCATGACAGGCTTCTTAGGTAATCGGCGGTGGCTTTCGCTGAATCTTGAATCGTGGTTGTTCCATCGCTTGGAGCCGCTTGGTGAACGGTAACCGGGCCGTCGTACCCCAGGGTCTTAAGGTTATCGAAGATCGAAGGGAAATCGATTCCCCCCGAATCAGGAATTTGAATTAAATCAAATGAACTGGGTCCGTGACTCCAACTGTTGAGAGTGATTTTACCATCCGCATGGAACTTTTGGTTTTGCAGGTAGACGTTGAAGATCCAGGGTTGAAGTTTTTTGAGGACTTCTAAGCCGTACTCTTGTTGGCATTGAACTAAATTTGCGGCTTCAAAAATCAATCCGAAATAAGGGTGGTCGATCTTTTGGAGGGAATCGACAATTTGGTCGACCGTTTCAAACAAACTTTCGGCGTGACATTGATGCACGAGCTTCAAATTGCGCTCTTGGGCCTCACTCGCTGCTTCGCGGGCTCGCTTCAAATCATCCTCAGTTTTAATGCACACGCGAAGCATCGGGGCTCCCAATGTTTCTGCCAGATCTAAGTAGGGAGTGATGTTGGAGAGGCAGTCGGGACCCTGATCGTTGTTATAGACGATGGCAAAGTCTCCGGTGACCATCGTCACGGGCAAGCCTTTGGCATCTAAAAGAGATTTAGCTTCAGCGATTTGTTCTTGGCTCGAATGCACTCCGATTTGACTCGCACGCATACAGAGACCATCGAAACCCGCTTGGGTGGCGACGTCGGCTAAGTCGGACAGGCTGAGGGTGGGTTCTTCTTTCTTTAAGAAGCCTTCAGCGATACGGCAGGAGATGGAAAGTTTCATGATGATTCGATTCTTCAGGTCAACGCTTTAGGAGACATTCAGTTGGAATTACTATTAACTAGCCCGGAGCGTAAGCGACGGGATCGATCCCGTCGCTTACGCTCCGGGCTAGTTATTATTGATGATAAGTTTATTCAATATTTTTTACATCGCCTTCAACATCTTTATAAATACCTTGAGCACTTCAGTATTCTGCTGATAACCCCGTCCCGTTACTAATAATCCGTCGATGACGACATCTTCGTTTACGTAAATCGCTCCACCTTGTTCGGCGTCCATTTGGCATTTGGGCACGGTAGTTACGCTCTTACCTTGAATACAATCAGCAGCCGTTAAGATTTCGATACCGTGGCAGAGACAGGCGATGGGTTTACCTTGATCTGAAATTTCCTTCACGACTCGGCAAAGATCTTTATCGTAGCGAATGTACTCAGGCGCTCGGCCTCCTGAGATAAACGCACCGACGTAATCTTCTGAATGAAGATCCTTAAAAGCAATTTGAGCTTCCAGGTGATAACCGGGTCGTTCTTGTGTGATGTCCCAAGGGACATCAGGATTGGGAGGGATTTCGTGAAGTACGGTGTGATAGAGCCGAGCTTCTGGGCCCGCGACCACGACTTCGTAGCCATCTTCGGGTAGGCGATAATAGGCGTAGAAGGTATCGAGGGCTTCCGTGGCATCCCCGATGGGCATCAAGATCTTGGGCATGGTCTTTTTTAAGATCCATTTTCAGTAGATTCATGAGGCTTGAGAAAAGCACTCAGTAAGACTCCAATGAGCACGATAGAGCTCGTCCCGATCACGATAGTCATAAAGGAATGGAATGGATTCTTCCCTCCCTCCCAGGCGTCCGGCCAAAGGTCTGTTTTTGAAAGGGACAGCCAGGCGATTAGTGAAATCCCTAGTATTGCAGCACAAACAGCATGAGGATTTTTGGCCTTCTTGGAAATTAATCCTAATAGAAATAAACCCAACATTCCCCCGGTAAAGACTCCCTGAAGATTCCACCAAGCATCTAATGCACTTTTAACATCGAGCATGGCGATCGCCGTCCCTGTGCCTAAAACCCCTATAACGAAAGTGGTGATGTAGAGAAAACGCATCGAGGATTTTTCGGAGGCCTCGGGATTAAAGTACCGTTTGTAAATGTCACAATAGATCACGGTGGCGGAGCTATTGAGACTGGTATCCATGCTGCTCATCGCAGCCGCGAAGATCGCAGCGATCAGAAGGCCCGCGAGTCCGAGCGGAAGTTTATTAACGATGAAGTGGGGGAGAGCCCGATCACTGATTTCTTTTTCCGTTAGAGTTTGGGCTTTGACTTGAATGGCAGCTTCAGTGGCTTCCACCCCTTCGCGTTCTAAAAGGGTGATCGCCACTTCTCGTTGAAGTTCTGATTTAAAGGTGGGATCGGCTTCGTACAGACTGAAAATCGAAGTACCGATGAAGAAAAAGACCGCTGAAATAATGGGAAAGATAATCACTGCGATCCAGATACTCTTCCGAGCTTCCTTAAGTGATTTTGCGGTGAAGTAACGTTGTACGAAATTCTGATCGATCCCAAAGTTGGTGAGGTTGATGAAGATCCCGTAGATTAAGACTATCCAAAAGGTCGGAGTTTCTTGAAGGAATGAGCTAAAACTGGGATCGAAGCTGCCTAAATCAAATTTGTTATTTTCGTTCGCGATGCTAAAGAGTTGAGAGGATCCTTCAGGCATACCTGTTAAGAGCAACACTACGCAGAGAAAAGCCCCAGCGATCAGGACGATACTTTGAACGACATCGGTCCAAATGACCGCTTCGATGCCACCGATAAGAGTATAGAGTGTCACTAAGAATCCGGTGACCAAGATGATGTTAACGACTCCCCAGCCAGTTAATGGATTGAGTGCTAAGGCGACGAGAAAGAGAATGGTTCCCACGCGAGCTAGTTGAGAAAGCAAATAGCAAACGAGAGCGTAAATTCTAGCCCAGGGACCAAATCGAACTTCAAGGTGGCTGTAGGCTGAGAGGTTATCCGATGAACGGTAGTGGGGAATAAACCATTTGACGGCGATGAGCCCGGCGATGGGCAAGGACAAGCCGAAGACCCAGGAGTTCCAATTTCCGCTGAAGGCCTTCCCAGTGTTGCCTAGAAAACCGATGCTCGAAACATATGTACCTAAAATGGAGAGCCCAACGGCCCAACCGGGGAGAGAGCGCCCTGCGGCCATGAACTCTTGGGTTTCCCCACTTTTGCGCGCGAACCAACAGCCGAGGCCAAACACCCCGATGAGGTAGAGAACTAAGACGATGAGATCGACGCTTAGAAGGTTAGGAGAGGTGTTGAGGAGTACGATGATTTTTATAATCCCTTTTAAGGTTTATACGCATTTCAAGCCCGAAGCGTCAGCGAGGGACGGCCACTCTTGAACTTTAGGCGTAGCGACAGCGTCGACTCCAAAGCTATGTTTTCGTTTTAGATTACAGGGTCGATTCCATCTGTAGTTGTCCCTCGCTGACGCTTCGGGCTTGAAATGATAGGCCCTGCCTCGCTAAAGCTTCGGGCTTCCCTGGATCTATGCTGTCCGAACACCATAAACTAAATTTAAAATCTTGCTACTGTCGAGTGACTGGGGTAGGGCTTGAAGAGGGGTGATGTACATTTAATGCGAGTCTGTTGTCTGTGAATGTCGATATGCGTCAATAGGGATTGTTGTTGGGGGAGGGTGTTTAAGATGCTTCTATGAAATGACTTAAGGATTGTTCTCTTCTTTGGCCCTCTCTTTGCAAAAAGGGAATCACGTCGCTGATCAGAAAATGCTCAGCAAGGTTAGATTTCCCAAATTCGAAAGGAGCCAGAAAGATGTTCAACTTAAAAACCCTCAGCTTGTGGATCACTCTCCTCATGGGAGTTGGTGTCTTCAGTTCAAGCGCGTTACATGCAGATTACATTTCATTTGAAGGAGAGAAGATCACTCAGGGGCAACTTCGAATCCCAGATTCGGAATGTAAGCGTTTAAGTCGTACGACTCATAAAGTCACGAAGATCCCTCAGGCCCGCAGTGATCGATTTATCCTGGAAGAGACACGAGTCAATGTCGAAATTTCAGGAGTACTCGCTCGAGTCAGGATGGAGCAAGTCTTTAAGAATCCCTACTCCCATCGCTTGGAAGCGTTTTATGTTTTTCCTCTCCCAGAAAATGCAGCTGTGGATGCTTATTCATTTCAGGTAGGTGAAACGGTTATTCAGGGAGTCGTGAAAGAAAAAGAAGAAGCTCGTCGTGAATACCAGCAGGCGCGTTCAGAAGGAAGGAAGACTGCACTCTTAGAACAAGAACGAGCCAATATCTTTACCCAGTCGATCGCAAATATCTCTCCCGATGGGGAAGTTCGAGTTCATATCGAATATGTTCATCCCATCAAAGTGGAAGGAAAGGGTTACGTCTTTCGCTTCCCCATGGTTGTTGGGCCTCGATACAACCCCGGTCAACCTCAACAAAGAGGCAATTTGGGGCGAGGATGGGCCCGCGATACGGATCAAGTTCCCGACGCTTCCCGAATCACACCTATCGCTGTCCCTGCCGGAATGCGAATTGGAAATGATGTATTCATCAATGTTTCCATCGACGCCGGTATGCCTATTCAAAAAATCATTCCCGTCACTCATGAGATCGACATTAAGAATACTGTGATGACTCAGGCCTCGATTTCACTTAAAAACAAATCCACCATTGCCAACAAAGATTTTGTTTTGGAGTACCACTTAGCCGGTGAAAAAACGACTTTAGCTTCACTGGTTCACAAAAAAGAAGGCGCGAAAAATGGCTATCTCTCTTTAGTTCTTCAGCCCAAAAATAATATTCAAACCGAAGAATTGCTTCCACGAGAAGTCGTATTGCTCTTAGATCGAAGTGGATCGATGAATGGACCGGCGATCAGTCAGTTGAGAATCTTGGCAGGTCAAATTTTGGCTTCTCTGAATCCTCAAGATTCTTTTCGAATCGTAGTCTTCAGTAACGACACCTCTGAATTCAATTCTGATCCATTACCAGCGTCGGTTGAAAATATTGAGAATGCTCAACAGTTTATTCGAAGTATTCATGCCGGTGGCGGAACCAACATGTTGCCTGCAATGAAAGCAGCTTTAAGGTCGGGTCGCGGTGAAGCTAGTCAGCCCCGTTACTTGATCATGATCAGCGATGCCTTAGTTGGGAATGATGATTCTATACTTGGATACTTAAATCATAAGCAATTGGATTTTACTCGAGTCTTTCCTATCGCCGTTGGGGCTGCTCCGAATCACTACTTGATTCAAAGAACCGCTGAATTAGGGCGAGGCTTTTCCATGCACGTTACCAATAACGACAATGCCAGTGAAATGGCTAAGAAGTTCAATCAGAAGACTTCTACTCCTTACATCACCGATTTAGAAATCGATTGGGGAGATCTCAAAGTAGAACAAATGATTCCCAGTCGCCTTCCCGATCTTTATGCCGGTGAAGCATTATTCGTTTCTGCAAAATATACAAAACCGGGAAAATCTAAGGTTCGATTGAAAGGCAACTTGGGAGGACGTGAGGTTCAATTGGAACTCGATCTCGAATTACCTGAGAAGGAATTGAATCACGATGCATTAGGTTCCATTTGGGCTCGTCAACGTATTCGCCAAATTTGGAATGAAAATTTGGGTAAACAAAATCCAAAGGCTAAAGAAGAGATCACTCGCTTAGGCCTTGAGCATCAGTTGGTGACTCAATACACCTCATTCGTGGCAACCGAGAAAGAGGCTTCCACCGACAAAGAAGGGAAGTTGCTGACCCAAGACGTTCCCGTACGGACTCCTGAAGGCATGGATCCGAACAAAAGAGTGGCTCGAGGATCAACGCCAGTAAGTTCAGCACCAGCTCAAAAACCAGTTAAGCCTGTGGTTCAACAGCCTCAGTATAAGGCCGCACCACAAACTCAAAATCGACCCACTTCGAATCGACAAACTTCAAGTCGACGTCGACGATCCTTCGGTGGTGGAGGAGGTTGTGTGGAATGGGTCTTCTTAGGTGGCTTAGCCGGTTTGGGTGCCTGTCGAATTTTCCGTCGTCGAGACCAGAAAGAAGCTTGAGTCGAACCATGAACTTAAAGGAACGCCTGAATCAACTCTTGAGTTTTGCTCCTTGGACGTTCGGCCTCTCTCTCGTGATCGTGCTCATGAATTTGGGCACGGTCACTACTTCTGAAGGCTTTTTCAAAGAGCTCTTAGTGACCTTGGATTTTGATCGAGAAGCGATTGCCCAGGGAGAAGTTTGGCGGTTACTGACCGGGAATCTCGTTCATTGGAGTTTTGAACACTTCGCTTTAGATCTCGTGGCCTTTTTATTTGTCGGGATTCTTTTCGAAAGGCGAATCGGTTCGGTTTATCCGATGATGTTGTTAATTTCAGGTTTAGCAGTCGGGTGTTCCATTTATCTCTTTTCACCATCGATAGAGTTTTATCGAGGCTTGTCCGGGGTGGATAGTGGTCAGTTTGCTGTCGCAGTTCTTTCTGAAGGCCTGCGGTCGAAGAGTAAGGCTCAGCTGGCTTTTCCACTGCTATTAGGAATAGGCCTTATCTTAAAACTTGCTTACGAATGTTTTACTGGGGAGCTTTTATTTTCTACGGGAAGTTTGGGGTATTTGGGCGATCCCACTCCGATAGCGCATTTCGCGGGTACGGTGGGGGCATTCGTTGGAGTCATCAGGTTCCCTAAGATTCTTCAAGGTAGTGATACTAAGTTTAGAAAGATCGAAAAATGTTAAAACAAAGAGGCTTAAAGTTAGTTCCCGTTTTTATTCTCTTAGTTAGCTTTGGCTGTGGGACTTTAAATCGAAAGGTAAAAGTTCCTGTTCAGCAAAATACTTCAGGATCAGCAGTTCAACAGGCTGCGCCTTGCCAACCTCAATCAAACGATGATTTTCTCTTCAATCCCTTACTGAACGTCGTGTATCAACCCACAAAATTTGTGTTGAGTACGACGGCCAACATCGCTGTTCATCACCTGGGGTTTATATCTACCATCTTTACGGATTGGAGTGCCTATGAGGCTCCACCCATCGTTGCAGTGCCCATCTTGGCCCCTTTTAAGTCGCCTGCAATCATCGTGGGAAGCATGAGAACAGGTTTAAAGCACTCGGCAGGGATGGGTGATTTTTGGGATTCGGATATTGATAACTTTAGGTAAGGATTTGTTCAAAGGATATTGTTCAGGTGAAATTAAATTTATTGAAGTATTCGCAGTATCTGAAAGAACTCGCTATACATTAACAGGCCCGTTAATATCGCGTCTTCTTAGAGGGCTGAAGGCCCGCCATAGCTTAGCCCGGGGCAAAGCAGCAACGCTGCGACGCCCTGGGTTTAAGGATTAGCCTTATCCAAGCCCTGAAAGGGCGAAATAATTTTTTGGTATTCATTAACCTCAGCTAAAACATTCTTTCATTTAGGAATAATTCCACCCTTTCTTTAATTCGATACTATTATACTAACTGACCCAGGGATGACGCTTCGCTCTACCCTGGATTAGGTTATCACGGGCTTAAAGCCTTTGATTCTTTTAAAAATGAGTTTTTTCCCTGGGGAGTTGGCCGATATGAGTTTTGAGTTAAAGTCTTTCAGTTTTATTGTTTCTTGTTTTGTTGCTTTCCATCTGACACCAGCCCTTCTGAATGCTTTAGAAAAAGTCACCGAGACTTATCCCGATGGATCAAAGAAAGCGGTCTACACTAAAGATTCTTCAGGAAGGCGGAAAGGTACTTACACTGAATACTGGCCAAATGGGAAAAAGAAGATCGTAGCCAAGTATAAATTAGGCCATTTGCATGGGAAATACTCGGAGTACGATGAGAAAGGAAAGAAAGTCTTAAGTTCCTCTTATCTGGAGGGAGCACTTCATGGGCCCAAAACTAAGGTCGTCAATAAAACCGTTGTATTGTCGGAAGTTTGGTCTGCGGGTTTATTAGTGTATCCAAGATCAAAAGAATTGATTGAGAAAGATTTAAAACTTGCTCGCACCTCTAAGGTCAAATCTATTAAGGGGGCTCCTGAAGATAGCGCTGGGGCACTTAGGAGATTGCGTGAATACAGAAGTGCATTAGGTCTTTATTGGAAAAGCTTAACCCTCGATGAAGAATATACGAAAAAGTGTCAGGCTGCAGCCATCATCCTAACTAAGCTTGGGAAGATGACCCATAACATAGGAACAAATCCCGGAGTTCCAAATGAGATCTTCGAGTTAGGAAAAGAGGGAGCTAAAAGAAGCAACTTGCATCAAATTAGTGATCTAGTTCGATCTATCGATGGCTTTATGGAAGATTCGGATCCAACCAATATAGATAAGGTTGGACACCGTAGATGGTGTGTGAGCCAAAAATTGGGTAAGACTGGGTTTGGACATAATGGGAAATATTCTGTCATGTGGGCAGTGGATTACAGTGCGGAAGATGAGCCTACCTTACCCTGGACTGCATTCCCTCCAAGTGGATACATTTCACGGAAGTTGTTTAAGAGCACTAATGCTTGGAGTCTTCATTTAAATCCAGAGGTGTACGAAGAAATTGACAAATCAGCTGTCAGCCTAAAGGTTAGAAAAATAAAAAATCCACTAGTTCCTCGTGAGTTATTAAAAAAAATACGTCCCTTAAAATTTGACCATTTCAATGTGGATCAAGGCCGATCGGGAGATGCTGGAGTCATTATTTTTAGGTTACAGAAGGTCAGTTTCTCTGCGGGTGCGACTTTCTATATTGAGGTTGAAGGGATTAAAAAGCGAGGAGAAGATATGCCGAGTAGCATAGAATACTTTGTAACCTTTTATTAAAGGTGAGAGAGCGAAATAAAATTAGAGTACTCATTGAGCTCAGATAAAACATGCTTTAATTTAGGGGATTTTCCGTCGTTCCCGGGCTCAAATCATAATATTAATTTTAGAACCCAGGGCGATGCTTCGCTCTGCCCTGGAAGAGTAACTAGGGTCGCGGCGCAGTAATGATGGTCGCAGCCGTTGGCTACTCCTTGCCGCTCCATCGTTCAAGTAAGCCTTCGGCTTACACACTCCTAAAGTACATGGCAGGCTTACAGCCCTTGGCTCTTGTGTTCAGGGAGCAGAAATTGGATTTATTTCAGGGAGGAAGATACAAGATATCTTCCTCCGATAGAAATAGAAACAAAGATCAAGTTACTGACGTTTTTTAGACGGCACACGGCGTGTGCCTACTACCCTTCACCAAACGCGTACAATGCCCCGTGCGTTCGCACATAGATGATTCCGTCGACGATGGCGGGGGTGGCGTAAGTGTAATCCTTCATGTCGTTCTTAGCTAAAATTTCGGGTTTCTTTCCGAGAGTGAGAACACTGATAGTTCCTGCGCCTGAGATGGAGTAAAGCTTATCGTTGGCGATGAGGGGCGAAGCGTAGTGTGTTCCCTTGCCTCCGGTTCGTTTTCGATAGACGAGCTTTCCGCTTTTTTGCTCCACGCAGGTAATAATTCCACCATTTTTAACAAAGTAAATCAGGCCATCGTGAAAAACGGGAGAAGGCACCTCGGGAATTCCACGTCGCTCTAAAGCGCGAACTTGTTCTTCTTTGAGTTCACCTTTGCTATTCAATTTGATGGCGAGTAAGCCGTGGCAAATATATTTTTTCCTTCGATCGGCATCCTTCTCTAAGAGTTTCGCCCATTCTTCCCTATCGATGATTCCATTGCGATTGTGATCGACAGCACGAAAACGAACGGGATATCCATTTTGAGGAGCTTCCGTTCCTTCGGATCGATGGAAAAAGAAGAGTTTCGGAAATTCATCTTTGCTGATCTTTTGATCTTTATTCTTATCGTTATTTTTAATTAGCTCTTCGTAGGGTGGAAATTGGGGGACTAATGAAGCCTCACCCGTTTGATTCCACGTTGCGGTGATCACTTCGTCGCCGGCTAAAATAGGAGTGCTCGTTCCCGTTGTCGAGCAGTTTGCTCTCCATATGAGTTCCCCGTCCGCAATTTTGAAAGCTTGAATCGACCGTGCCGAATGAATGATTAGATTTTCTCGAAACAGGATGGGAGTGGAACTACACGCCATATCCGGAGTGAATTTTTCGTGTTGAGGAACTTTCCAGAGTTCTTTTCCAGTCTCCTTATTCACGGCGAGTAAATAGTGATCGACGTAATTGCCTCGGTAAAGAATGACTTTGTCTTTATGGATGATGGGGGAAGTGGCATTCCCTGAATAAGACTTCGTCAAAGGAAGTGGGATATCCCAAAGCTTTTCTCCCTTGGTATTCAAGCAGATTAATCCGAATGAACCGAAGTAGGCGACGACGCGATCACCGTCACTGGTGGGGGAGCTGCTAGCAGGACTGAACGAAGGATGCCCTTTTTCTAATTTTTTAAAAGGTACAGGGTAAGACCAAATCCTCTGTCCCGTCTTTTTCGACAAACAGATAACTTCGAGTTTCTTGTTTTCTTTATCGTATCCCGTCAGGTAGATCTTATCACCCACCACGCAGGGGGAAGAATGCCCTGATGGGAGAGGGCTCTTCCAAAGTTCGTTCTCTCCGGGGCTGAATTTTATGGGAGGAGTTTTACCTGCGTATTTTCCTGAGCTGTTGACCCCTCTAAATTGAGGCCAGTCAGCCTTAGAATATATTGGAAAGAAAAACAAACTGGTGAAGGTTAAAAGAAAGCTGAGTTTGTTCATGAGATGGAGTCGGGGTTAAAAATCTTAAGTAAAGTCCTTCCTAATCAGAGATACTTTATCATAAAGCCTCCGGAGAAGGCTTGCAGTTTTACCCTTGCCTGCTATCTTTCAAAATTCTAATTCACAAAATCTTATCCAGTTTTAAGTCTGAATGCGCTCAACTTGCTTGAGCTTCATCGGACCTTCTTGACGAGCTTCTTCGATGTCATCTCAAAATCCATTTCTTTCTGAACTTCGTTCTCTTCAAATTCAAGACAACTCTGATTTAACCCACTCCACTGAGGGGGAGGAAATTTCGGCGAATGCTCATATTCATCTGCCCCCGAATTTTTCGGCATTCGAAAACTTAGCTGAAGTCTTTCAAATGGCAAAGCGAGAGAACATTCGGGCCCTTGGAACGAGCAACTATTACGATTTCACGGTCTATGAAGAATTTTTCCAAGGAGCCAAAGAGAATCAGTTCTTCCCCATTCCGGGTTTGGAGATTATCTGTTTAGATCAAGATCTTCTCGATCGGGGAGACCGAGTCAATGACCCGGGGAATCCTGGGAAAATCTATATCTGCGGAAAAGGAATTCTTTCTTTTCAAGATTCAGAAATGAACTCTCACGCCCTAGAGATCCTGACGAAGATTCGTCACAACGATAGTACCCGAATGAACGAAGTCATCGAAAGATTAGAAACGGTGTTTTCGTCATTTGGTTTGTCGACTGGATTGAATTCTGAAAAGGTCATTCAAACGATCGCAAGTCGGTCTAATCGTCCGATCGAGTCTATTTATCTTCAAGAGAGACATGCCGCCCAAGCTTTTCAGGAAGCTTTTTTTGAACTCGTCCCAGAGCCTGATCGCCTCTCCAAGATTGAAGAAGTTTTTTCCAATCCCAGTAAGTTGAGAGACGCCTCGGATACCGTCAGTTTTCAAAATGAGATCCGCATACATTTGATCAAAGCCGGTAAACCTGCATTTGTCAAAGAGACCTTCATCGACTTTGAAGAGGCGATGCGCTTGATCTTGGCGCTAGGATGTATTCCGGTTTATCCCATTTTGGTAGATGGTGCATCACCTATCTGTGAGTTTGAAGAGAGTCCAGAAGGGTTGATCGAGCGACTCAAAAAATGGGGAATCACGGCAGTCGAATTTATACCCTTGAGGAACCGACTCGAAATACTAACTGATTATGTTATGAAAATTCACGCTGAAGGCATCCTTGTGACTGCGGGAACTGAGCATAACACTCTCGATAAAATTCCTTTGGTTCCGGCTTGCCTCGATGGAGACATCCCCAGTGAACTCCACCGAATTTTCTGGGAAGGGACTTGTGTCCATGCTGCCCATCTCTATTTGAAGGCTGGCGGTGAAGAGGGCTTTGTGAGCGAAGGGGGAGCGCCACATGCCGGGTTTGAGAACGCGGAAGCAAGAATTAAATCCTTCGCGAATCTCGGTGAAAAAGTGATCGAGGCTTTCAAAGAGAATCGCTGATTTTAAGTTCCCACAATTTCGGGGACGATTCTTCCGTGCACATCGGTTAATCGCATGTCTCGCCCACTGAATCGATAGGTTAAGCGAGTGTGATCAATACCTAAGAGATGCAACATGTTGGCATGGATATCGTGGAAGGTCATTTTGTTTTCGACGACTCGATAACCGTATTCGTCAGTAGCGCCGTAAGCCGTTCCGCCTTGAACGCCGCCTCCGGCCATCCAAAGACTGAAGCCTTGAGGGTTGTGATCGCGGCCGTTGCGTCCCTGGGCGAAGGGGGTTCTTCCAAATTCTCCACTGAAGACGATCAAGGTCGATTCTAACAGCCCTCTTTGTTTAAGATCTTGGATCAGAGCTCCGATGGGTTGATCGACGCTCATGGCGTTCTTTTTGTGACCATCGATTAAATTACCGTGTTGATCCCAACGGTCTCCGTTCCCTCCGCTCGTGGTCAGTTCGATGAAGCGCACTCCTCGTTCGACCATCCTTCGTGCGAGTAGGCACTGGGTAGCAAACTTTCTCGTATTTCCCCATTTGTGATTGAACCCATACATGTCTTTGATGAGTTCGGACTCACCCGATAGATCCATCGCCTCAGGAACTTCCATCTGCATGCGGAAGGCCAACTCGTGATCACGGATGGCGGATTCAATTTGGGGAGCGTGTCCGATACGTCCCAGGAGATCACCATCGATCTCTTCTAAGCGTTGCAGCTTTTTCTTCTGGGAATCTAAGGTTTCCCTCGGCGTGATGTTCCTCATGGGGGAGCCGGGCCGTAAAACCGTTCCTTGGTTATTCGCTGGTAAAAACCCGCTTCCAAAATTAGGCACACCTCCATTAGGGGTAATGCCGCCATGCAGGACGACGAAGCTCGGTAAATTTTCATTCGCCGAGCCTAATCCATAACTCACCCAGGCTCCCATGCTGGGGCGACCCATTCGAGCTAAGCCAGTGTGTAAGCCGTAGACGGCATTGGGATGGTTGGGACTAAAGGCGGTCATCGATCGAACGACACAGAGATCATCTGCGTGTTGTGCCACATTCGGAAAGAGGTCGCTGACGGGAAGTCCACTCTCACCGTAGCGTTTGAATTTCCAGGGGCTCGCAAAGATCTTCCCTAGACTGTTGAACACCGTCGGGTCGATTTTAAATTTAGGCTTCTTGCCATTTTCCTTATCGAGCAAGGGCTTCGGGTCAAAGGAGTCAACCTGAGAAACTCCGCCGTCCATGAACAAAAAGATCACACTTTTTGCTTTAGGAGGGAAGTGCGTTTTGGCTTGGTTCACGTCAATCTTTGCGGCTTTTTTATCGGCGATCGCTTGATTGTGAAGGAGAGAAGCCAATGCGACTGAACCAAAACCAACGGAGGCATCGCGTAAGAGTTCTCTACGTGAGAATTGTTCAGGTGCATTATTAGTAAACATACAAGAGCTCCTTACGATTGAGCATCGTGTGGCAAAAGGATTTCCAAAAGTTAAAGTTCTTCAACGCTTCTTTTTCTTTGATCCCACTATCGCTGAGGACAGTTTTAGCCCAAGCGGCTTCTTTCTCGTTCGCCCTTCTTCCGAAGGCTTGTTGGTGAAGAAGGTCGACGGCTTCATTGAAGGACTTGTCCTTTGAAACTTTTAAAAGACGTTTGGCCCAAGAATCGGCAACCCGCCAAGAGAATTCACCGTTCATGAACTCTAAGGCTTGGCTGGGGCTCTGAGTCACATTTCTACGTCCGAAAGGTTCCGTTCCATCGGGCATGTCGAAGAGCATGAGGAAATGAGGCATTCCTTTTCGACGAAGTTGCACGTAGATCGAGCGGCGACCCATATCGTTGGCATTGACGCTTCGACCAAAGAGTTGGGGTCTTAAATTTCCACTGAGACTCACAAGGGTGTCTCGAATCGCTTCGGCTTGAAGCCTTTTGACGGGCATGTGCTGAAGGAGGTGGTTGTTGGGGTCTTGATCTAAGGAAGCTTGTGAAGCACGACTCGACATTCGATAGGTGTTTGAAAGGACTAACTCTTTGATGAGTCCCTTGGTCGAACCGCCTTTAGTTATAAAGGATTTCGCTAAGTGATCCAGTAGTTCTGGGTGAGAAGGCTGGCTCCCCATATAGCCGAAATCATCGACAGAATTCACGATGCCTTGCCCGAAGAGGTGGTGCCAAATGCGATTGACGAACACTCGTGGAGCTAAAGGATTCGAATCTGAGACCAAGGCCTCCGCCCACTCTAAGCGACCACTCCCTCTTCCCTTGAAAGTGCGGTCATCGATGGCTTCTAAGAATCGTCGAGGATTGGGAACTTTACTAATGTTTTTGTGAGAACCACGTATGTAGACGTGTTCATCTTCACCGTTCCCATCGGTCAAGCTTCGGACATAGGTGGGGCGGGGGAGAGAGTGTTGGTATTTGCGGTAGGCTTCGATCGACTTTTTAAGTTCACCCGAGCGTTGGATATTTAAATCGATAGCTCCGGCTTCAACTAATCCTGCCAGGAGATCATTTTCGGCTAAAGATAGTTTTCCTTGCAACCATTTGGCTGGAAGGGAGCTCAATACAACACTTGCGAGATCAAGGCCTGTTTTTATTTTGGCGGTGTCAATTTTCGTATTAGACCAAACCTTTCCACCAGGAAATTCAGGGGGAGCCCCGTGAGCATTGATGGCTGTACCGACCTGAGCGTAAGCGCCGTCGACATGCCCTCCCGTGTCGGCAGCGAAGCGGAACTCCCCACCGTTTTGAAGGATTTCGATAAAGGCTTTTTCACCTTCCCAGAGATAGGTATTGAAGTTGACAGTTTGCCAAGTGTCGCTGTTGATGACTTTGGTTGTTCCCCCCGTCGTGGGGCCTCGGCCGACTAATTCGTAGTGGCGAATGATGAGGCTTACTCGGACATTTTTCCCCTTCACCCGAATGCTCACGCGATCACTTAATGTGAAGGTGGGTGAACGGTAGGATCCACCGAAGCGAGAAGCTAAGTGGCCGGAAGCTGGGTAGCCCCCAACAATCGATGCGATCGCTTTATCTCCATTGGGGGTGATGACAAAATCACCGTTCGGTCGAGGAGCATCCTCGAAGTCGACTCCCGTTGGAATCCAATTCGCAAAGCTTTGACGTTCTTTCTTGGGATTTCCGATCAACTGAACTTTTGAGGGCAGTTCACGCTTTTTGATCTCTTCGATGACCCTCTTCAAGCTCACTTCATCTTTGGCTTGAAGGATTTGAGCTAAACTTCGAAGCTCCGTGTTGGGCTTTTTCTTGAGTGCTTCCGCCCAACGTTTTTGGTGATCCGTTTCTGGTTTATTTTCGAGCGCAGCTTTGAGATCGTTTTTAATCTCTTTGAAGTCGGAAGTTAAAAGATGGGCTAGAGCCTTTTGAACGGGAGCTTTGAGTTCTATTAATTCCTTTCGATACTCCACCTGTTTTTTCGGTGGATTGACGTCGGCATAATTCAATCGGCTGCTTGCGATGATCCCGTAGAGAGAATAGTAATCTTTTGTCGTGATCGCGTCGAATTTGTGATCGTGGCAGCGCGTGCAAGCGACCGTGTAGCCTAAAAAGGCTTTACCGATGACATCGATCATGCCTTCAAAAATGCGAGCTTCATCTGCGTGGATATCCGGGGGGCCATGCTGACCATCCGTCAAGTAAATGAAACCTGGACCCATCACGGATTCGTTGCGACCGGTTTCGGGATCGAGGCGGGGCTCTTTCAGGAGATCGCCCGCTAAAGCTTCCTTAAAGAATTGTTTAAAGGACACATCTTGGTTGAAGGCACGAATCAGGTAATCGCGATACTGGTAGGTGTTTGCCATCAAGTAATCGGCTTCGAAGGATTTTGAATCGGCGTAACGAACGAGATCCATCCAGTGCCGAGCCCAACGCTCTCCGAAGTGAGGAGATTTTAAAAGGCGATCGACGACCTTTTCGAAGGCTTGATCCGATAGATCGTTCAAAAAATTATGAAGATCATTCGGTGAGGGAGGAAGTCCCGTTAAATCGTAGGTAACTCTTCGTAACCATGATTCTCTTGACGCCGCGGGGGCGGGTTGCCAGTTTTTTTCTTCGAGCTTTTGGAGAATAAATTGATCGTAGGAAGTCTTCGCCCAATCTTTATTCTTAACCTTCGGGGGAGTGAGGTCTTTGAGGGGTTGAAGCGACCACCACGTTTTTCTTTTGTCGAGGTCGAACTCTTCTTCAACGAGATTAGGCTTCTTCGATTCTTTGCGCGGATCGGGGGCCCCCATCTCAACCCACTTCACAAAGTTATCGATGACCTCTTGGGGGAGTTTTGATTTTGGGGGCATCTCGAAGTCTTCATAACGAAGAGCCGAGATGAGAGGACTCTTCTCCGGTTTGCCCGGAACGATCGCAGGACCGGATTCACCTCCCTTAGCCCATCCGGCTTGGCTGTCGAGTAAGAGTTTCCCTCTTACTTTTCTTGATTTGGAAGAGTGGCACTTGTAACAGTGTTCCGTCAGAACGGGGCGAATGTTCTTTTCGAAGAAAGCATGGCCTTGGGGGTCATCTTTCTGATCCGCCCAGGTTGACGTACTCACGACCAACAATGTTGGGAGGAGAAATGTGATCGATCGAAATTTCATTTTCATGTGAAGCAGAAGGAATCCAATCAGGGTTCTATCTCATAGGGGGTTCTTTGCGCGTATAGACATTCAATTTTACCCGAAGAAATAGGTGTAAGTGAATATGAGAACCAGAGATAAATCTGGGTTTTGAGGATTTCAATGGTCCATTTTTGATATTTATGCCGACAAACTAACTAGCCCGAAGCGCTAGCGAGGGGTCCATCGAAGCTGATCGAAATGGTGTTCTTATTCTTTAAATGGCGGCTTCGTAGACTCCCTTTCCCTCTTCGAGATCCACTGAAAACCGAGCATTCCCAGTCCCACTGATATAATTCCAACCCATTGGCTGAAATTTGGAACTTCACTCAAGATCCAAATTCCTAAGACCGTAGTCAAAATAGGGGTGATGGGACTGAACAAGGCCGCGAGTTGGGGGCCGAGTTGATGGATCGCATAAGCTAATAAAGCCAAGGTGATAATCGCGTTGATGACCCCTTGCAGCAGACCTTGGAGGGCGACGTGGGTCCATGAGGCCGCGCCAAAGCCATCGAAGAGAAAAATAAAATAAAACGGAACAAAAATGAGTGAAAGAACTGAAATCACAGTGGCTGTTTGAAAGGGTTTCACATTCCAATTCAGGGTGAAGTAGGTGAACAGTCCCCAGCTGATCGCTGAGGCAAAAAAGAGAGTGTCTCCAAGTAAAACTTTAGGCTCTGAAGAGAACTTGGCAGTTGTGGTTAATACCATTCCCACAATGATTAAGGACAACGCGAATACCTTGTTCGAATGGAATCTTTCGTGGCGCCTAAAAATCAAAATCAAGTACACCACCAGGGGCACTGAGCCGGGATTAAAGACAGCACCGTGGGAGGCCGGAGCCCACTGAAGACCAGAATAAAAAGTAATCATGTAAGGGAATCCGGCAAGTATCGTCAAGATGGTGCCCCTTTTCCATCCTAAGCCCCCTAATGAGGTCCAACCCATACGATGCAAGAACGGCAGAAGTATGAACCCCGAAACTAAAAAACGGAGGGCCACTAAGTCGATCGCCTCCAATCCGTTTTGGAGACTGTATCTGGAGATGACAAAGTTTCCCGAATAGATCAGTTGTATAAAAAGTGCAGCAAAAATCCCTAATGCATAAGAATTCTTTTGTTCTAAGGACTTTTTTATCTTTTGGATCATTAATTCTTATCAAATTGAAAAGGCTGCTGATAGTTGAGATGGAGATTAAAGCTCTTTTCTACTGATCTGTAAACGGCAAGCATCCGGATAATCTTTAAGTTCATCAAAGGGTCTCACCTCTTTTCGTGATTGACTCCCATCGAAACCATTGTCTTCGATGGAGTTTGTGTTTCGTTTTGCCAATTTTTATCGAGCACTAACGTCTCGGATAGTTTTGATGAGTATTCCCTAAATTTGAAAGGTTGTTTTTTTACCGAGCGCTATTTGAGAAACCAGCAACAGTGAGTATTTCTTTTCTAAAAAGGAGGATCGCAATGCGTTGGCGTTCATCGAGTCTTTTTATATTTGTTTTTGCTTTGAGTCTCAACGGCAGTCAAATTCGGGCAGAACTTATTACTCACCTACCCTTCGATGGATCCTTAGAAGATATGGGGCCTGGCGGGAATCATGGATTTGTCAATGGTCGTGGTCAGGTGCCCTTAGTTGAGGGAACAGATTGTGATCTCGCTGCTCGTTTTGATGGCATTAACTTTATTCAACTTGAGCATAATTCGAACCTTCCTATTGTTTCCAATCCTCAGTTCTCCATCGCGATGTGGGTTAAAGGAATACCTCAGGCTGACAATCGAGTGTTTTCCTGTGGTTCTACCATCGATAACAATCCTCTTTTTAATATCGGGACTGAAATTAGTGGGGGGGCAGGAACTGTAGATCTTTTCATTAGAAATGGTGAAACAGTTTTAGATCATGTCAACTCTGAAGGAATTGCCTTCGATGGCACTTGGCACCATATCGTGTTTACCTATAACGAAGGCGTAGGTGAACTTTGGATCGACGGAGTTAAAGATCCGGTCGACTTCAGCTATTCCCTTCAAGATTGGGATTTAGATACGACCACGATCGGTGGAATCCTGAGATCGAAACCCTGCTGTCAGTACAGTGGATGGATCGATGATGTGGGTCTTTACAATCATGCCGTTTCTGAAGAAGAAATTTTAGGTCTCTACGGTGATGGCCCCTCCCCCGATTGCTGCCCGGTGGGAAAGGGGGACACGCATGCGGTTCAAGTCTTAGTCAATGGACCTGATGGTAATAGACCGGGTACCTATCGGGTGGCGGCGTTGACAAGAGACGATTCTGGCGATCCTATAATTCATACCTTTACGATGGATAATGGCATCGATCCTCCCAGAGTCATCGGACCCCAATTAAGTAATATTGTGAATTTTGAACTGACTGAAGGAGACTGGAGGGTGACCGTCTCTGTCGATGATGATCCCGAGTGTTCCGATCTGGCCAAAGATTATCATTTCAGTCGTGAGTTTCAGGTCGAGTCGCCTTGCCCTGAGGAGGGGGATACGACTTTAGAAAGCCTCGAGATTGCCACTCCGGCCGATCATAACATCGAAAACGAATATATTTTTAAAGCGACAGCAAGTGATGCCGGTGGTGATGCCATTCACTACTCGTTCACGATCACCGATGAGGAAAACAATTTAGTGGCTGTATCGGATCCCCGGTCGGATGCGAGTGAGTGGCATATATCGATTGAACCCTTCGAGGGTTTATATTTACTCACCGTTGAAGTCGATGATGATCCCACCTGCGATGACCCGCCCGGATTTATCGAAATTGAGTTTGGATCAACTACGCCCGGTGGCATTCAGATTCCGGGTGATATCGACCAAGATGGGATTAAAAATCTCACCGACGAGATTATCCTGATAAGCTTCTTATTTTTAGGAAATCCCTTACAGCTTCCCTGTGGAGATGGATCCATTCAAGATGAGGGAAATCTAGCTCTCTTGGATCATAACGGTGACCACTCCATCGACTTAACCGATGCCATCGCTGGGATCAGCTACCAGTTCTTAGGGACGGCGCCACATGTCAATGGCACGTTTTGTACTCGAATTGCGGGTTGTCCTAACTTAGCCGGGTGCACGGGTGTCAGCCAGTGATGTTTGTCGTCACGACTAACAAATAAAGCTAATGGTATTTAAAAAGAGCCCCGAGGTCATTTGGCATCGGGGCTTTTTTTAATTGTTGAGGATGCCCTTTTTATAATTGGTATTGGGGAAATCCTGAATGGGATTATTATAGAGTTCAGGTTTTTACCGTTTTAATTTTTTATACTATTTGATTTGTTAGTTTACTTCTCCGTTTGGGATCGCCGAATTTCGGTTTAGTAAGCAGAACTGATTATATTCGTATTCATTTTTGCCCCGAAGTTTCGCCGTGCAACGATATCCAGCTCTAAGAAATTTCCAAAATTTGAATAATTTCTGAATTTGACCTACACCAAATCGTGACTTCTGGAACTTACCTACTGAAAGCTTTACTCCTCGGAGTTAAGTCTCAACAAAGATGGCTTAAAATCCGTCTGTTGTCAGTTTTTGAGTTCAAGGAATGATTTCGAACCATGCCTAACCCATTAAAAGCTTCATTATCCGATGCGATCTTGGTAGATCAAAGTCTCAGGGGACGCTCTGAGGCCTTTGAAGCTCTCGTTTTTCGCTACCAGTCTAAAGGGCTGGCCGTCGCTCTTGCGCAAGGAGTGGCTCCAAGCTCCATCGAGGATGTGGTTCAGGAAGCTTTTCTCCAGGCCTTCAGATCCTTAGCTCAGCTGACACAAAAAAAGGCCTTTGGGCCTTGGTTTCTCAGTATCGTAAGAAATTTATCTAAAAAACAATTTCGCGGATCTGATCGAATCACATTTTCAGCTGTAGTCGAAGAACAGAGTGAACACGAGCCTAATACCCTCGAGGCCCGTGAGCTTCACGAAAAAGTTTGGGATGAAGTATCGAAGCTTCCGGAGTCCGTACGAGAAGCGATTTTTCTTTACTATTACGAAGGAGAATCCACCCGTTCGGTCGCCAAGACTTTAGGGACGAACATTTCCGGGGTCAAAAATCGACTTCGCACTGGGCGAGAGCTTTTACGCCATCGTCTCTGGCGAGTCTTGGGAGATTCTATCAAAACGATGATTCCCAGCGCTGAGAAGAAACGAAAATCAGCACGACGTTTGAGTTTGGTTCTTTTCACGACTCTCGGTTCTTCATCGGCTTCGGCCTTAGCTACTGAAACGACTCCTTTCGTTTCCTCTGCTGCATCGATCAGCGCTGCTCAGACGACCGGAGCCTTCGTTATGGCAAAGAAACTTTCAACTGTGGTCCTCGTTTGTGTTTTCCTTTTTACGGCGGGTTATTTAGGAGGGGATCTTCTTAAGACTCAGCCTCGTCCAGAGACTCTTAGTTCCTCTTCTACAAATTCTGGCGGATTTGGCTACAGGTCAACACCGTCAATTGAAAGTCAACCGGAGACTTTCACTCCCCAAAAGTCAGGTGAAAAGACTGAGGTCGAATCCGAACAAACACCTCCAGTTGCTTCCTCCCAACTTTCAGCTACGGAAGGCCGAGTGATCATCAAGGTGATCAACGATTCGACCAATAAGCCCTTTGTCGATGTCGGAGTGAAACTCGTTCCTCGAAATCGACCCAGCCCGAATTGGTCTACTTATTTTGTTTACACCGATGAAGAAGGCCAAGCCATCTTCGAAAATGTATCCGTAGGAAGATATTTCGGTGGATTCGACCGAGCCAACCCTCGGGGGCGATTTACTTCGATCGAAGTGCTCCCTGGTGAAACGACGGAAATCAGTTTGCGATTTCCCGATGGCATTCGTATTCATGGACAGGTGGTTAATAAAGCCGGGGCACCCATTCCCGAGGCCGAGATTTTAGTCTCGCTCGATGAGTTCGATGCTTTCTCGGCGAGAGTGCTCACCCTGAGTGATGCCGATGGCAAATTTGAAATCGAAGGTGTTCAAAGTGGAAGGTACCTTTCTGCTCGGAAAGCGGGGTACTCACCTTCAAGTCAAAAAGCCTTCAGCTCTCGAAGGGGATCTACTGAAGAGCTTCGTTTGGTTTTACCAGGCTTGGGGGGAGCCGTTGAAGGTTACGTCTTCGATCGAGAACGGCAAGCCATCGCGGGAGCTCTCGTCATGATCGGGGATCGCGATCTTCATCACGGGGCTTACAGTGTTAAAGCCGCGCCCATCATCGTCAAAACGAATAAGGAAGGATTCTTCAATGCGGAAGGAGTTCCCACGGGCGAGCTTCCCATTGTGGTTCGGGCGCCCTCATTTGCTCCACAAGAAGAAAAGGTGCAGGTGATCGCGAACCGAACTTCTGAACTTGAAGTGACCTTAGATTCGGGTGTCACGGTTGAGGGACTCGTCTTGTCGAGTGAGGGTTCTCCCGTGAGTCGGACGGAACTTGTCGTTGGATCCGAACATCATTTTGCTCGGGGTACGGATCCTTTGGTGACTAAGACCCGCAGCGACTCTGAAGGACGCTACCGGTTACAAGGTTTGATCCCCGGTAAAATTGAGATTCACGCTTCCCGGGATGGCCAAGGAAAAAGTCTGACTTTCATCGAGGCGGAAAATGGAGAGATAGTTCAGCTCGATATCGAGTTAGCTCCACCCTTAGAACTCAAAGGTAAGATTACCTTTGAAGACGGAACACCCGTTCAGGGGGCGGGAATTCAGTCGGTTGGACTCTACTACGTTGAAACCGATGATGACGGTCGATTTCGAATTAAAGATTGTGATGATAAAGAATACGAAGTGACCGTGACCGAGCGGGGGAAAGGTGATCTTCCTTGCGCAATTGTGAAGCTTCAACCCGGTGAGGAAGAACACAAAATCGTAGTTAAGGAATCCGATCGCGCGAATTGCATCGTCAAGGGAAAGGTCGTCGATGCTTCTGGTAGTAGTCTACGGTCGGCGACGGTTCGCCTTTCACCTGTGGGTACTTATCGGCAAGTGCGAGCGAAGTCAGGCTTCTTCGGTGGTTTCAGAACTCAGGAAATCCCTTCGGGTGAGTATCAAGTCATTATCGAAGCGAAGGGATATCCGAAAACATTCCTTGAGAATGTGCAGGTCAAGCCCAACCAAACGACGGATTTGGGCAAGCTTCAATTTCCTGAGCCGGGTTGGTTGAAGGTCGAATTTATCAACAATCCAGAAGATCATGAAGGGCTTTACTTCGGTATCTTCGACCCGAAAGATCGTTGTAGTGTGGCAGCGTCCTTATCCTCCGATCCGCACCGAAAAGAAACTCTCACTCCCGGGAAGCACCGAGTGGTACTCAAGAAAAAATGGGGGGAAGATGATCTGCTTTCATTAGATTTTGAAATCGTGGCGGGTCAAGAAACCGTTGTCAAGCTCGATGCGCTGAGAGGGGAGGGGCAATAATGATGGAAGGAAGACAATGGTTTTGGATAACGATCTTTATGGGAGCAGTAAGTTTAACCACGGGATTTTGTCTCGGCTGGATCTCGCCCGATGATGGAGAGTCTCGAATTCAACCGCCCGAGAAAAAAACTGTTGAGAAAATCAAACTTGAAGGAGTAAAGAGTAAGGTCAAGCAAAAGGTCAAAAAGGAAGCGCTGCCTGAGGAAAAGCCATTGACTGAGAATTCATCAAAGGTAGAGCATTCGCGTGAGGAACAGTTACTTTCCTCAGAAAAGATGACGGAACTCTTTTCCTTTATCGAAAAAAATAAAAGTGCGAGCATTGAGGATTTGTCTCGTTTTAAAGTTAAGCCAAAAATGAGATCGCTCTACGATAAATTACAGGCAAAGGGTGAACATCGAGGGGTTGAATCCGGCTTGCCTCCGAAGATACTTATAGATGTTCTTCAGTCGCTTCTCAAAAATGCTGGGCTTCAATTCAATAAACATCAGCGTCTCGGCTCTGGATTCATCGTTCGGGCTTACGAAGAAAAGATCGCCAAAAGTCTTCAAGATTTGGGGTCGAACACAATTCAATTGGAGAGAGAACTCGAGGTCATTTCCTTAACAGATGATTTCTTAGAGGAAATTCTCCACATATTGAGTGATCAACAGGTAGAAAAGTTAGATTCACTCTCATCCGAATTCTCTGAATGGCCTCTGTTCTTGTCCCCGCTGACCAACGCCCCTGTCAGTCGCCGAGAGATCACTCTGGAAAAATTACCCGAAGTCCAGCAGGGTTTCTCTCGAGAATTGGCTCGGGAGTTCGGATTAGATCCTGAAGATGCCGATCACTATGCAGCTGAACTTTTTGAGGGGATTCAGGCTTCTTTGATGTTTCCTCAAAAGCGAGAAGACATCGTCGAGCATCACGTATCGATGGGCGAAGCTCAAATCAAGATGCTGAGATCCTTGATGAAGCATCCCGCGATCGATGAACAAAAACGAAAGAAAATCCTCTCCACTCGCTACTGGGTGGTTCCGGTTTTGAAGAATTGAGGGGGAATCGACGCCCATCAACTGTCCGAAAATGCTGGACAGATGGCTTGAGAATTAAAAGGCGACTTTACAAGTCGCCTTTTTTTTATTTCAATTGATGGGGTTGCGAAATAATAAGTCTTTTAAAGTTGGTCCTTTAAGAGCTGAGTCTCATCATTCACCTCTCACTGGTCTCCCGTTTGCTTCTGTTGCTTAGGATTATTCTCGGTTTTGGATTGGGCGGTGGATCAAAGATGCTTATTCAATAAGGGGTGTCGAAATGCGGTTTCTTATCTATTTCATTTTCAGTCTGTCATTGCTGAGCTCCAGCCTTGTCGGTGCGGAGTTCATCCGCGGGGACGCAAATAATGATGGAAAAGTGAGTTTCGCCGACAGCCACTTCATCCTAAGTCATTTTTGGTGGATGAAAGATTTCATTTCCAAGCCCGATGACCCTGTCAATCTTTGTTGGAAGGCTTCGGATGTCGACGACAACGGATGGCTTGAAGTCGTCGATGGACGACGTCTCCTCGATTATTTCGTTGAGGGAAGATTTCCGCCAGAAGCCCCTTTTCCCCAATTGGGTGAGGATCCTTCTGACGATCCCTTAGTCTGTGACCATTATGAAAACCAGGGCACTTTGGAAGATCCTCTCGCAGCCTTATCGATTGCTGGTCGTAGTTTAGATTCTGAAGGGCAGGCCCGCTTTGAAGTGGAACTCGCCAGTTCATTACAAGTTGCTGGATATTTTCTTCATGTCAGCTTTGAGCAACCTATCGTAGAAGGCATTATCACAAGCGAGGAACTCACCAGTGATGATCCTATGGATTTTTTAGGCGTACGGCTTGTCGATGGAGATCTTCGTATTGGAGTGCTGAGGTCGGTTGTTCACGTACCTGAATTTTCGGCTCCGGTGATCGAAGGGTCAGAAGATTTGAGACCTGTCCTCCATGTCGATGTTTGTTTGGTTCCGGGGACTTCTGCTGGAGATTATCCATTGCGATTGGAATCGGCAGAAATAGTGGAAGCCCATTCAGGAAAATCGATCGAACCCGAAATCTTAGAAGGTTCCTTGATGGTGGTTCAGGATGTTCCCGAAGACAGTACTTGCGAAACAACGGTTATCACGGCGAGCCAACCTTCAGAATCAATTGTTAAATTTAATGTTTCAGCGGAAGATTCACCTCAGGGAGAAGTGGTTCACGTCGATTGGTACCTTTGGGCGAATTCCGATTTAGAAGGAGTTACGTTTTCTCTCGACTTTGATGAAGAACAGCTAGAGATTGTTGATATCGAATTGGTCGAACCGAAGACGGGGGGGATCGCTCGTCCCTTTAGTACCGAGTGGGGATTGTGGGAGTACACCTTCAATAATGAGAATAAAACTCCAGGTAACGCTGGGGTCGATGAAGGTTACGTTGCCGGCCGAGCCATCTTTAGAAACGAAACAAAAGAGAATCCCTTTCCTGAGGGAGGGCGACCTTTTATTCGATTTCATTTTTGGATGAAAAATGTGAATCCTTCAGATTGCCTTCCGGTTCAGTTTGTGGATGGAGGAGTCCACAGGAATGTTGAAGGAGACATTCCCCAATTAAACAGTGCGTTAGCCTTCGGGGGACAGTCGATTTACCAATTGAATGCAAAGGAGTTTAAGCTCGGAGATGCCTTCATCTTTGTTGATCAAGAAGAAGTTGAGCCGAAGGATTCAAGAGTGCAACTTGAGCTTGAATCTAAAACGGTGGCCGTCGGTGAAGAATTTACGGTTCCCGTGTTCATTCAAGCAAATTTCAGACTTAACTTTTCTCAAGTTCATATCGAATTTGATCCCGAACGACTTGAAGCCCTCGATGCTTATCCGATCTACGAAGTCTTGGACTGGCATTCGGACACCTTTCCCGGATGGTTTATATGGGAATCAACAATTGATAATGAAAACGGATCAGCGAGTGTGAATGGATTGACTGGTAATAACGGTTGTGACCTTCCACCTAAAGACGAACGTACGGCAGTTTATGAATTCAGATTCAAGGCAAAACCTAGTCAAGAATTGGGAAACACCCCGATTTTGATCAGTCCGCTGTCTATTCGAATTGGAGATCCAACAGCCAGTTTTATACTCTACCGTGAAGGTTCCGTGCCGCCACAAAATGCGACCTATACCGATGCGATCATCACGGTTGATCCCGGGTCGAGTCATCCGTTTAAGAGAAGCGATTGTAATGGGGATGGGGCAAGCGATGTTTCGGATGCCGTCTTTTCCCTCGAAGCTCTTTTCCTCGGCAAATCAGAGCCTCACTGTGAGGATGCCTGTGATTCAAATGACGATGGGGCATTTGACATCTCGGATGTCATTCATACTCTCAGTGTCAATTTTCTTGGAATCGGGGTGTTCCCTCAGCCGGGGTCATTTGATTGTGGCGAAGATCCTAATGATGACACGCTGGTCTGTTTAGCTTATCGTTCGTGTGAATAAGTCGATTTAGAATCCGCATCAAGAAACGCCCAGTGAAAGGCTCATTGAGCTCTAACTGGGCGTTCGTTTTTTTATCGTAATTCTTATGGGAAACTTCTAAGCTTTCCCTGGTTTGACATTTAAGCAAATATGTTAACTAGCCCGAAGCGCTAGCGAGGGGGTAATTCCCTCGCTAGCGCTTCGGGCTAGTTAGCAGGTTTCTCAAAGAATCACATTTGAAAAGGGCGTCCCTACAGGATCAGTTGCGGTTTATGGTTTCAACCCTATTTAAAAAACCGTTTCAATGTCGGCTCGATCGCCTTCGCCCAGACCAGATAACCTTCGGGGGAAAGGTGCAGCGCATCGGGCATGATCTTCTTACTCAAGGACCCATCCATCTCTAAGAACTTATGTCCGATGGGGAGGTAGGTCACAAAGTTGTCTTGTTCTAACTTCCTGAGGGCTTGATTCACTTGGAGGATCTTTCCGCGTTGATTGTTGAATGTCCAACCACGAGGGAAGATATCTAAAAGAACGACGTGAGTTTTAGGGAGCTTCGATCGAAGCTTGCCGACGACTTGAGTGACTCCGTCGAGCATCTCTTGAGCGGTGCTTCGGCCGTCTCCAGAATTATTCGTGCCGATCATCACTACGGCGACTTTGGGAGAAATTCCCTCAACATTGCCATTGTCGAGACGCCAGAGAACGTGTTGAGTTCGATCTCCACCGATACCTAAATTTACGGCATTTCTTTTCCCGTAATATTGTTCCCAGACTTTTTTACCGTTTCTCTCCCAGCCGTGAGTGATGGAATCACCGATGAAGAGAAGATCGACATTTCCTTGCTTCACTCGTTTATTGAAGCTTTCGTGACGGCGCATCCAGCCCCCGCCTCGTGGAACAGGTTTCAGAGCGGAGTGCTTGGGCGTTCCGAAACGGGTGTCTGGTTTGTCGAGAGTGACTTCTTTGATCCAAATGTTGCGATAGTGAACATCGTGCCCTTCGGCTTGAAGTTTTAATCCACCGGGTCGGTCAGTGATTCCAGTTCCGCCCTGATTCCCACCGTCGATTCCCGAATTAGGTCCTCCCCAAACTTTGTTGATCTCTTTATTCTCGTGGACTAAGACACCGTTGAAATAAACCGTGACCCGGGCTTTCTCTACTCGCTTACCGTCTTTGAAACGAGCCGCTCGAAAATTCACATCGTAGCTGTTCCAACGCTTTAATCCGTTGTAGGCAAAGTACGGCGCCGGGGTTTCGTTGATGATGGCTCCTAAGCCGTGCTTTCCTTTGTCACCGTCTAAGATTTGAATCTCGTAGCGATTTTGTAAATAGACACCGCTGTTCCCTCCTCTTGAAGGAATCAAGAATTCGACGTGAAGTCGAAAGTCGCGGTACTTCTTTTTCGTGACGATGTCAGCGGCTCCATATTTTCCCCCTTTGGCTGCGGGGTCATGGGTCACCATCACCGTTCCTTCCCCGGCTGGGTCTTTAACGATTTTCCATTTAATGGGAAGGGAGGAACTGAACCGAGGACCTTCCCAGTAAGTCCAGTATTTATCGAGCATCTCTCTGCTGCCATCGAAGATGAGTTCAGCTCCTTCGATGGGTTTCGCACCGACACCAACATCGGCCTTAGTGGGGAGAGTAAAGAGGAGCCCGAGTAAGGTGAGAGTTAGGATTTTTTGGATCATGGTGGAACCTTGTAGACAAATTCGCCAGAATTTGGAGGGTTATAGTTTAAAAGGTAAATGAATTAAAAGACTGGCGTCTTTTGCTCCGGTAGCTGTACGACATCTTTAGCTGTTAACTAGCCCGAAGCGCTAGCGAGGGAATCATCCCCTCGCTAGCGCTTCGGGCTAGTTAAAGTCATTTTTCAAGGGGATCGTCAACTCTTACGGTCTCGATTGTCGTAACAACCAAGAATACAATCCCGGGTCCGCATACGTTGCAGACCACGAATTGTGACCGAATCCTTCCAGGCTGGTGAACTTGATTTTTGTTCCGCCGGCTTTCTTGATGGCATCGACCATCTCCTGAGAACGCAAGATGGGGATCACCGTGTCTTTGTCTCCATGAAAGGCCCAAATGGGAAGGTCTTTTAAGGTTGGAGCGTCTTCGAGTCGTCCTCCCCCGCAGACGGGAACGACGGCAGCGAGGCGATGGGATTCACGGGCAGCGAAGCGCCATGAACCATAACCACCCATACTGAGACCCGTCAGGTAGACGCGCTTTGAATCGACGTTGTACCTCTCTAGGACATCCGTCAATAGTTTCGATAAGACTTCCTGTTGAGTGTCTTCTTTCCAGTGGTCATCCCCAGGGCATTGCGGCGAAACTGCGATGAACTGAAAGTTGGGATCACGATCAGCGATTCGGGGGACTCCCCACTTTTTAACAAAGCTTAAGGGACCGTAACTTTCACCCCGACCGTGAAGGAAGATGATCAGGGGCCAAGCTTTGTCGGGAGCTTCTTTCTTGCTCTTATAAAACTTAGGTAAGAACAGTTGATAGCGTGATAAGACTTTTCCGCTTTGAACAAAGTTTTGTTCAACCTGTTTTCCTGGAGTGGGTTTTTGAGGGGGAGGAGGGCTTAAGGCTTCAGCTCCCCTTACTCGCATGTCTACAGAATAGAGAGAATCCATCGCAGTGATGAACAGGGTTCGGCGATCGGGACCTCCGAAGCAAACATTGGCAGTCCAGCCTTCTTTGATCGGAATTCTATCGATTTCTTTTCCTTCAGGATTGAAAACGATAACTCCCTTACCCGTTAGGTATAGATTTCCTTCGTGGTCGATGGTCATGCCATCGGAGCCCATCTTACAGAAGAGTTTTCGATCGACGAGTGAACCGTCTTCGGCAATTTTAAAGGAATACGTTTTACGATCGCCGATATCAGCAACGTAAAGAGTCTGTTGGTCGAAACTTCCCACGATACCATTAGGGCGCTTAAATCCCGTGGCCACCCGATGAACATTACCTGTTTCGGGATTTCGATAATAGACGGCTTCGGTATCTTGTTCTTTTTTATTGTGCTTCCACCAAGGGCGCTTGTAGAAGGGATCCGTGAAGTAGATCCCTCCAGCATCGTTGATCCAGAGATCATTAGGTCCATTTAATCGAAGGCCTTGAAAACGATGGACGACCGTTCTCTTTTTCCCATCTGGAGAGATTCGCCACAGTTGGTTGTTCTCATCGGCACAAGCCATGATGTTGCCATCGGCATCGATGAATAAGCCATTCGATCGGCCGGCTGGTTGGAGGAAGGTGGAGAGTTTTCCCTCGACCGACCATTTTAGGATGCGATCGTTAGGCTGATCGGTGAAATAGACATTACCCTCTTTGTCGGAGGCAGGACCTTCGGTGAATTTGAATTCGTCGGCGAGGAGCTTCACTTCAGAACCTCGTTTTCTCACGGGAGAATCTCTCCAGAGCCAGCGCATGGAGTCCGGAAGAATCGCTCCTCCGTGAATACCATTGTGAGCTCCTTCTCCGTAGACGAGTTTGTAGTCGTAATCCTTGAACTCTAATGATTTTGCTAACTGCAAGTTGCCGAGGGGCCAATTTCCGTGTGTATTATTCAGGTCACCGCTACCGGCTTGGAGGAACACGCGAATGGGTTTCTTTTCTGTCTTACGAAGCATCGCTTGGTAGTGATGCCCGCCACGAATATTGGTAAAGCTTCCAACGTGGCTTAAAACTTTGCGGAAGTAGTCGGGACGTTCCCACGCAGCCGTAAAGCTACAGATTCCACCGGAGCTGATGCCACAGATGGCGCGTTGCTCGGGATCATCGGTGAGTTTGTAAGACTTGGCGACTTCGGGGATGATTTCTTCGATCAGGAAGCGGACGTACTGATCGGAGAGCGTATCGTATTCAAAACTTCGATTTTCGGGAGTGGGGCGCCAGCCTCGCTTTTCGGGTAACTTCTCTTTTTTATGACCGGGATCGATAAAAATACCGATGGTGATGGGCATGTCGCCTTGGTGTATTAAGTTGTCCAAGACGATGGGAGCTCTGAACTGGCCCTTTTCACCTAAGTAAGCGTGACCATCCTGAAAGACCATCAAGGCTGCTTTTTGAGAGCCGTCGTACTGGGCGGGAACGTAAATCGAGTAATGGCGGATCGTTCCTTCGAAGATCTGACTCTTCCAGATGTGATGCGTTATCTTTCCTTGAGGAACGCCATCTTGGCGCATGGATTCCGGGCCAAGCTTATAGATTTCATCTCCAGCAGAGAGAAATGTACATAGTGCAATCGTGAAGCCCAGGGCATAAACAACTCTCATGAAATCTCCTTCTTCAATCTCCTTAATAGATTCAACTCAGGTTAAAGATCAGTAATGGATCTAGCTTCTGAGGGTGTCAGCTGAACTGAGCATTATACTTTCATCCCAGCTTGAGTTTCAGCCCAAAGGTTGAACAATCTTCAGAATCGTTAAGGAAGGCGATGAATTTATGAGGGTTAAAAGGTGGAATTTATGATTTCACGCTAGGTGAAGATCACCTCGAGCACTGGTGGGAGCAACCTTCGATTTGACGGCAGGTAATTCCTAATTGGTGGGAAGGACCATCGAGGAAGATGTGTTCCAAGAGATAAACCACATCGGAGTTGTCGACTCCAGCATCGTCATTGAAGTCGAGTAGGGTCAGGTTTCCACCCTCTTGAATCGTATCCCCGCTTTCTTCCTCTCCGGAACAGGGCAAAGCTACTGTGTCTCCCCGGTAGAGCAATAAGAGCAGGGTGATGGCGTCGCCGATATCCAAGTGAGAATCAAAATTAGCATCCCCAGGAATGCGTAAACCGCCTTCTCCTGCTTCGGTTGTTCCGGGAGTGCCGAAATCCACAACACTTGGAATCCAATGTTCGGCTTGACTCCAATCTTCGACGGTGTCATCGAAGGGGTCGACAGCAACGAGAGAAGGCCCTTCGCCATCGGTCGAAATCCACCATTGATCAGAATAAGTGACTTCTTGAATCACAATTCCATCGAAGGATTCAATTCTTAGAGTCTCTCCGCCGTTAGCGAGTTTACCTTGATATTCACCTGCGATGGGGATTCCTCCCTCGCCAAAAACGAGTTCGAAGGCCGCCTGGTTTTCAACCACGACGATCGCCTGTGAGGGTTGGATGGTAGGAATGGCACCATCGGTGAAATCAAAATGCACTCCTCCGGCTAAGCGGAGGTTGGCTAAAGGAATAGCCTGGGTGGAAGTATTTACAATTTCGATGAATTCAAATTCATCGGGATCGATGAAGCTATTGGGGAAGGGAGACGTGGGATGGTAATGGATCTCACTGATTCTTAGGGGAGCGTAGACAAAGGTCGCTTCATTGAGTGCGCTCCAGTTCGTTTGAGTTTGAACTCGAGCTTTAACTTGAGTCACTCCCGGGCCGATTGCAACGCCTGAAGAAGCGGAAGAAATCTCGATCGCCGGGGAGATCAACATATCGGAGGAGTTCGAACTGGAATTCATCCCGTGAATTGCTAAGACATTGTTTCCAGGAACGAGTAAGTGGGTGAACTGAGAGACATTGATCACCTCGAACTCCATAGCTTCTCCATCGGAATGACTGTTCCGAGCGGAGGAATTCCAAGTGGGATTATCGGGATCGTTTTTCATGGCGATGGGAGTCCCGTTCAAGTAAGCGATAAACCCATCGTCATACTTCATCAGTAAGCTCATGAAGGCGACTTCACCGGGATCAAGCACCGTAAAGGGGACTCGAATGTAGACCGTTGCATTCACTTGATACAAGAGATCTTCATCGTTGGTTCCGAGGTGATCTTCGTAACCCGAAGTTCGTTCAAATCCGATTCCAGTGGTCCTGGATAACCAGCTGGAATCATTGAACGTTCGGGAGGTCCACGATGTACCGAGTGTATCATCAATGGGAACGAAAATTTTACAGGGACTCTCATCATCTAAAAGTCGTTCGGTCTCTGCAACACCGGCCGTTAAGGCATCGGGGGCGCGGCCACCTCCCTGGAGTCGAGGATCATCACCATCAAATTTGTAAACGACCTCTCCGCTGGGGGCATCGATGAACAAGGTGAAGTCCTCGTCGACTAATCCACCGTGAACATTGAAAGCGGGAGCTACGATAGAGGGGTAAAAACCAGCACTCCTGAACTGTGAGATCATCGTGTTGGTTCTGCCGCGAAGGACTCCATTGATGTAGCTGTTTTTTGCGTCTTCCCACGACTGGGGAGTTCTAAAATTCCAACGGGCCGCTTCCGCGAAGAAGGCTCGTTCGATTTCGGCGCAGCGTTCTTCGAGGCGTGGAATGGTCTTCGCTGGAGTCATCGCTCCATCGTTAAAATAATTTTTATGAATACGATCGGCTAAAAGGGTTTTGAAATCGACATGCCCTTGAAACCAAAGATCTCTGAAGATATTTCCGGGGCCATTGGCATGAGACTGATTATTGGGATTCACTTGAGTTCGATTACCACCACCTCGAGTAAATCCATCGGCATCGTTTAAGAGGAATTTAAATCCCGTTCCCAAACCGGGCCCATTTAAGCCAACAGCTCGATACTCACTTTCTGAATTTCCAAACATGTACATCAGCATGTAGTCGATGTAGTGGGGCACATCGACGAAGAACTTCACTTGGTGGTAATTAGAGGCCAATGACTTTACCCGATTCCAAGCGGATCCATCTCCGTCGAAGGCGATACCCGGATCCGGCCAGGGACCAGAGATAACGTCCCGGTTTCCTCGAATCGATTCGTAGTCATCATCTTTCCCTCCGAGATATTCAGCGAGCATATCCGCATTCCACTTTTCTCTTAAGTGGTACTGGCCCCAGTAAGTCCCGTTGATATAAAGATGGATAAACCTTCCATGAGGATTGAGGTTGCCCATGTCGAGCATGCTGTCGTCAGTAAATCGGTTCGACATATAAAATCCCCGATGATGCATGTCGTGAGAACCGGTACGAAGTTCAAACTTGTCGAATTGGTCGGCGGCAGGGATCGTACGATCGTGTCCCTCGAAGAGAGGGAACTTTAGCTTTGACGTTCCGTAGAGTCGTCTGAAGTAAACCCTAAAATTCTTCTTCGGGAAGTTGGTGACATTTCCACCGTAGTTTTTGATTCCCACATTTTCTTGAAATCCGCTGGTTCCATCTTCATGGATCCATTCCACCGAGCTTCGAGCTTCGGTATTCCCATTAAACGATGATGGTGACACAATCGAGATCGTTGGGAGGTCGGTGAGAGCCGCTTTCATCTGAGGGCCGTAAACGGGGCTCTCTGTGATCGAGGTTCGCATGACTGGGGAACTGATCACTTGATCTAAAAAGATATAGGTTTGGGTATCGATATTGGTAGGTTCGAAACCATCTAAAAATGCCGCTGCTCGGATGACCGTCGTCTGATCGATGGTGATCGGTCCCGAATAGACTGTTCCCGAATTAGCGGTGGGATTTGAATTATTCGTTGTGTAACGAATCTCAGCTCCGGGGGTATCCGAAGTTATCTCGAGTTCGAAGGGCTCATCGTAGAATCCTCGATCCACGCTGAATTCTGTATCACTCACAAAACCGATGGTGGAGTCGCCGTTATTGATTTCACCGGGGGATGGTTCTAAGAAGTAGACCCGAGCACTGTCAACGATTTGGCTTCCGATCAATTCGGCGTCGATTAAAAAGTCAGGATCAGAATTCGAACCATTCAGTGCGTGGATTGCTAGAACATTATTTCCGGGAAGGATTCGATTTTGGTGTTGGGTGATGACGATGCTTTCTGATTCTAAGACAACTAAATCGTCTCGCTCTTCTGTGGCGAAGGAATTCCAATTCGGAGAATTGGGGGCGTTTCTTCTCGCGACTTCGTGCCCATTGATATAAGCGACAAAGCCGGCATCGTAGCTCATTCTCAATGTGAGATTATCGAAGTTCGGTGGGTCGACCGTAGTGAAAGGAATTCTAATATAGGCTGAAGAATGTTCGTCGTGGAGTTCGTCTTCAACATCCGTTCGAAACATTCCTTTAAAAGAAATAATCTCTCTACCGAAAACTTCAACTTCAGCGAGTTGCAAGACATCGGATTCGTCATTGTTACCTTCGCCTCCACTTCCAGATTTATCAGGGTCGGGAGTTCTTACAACCTGAATTTTAGATCCGCGAACGGCACTGCCATTGAGTTCTGAGAGGTTGATTTCCAAGCTTTGAGGGCCCACATTAACCAGGCCGTTTCCTAGATCATTTTCGGGATTGAGGAGTTCGGAACTCCAAAGTTCCTGATTGGAGGCACTCAAAATAGAGACCGTGATATCTCGGAGCCTCGAACCACAGCAGCTGGATCGGTTCCATAAAACGATGCGTTCGATGATGCGTTCATCGGGGAACGTTAAGAGCCAAGTCGCGGGCCGATCGCCAGAAACAGTATGGGTGAAATTGGCATTATCGTTGTCTAAGGCTAAGGAAGCGTTAAAGGGGCCGAGAGTCGATGATTGAGTGGCAGTACCCTCTGAAGCAAAGTTCTCGGTGGGAAGGCCGCCACCACCTTCTTCTAAATCATATCCGAGGCCCAACGTAGCTGAAGTCCAGCTCGCATCATTGAACACACCCTCCGTCCAATCTAAGCCATGCACTCCACTGGTAGGTATCCAGAATTTTCCCGTCGCGCCATTTCCAATTAAGGCAGTCGTCTCTTGAGCTTGCCCAATCCCGTAAGACACATCGGAACGTTGCCGCGGATAGGTTGGAGTGAATTCATCGGCGATCGTTTCACCATCGGGCTCAACTAAAGCTAAATAGTCTCCAACGGCATCGAGTTGAAAATTGGCGTGGAGTTCAGAGCCAGGGTCTCTGCGATCTTTTCCGGAGGCATAGACCACAACAAAACCACCACCGGGGATGTCGACGGCTGGGAATTTCCATTTCTCTAAGTTGAGGGGATCATCGGTGAGGTAATAACCTTCGAGGCTCAGTGGGGCTAAGAGAAGGCTGTGAATTTCGATCCAGTCACTCGAATCCCCATCTTCATCGGTATCGAATTGATCATTGGAGGCTAAGATTTCGGAAATGACGACATCTTGAGCATCAAGTAAACCGGGAAGGATCAATTGAATACTGAAGATGGAGAAGACGAAGAGCCCTACTCTTAAATGCTGCATGGCTGGTAACAAATCCCAGATATCTCAGACCGAGGTAAGAATCATAAAACCCAATCCTATGATTATATAGGAGTAGATAGGAGGAGCCATCTTTTGGAGAGTTATTTAGGCCAAAATTTCTGGGATTAAATTTCCTGCGATGTCGGTCAATCGAAATTCTCGCCCCTTAAAGCGATAAGTGAGTTTTTCGTGATCGATTCCCATGCAGTGTAGAATCGTCGCTTGAAGATCGTGAGGGGTGACTTTACCTTCAGCCACATTGTAGGAAAAATCATCGGTTGTTCCGTGGGTGACGCCTCCCTGGATGCCGCCTCCGGCCATCCAAATTGAGAAACAACCAGGGTGGTGATCCCGACCAAAGGTCTTTCCTCGATCTTGGCCGTAGGTGGTTCTCCCGAATTCTCCTCCCCAGATGACGAGGGTTTCATCGAGTAATCCGCGTTGTTTGAGATCTTGGATCAAGGCGGCGCTGGCCTTATCTACTTGGGCAATTTTATTCTGAATTCCGGAGGTGGTATCCGAGTGGTGATCCCAACCACGATCGTAGAGTTGTACAAATCGGACTCCTGACTCGGACAGCCTTCTCGCCAACAAACAATTATTTGCAAAAGAGGCTCTCCCGGGAGAGGCTCCGTAGAGATCTAAAGTTGCCTTGGATTCACGCGATAGATCCATGAGTTCAGGAACAGAGCTCTGCATGCGGTAGGCCAATTGGTAGGCGTCGATGCGAGCTTCGATCTCAGGGTCTTGAACTTGTTCGTATTTAAGAGCGTTGAGCTTTGAAATGTGATCGACTAAGCGCTTGCGATTTTGTCGATCCATGCCCTTAGGATTTGAAAGATAAAGAACTGGATCTCCTTGAGACTGAAATTGTACTCCTTGGTGGCTCGAAGGAAGAAAACCATTGTGCCAATACCTTGAAGGCACGGGCTGGCCGCCACCTGAAAGCAAAACGACAAAATGGGGGAGATCTTTATTCTCGCTTCCTAAGCCGTAACTTAACCACGATCCCATCGCGGGGCGCCCAGCATTAGGACTTCCGGTTTGTAAAAAGGTCACTGCGGGATCGTGGTTGATGGGTTCGGTGTGAACGGCTCGGAGGATGGCGATTTCATCGGCTACTTTACCCAGGTGTTGAAATCGGGCGTTCATCGTTTGGCCCGAACGACCATATCGATTCCATTTTTGGTTGGCAGCTTTGACTAATAACTTGGCTTGACCTCGAGTCATGGTCGTCAAGCGTTGCTTACCGATCACTGATTTTGGTAGGGGAGTGTTGTGAATTTTTTCCAGGCCCGGCTTATAGTCGAACGTCTCTAATTGAGAAGGGCCACCCGACATGAAGAGGTAGATCACCCTCTTTGCTTTTACCGGTAAGCTTGGGAAGGAACTCGAAGCTTTTCTCTGCGCGAGAACTTGTTCTCCCTCTAAGTGCGCGAGGGCTAATGCTCCTAATCCCAGCGTCGTTCGGTTGAGGAAGGTTTTTCGGGTGATCGGGTTCTGGTATTCTAAAAGTGACATGCTCTTCAATGACTCGCTAAAATTACTCGCGGGTGATCGTTTCATCTAAGTTTAACAAAACCGAGGCTAAGGAAGTCCAGGCAGCGAGTTCCACTTCGTTGAGCTTAGAGTTCGGTTTGGATTTCCCATTTTGAATCCATTCCTTCGCGGCTTGTGGATTCTTTGTGAAATGAGCCTTCTGTTCTTTGATGATGACTCCGAGAACTTCGAGTTCTTTCTGACTCGGAATACGGGAGACGGTTTTTAAATAGCTAAATTTCAATCGCTCTTCAGTCGTCTTGCCTCCCTTTTGGAGGATGGATTCAGCGAAGACTCGCGCTGCTTCCACGTAACCCGGATCGTTCATCAAGACCAAAGCTTGAAGGGGAGTATTAGTTCTCGGTCGTGAAACAGTGCAGACCTCGCGACTCGGGGCATCGAAAATTTGAAAGCTGGGATAGAGCGTGGTTCTTCTCCAATAGGTATAAAGACCTCGGCGGTAAAGATCAGGGCCCTGTGAAGTTTTCCAATCACGCCCCACTTTATCTCGATAGTAACCTTGGGGCTGATAGGGCTTCACGCTGGGTCCACCCACTTTAGGATTGAGGAGCCCACTGATGCTCAAAGCTGAATCTCGAATGGATTCTGCCGATAATCGAAATCGAGGGGCCCGCCATAATAAACGATTGTCAGGATCCACCGAGTCATAGCGATGTGAATTAAAAGATGACTGTTGATAGGTAGAAGACATCAAAATTTTCTTCTGAAGTCGCTTGATGTTCCAGTTTGATCTCTTCAGCTCACTCGCCAGCCAATCGAGGAGTTGAGGGTGAGAAGGAAGTTCACCTTGAGTGCCAAAGTCACCTGCCGTTTTAACTAAACCCGTGCCAAAGAGTTGTTTCCAAATTCGATTCACGGTCACTCGAGCGAGGAGAGGATTTTCATCGGAGGTGATCCAGCGAGCTAAGCCTAATCGGTTTTTGGGTTCCTTGGGATCCATTTTCCCAAAGATTTCAGGAATGCCTGGCTCAACTTCCTCTCCCCTCTGTTGGAAATCTCCTCGCATCAATATGTAGGTGGGAGTTCGTTTTGGTTTTTCGACCATCACCAAGGTGGAGGGAAAGGAATTCTTAATGTTGCGTTCTTCAGCTTCTAAGTTTTTAAGTTGGGCTTCTAACTGGGCTTTTTTCTCTTGGAGCGGAAGGTAGTTGTTTTTTAGAAAATAGCGACTGAGCTCAAGAACTTGTTTTTGAGAACGACGATCTTTATCGATCTCGAGGATCTTTGTTATCAACTCAGGATAGCTCTGATGGAATTTCGTTTTTAATCCGTATTTCTGAGAGAGGTAGAGGCCGACGTTTCGCTGTTCCCTAACACTTAGCTGGCGATTAAAAATCAGCAATTCTGAAATCGAGGCTTTGGCGAATTCCTTATTCGCGTTATTACAACCTAAAGTGATCTTCTTATTTTTGTAATTCTTCAGAGGTACTTTATTCTGTGAAGAATGCTCTCCGTCTAAGAGTAGTTCAACTTCATTGGTTTGACGCTTGAGTTGAATGCTTCCCAAGTGCCCACCCATTGAGGCTTTTTTCTTACCGATTAAATCGGCGTGGTAGCCATTGAAGGAGAATGAACGGTCGGGGAGGATCCACAGAGCTCTTCGCTTGCCGCGATCTTCTTCTCCCCACATGACAAGCATCTGATGAGTTCTTAAATTCTCGGCTTTAAAGATGCTGATGAGAGTGAAATCGTTTTGAAGTTGATCTCCTCCGGTTTCAGTTCTTAAAAATTGAGTTTTTCCATCGAAAGAGATACTGGGTAATCCCCCGATACTTTTTTCGATGTACGTTGGGGGGATGGGGGATTTGGCGTGATTTTTTTGTCCCGATAGATCGTTCCACTGGTGGATCTGATTTTGAGGCTTAAAGTTTTCTTTTTGATCGGCGATCCCGTTTCCGTTGATATCCGAGGCATCGAGCCAGAGAACCAAGCCCTCGGATTTCGGGCGGGTCGGAGGAGCACGCTTTGATTGCTGCGCTTGCCAGAGGGTGAAAGCTTCTTTGAATAGAGAGCTAGTAAGAATATCATCGCTTAATAAAGAGGTTAACTTTTCTTGAGTCGTGCGACGCTCACTTTGAATTTCTTCTAAGCGGCGTTCTTGATCTTTTCCGGGGACTTTTAAAAGTGGAGGTAATTCTTTACCGTGATAGCCACTCGGACCACCAGCGCCGATTTCCCCCTGAACGCTGTTAAAGAAAGCTACGAGTTGATAGTAGTCCTTTTGACTGATCGGGTCGTATTTGTGATCGTGGCACTGTGCACAACCGATAGTTAAGCCGAAGAAAACTTGACCCGTGGTATTGGCACGGTCGACAGCGTAGGCCACATAGAATTCTTCAGGATCCGCTCCGCCTTCTTCATTAAAGGTGTTGCAACGATTAAATCCACTCGCGATTTTAGTTTCAGTTGTGGCTTTGGGGAGAAGGTCTCCCGCCAAGTTCTCTCTTACGAATTGGTCGAAGGGTTTATTGTCATTGAAGCTGTTGATGACGTAATCTCGATACAACCAAATCGTACGATCGCTATCGGCATGATATCCATTTGTGTCGCCATAACGGGCGAGATCTAACCAATCTTGAGCCATCCTCTCGCCGTAATGTTTCGAGGCGAGTAGGTGATCGAGGTAATGCTCCCAAGCTTGAGGGGAATCATCTTTTAAATAGTTTTCTAATTCTTCGATGCTCGGGGGAAATCCACGCAAGTCTAATGAGGCCCGGCGGGCTAAGGTTCTTTTTGTCGCCATCGAAGAAGGAATTATTTTTTGGTTTTCTTGGCGCTTAAATATGAATGCGTCGATTTCATTTTGGGCTGGGTGAGTCCCTTTAATCTTTGGAGGCTGAGGGCGCCCGATCTTTTCAAAGGCCCAATGTTTTTGGTACGGGGCTCCTTGAGAGATCCAAAGCTCTAATTTTTTGATTTCTTCTGAGTTGAGTTGAGTCGGAGCCTCCGGGGGAGGCATGCGGTCCTCCGGGTCTTCAGCCTTGAGCCTTAGAAGCAATTCACTTTGGTGAGGATTGTTACTATCGATGACCCAACGGCCAGACTTCAGTTTTTGTTTAGCTGATTGGGGTTGGTCGAATCGAAGATTGGCTTTTCTTGTTTTGGCATCAGGACCGTGACAGCTAAAGCAATGCTGTGCCAGGATGGGTCGAATATCTTCATTGAATTTGAGAGGGCGGTTCTCTTGAGTCCAACCGAGGGGATGAAGACTCAGAAGGATGATGAAAAATGAAGGGAGAACTCTATTTTTAGGCATTTCGAAGTGCAGTTAGGGATTAGGGAATCGTGATGTTCTAACTCATATTTATTGATGGATCTATTCTATTGAAAGGTTCACTGATTTACAGCCCCTATATACTTTAAATATAGTTATACTTAGAGAGTCGGCCCTTTTACTTCGATCCAGCTAAAGCTTCTCTACTCAGTAATAGATTCATTTTTGAAATCACTCCAAATGAAATCAACGAGAACGGTTTTCCTTTTCATTGCAATCTTGTGTCTCACTGAGAGTCTATTAGGTGAGGAGTCTCACTGGGCTTGGCTGCCGTTAAATCCTGAGATCCAAAAGAGAATTGCATCCCAGGATCTCACTTCTCAAGACATCGATGCCTATATCGAAAAACGTCTCGAAAGTAAGGGACTACAATTATCTCCCCGGGCGAGTCAAAGAGTTTTAATTCGTCGCTTGAGTTTTACTTTGAGAGGCCTTCCTCCTTACCTCGGAGATGTGGAAGCTTTTGAATCCTACTCTGATCAAGAGGCGGCTTACTCCAGATGGATCGATAAATTTTTAAAATCTTCAAGTTACGGCGAGCGCATGGCTCAACATTGGTTGGATCTCGCTCACTACGCCGACACTCATGGCTTTGAGCGCGATATGCGGAGGGACACTGCTTGGCGATACCGCGATTACGTGATCCAGTCCTTTAACAAAGATAAGCCTTATAACCAATTTTTAGAAGAACAGATCGCTGGGGATGTCTTGTGGCCGGGGAGGGATGAAGCCAACATCGCCACTGGTTTTTTAGCCGCAGGTCCCTGGGATTTTGTAGGACAGGTTGAAAATAAAAGTCCAGTTAGCAAACGAAAAGCGCGCGCCTTAGATCTCGATGACATGATCACTCAGGTGATGTCGACTACGATTGCAACGACGGCAAATTGTGCTCGCTGTCATGATCACAAGCTCGATCCGATTTCGCAAAAAGATTATTACGGCCTTAAGGCGGTATTCGCGAGTTTGAAGAGAGAAGAAAGAATCGTAAATCCCGCTGAGCTTACTTCGAATCAACAGATGATAGCTCATATCCAAAAAAAGACTTCTGAGTTGTTGAGAGAGCTTCGAATGATTGAAAATTCGGGCTTGAGTTTGGCTGATATCGTAGGAGGAGGTGATGGTTGGGGGAGTGGAAAAGTCGGTTTAGGAATCGATCCTCGAACTGGAAGCTCCGTTTCTATGAAGCGAGGAGGGTTAAACCCGAGCAAAGTGAATATCTTTTCTACTGTAAACTCACCCTTTATCGAGGGAGTGTTCATCCCCGAGGGTCAAGGGGGAAAGGCTAAGATTCCTTATAACAGCACAGGTGATAGCCTCACTGGAATACCATCCACCTCTAAAGCGACCTGGGATGCCATTCGCAAAGGGCCCGTCAACAGTCAACATTCCCCCAGTTTAGCTGGAGTCGATTTTACAAAAGGGGGAAATGAACTGCTCGGGCTTCACGCAAACAGTGGAATTACTTTCGACCTTAAGGCTTTTAGAAATGAATTGAAAACTGATGCACTCAAATTGAGTGCAAAGGTGGGTTACTTCGGAAGTAAGGGGAGCTTTTTTGCTGATGTTTGGATTTACGTCGATGGGGAAAAGGTTTTTGAAGTACGGGGTTTGAAGAGAGATGACGGATTGAAGGATGTTGAGATTAAGTTCAGTCGTCAAGCTCGATATATGACTTTGATCTCTACGGATGGTGGAAATGGGTATTCTCATGATCAGGTTTGTTTTACGAATGCAACGTTAAAGAATAGCAACAAGGAAAAACTAAACTCAGAACAAATCAAGGAGCGCCAACTTAAAATTGTTAGCCTACAAAATCGAATCCACACAGTTTCACGTCCATTGGATCGATTACGTGACCCTCAAAAGTTTTATGGGACAGTTAGCGAAAAGACCTCGCCTGAAATTAGAGTTCTCGATCGGGGGGACACCGAGCACGAAGTGGGGGAGCCCCTCAAGCCCGCGACTCTTCCTTTGCTTTCGATGTTGGATCACCGCTTGGGCGATCACGAAACCCCAGAGGCTGAGAGGCGCATTCGTTTAGCTCGTTGGATCACTGATCCTAAGAATCCTTTAACGGCCCGAGTGATCGTCAATCGTCTCTGGCAATGGCATTTTGGCCATGGCTTGGTGAGGACTCCCAGTGATTTCGGCAAAGGAGGTGAACAACCTTCTCATCCTGAATTACTGGATGCCTTAGCTCTTCAACTGATCAAAAACTCTTGGTCTTTGAAGTCGGTTCAGCGCTTGATTCTCAACACTAAAACCTTTAAGCAAAAGTCTCAATACTTAGATGGTGCCTTAGGACAACAACGAGATGCGGAGAATCGTTTGCTCTGGCGACAAAATCCTCGAAGGTTAGAAGCAGAAGCGATTAGAGACTATGTTTTATCGATGGGGGGGCAATTGAATGACAAAGCCTACGGACCAGGGTATGAAGATTTTAAATACACTCAGGCTTACGCTCCAATTTACCAGTATGTCGTTAAGGATGATCGCGATCACTTCAGGCGAAGTATATACCGGTACCGAGTACGCACGACTCCGAATCGTTTTTTGACGACCCTAGATTGCCCCGATCTGGCGAATATCACCCCGAAACGTCTCACCTCGACAACGGCGCTTCAATCTCTCGCTCTCTTTAATAATGAGTTCATCTTGCTTCACTCCCGTTACTTCAGCGCCTATTTAAAAAAGAAGGGCCGTGAGGATGTGGGGGAGCAAGTTCGTCTAGCCTTCATGCTCGCCTATTCGAGATCACCGAATGCTGAAGAGTTGACTGAGAGTTCGGATTTCATTCGCTCTCAGGGCTTATTAGCCTTTGTTCGTGCCATACTCAATTCGAATGAGTTTTATTACATCGATTGAGGGAACCATGAGGATGGATCTAAAGTAAACATGAGCACTCCAATTTATCATTCTTCATTTTCGAGAAGAGGTTTTCTTCAGCTTACCGGCGGTGGCTTTGGCGCATTGGCATTGAATTGCTTGCTCGCTGATCCGAGCGGATCAAAAACCCATCACGCTCCTAAAGCTAAAAGGGTGATTCACATATTTTGCCCTGGGGGGATGAGCCAAGTCGATACTTTTGACTACAAGCCTGCGTTAGAAAAACGAGCCGGTCAGCCCTTTGATCCCACCGGGAAGCTTCAGTTTTTTGCTTCGAAGCCCGGGAAGTGTCAGCCCAGTTACTGGAAGTTTAGACAACACGGTGAGAGTGGGCGATGGATGAGTGACTTGTTTCCTCGTTTAGCCACCTGTGTGGATGAGATGGCATTTCTCTATAGTATGAAAAGTGAAACTGCCCTTCACGGACCGGCTTGCTTCATGATGAATACAGGGCAATCTCTTCCTGGGTTCCCGAGTATGGGATCATGGATCAGTTATGGATTAGGGAGTGAAACTCAAGATTTACCAGCCTTTGTGGTCTTGCCCGATCCCAGCGGTCTCCCTCCGGGAGGGATCATCAATTGGGGGGCGGGATTTTTACCATCTGTTTATCAAGGGACAGGTTTCAATACTCGTAAGGGTCAATCTCCCATTGAAGATTTATTTGTAAATGAGGCAAGGCATAAAGAGTTCTCAAAGAAGGATCGAGCGACCTTAAATTTCCTCAATAAATTGAATGCTCAGCACCAGAAGACTCGAAGTGGAAACAAGGATTTAGAAGCTCGGATTCAGGCTTATGAATTAGCGGCTCGCTTGCAGTCGAGTGCTCCAGAGGCTACGAGTATAGAATCCGAGAAGGAATCAACTCAGAACCTGTATGGTCTTGATCATAAGGATACCCAAGCATTCGGACGACAATGTTTGCTCGCTCGTCGACTCGCAGAGCGAGGAGTGCGCTTTATTCAGATTTACTGCGGAGCTGAAAATACAACCGCTAAGAAAATTCGACCCAATTGGGATAGTCACGAAGACCTGGTTCGCGATCACGGGTATTGGGGGAAGGTACTCGACACGGGGGCAAGTGCTCTTTTAAAAGATCTCAAAGCTCGAGGCATGCTCGACGAAACCTTGGTGATTTGTACCACAGAATTCGGGCGCCAACCGGGAGCGCAAGGCGGGAAAGGTCGTGATCACAATCCTGGCGCGTTTACTTCCTGGATGGCGGGTGGCGGAGTCAAAGGTGGGGTCGGGTACGGAAAGACGGACGAGTTAGGATTTAAAGCCGTTGAAGATGTGATTCAAAGTCATGAACTTCACGCTACCGTACTTCACCTTTTAGGGATCGATCACGAGAGGCTGACTTGGTATCACAATGGTTTGGAGCAGCGCTTGTCGGGCTTTGAGGGGAAAGGTGTGATTGGGGAGGTGTTGGCTTGAGCATTTTATAACGCTCAACGCATTGAAATTTAAAGCCTCGTTGTGAATGCTAATTGTTCGATGTTATAGGTTTAAAGTTGAACGTTCATTTATCCCTCGCTAAAGCTTCGGGCTTCCCTGGCGTGAACCGCCTTTAATGTCCAGTGAGGTTTTCAAGTCGATGTTGAACGTTCATTTATCCCTCGCTAAAGCTTCGGGCTTCCCTGGTGTGAACTGCCTTTAATGTCCAGTGAGGTTTTCAAGTCGATGTTGGACGTTGAAAGTTGAACGTTCATCAGTCTACATACAAACTCGCATAATACCTCGCCGACAACTTTTCACCCGTCGAGCGTCGTAGCAACTCTTGCCAGTGGTAGAGATTTCCGGGGCCAAAGATTTCATCGATGAAGTACTTGCCGGTCTTCTTGTCTCCCCAAAAGCTTGTTTGGTGGGGATCACTGAAGCCCGCTTTTTTCGCCGCGTAGCACCATACTTGGCTGGCGAAGAGATCTCCTAACATATAGTTGTGATAATAAATGGGAGCACCCACGACGTGAATTTTTGCTCCATAGTCCGCGCCTGACATATCATCCGGGGGATTGAGGAGTTGGTATTTTTTCTTGAGATCCCACCAGAGTTTATTGAGGTCTTGCTCAGGATTTTTATACATTCCGCGCTCAAACCTCAACATCACTTGAGTCCAACGACTGAAGATCAGCTTCTCAGCTCTCAGGGAGCTTCGTGCTGCTTTAGCATACGATTCGAACTCAGCTTCGGGGATACCGACTCCCTTCTTTAAAAAATCTCCGTTCTTAGTGAGTGCACCAAAGAGCATCGCCATACCTTCAGTCGTCAGAATATGGGAAGGCACGTGCAGGAGGAAAGGAGCATCATCCGAGATGTATTTACAGTAAACTCCATGTCCGAGTTCATGGTGCATGGTGTCCATCCAATTTGCATTGGGTTTCACGTTACAAAGCACTCGAATGTCTTGATCTCGGTCCACGCATGAACAGAAAGCATGGGGGCTCTTCCCTTCCTTCTCGTAGAGATCGCTCTTCTTTAAAATGTCTTCTACCGGCATGCCCATACTGACGTAGTGAGCTTCTGAAATCTTGACGGGGTCTTTTCCTTGGTAGAGAGAATCCAGGTTGATTCCCCCGATATCGGGAGCTTCCTGAAAGAAAAGGTCTGCCGTGTGCCAGGGACGAAGCTCTTCTTTTTTAAGTGAGAATCTCTTCATCATATGTTCATCGATTTGATCTTTGAGACGCTGGAAGGGTTCTCGAGTTAATTCATCGAGTTCATCAAAGATTTTGAAGAGTTCTTCTTCTTCGAGTTCTTGCATCGCTAATCGCATCGCGAAGAAGTTCTCATACCCCAATCCTTTGGCGAGTTCATTGCGAAGGAGAACGAGCTCTTTTAGATTCTCACTGACTTTCTTTCCCACGACCATATAGCCCGACCACGCCTTTTTCGCTAACTCGGTGTCGGTCGTTTCTTTTAGGATTTTCCTCACATCGTTTTCGGTCATCCTTTGGCCGTCGACGAGACTCCGGTGAGTGTTAAAGATCTTGTCGACGCTCGCCTTGAGTTCGATGATTTTTTGAGTGAGGTCAGGGTCAGCTTGTTTAGATAAAAAGCTGTGGTAAAGGACTTCTAACTCACGTTTGGCGATGTTCGAACTCAAGTGGTTGCGAGAACGAATGCCTTTCAATTGCTCGAAAGTCGTCTTGTTGCTGTGGAGTTCTGCGATGGCTTTATCAGCTTCTTGACGCCGGGCGTAGGCATCATCGGTACCGGTGGTCGCGGCATCCCACCAAGCGTTACTGGCTTGGATCATCAAAGGTTTGTAGGCGGTGATGTAGGCAGATTTAAGGTTTTCGAACTGCGTTTCATCGGTGATTTTGAGAGGGCCTTGGCAAGAAATGAGACCCAAAGACAGGGCCAGGCAGAGGCTGCGGAGAGTCCACGCATAAAGGTTGGAGATGGATTTAAATCTATTCATCGCGGATTCACTCTTCTCTTTAACTTAGGGGGGCTTCCAATACGATTTCTTTTCGAATCGAAATCATAGGCTAAAGTCTCAGATCATGCCAAGAAGATCTAAGTTGGGAGGTGAAAATGTTAGATGCTACGTCATCGAAATCCACCCTCGCTAGCGCTTCGGGCTAGTTAAGAAATATCCTTTGAAGGTTCATTTTATCGCTTTTAACCGAGTTACTCCCTTAACTAGCCCGAAGCGCTAGCGAGGGGAGAATTCACCTAGAACGCACTAATTTTTTTGGGGTGTCATTGTGCCATTCTAGCTGTTTCGCTTCGTACGACTCGCGGAGCGAGCCTACTACTAGTTAAATCCTGAAATTATCTAAGGATTCTGATAGGATGGATAGCTTGTTGTGTTTATTGAAAAAGAGTTTCAATTAGAGTTTCAGAATGAGTCGCAAATGATTCTTAGTAAACTGTTTTTTAAGTCTCTAATGATTGGCTTCGGGTTGATTCTCGGAGGATTCCTCCAAGCTGAAGAATTCCCTGATCAGGTGCATTTCAATCGAGATGTTCGTCCGATTCTTTCTGACAATTGTTTCACGTGTCACGGACCCGATGAAGGACAAAGAAAAGCCAAGCTTCGATTAGACATTGAAGCGGGGATTTCGGCTGCGTTGAAGAATAAAGTTATCGTCAAAGGGAAGGCTCTGAAGAGTGAACTTCTGAAGCGGATCTTGACGAGTGATCTCGATGAACGCATGCCCCCAAAGGAGACGGGGAAGAAGCTAAATAAGAAACAAATTGAAATTCTCAAGCGCTGGATCGATCAGGGAGCGAAATGGCAAGACCACTGGGCTTACATCGCACCACGAAAACCTCCAGTACCAGAAATTAAATCTCATCCAGAGATAAAAAATCCCATCGATAAGTTCCTTTACGTTAAAGCGAAGTCAAGGAAAGTCGCTTCCGCGAAATCGGCAGCTCCTCATACCTTAATTAGAAGGCTCAGTTTAGATTTGATCGGCCTTCCTCCTCAGGCTTCCGACGTCGACCGTTTTGTCAAAAAACCAACCGCTCAAGCTTATGAGGAACTCGTTGAAAAATTCCTCAGTTCTAAACACTACGGTGAGCGGATGGGAGTCCATTGGCTCGACCTCGTTCGCTATGCTGACTCGGTGGGCTATCACAAAGATTCGAACCGAAATGTTTGGCTCTACCGCGACTACGTCATCGACGCCTTCAATGACAACCTACCTTTCGATCAATTCGTTAAAGAGCAACTCGCTGGTGATCTTCTCAAAGGGAATAAATTTGAGGAGTACCGATGGAAAGTCGCCTCGGGCTTTAATCGCATGAACCAGACAACCAGCGAAGGTGGAGCCCAAGCAGGGGAATACTTAGCGAAGTATGGAGCGGATCGAGTACGAAACACTGCCGCTATCTTTTTAGGTTCGACCTTTGGTTGTAGTGAATGTCACGACCATAAGTTTGATCCCTTCACTCAAAAAGACTTCTACACCTTTCAAGCCTTCTTCGCTGATTTGAAAGAAAGAGGTGTGGGATTTCCTCGTGAATCTCATATACCGACTCGGCAACAGTTAGAAGAATGGCAAAAAGCGGAATCCGAGCTCATCGCATTGAAATCACAAGCGAATTTGAAAGATGCTCAAGTTGAAGTAGAGATCAAAAGCCTCGAAGAAAAAATCAAACAACTGAGTGACTCTAAGAAATGGCCCCGTACGATCGTCACCGAAACGACTAAGCCTCGCACCATTCGTGTTTTAGCTCGAGGGAACTGGCTCGATAAGACGGGGCCGGTAGTTCAGCCAGCCATTCCTGAGTTCTTAGGAAAGATAGAATCAAAAGATCGTTTGAACCGTCTCAATCTCGCCGAATGGATCGCCAGTCGAAAAAATCCGTTGACGGCTCGAGTGTTTGTGAACCGAGTCTGGAAACTTTTTATGGGAAAAGGGATTTCTCGCGTTTTGGATGATCTCGGTTCTCAGGGGGATTGGCCCAGCCATCCCGAGCTATTAGATTGGTTGGCGATGGAATTTATCGACAGTGGTTGGAACGTAAAGCATATCGTCAAGCTGATTGTAACTTCTAAAGCTTACCAACAAGGATCACATGTCACTGAAGAGCAAGTGAAGTTAGATCCTGAAAATCGTTTGTTCATGAGACAGAATCAGTTCCGCCTTACTGCCGAGTTTGTTCGGGATAATGCCCTTTCGATCAGTGGCTTGTTGTCTCCCAAGATGGGGGGGCGAAGTGTGAAGCCCTACCAGCCTGCCAACTATTGGTTTCGAATTTACAAAGACGCTCGCTACACGGTTGAAAAAGGTGAGAACCAGTATCGACGAGGGGTCTATACCTACTGGCGACGGAGCTTTTGGCATCCCAGCCTTCAGGCTTTCGATGCTCCAGCTCGAGAAGAATGTGTAGCAGAGCGACCTATTTCTAATACCCCTCAACAAGCCCTGGTTCTGTTGAATGATCCTACTTACGTTGAAGCCGCGCGTGCCTTGGCGGTCAAAATGATCAAGGAAGGAGGCGCGAAAGCGGATCAACGTATCCATTGGGCCTTTAAGCGAGCCATGGCTCGACAGGCCTCCAAACTCGAATTCGATCTCTTAATGAAATTACAAGCCGATCAGTTGAAGCGTTACCTGAGTGACGAGAAGGCAGCGAAAGCCTTTTTGAGTGTCGGGGATTTGAAAGTTCCTGAAGGAGTTGATCTCGCAAAAATCGCTTCCTGGACTTCAGTAGCTCGAGTCATCCTTAACCTTCACGAAACGATCACCAGGAGTTGAGAACGATGAACTACCAAAATAAAACCTCTTCTCCACTGATGAACTTCTCCAGTTCAAGACGAACGTTTTTAACGGGTACTGCCGGTAGTTTGGGATTGACGGCGTTAGCTTCGCTTCTGTCAAATCCTGAGGCGAGAGCTGAAGTTGAACTTCAATCCGGTTTGCATTTTCGTCCTAAGATTAAACGGGTGATTTTTCTCTGTATGGCGGGGGGACCATCCCATTTAGAAACCTTCGATAACAAACCGAAGCTGAAAGAGCTCGACGGCAAGCCCATGCCGCAATCTTTCACGAAGGGACAACCGATCGCGCAACTTCAAGGCAAGAAGCTTACTTGTCGCGGAGCAATGCATCCCTTCAGTCGACATGGCAAGTCGGGTCAAGAGATCTCGAGTGTCTTCCCGCACATGCAATCGATTGCCGATGATATCTGTATCTTGCGATCGATGAAGACCGAAGCGATCAATCACGACCCGGCTCATACGTTTATGAATACGGGAACCACGATCAGTGGGCGCCCGGCAATGGGATCTTGGCTGCTTTACGGCTTAGGCAGTGAATGTCAGGATTTACCGGGGTTTATTGTGATGACTTCGACGGGGGGTGGTCAAAATCAACCGATTGCGAGCCGGCAATGGCACAGTGGATTTTTACCAGGGCAACACCAGGGAGTTCATTTCAATTCTTCAGGAGATGCTGTTCTTTATGTGAAGAATCCGGCTGGAGTCACGAATAAGGATCAGCGCAGGATTATTGACTCCATTCAAGCGATCAATCATCAGAGGCAACAGGCTGTTCGAGATCCCGAAATCGCTACGCGTATCAGTCAGTACGAACTCGCGTTTAAAATGCAAATGAGTGTGCCTTCGTTAACTGATCTTTCCGATGAGACGCAAGAAACGCTCGATATGTACGGTACAAAAGGAGCGGATGGAACTTTCGCCGGTAATTGTCTCTTAGCTCGCAGATTAGCCGAACGAGGCGTACGATTTATTCAGCTTTATCATCGAGGTTGGGACCATCACGGTGATTTAGAAAAAGGCATCCTCAAAACGGCTAAGCATGTCGACCAGGGAACGACAGCGTTAATTAAAGATTTAAAGCGGCGGGGGATGCTCGATGATACTTTGGTCCTTTGGGGGGGAGAATTTGGGCGAACTCCCATGGCTCAGGGTTCAGGGCGGGACCATCACATGAAGGGATTTTCGATGTGGATGGCGGGAGGTGGGGTCCGTGGCGGCATGACCTACGGTTCAACCGATGAGTTAGGTTACAACGCTCAAGAGAATATTGTTCACGTTCATGATCTGCACGCAACGATGTTGCACCTTTTAGGAATCGATCATAAAAAATTAACGTATAAGTATCGCGGTCGGGAGTTTAGATTAACGGATGTGCATGGGCATGTAGTTAAAGATATTTTGAGTTAAAAGCAACTATGGGCGTTGGACGAATCACATGGAAAAATTTTATTTTGCCCTTACAGGGCCGGGTGCATGAACACCTTAAATTCAGGGCGTCGTTCCGCAGCAAGCTGCTCCACTTTGCCCTGGGCTAGGCTATTACGGGCTTACAGCCCTTGGTTCGACTGAATCCCATCACCTAATACAATATCATACGAAACTTCCCCTCGCTAGCGCTTCGAGATAGTTAACTCATGCAAGGTTGATCTACAATTTAACACGAAAAATAAAACAATCCCCTTATCTAAGCCGAACCTCTATTGAATACTAAAATATAGGCCAACTTCTTAACTAGCCCGAAGCGCTAGCGAGGGGATGATGGATATTAATTACTTAATCCACATTAACCTACATACCGCCAAGGGCTGTAAGCCCGTCATAACCTAGCCCAGGGCAGAGCGAAGCGTCGCCCTGGGTTGTGAAATGTGAATAGATGCCCAGCCCTGGAAGGGCGTAATAAATCTATAAAATTAAAGGATCACTTCACCCGAACAATAATCTCCCCGCGACCCATCGGTTGCCCGGGCTTCTTCGGTAAATGATCGCCTGAATAAAAACGGTGAGCTTGGCCTGCGATCACTTCGGGTTTTTCCTCTAAACAACCTTCTTGATCGAGCATGCGGTACAACAACCGTAAAAAATTGGCGGTGAATAACCCGCCATCGTTGGTATGGGCGCCCGGCCAATCCGCTTCTGGATCGGCTTGAGCATCTTTATCGCCGATTAAAATCGTTCCTCGAACCATACCCAAGCCGGGTAAGGTCGGTCGTCCTTTACCGATGTAAATCGTTCCGGCCAGCAAACCATACCCTGGAACTTTCCCGCATTCACCTTTAACCGCCAATAAACCCCGCCGCATGTTAAATCCAGTTTCATCACCCGCATCACCTTCGATGATGATCTTGCCGCCGTTTTGACCGTATTTGTTGGAACCGGAGGGAGCTCCCGCTCGATCCCCAACTGAACCTTCAATTCGTATGCTCCCGCTAATCATACTGGCTCCCACGTGGCTCCCGGCATCGCCCTGAACTAAAATTTCTCCACCCTTCATCTCCTGCCCTAAGAATCCGCCACCGTGCCCATGGACGACGAGCTGACCTGCTTCCATTTTCATTCCCAGGGTCTTGAATCGGGGAGATCCGGGAATTTCAAGGACACCCTTTGAATCTAATTCTTCAATTTCAAAAAGTTCCTTTAAGGGGAGCCTTTCCCGACCCTGACGAATCAAAAGCTCTTGTACCTCTTTCGGGGTGAGCTTGCCGATTTCATCTGGCCGAAGCACATCCCCATCGATGATCCCTCCCCCTTGAAGGAAGGCATCCTTTGCGATGAAGCGATAGCCGTTGAGGTTTTGGACTTCCGGTTGACTCATCGGATTACGATAAAACCTCATGCAGCTTAAAGTGAAACTTACCTAAGTTGCCGCCGTAGTTACCGGCTGAAATGCGAAGGATGTTTTCTGAACCCTCACCTTCACAAGCAGCGTGAATTCCCACTCTGCTAGCGTTCCTTACAGCTTCGTAGTTGACGCCGTTGATGATGATTTCGTAAACGCATTGGGTTTCGGGATCACATTTCGTTTCAACGCGGCTTTTTAACGAAGGGCAAAAAGCATCATACGTCGATGCCTTTAAGCCTTCGTATTTCGACCCCACCTTACTACCGCTTCGGGCGATACCGCCGGGGAAGGGAGTGATGACTCCTGGAAGGTTTGAAATGGCTTCGACGGCACGCTCTGCGGCTAAGAGACCCGCTTGTGGGCATTTGCTTTGAATTAAGAAATTGCCTCCCGCGATACCTCTTCGAGCGTGAGTTTTGTCTTGTATGACGAACTCGCCTTCCATGACGGGGATACGCCAGATGCGTTGTTCTTCAAAGGCTTTACTCTTTTGGTATCCGTCCCCGAAGAAACGAAGTTTTTCGCCGAGGGAGACTTCTTGGGGATCCGGTTCTGGGTCGTGCTCAGATTTTGAAATTTCCATGGAGCTACCGCCATCGAAAACCGCAGTCGTCGCACAGGTGAGAACACATTGACCGATGCGTTTGAGAATTGAGCCCTCTAATGAATCTTTAGTGAAACCAAAAAGTAAAATGGAAATACCGGGGCGTCCATCGGGTGTTTGATCTTCAGTAAGAGTGCTTTCGATTCCGGCCTCGACATCACAGGCGATGATCGAACTGGCGAAGCCCGTAGCTTCGCGCGCAGCAATAGTTGCCCAGTTAGGGTTAGCCGCCGTGATGATTAAGCGCACGTATCTCATACCGAAGGCTTCGGCAAAATCATCGTCGATGGGCGTACTGTGAACTTGCATGATCAATCGTCACTCTTATTGACTGGGGTTAAATGGCGTTTTTCGTATTCTAGAAGGGCGTGTTGATTGTGGTGTACGGTTGAAGTTTTCTTTCTCCATTCGATCAGTTGATTCTGAGCTAAAGAATCTGATTCTAGTGAAGTACAGTACGTCTTTCCCTTAGATCCCATCCTTAGATCCCCGTCATCGACGAGAACCATTCCCTGATGAATCACGTATCGAGGGGATTCAAACATACGCAAACGATCGGGATCATCATTGTAGATCGTGATATCTGCATCGGCACCCGGACTCAAATGACCTTTATGTTTTAATCCTAAAATTTTGGCGGGGGCGGCTCGGGTGATGATGGCAATCTCATCAAAGGAATACTCTCGATCGATCCCGGCGGATAACAATGTATTTTTAAAACCAGGAGCCCTAATCTTTTTCACTTCGGCTTCACGGAAGTTCTTATCCATCAAGCAGGCGATGATGCGAGGATAAACGACGAAAGATGCTCCGTTAGGATGGTCGGTCGAAAGCACCATGCGCCAAGGATCAGGGGAAAGTAGTAGCAGTTCAAGACCGGTGGCAAATTGGATTGCGTGCGCATCGGAACTGTTGCGATATTCAAGGGGTAAGATCCCGCAACCCGTTTCTAATTCGGTGTCGAGGTTGACCCAGGTGCTTCCGGTGAGTTGCCAAAGAAGATGTTCGACCGGTCGATCTTGAGTGAGCGTGACCGCACCTCCAAAGTAAACCTGACCGATGTCTAGGGTGACTTCGGGATGTTGGGAAAAGGCATTTAGAAATTTTTCGACTCCACTTTTAAAGGAGCTTCCTCCTTTGCTCTCTGAGCTATCGTAAATGTGAAACTGAGCGTGAGCTAAGTGAGTCGGAACACCCTCAAGAGCTTTGAGTGTTTCCAATGTCGTTTCCACATTACCCGGAACACCCAGGCGGTTAGCGTGGAGATGGAGGGGGTGGGGGAGTTCAAGTTCGTGAGCAATTTTTGCTAAGTCGCGAACCAATTTTCGTGGAGTGAGATCGGTGTGATCTAACTTTTGATCTAATCCTTTGATCAAACCCCGGGCGTGCTTCCAGTGTCTTGAGCCACCGGGATTCACGGCTTTAATACCGTAGAGTCCGTTTTCAAAAAGAAGTTCACCCGATAGATGTTTTGCGGTTTTAAAATCTCCCCGGGAGAGTGCATCAAAAACTAAACGTTGGTCGCTTAAAACCAAAAGCCCGGCTTTGTCGATACACGGAGTGTTATCGAATTCTAAGTGAGTGTGACGTGCGCCCGCAGGAGTTACAGCGGCATCGACTGCAGTTGTATATCCCATCGCTGCGTAACGGTAACCCGTTAAGGCGTTGGTGGGGATGAGGGCTCCCGTCTCAGTGTTTTGAATTCTCGGATTTGAAGAGCGGACGATTTTGCCTTCTTCGTTTTCAGCTTCGTGAAAGTCCGCTTGAAACAATCTCCGCGCTCGATTGATAGAAGGGCCCGCGATATGAGAATGAATGTCGATCCCGCCGGCGAAGATGCGGCAACCGGTGGCGTCTAGGGTAGTATCGGCTTCAAAATCGGGGGTGTTTTTTATATCGACGATCTTTCCATTCCGCATACCAATATCTTTCACCTCCCCGTTCAAGCCCTGAACGGGGTCGTGGATTTTTCCATTGGTGATGAGGAGATCATTCATGAAAGAAGTCATCTTTAGATTTCGATTTTGGTCAATTTCTGACTCAACCCTTACAGTGTTTAAGTAAAAATAAGATGACTTTATCCATTGTTAGCCTTTTCGTTTGATCCTCGGGGCGACGACGAGAGTTTAAGAAGCGCATTTGAAAATCTGGATCCTTTGGTAGCTTTAAATCCCTCACGGGGTCTTCTAAAGTGGGGATTTCTTTGACTCTTTCGATGGCACTTCGATGCAACACTCTCCCATCGGATCTCATCAATAACGCACCAGATTTTGGACTCGGATCCATTTCGTGTACTGGTATATTGATGATCGCATTTTGACTAGGGGAGGGACCAATGTAGATATAAGGAATGCCATCAATTTGAGATTGAAGTTCAGGGTCACATTCTGGTTTTTCGGTACCAACGATGATTAATAAATCAGATTGAAGATCGCGGGGCGTCAATTTATCGTCGATGGGATGAGCTTTCCCTTCGGGAGTGAAACCTAGGGGACCATTTATTCCCTCGATAGCGAGCATGGTCTCAAGAAGACCCGTAGTGTTGGACATTGGCGGAAAGTAAGAAATTCCAAAGTCTCGTTTTCCCCATTCGTGCGCACCGAGGAGATTCCATTGTTCTTGAAGCAGTTCGCATGGAGATCCAATCAAAACTTGAACGCGTTTAGAGTTTGATAACTTTCGATGAATTAATCTGAGAAGATCTTCTTCTTTCGAAACTTTTGCGTTATCAAATTGAGCTCTTTTCCCTCTCAGGTTAACTATTAGCTCCAACTGTCGATCCGTTGAGCTTGATATCTGAAAGATGTTGAGATTCTCATCGGAATACCCAAGTCGATCTACGACTTCTTGTTTCACCTTGCGCGAATAAGAATCATTTGAATTTGAATGTATAAAAATAAAGGATCGATTTGGAATAAGGCTACTGGGAGAAAAGACTCGTTCAATAAATCTCGGATGGGATTCTAAGATATCACCACCCCAGAAAATGACTAAGTCACTCTCATTTTTCATCACATCCCAGGTGGAATGCAGCTTTGGTACATAAGACTTTTGTTGATCTTTTTTATTTGGTTGTTTCGGCCAGGGTATAAAGGCCGCTCTGATTTTTTGAACTACAAACAGCAACTTATTTTGAGAGCGTAAATCTATCCCCGTACCACCTAGAAAGCTGGGATTCTTCGCTTTTGCGAGGAGTTGACTGGCTTGTTCAATTTTATTAAGTCGCTCATCGGGAACCCGACCTAATTCCTTATTAAGAATTCCACTTCCAAGTTCATCGAGAGTGAACTCAGAGTGGCCTGGGTACCAACTCGTTCCTAATTTGCAGGGGTGGTTCGTTTCAAGGGCAACTATTTGTTTCTCATCATCTAACTTTACATCATCACACAAACACCCACACCCCAAACAGACGAACGGGTCTTGCTCCTTTTGTTGAGAATCTTGTGGGTTATCTAAAGGCATTTAAATATTTATAAAACTGAAATTACTTTTCCTTGTAGTCATCCCGCTCCGCGAGGCGATTTTTAGCATGTTGAATGATTTCGGCTTCCAATGAAATTTAATGGGATATAAGACTGAAATTCATTCTTCGTTTTTTGGTTTTACTTTCGCCCTTACAGGGCTTAGTTGATTTGTGTTCCAACCCAGGGCGACGCTTCGCTCTGCCCTGGGCTATGTAGTTGCGGGCTTTCAGCCCTTGGTGTTTTGTGGTTTGAATGTTCTTTTGTTTTTGCTCCAGTTTTAACTAGCCCGAAGCGCTAGCGAGGGTAGTGTTGGTTCTGTTGAGCGTTACTATTTTTCAAGTTTAATTCCCTTAACGTAACTTATTCGTTTCGGACCGCACGCGGAGCGTGCGGACTACGTGTGAGGCTACTACC
>JANQLS010000117.1 GCA_028280485.1 Planctomycetota bacterium
GCCCAGTCCCCCAACACCGAGAAAATCACCGATATAATCAAACTTCTCACCTGTCCAGGCAAAGAGTAAGGGGCAGGAAACGGGTTTTCGTTGGTGCTCTTTGATCACATAGGTTTTGCCGGGTTTGAGTGGTTCGCCTTTGACCTTTTCTGATTCCTCATCCGAGGGCACAGTACCATCGGGTTTGAGAATCTTCGTGTAGCGATTGAGTTTATTTTCCGATTGTAGTAATCCATCGGGCCAGAGGATTCGAATGTAATCGATCGCTTCTGTATCTTTCGGAAGTTCAATATAGATCCGATGGCTCGTTCGGCTACTTCCTCCTCCTTCGCCGTTCATTTGAAAGAACTGATGCGAATCTTCAAGTACAACCTCAATTAGGCCACCGATTCCGGTTTGATTTGCCCAAAGTCCATCAGAGGGATGGTAGGTCGGTTTATTTTGACCTTTTAATTCGAAGGCGATCCAGGTCCCATTGAGTTCTCTGCCCAATAAATCAACCGTTCGATCAGGACCGCCGACCACCCAACGCGGTTGACCCTCAAAAGAAGGAATGAGAGCAGCTGATTCGTATCCCAGCTGGTAGGGTGCCATCGCCGAATAGGTTTTAGGTTTGGCGATGTGCGGTGACATAGAATAAGTCTCACCGACAACGAGTTTAAATCCTTGGGATTCTTTCCCGGTCGTATGAAATTCGAGATAGATGTCTCCAGTTCCTTCGAGACTTTCGAGAGAGATCTGGCGCGCACCTTCCGTTTTCGCTTCACCCAATTCAACTTCGAAGGGATGGAAACGACCAATACGATCATTTCGAAGGCCGAAGACTTTTCCAGTCTTGGATTCCAAGAGTAAGAAGTCCTGGTCTCGGTCACGATCGATGTCAGCAAAAACGAGATCCGTGGGAGCAAAACTCAAAGTGTTAATATTCGACCCCAGAGAGATGTCTTCGAAAGTCCCGTCTTGATTGTTATTCAGTAAACGGATCGATCCTTGGACTTTTCCTTCTCTTTCAACTTGATGGACGACTACGATGTCGAGATCCCAATCACTATCAGCGTCTAAAAGTCGTACGGCGATGGGCTGACCGACGAGGGGATTTTCTTGAGGGATAACAATCTTTCCAAAGTCTTGAGAAAACGATCCTTTTCCATCATTGGTTAAAACAAGAATTTCCTTATCCGATACCAGAACTAAGTCTTGATCGACATCCTCATCTAAGTCTCCCACTCCGATGGCGAGAGCCGCCATCTCAAATCGATGGTGCAAGCTAAAGGTATTTCCTTCGCCCCCTTTCCAAATCTCAACGCCGGCTTTCCCGTCTTTAACTTGTCCACCAACGATGAAATCTATCTTGCCGTCTCCCGTGAGTTCTCCACAGGATATTGGTAATCGACCCACCTCACCGTCAAGCAAGGGCTGGACTTGAGTGGCTTGATCGATGATCGTTGAGATCTTGACGAGTTTTTGGGGCTTTATCTCTTCTGATTGAGCTTTATGAGTCTCGGTATCAGAGTTCTCATTTTGAAGCTTGAACTCTCGAACGGCTTGATAGTGAGGTCCCGCTTCCCCGTAACGTTTTCCCACTAGAATTTGGGCGTGGCCGTTTTTGAGGTCATTGAATAATTTAAAGAATTCACTTCCCTTTTGACTGTTCCCTTTGATTCGGTGAACAAAACTCAATCGATAGATCGCCGAGGCTAATGCCGGTTGAACGCTGTAAGCTTTTTCAAAATATTTAAAAGCCTCGTCGAGTTTTTCCAATTGTTCTGAGAGGGACCCTGCTTTGAATAAAATGAATGGATCTTCAGGAGCCAATTTGGCGGTTTTTATGAATTGCTCTAAGGCCATTTCAATTCGAGAAGTGGTCTCGTAGAGAATCCCTAAACAAAAATTGGCGTGCACATGGTTGGGATCGAGTTTTAAGACAGCTTTAAAATCGACTTCAGCGACAGGCACAAATTCATTTTGTAGATTGAGGGCAGCAATACCCTTGTTAAATCTAAATTCCGTAATCTCGGGATGAGCCTCGGCGAGTTTTGAAAAAATATCGTGAGCTTTCCCGTACTGGTATTGATCGAGCTGATGGATACCCTCATTGAAAAGCTTCTGGGTTTCTTGCGGGGTCAACTTTCCCATTCCGGGGAATTTGAAGTAACTCAAGCATCCGATGATCCCAAGTCCCAAGATGAGGAGGATGATCTTAAAGGATTTTGAGGAGGATTTTGTCGCGTCAGTCATGAGGACAGCTCGTTTATATTGTGAAGAGGGCTTTTGGTCTTAAAGGTTTTCGTGCTTACGTCGAGCCAGCAAGTATCACCATTTAAAATCTGAAAAGTATCTAGCGATACATTTGATTTTTCGAAGGATGAAAATTTAGTTCAGCTAAGAATTCGATTCTGAGCCGGATATATTACTGGTTTTTTCGCGCTCACCTTCAGGTATTGCTTAGTAAAACGCTTTTACTGTTATCGGCAGTTCGATTTATGAACTTTCCCAGAACTGGAGGAAAATACTGATCCCCAGGATGAATTTCCATTAGATTCAATACAAAAAAACGGCGCCTAGCTCAATTTCTGAGCTTGGCGCCGTTTGTCTTGGTCGAATTAGAGTGCTAAAAAGCGATCGAGATTACTTCGATTTCTTTTTGAATGGCACTCTGGCTTTCGATAGGTAGCCCTTTTCATTCCAGACTGCATAGCCTCCACTATCTCCTAAAATATCGAAGATAGCACTCAAGTCAGGAATTTCTTCTCCGCTTTCAGCGGCGAGAGCTGAGAGGGTCGACATCGATTGCTTGTAGTACTCTTTTCTCGCGAAATTGACGCTTGAGACTTTCGCTGGGTATCCCGAGGTAATCTTCTTGTAGGTCGCATCGTCAGCGAGGCTTTTGGCATCGGCCTTGCCACTTCGGTTGATGAGATCTTTCAAGAACTTCGCATTGATGGTGAGAACCAATTTATTACCAGCGATAGCGGCAACGGGTCCTTCGCTTGAGAAATGGAAGATTTCTGTGTCGTTGTAATCTTCAACTCGGATTCCTGAGAGGAAGAGGGTTTGAGACAACAAGGCAGGAAGTTTCTTTAAGAAACCGTGGATGGTCTTTTTGTCTTTAAGATCGACTTGAAGGCCGAAGGTGCCGAGACCCAGAGGATCGTCTGCAGCTCCCTCGGAGGCGCGAGCGAACCAAGCCATTTTGTTTCCAAGGGCTCCAAAGACCTTGCTGGGTTTGATTTGGAATTGACCTTCGATGATTTGTTCGACGTCGATTCCAGGAGCGCCTTGAGCCATGCCCATCGCCATATTAGCGACTTCTCTTACCAACTGATAGAACTTGGGGAAATCGAAGTTCATCGCGGTGAACGAATCTACCGTTGGAGGTACGCCTTTGGCCACATCAGCGGCAGAGAAAGCGGGTCCGTCAAAAAGACCTAAGAGACCTTCACGCTTGCCGTCGGTGTTGATAAAGCTAACTGCGTCAATTCCATCGGGGGCGAAGTTCGTGGTCGTGGCAAAGTTCTTCAAGCTCGTTCCGATGATCTTGGTTTCGATCATATTGTAGATCACTTGAAACAAAGGATTCGATTGAAGATTCTTTTTGATCGATCCAAAAATACTCTTGGTATTCACATAGATTAAAAGATCAGCATCGGTTCCACCGAGTTGAGCTGAAGTTTCGATGAAATCTGTACTCTTGGTTAAGGAGGCGCCTTCTTGACCAGCTAAGGTGGCGAAGGTTTTTTCAAAGTATCCTTTATTGATTCCGAAGAAGAAAGTCGAGCCGAGTTCTCCGAAGTAAAGTTCAGACAGATCGAGATCAGCGTTCTTAGGAGCTTTGAAGGTGGTGATCTTTCCACCATGGAAATCGCGAATGGATGATTTAACGCCTTCTTCTTCTTCGATCTTAGAAAAGATCTTGGCGAATTTTTTACGGACGGAGCCCGCTTTTGATCTTGCGTTAGCGGTGATTAAGAGAGGGATATCACCAGGCTTGACGGCATCTTCACCGCTTCCTCCGGCGCCGATCTCTTGAACGATGGCGCTAACGATTTTTTCGATACCTCCGATAGCGAAGGTGACTTCACCATCGAGACTGTCGAGGAGATCTAAAGGATTGAAGCCAAGTTCAGCTTCGCCTTCTTTAGCGCCCTTTTCAATTTCGGAAGCGACCATGTCGAAAAAGCCTTTGAACTCGGGATGAGTTCGAAGGTCTCCGAAGGGTGAGGCTTTGATCTTATCGATGAGTCCGCGGCCACTGTTCAAGCGAATGACGATCGAGGTATCTTCAGGAAGACCATGAAGAACGCTTTTGGTCACGGTGGTCGTCTGGGCAAGTAAAGGTAGTGTCGCTAAACACAAAATAGCGGGGAGAAGCCTAAACAAGTTTCTCATGGTAAAAATCATCTCCTATGTTTTCCCCCATCAATTTTTAAATACTCGACTGGACTCAACCAAAGTTTTAAAGGGGAGGTGATTCCCTCGAGTTCATATCAGATTGTTTTAGAGCCGCCAGGGTGGATCCCTTAAGGATCGTCAAGGTTCTAGCCTTATTGGATAAAGATAGATCGACTCTAAAAAGATCGCTGACAAATACGACCTCGAAAGAATCATACAAGGAGGAAAACCAAGCAACAAATCGAAGAGTGTCAATCCTACATTTACTGACAATCTTATTCCGGCAATGTTGAGGGAGATAAAGTCCCATTACTCGTTCTTATCAGCAGGATTGAATTTAAAGGAAAGGACTTAGAGCGGAAGGTTGCCCGTCCGAAATTCCGACAATGCATCTCGATCTAAGGGGGCAGGCAACAGCGATTTCTCTCGATAAACCGAAAATGAGCCGGTTGAGAAGAATTTTGAAATAATTATCCTGTTTTGAATAAAAGGCTTATGACTCCAAGAGCGGAATGTGTGGAGTTGTGGCACACCATGTGTACTACGTTAGCTGTTCGACGACGAGAGGAAGTTTGAACCGAGCTTTAAACATAAGCTTGAATCACTCCTCCCCCCTGACGAACTACTTATAAATTAGAATATCAGACTTTGCGCGCCCGCGTTGACAGAGCCGACTCACATTCTTTAATGATTGTTAGTCGGCTTTTTTTTATGTCCATGTCGTTAGTACGCCTCCCATTAGTTGATTAATACCGAATTCAAACGTACGGTGAATGTTCTTTGGGTGTACCGAAGTTTTCATTCGCAATTGACTCAGTTGCTGGAAAACGCAACACTTTGCATTTTGGGAAGAATGAGGCTATTACGCTCACATTTCCTACCATTATTTATTATGGGATGGTTGTAAGTATATTAAATTAAGTATCTTAGTGATTCCCTTTGTATCGTGACGTCGCTGGCGAATAGAACGGTGTTGTCAATTCCAACAACAATCAACTTTGATCCTCAACGAAGAGGCAACGAACTCCGGGAAGATTATATTTTTGAGCTTTTTGAGGATCCCATAGGTGTATGCTCGAAAAAATGTACAATCAGAGTGAATCATCCATGAGCTTCTAGGAACATTCGCCGATCTTTTTATGGATTGATTCACAGCAAGACGAGTTGACTTCATTAACTGAATATTAATGCCACTGACCTTTTGACATGAGCCACTTAGATTCTGTTTCGAGCCCTAAAACACCAGATTTTTCTGCTCTCAAATCTTGGATTCCTCCTGAGCGCCTCATCACGGATCCCGGTGAAGTCAGTGTCTACGAGTGTGATGGTCTGCCCTTACATAAGAAATCCCCCATTGCAGTCGTACTATGTAAGTCGGAGGAAGAGGTCGTCCAAACGGTGAAATGGTGTGACCGAGAAGGCTTGCCCTTCGTCCCTCGGGGAGCGGGCACGGGATTGAGCGGAGGAGCCACCCCGATTACTGCCGGGGTTATCATCGATCTCAACCGAATGAATCGGATTAAACATATCGATGCCGAAAATCGTTTCGCCATCGTGGAGCCCGGAGTGATCAACAACCATCTCTCCGATGCCACTCGTCCACAAGGCTTGGAATACGCTCCCGATCCCTCCAGTCAACGGGCCTGTACGATCGGCGGAAATGTCGCTGAAAACTCTGGAGGCCCCCACTGCTTAAAATACGGTGTAACCACCGATCACGTCTTAGGACTGCGAGTTGTTCTCCCCGACGGCCAAATTGTTCAAATGGGAGGGCCGGAGATCGATCAACCGGGTTACGACCTCACCGGTCTTTTCGTGGGTACTGAAGGAACCTTTGGGATCGTGACTGAAGTGACGGTCAACTTGATCCCTCCTCCACCTTCCGTGAGAACCTACCTCGCCATTTTTGATTCTCTCGGACTGGCGTGCCGCATGGTTTCTCAAATCACTCGTAGCGGCATTCTCCCCGCTGCCTTAGAGATCATGGATCAAAATACGATTCGTGCCGTTGAGGCAAGCGTGTTTAGAGCGGGGTACCCCGAAGATGCAGCCGCTGTACTTCTGATCGAAACCCACGGTATCGATGACAGTCTCGCCGACGAGGAGGCTCGAATTATCGAGTTTGCTCAGGAGTGTCACGCGATCGAATTTAGAACTGCTAACGACGAAAAAGAGCGCATGGATCTTTGGAAGGGAAGAAAAGGGGCCTTCGGAGCGATGGGGCGCGTCAACACCGACCTCTACGTCCTCGATGGGGTCGTCCCCCGCACTCAACTCGAATCGGTGCTCAACCGAGTGGGTGAAATCGCAGAAAAACACCAAGTGACGGTCTCCAATGTTTTCCATGCCGGTGACGGTAACCTCCATCCGAATATCAGCTACGACGGGCGGGATCCCGAAGAAAGCCATCGAGTGTTAGAAGCCGGAAAAGAGATTCTACAACTCTGTGTGGATTCGGGTGGAACGATCAGCGGAGAACACGGAATTGGCTTAGAGAAGAGTGAGTTTCTTCCGATGGTTTTTTCGGATGAGCATATCGATACAATGATCGAGCTTCGACTGGCCGTCGACCCTCAAGAACGTTCCAACCCCCAAAAGATCTTTCCCGATAATCGCGTCTCAAAGGATGGCGGACGTCAGAAACTCAATAAGGTACCCCAGTGAATTTAAAGACTTCGCATTCTTCCAATGCCCAAGATCCTCAAATCGATGAGAGGTTCCAGCGTCCCGAGCCCAGTACCCCATCAGAGCATGAACGGTGGTGTTACGGTGATGATGTAGAGGTCTCAGAACCCGAGAATGAAGAAGAATTAATCGACATCATTGAGAATTCAGCGGGTAAGGGTCAAACCTTGATTCCTACGGGATTGGGTCATCACGCTTACCTCGGTCCCCCTCCAGAAGGTAAAATTCTTTTGGTTTCTACCTCACGAATGAATTCGATCGTTCAGTACGAGCCAGAAGATTTTACGATTGGAGTTCAAGCGGGAGTTTCGCTTCGTCACTTCATTCAAGAACTCGCAACGAATGATCAAGAACTTGCACTCGATCTCGATCCCCAACGGGATGGAACGATCGGGGGGCTCGTTGCGGCCAATTGGCATGGCCCCCGCCGGCATCAACACGGATTATTGAGAAGCTTGATCATCGGGCTCAGCGGAGTGCGAGCAAATGGAGTTCGATTTAAGTCGGGAGGGATGGTTGTAAAGAACGTTGCCGGATACGATCTCGGTAAACTCTTAGTGGGTTCACTCGGGACTCTAGGCGTGATCACTCAGATCAATTTCAAATTGAGGCAACGCTCCGAAGTGGTCTCGATGGGACTGGGATTCTTTAAGGATCCAGAAGACGCTTTCGCCTTCGCTCAAGAGTTTGCCTACAATTCGGTCGAGCCGGCGATTCTTGAAGTCTTCAATCCGGAGGCGGTCGCTGGGTTTAAAAAAGAATGCTCTTCAAGCCATTCAAAGGATTGGCCCTCAGAATGGGGAGTCGTTTGGAAGCTTGAAGGGAATGAAAGTAGCGTTGAAACTCAAGAACGTGAAATTGAAGCTCTAAAGAAAAACCGTTCGGCCTCAGCCTCCGGCTTTGAATCGTTAGAAACTGAAGATCTGTCGGCCGTTTCGAGATATTTAACGCAATTTTCAGAGCCCGATGATCCTTTTCGGCAAGACTTAGCCCTGTTGCGTTTTTCCCTTCCCGCAAGAAACACTCGGCAGCTTTGTCGAGATGTCGGGCGGATTCAAAAAGATTCAAAATTACTGAGTGAAGGGCAACTGTTTTCACCTCTAAGTGGAATGAGTGTGATCCGATTGCGGGGTGATCGACCGGCTCTCAAAGCAGGGTTAACATCCTACCGAGAGCTCGCCAAAGAAGCTTCGGCTCAGGGGAAAGTTCTCTTCGTTGGGAAAGATCTGCGCAGAGAACAAACTTACTCCTTGAGAGCTGATCCCAATCGAGCATTGGCCGAAAAGATACAAAAAGTATTCGACCCGAAACAGTGTTTGCACCGTAGTCGGCTCTAGCTTTTTTTGAGTAGAACCGTGCCCCTTCGGGTATTGTTTCTACCGCTTCAGTCCATCTTAGAATGGACCTACGCGCGCTGCTTGTGAACAAGCAGCGAGTTTTCAACCGAGCGGAATATTTACTTTAACGAAATAATTAACTCCTCCAGTCGATGGCTATTCCAAAAAGCGAAGAAAAAGCATTTAAAGAACGCTTCGAAGAGTACACCCAAACTTTAGATTGTGTGCACTGCGGGCTGTGTATTCCGGATTGCCCCACTCAGGGGATCACCGGACGAGAGTCGGATTCGCCCCGGGGAAGAATTTATTTGATGCGAGGCTACGCGGAAGAATCGATTCCCTTCACTCCAGAATCGCTCAAGCATCTCGATCAATGTATCGTCTGTCGAAACTGTGAAACGGTTTGCCCTTCTGGGATCCAAATGGGCGAGATGATGGAAACTTTTCGTCATGAGATGAATAGAACCTTACCCCACAAGGGTTGGAAGCACCATTTCATGAAATTGATGCTCAATCACGTGGTTCCGAGTCGAGCTAAAATCGCATTTCTATTAGACCTTCTTTACTACTACGATCGGTTTAAGCTGAGAAAAATCTTGGTGGGCGTCGGGAGTAAATTCAGTAAGAAGCTCAAGAAAATGGATCGCCTCTTTCCCCCGATCCCTAAGCCATCCGAACGAAGGTTAGCCACTTCAGCCAGTATTCCCCAGGGTTTGTATCCAAGCACTCAGGGGAAGGCGAGGATGAAGGTGGGATTGTTCTTAGGCTGTATCACCAGCGAACTGTTTGTCGAAACGCATCGGTCGACGATTCGTATGCTCAATCGAAGTGGTTGCGATGTTTATGTTCCTGACTCTCAAACCTGCTGCGGAGCCTTACACCGACACGGTGGATTCATCGATGAAGCTCATCGCTTGTACGAAGGCAATGTATCAGCCTTTGAGGAGAGCGGAGTGGATGTGATCATCGTCAACGCGGCCGGCTGCGGAGCGGCTTTAAAGGAACCGCCCTCTTCATTACCAGATGGTTTGGGAAGGCCGGTCCGAGATATTTGTGAGTTTTTGGAAGAGATCGGTATTCCTGAGCCCGATCAGAAAATTTCCCGTAAGGTTGCTTACGATCAACCTTGCCATTTAGTGCACGGTCAAAAAGTACCGGCTTCAGCGGTCTTGTCGTTGTTAGAACAAGTGCCAGGTTTAGAGATCGTGCCCCTTCGAAATAGCGAACGGTGTTGCGGGTCCGGAGGGATCTACAACCTTTTACACCCGGAGATGGCGGAGCCGATTCTCGACGAAAAGGTTGAAGATATTTTGGATTCAGGTGCTGATACGATCGTTACGGGCAATCCGGGTTGTTGGATGCAGATTCGATCGGGGTTACTCGATAAAGATATCGAAGTTTTACACCCAGTGGATCTTTTGGATCAGGCGTACGGGGCTTGAGAATCGTTCGCGGTTCTCGTCCCGTCGCTCACGCTCCGGGCTAGTTAAGAACTACACAAAGCTTACTCGAAGGTTAGTAAGCCCGGAGCGTGAGCGACGGGATAAGATTCCGACGAACAACTTAAAAACCTTAGTAGTGATCCGTTTTACTCCTCAGGCTTTGGCTCGTCTTGATGAAGCGCCTCGGTTACTGCTTCTTTCGCGGTATTCTTTTTCCTGCCAAAGCCGAATTTATAAATCGCAAATCCTAGAACTAAAACAATAATTCCCATCAGGACCCAGCCCCCGGCTTCATGAACGATAGCAAGGGCTTTTTCTAATGCGGCATCTCTGGCTTCTTCTTCAGTCTCATATTCACCCGTACTCAAAAATTTCTTAGTGACCCACATTCCGACTAGGATGGAGGTCGGGCCGCTGAGTAGCGCACCGAGGAAATCGAGGAATAAGAAACGCCCCCAATTCATACGCTGAGTGCCGGCGAAGGCGTAGACCCCGATTCTTACCCCTGCGACAAAACGAGCGAAGAAGACGGCTTTTTTACCGTGCTTACTGAAGAAGCCTGATACTTTCTCTTTATTGACGATCTTCATCACCCGAAAATCGAGAAATCTCGGGCCAACCCAATACCCCAAACCAAAGATGACCGAATCTCCGGCGAGAATACCGACGATACAAGTCAAGCTGGCCAGCCAAAAATCGGCGATCCCCCAACCTACGAGTAAACCACTGCCTACCAGGGTGACTTCTTCCGGGATGGGGAGCCCAAGGCCACACAAAAACAAAATTCCGAACATAGCCAAGTAGCTATATTCAAAAAGAAATTCAATTGCAGTTTCCATAGTTGCTGAGTGCTAAAATAAGATCTATCGGTAGTGACACAGAAACGCTGATCTTAACAAACCCCCGAGTTATTCTCCAAGATACTGAGTGAGGGATTCCGAATTTTCGAGAAGGAAATTTCTTCAGTGGAAAGAAATTTTCAGATTTCGATGAGTCCTCCCAGAATTTGTCTGGCTTTCAGGCTGGGGCCCGCTTAAATCAGTAAATTCTTTTTTTTGAAATCACCCATTCATTGACCCCAGCTTATCGAGATCATGAATCGACCTCCTGGCAACGGAACTCCACTCGCGTTTTTGCTTGGCCTTTGGATTGGTGGCTCTCTATTTATGTGGGGAGTTGCCGTCTATAATTTCTCAGGAATTTCACATTCTTTTGAGGTGAACAAAAAGTTAGCCGAAAAAGCTGGTTTTGACCCTGAAGATGACAACGCGAAAAAGACGAGTTTAATTTGGGTTCATTCCAGTGAGCTCAACCGACAATTCTTCATCTCCTGGGGCCATGCACAGCTCCTATTAGGCTTTTTGTCGGTTCTCGCCGTGATGATCTTTAGGCAGGGTCTCAGCCCCTTGACACTGATTGTCATTGCCTTGCTGATCTCGGTTCACTCGAGTTTCAGTTTGACCCCCGAGATCACTCAACTAGGTCGAGAATTAGATTTCGTGTCTCGAGAACCTGAGCCTCCCGCCAAACTCGGAGAATTCAATAAAAAGCATTCACTCTCCCTGCTTTTAGACGCTATTCGAGTGGGTTGCGTGCTTCTTGCGGGGATCCTGGTTATGTTTAAAGCTCGACAAAGGCCGCAAGAGTCTTATTTGTCGGCAGGCCAGCAAGAAGGTACAATATCGAGTTCAGTGGAAGACTCAGTCGCGACCCGGGAACGGGCCGAGGAAAGTCCGGACTCCGCAGAGCAGGGTGGTGGGTAACGCCCACCGGGAGTGATCCTAGGGAAAGTGCCACAGAAAATATACCGCCGGTTTCGACCGGTAAGGGTGAAATGGTGAGGTAAGAGCTCACCGCGGTGATGGTGACATCACTGGCATGGTAAACCCCACTCGGTGCAAGGCCAAATAGGAGGGTAGAGGTTGCTCGCTTCGTGCGCTCAACGAGCGTTGAACTCTCGGGTAGGCCGCATTAGATGAATGGCTGAGGACACCAGTACGCTGGTGTTAACAAAATCCGGCTTACGATCCACTGGCTTTAATATTGATGTCTCGCTGACGCTCGACCTTCGGCAAGCAATCTTCGATTGCGCCTCAGCAAGGCCACCCAGCTATACGCTGGTGGCTTGACGGCGGGGTTTGGTTACGTACGGGGTTTTGCCTATAAAGGTGTACCATAATTTTTTGGGGTGGTTTTGTATTTGGGGTTTCGCTTCGCGTTATCTATTTAAGGTTGTCTCGCTGACGCTCGGCCTTCGGCAAGCAATCTTCGATTGCGCCTCAGCAAGACCACCCAGCCCGTAAATATTTACTGGGCTGGTGAGTTGACGGCCGGGTTGGGTTAACGTGCGGTTATTTGCTTATTAAGTTTTGATAGTAATAACAGGGTTGTTGCTGTCTTTTGGAGTTTCGCTTCGCGTTAGGTTTTCGTAGCCGAATTCGTAAGAATTTGACTCGGCAGCATTCAGAGCGACGCATTCAAAGAGATTTTTAAGGATTCGCCAGTCCCCCGTTAACTAGCCCGAAGCGTGAGCGAGGGGACGGTGCGTTGAGTTGAGTTTATATGACTTTAAATCTACGAAATGTAGAGCTGATTCTATCCCAGCCGTAATCCACTTTAATTCTGATTTATTCATTCAAGCCATCGATGATTTGGCTTAGTTCGTACTTTTGTAAAGGTATGGCTCGCTGATGACAATCAATTAGAGTTCGTGAATCTTCCTTTTCTTTCTGGTTTCGGGCTTTGGACCATTTAAATCGGACGGCCCCCAGCCGTTCAATCTGTCTCGATCATATTCCCTAAAGAGCCTGCCAATTTTTTCTTCGTTTTTTTTATCGGGAAAAAGTTTCTCGATCACCTTCCCATTATCCGTGATCGGTACGGGGCGATCGCCTTGGAAGAGTTCTTTATGGGGATCGATCTTGAGGGCCGCAAATGTCGTCGCGAAGAAATCAGGTACGGAAACCGGGTCTTTAACAATCTTCTTGCCGAGCTCATCGGTTTCCCCCACGACTTGACCCGTCTTTAACCCCCCACCGGCAAGCACTGTTGTAAATGCTCCTGGCTGATGCCCTCTTCCGCCGCGCCCATCGAATCCTGGCGGACGGCCGAACTCGGTCGAGATCACGATCAGAGTCTTATCGAGAATTTTCTTCTCTTCTAAATCGAGAAGTAAACTAGAGAAGGCACGATCGAGTTCATCGATCAGAAGATGTTGCTTGAGCTGACCCTCATTGTGGGTATCCCAGCCCGTGCCATTGATAAAATTTAAATTATGGGCGACCTCTACAAATCGAACTCCCCGCTCGATCAAGCGTCGCGCCAAGAGACAACGTTGACCGAATTCAGAGCCGTAGCCTTCACGTACCTTTTGAGGTTCCGATTCGAGATCGAAGGCACTCATGAACTGAGGCCCCGCTAATTTATCCGCTAAGCGTTGAGTTTCGATGAGGTCTTTGACCTTTTTATCGATATTAGAGGCCTTTTGATCACGAAGAATTTTAACTAAGCGATCTCGACGATCCTGACGTTTAGCTTTGACTCCAGGCGGGCGAACTAAACCGGGAGGACCACTTTTGGTGTCGGTTAAATAAAGGTAGCTATGTTTCGCTCCCAGAAATCCTGGTCCCCGAGTGAGATTGGGATAGCCCATCAAGATATACGCTGGAACTTTGGCCTCCGCTTTTTTGAGTTCATGAGCGACGATCGACCCGATCGAAGGATAGACAACGGTTCCACTCGTAGGTCTTCCAGTGTGCATACGGTTAACGGCGGCGGCATGCTCGTCGATTACATTGTGATGCACACTTCTCAGTAAAACCGCTCGATCGAGTAAGGGAGCGGTTCTCTTGAGATGTTCACAGACTTGAACATCTTTGACGGCTGTGTTGATCGCAGGATAGTAAGAGCCGGGGATTTTCTTTTTGGCATCCCCTAATCTTTTGGGATCGAAGGTGTCGATCTGGCAAGCTCCCCCACCCAACCAAAGGAAAATACAGTGTTCTGCTTTTCCCATTGGGAATTTAGATTTCTCAGCTTCCAAAAGGGTCGAGGCGCTTAGATTTCGAGCATTGAATGATGCGAGAGTACTTCCCAAAGCGATGCTTTTTGTCGCTTGGGAAATGAATGTTCTTCGACTCGGGTTTTCGATCTTTTGCTGGCTCATGATTAAGGTACGAATAAAAATTCTGGTGAGTTGATCAAAGCCCAAACGAGGTCTTCACAACGTTCTCTCCACTGGGGTTGGAGTCTGTTCGTGGGAGGATCTCCTCGACGAGCTTGTTCTTCCAGTTCGAGTTTAATTTTCGTCGCATCTTTGTGGAGATGGTTCGACCAAGAGACTCTCAAACGTTTCTTCGGTTGGGTGCTCGAAGCTTTCACGTTGGGAATGATTCTCTTACTGAATCCCGGTGACAATAATTCCTTGAAGGACAACATTTCTTTCGTCGTGGGTTCTCGTGAAAGAATCCGAAGGAACAATTTCTTGATGCAACCTTCGACGCTCTTGGCTTCAAGGGCATCCCGGGTAAAAGCACTCTGATCGCTGAGAGTCACGATGCGATGAGAGACCGTGCCATTGGCAAGGATCAAAGGTTCCATCGCTGTCATTGCCGATTCCCGTTGACTGATAGGATCTTGACGTGATTCTCGCCAACCGAAAGTGCGCAGTACATCGATGATACTTTGAGCGTAAGGCATCGCGAGAGCCGGACGATCTCGTTCATTCGACAGCGAGGTAAATTCCCAAGCTTTTTGAGGGTCGCCCAAGTTGAGGAAGGTCGTTACCGGTCTTCTTCCATCCAAGTCTAAATTGAGTTGTTCCGACTGGAGATCTTTTTCTGAGATAGAAAAGAGGGTGTCGACGATTTGTTCCGCTTCTAATCGTTTTCGGTAAGGACCGGCGTAGCTCGGATTCTTTTCTTCTTCGAATTGGACTTGTCGTTGGTAGGCATGAGAGCTGAGAATCTGTCGGCTGAGTGCCTTTAAGTCGAAGCCTTGTTGAATAAATTGCCGTCCTAAGTACTCGAGAAGTTTTGGGTGGCTAGGCTTGGCTCCGTCCCAATCTTCCAGGGATTCGACGAGGCCTCTTCCCATATAAACTTTCCACAAGCGGTTGACGATCACTTGTGCGAATCGATCATTCTTCGGGGAAGTGATCGTCGCCGACAATAGATCTCTTAAGGATTGAATCGAATCGCCAAATTCCCCCTTTGACAGTGGAGCCAAGTTTTCAAACGGCCATTTGGGTTGAACCGTTTCGCCGGGTTTGAGGGTGAGGTCGATGATGAGGTCTTCAGTTCCCCCGGGAACGGAACTTGTCGCAGGAACCTTAATAGGTTTTTGGTTTAACAGTGAAGCGAGTTCAAAGAGATTCTTTTGGGTGTAGTCGTGATAGGGCGCGTCGTGGCAACGGGCACATTTCATTTCGACGCCCAAGAAGGCCGTCCCAACGATATGCGCTTTAGCCGCCATGGGCACATCGTTTTGAGTTGCCAGTTTAAAGCCAGCCGTTCCTCCCCCGTAAGTGCTTCCTTCCATGCGAAGCAATTCCCAAACGAAACGATCCATCGGCTTGTTGTCGAGGAAGCTTTCGTGTAACCACCAGCGGAATGGACCCGTATTATTGAGCTTGGGTTTGAGGAGCCCTGGATTTTCAGCTAAGACATCTTGCCAGTATCCCACCCAACGATCAGCCCAGGCCGGATCCTCGAGACAAAGATCAATCCACTGTTGGCGACGCAGATTTTTGGGAAGGCTGAAATAAGAAGCGATCTCTTCAGGCTTGGGTGGAATCCCCCGGATATCCAAGCTCACTCGGCGTAAGAAAGTGTAGTCATCGATGATTGGCAGCGGTTTTTTACCAGCCGTCTTGAGCGACTGATTGATGAAATGATCGATGGTATTGTTGGCCGGAAAGGAGTCGGGATTTTTGGGAAGAACTAAACTCCTTTGTTTCTTTAAGTAGCTTCGAATCTTTTGGTGTCGATTTGAGAAGTGTTGCTGAATTTCTATTGAAGCTTTTTGGCGTTCATGTTGATTCAGCGCCTGCCATTCTCGACGATCAGCCTTTACAAATTGCTCCCACCCTTCGTCAGTCAGGGAAACCTTTTCTCCAGAATCTGAAGTGGCAGAAAGAATTTGGAAATCATTCTCTTTATCACGCTCTTCACCTAGTTTGCGAAAAGCGACCACCAGTTCTCCGATTTCAGGACGCAGTCCTTTCCCCCCGACTTGAACCTCAAGCTGGAAACCGTGGTCACCCCCATCGAGCTCAACTTCAAAGACATCTTGTCGATGCCCAGCCGAGAGAGTTCTGAGAGTTGGATGGTCAAAGTCCGCACTTTCAGGTACGGCTTCATGGCCATCGGCATTTCGGCTTTTGGGCCTCAGTTGACTGAGGAGTTTTCCATCAATTCTGAATTTAGCTTGGTTGTAGGCGCGAACCAGAAACTGGTACCGGCCTTGATCGAAGCGAATTTTAGAAGCGGCTCTCAATAGGAAAACAGAACTACGGTCGACGATGATGCCATGAGAGTTGTATTTTCTAGGGAGGTGGTACCAGGCGAAATGCTGGCGTTGACCTTGGTATGTAATCGAAGAGTTGCCCAGAGGGTTCCAAGGATTGTTGGCGCTCACTTTTTCAACGAGGTCATAGTGAACAAGGGATGGACTGCTTTTGAGTTGAGGAAGCTCGGGGCGAGTTTTCTTCGCGATGCTCGAACGGTAGCGAGACTTGACCTTTGCTCGATCAAGAGGCTTTCTGAAGATCGAAATCTCATCGATGAAGCCTTCAAATGAGTTCCCCGACGCTCCTCTTTGAGAGCTGCCGATCCAGATAGAATCGTCATCGACGACAGGAGGGAGAGTCGTTGCTCCTCCCAAGTCCCAAGAACCTCGAACGACGTCGCCGTCGATATATCCGCGAATACTTTTAGGTTTCCCAAAGGTGTAAGTGATCGCAATCTGGTGCCAACCAGCGCCGATGGGAAAACCGATATCGGAAGTCCAACGATGCCAATCCGCGCTTCCACCAGCTTCACTTTCGGGTCGATTACGACTGTTCCGAAATAGAAAACTAAGATGACTATGTCCGTTTTGACTTTTTAATCGTAGAGACCAATTTTGGTTGGCTTGAGGAAATCCTTTTCTCCCGGTTCTTCCTTTACCGATGACATAAACTTGACGACCTTCGGGAATGTCGGTCGGATAAACCCAAGCTTCGATAGAGAGGGTATCAC
>JANQLS010000142.1 GCA_028280485.1 Planctomycetota bacterium
ATCGTCCGATTAAATTTCAACACCCGGTTTGGTTTGCTCCTATTCCTGGTCAGAAGAATCAATACCTTGTAGTTGAAAACACGGCTGCTAAAATTTGGCTCATTGAAAAAAGTCCAAATAGTGTCAAGAGCACTCTCTTTTTAGATATGAGCCCCGAAGCCCACCAGGGTACTCACATGGGCTTGATGGGGCTGGCGTTTCATCCCAATTTTAAGAACAATCGAAGGTATTTTCTTAATCATCATTTTTTAGAGAACAAGAAATTTGGTACTTACATTGTTGAGAGAAGATTTTCAGATAGAGTTTCGAAAGATTCAGGCCAACCTTCAAGTCGCCTATTAAGAATTGATCAGCCCACCATTCTTCACACGGGTGGTATGGTGGGTTTTGGTCCAGATAAATTTCTTTATATTGGTACTGGGGATGGGGGACCTCAAACGGATCCTCGGGGGCACGCACAAAATTTGAAGCGCCTTAATGGCAAGATTCTCCGGATTGATGTGGATAAGACTAAGCCCGGCTTTCCTTACCGCATTCCAAAGTCAAATCCTCTGTACAAAGAAACCGACCCTGGTCTTCGAAAGGAAATTTTTGCTTGGGGATTGCGACAAGCATGGCGCTTCAGTTGGGATCCTCTCACTAAAGATCTCTGGGTCGGGGATGTGGGCCAAGTTGGATTTGAAGAAATTTGTATCGTAAGAAAGGGTGAAAATCACGGCTGGAACGTCTACGAAGGCTTTGTTCCATTTTCAGATCGCTACCGTAAGAAAGAGGCCGTTTTTACCCCGCCCGTTTTATCGCTCGGTCGCCAACACGGAGCATCGGTGACTGGAGGCTACGTTTACCGTGGAAAACGACATCCAAGTTGGCACGGCATCTATATTTTCTGTGATCATGAATCTAAGCGCGTTTGGGGTATGACTCAAAAAGATAGGAAACTTGATAAGATTTTGGAAATCGGTAAAGCTCCCGATCGCATCACTTCTTTCTGTTTAGATGAAGAAGGTGAACTTTATGCCCTGGGTTACGACCGTGGTTATATTTGGAGGGTGGTTTTGGATGGAGTGGAATTTGAGTAACTGTTTGGGATGTTTGAAATTATTTAAATGGGAGAATTGTTATGGGTGTTTCGTATTTTCTTCACAGAGTGAGTCGGCCGATCGATCTTGAGGGTGAGGAGGAAGCGAATGTTCATGAACTTAGCAAAGGATTGGACTTTGGTTCTTTAGAGAACCTAAAACGTAGATTGTTTGAGGCTAAAGTTTATGGTGTTGATCCCTTAGATCCTTTAGCTGAAGGCCACATCACCTCGATGGATGAAGGATTCTGGGGAGAGATGGAGGGGCCTGCCATCAATCCCTTTACGGGAGAGGAAATGGTAAACCCTTTTACGGGTGAAGCCCTGAAAATGCCCAGTAGCTTTAGTATGGATATTGAGTCCGATCAAGGATCCCGTATTCCTCTAAATTTTTGGGGCAATCCGGTAACCCACATTACTTTCGACAGAGTACACCCAAGAGACATTTTAACAATCACCGATGCGTTACCTGACTTGGCCCCTTTTGCGATTTGGTGTGATGCGGATGGAGTTCTTGAAAATCCCGAAAAATATAGGAAAAAGCCACCGGCTAAAAAACAATCTCATAGTCTCACCCCCATCCCACCTGTAAACACTCCATTAGCATCGCAAGAAAGAATTCGCTGGTCTTTTCAAGCAACTGGAAGTTTTTCAAAACACAACGCCCAGTATATAGAAAACATATTGTATGTAGCTTCCTGGCAGTCCTTGACCGCTTTAGAAGTGGAGACTCAAGAGGTGATTTGGGATCGAAGGTTCAGTTCTGGACCCATATTTTCATTACCGTTCAAATACATTCTTATCGCCGGTTGTGAAGACGGAATCTACGGTTTAGATCTAAAAACGGGTGAATGCCTGTGGGAGTATGAACCTCACGGGAGAGTGACATCTTGTCCCGTCCGAATCTCAGAAAATGAATGCGCGTTTGGAACCGAAGGAGGAGTCATCACCGCGCTACACGTGAGGAATGGAGAGCCTGTTTGGAGTTTAGATTGGGTACCAGGTCCCGTTTATACCCCAATCGCCTTTAATGGGGATCGAGTTTGTTTTACGTCACATGATGATCATCTCGGGCACATATATGCGTTTAAACATCCGCCCGATGGATCGATGCCGGCGTTACACACCATCGAAGGTTACATGTTTAACGAGATGACTTTCGCCATTCCAAGTATGCTATACGTTGAAGCCGTCTCAAATTTTGTCTTTGTTTTGTCGGATCGTCATCTACTTCGATTAACATTCCCAGATTTAGAAGATGAGAGAGTCGTAGAAGAGTATCAGTGGGACACTGGATTCGAGAGATTCATAATCAAGTTGAATGATCAAACTCTCGCTTATGCTCTTTCAAGCGATGACAGCAGAGGAATCTTACGGGTCATCGACGTAGAAACCTTAAATCTAAAATATGAACTCCCTCTAGAATATACTCCAAGTGACCCTGTGGTCATCGACGACCACCGATTTGCTTTTATATTGACTCCATTTAGAGAGGATGAGGAATCTGAGGGCAGGTTGTTAGTCTTGGAAATTGAGACCGGTGAAGTGCTTCAAGATTTACCACTTGGATTTAAAGGTTGGCGTTCTACCCAAGTCTCTACCGATGGTAAAGGGGTCTTCACCCATCTCTCTCACTTATCTACACCAAGCGATCAAAGCTTAGATATTCTCACTTATTGGGATATCGATTGAACACCGAAATCGGGTAAGGAAAATGAATAATAAGGGCTTCATAAATATCTTTAATTTGAATTGATCTGAAAATGGGTTTTCTGATTCTGGTTGAGTTTCAATTTAATCTTTTAAGCGATCAAGATCCGCATCTAAGAGCTCAGGCAAGAAGGTAGGGGCAGGAAAATGTTTGCATGTCGAGTTTTTATCTTCTTGCCCCCATATTCTTGCCTAAGTGAAGGCTGCGAATGGTGTGAGATATAGGATCGTTTGAGCCCAATTATGATTTAAGAGCTCATATCTAAAGAATCTGGTAATGAAATGGTCGGCCTGATTCTTAAATCGTTTCAATCTGATTTTCTACACGATAATGCTCAGGAGATAAGAACTAATGCAAGAAAATAGGGGCAAGAACATGTTTGCCTGTCGAGTTTTTATCTTCTTGCCTCCATTTTCTTGCAAGAGTGAAGGCTGCGAGTAGTTTACGGAATCGATCCATTTGATCAAAATAGTAAAGGATCTATAAGGTCAAATGATCCAAAGATTATAACGGAACTCGAAGGATTGTCGATAAATCCATTTAAGGGTGAGGAGGTGGCCAATCCAATTACTGGTGAGCCATATGTGATTCCATCAAGTCATAGGAAAAAGCCCCCCTTTGTTTAAAAGGCGGGGCTTTTTTCATCAATGAATCAAAACTAAGATCAAAGAATCTTCCAAGGAGCTCGCATTTCTCGATCCAACCATTTCGAAGCTTCGGGGTCACCGATGATCACTTCCTTTTTAGGATCGAACTTGATGGGGCGCTTCATCCAATAAGCGATGTTTCCTAAGTGAGCTAAGGTCGCAGTGCGGTGGGCGACTTCGATGTCTCGGAAAGGTTTTTCTCTCGTCTTTAAACAGTGAACGAAATCTCCCATCAACCGTCGTTGGCCACCATTGTAATTTTTGATTTCAATTTTGGGGGGACGAGGACGGCCTTTCTTATCTTTAGGATTTGGGCAATCTCCTTCAGTACCTCGGAATGAAAGCAATCCACCCCATCCGCCACCGTGGTAGATCTTCAATCCGTTTTCAAATTCAAAGGTTAAGCGTTTGACGTCTTTACCATCGGGAGGAGTGATTTTCGTTGGCCCTGTTTCGTGAACGTTACAAGCGAACATCGCACCGCCGAAACCGTGGCAACCCCAATCGGTCATCCCTCCACCGGAGTATTCGCGGTATGGACGGAATCCGCCTTTGATCAATTTTTCATTGAACCCACGTTTGGGTGCGGGGCCGAGCCAGAGATCCCAATCCACTCCAGGGGGAGTTTCGTGTTCAGGAAGATCACAAGGTTTGGCAGGACCGCCTACATTGACCCAGGCTTCCTTGACTTCACCGATGGCTCCACCGCGGATCATTTTGTGGAACCAATGGTAATCTTGCCAAACCCGTTGGCTTCCACCGCAGAGAATCTTTTTATACTTTCGAGCGGCTTCGGTCATCAAGCGACCTTCTCGAACCGTTAGGGATTCGGGTTTTTCACAGAAGACATCTTTCCCACTCTTAATCGCAGCGATGGATATGATCGCGTGCCAGTGATCGGGAGTAGCGATCATGACAGCATCGACATCTTCACGTTTAAGAACATCTCGGAAGTCATTGTAGGTTTGACAATCTTTGTTTTTGTAACGGCGATCGACCATCGATTTAGCTTGATCGACGTGACCTTTAACGACATCACAAACCGCTACCATTTGAACATCTTTGTAGCCCATCAGTTCGTTCATGTCCCCGCGGCCTCGACCACCGACTCCAATCGAAGCCATGACGATACGATCATTCGCACCGTAGGCGGTTGAGGGCATATACATAGGCGCTGTCATCGGAGCCGCACCCAAAGTGGCTATCGCCGATGTTTTGATAAAAGTTCTACGCGTTGACTTGTTATGGATTCCCATCGCTCTCACCAAAGATTGAAAGTTTTTGAATTGAGATGCTTCTCATTTATCCTCAATTTTCTCAGGATCGACTCGAGGGTGAATTCATCACTCTTAATCGATTCAGTTTGAAGCCTTGAGGAATCTACCATTCTGATTCTCCATCATAATAGAAAAGGGATCTCCGAACTACCCATGTCGAACGTAAATCAGCCTGTAAGTGACTCATATTTCTGTTGTTAATTGCAGTATTGAATCGTCCGATAAAGCCTAAATGTTGCTGATTTCTCGGGTCTCAGCTATTTCAATCCCAATAGATTACGCTTATTCTTTATTTTAATATCCCTTAATAAATTACGGCACTTTTGAGCGATTTAGCTACTTTGATGACTTAAGCGATCTGTTTTCTTCGCACCATCAACTAACGGCGCATTTTAAAATCAGCAACTCTATCTACGTGAATCCCATTCATTTACTTTACTCCATTTGCTTGATTGGACTCTTCAGTCTTTCGGCTTGCTCGAAGACAGACTACCGTCTCGACGCCGATCGAGACGCCTATAACGTCATCCAAGAACGCAATACCGATCCTCGATGGGCCGTCGAAAAGATCAGCATCGATGTGGATCAGCGCAGTCGTTTCTTTGATAAGTACGACCCCGACAATTCCCCGATGCCTCAAGATGATCCCACCTCACAAGCTTACATGAAGGTCGTGGATGGAATCTCCGGCTGGGATCACTGGGAAGAGAATGGTATTCGAGGAGAGATCGAGAATCCGGTATGGCGTGATCTACTAAAAGACTATGTCGAGGTGAATGAAGATGGTGCCGTTAAGTTAGATATCAACTCAGCCTTAAAACTAGCCTATCTCCATTCACCCAACCATCAACGTCAGTTAGAAACTCTTTATCTTTCAGCTCTCGATGTCACTCGTGAACGTTTTCGATTGGATTCCCAATTCTTTGGTGGTTTCGATGCTGATTACGTTCGGGACAACGATGGCAGTCAGGCTTCAGCCGGAAGAGATTCTGAATTCAATCCCACCCTAGAGGCTACTAAGATGCTGGCTCAAGGGGGAGACCTCCTCGCTCGTTTAGCGAATTCATTTGTCTACGAAATTTCGGGAAGTGATCCCAACTTTTCCCCATCCAGTTTTTCGGCCACCATCATTAACCTCGCTTTTGTACAACCCTTGTTGCGAGGCGCCGGAAAAGATGTAGCTCTAGAGCAACTCACTCGAACCGAACGGAACCTCCTTAATAACCTACGAGCCTACAGCCAATTTCGACAAGGCTTTTACACTCGGATCGCTATCGGAGACTCTGGAGTGTTGGGTACGCGACGGTCGGGCTCGGGTATACAAGTTTCAAGCTATCAGGGTGAAGGCTTTGTGGGCGGATATTTCGGGTTATTGCAACAGTTACAGCGCATTCGAAATACCGAAGAGAATTTAGATTTACAAACGAGAACTTTGGCTCAGTTAGAAGCTAATCTTGAAGCGGGGCTTATCGATTTGGTTCAAGTCGACCAATTTCGACAAAACATCGAATTTGATCGAGCCAACTTACTTGAGGATCAAGATGGTCTTGAACAGAGTCTCGATAACTTTAAAACTTACACTCTCGGTTTACCGCCTGATTTAGAAATTCAACTCCAAGATGACCTGATCGAGCCTTTTCAATTCGTGGCTCAGGAAGCGGCAGAGGCTCAGGATACCATCGCCGACTTGCAAGCACGGATTGGAGCTTATCAAGCTCAAGCCGGTCAAGCCGCACTCAATGTAATCGTATATGAAACGGCAGAGCTCTACCAATTGGTTCAATCTCATATTCAAGGAATTGAACAAGATTTTAAGGTCATGGATCAGACGGTAGAAGAACGCCGAGCCCGCATGAGTGAAAAGGATCACTCTACTCTCCTCCAGGAGAGAGGGCAGCTTCAAGATCGATTAGATTTAATCCTTCAACAGCTAAAAGCTTCAGGGCAAAAGCTTGAGCAACTCCAGAGTCAGCTCACTGAACAGAACATTGAAAATGAAACAGTTGTCCGTGGAGTCGTTGTTTTGTTGGGAGAGTTTTTGAGGATGGTCCAAGGATCGATCCTCGTTCAAGCTAGGGCTCGACTTGAGGCCATCACCTTGGAGCCCATCGAAATGAACTCAAAAAAAGCTTACGAATTGGCACTTGAAAATCGCTTAGATCTGATGAATGCACGTTCTGCCTTAGTCGATAGTTGGCGATTGATTCAATTCAATGCCGATGCTCTTCAATCTCGATTAAACTTAACGGCCAGTGGAACATTAAGCACTTCGGATGACTCTGCAGTCGATTTTAAGTCACCTAATTACTCGATTTTATTTGGGCTTGAATTTGATACTCCTTTGATTCGGCTCATCGAAAGAAACGACTATCGTGAGTCCCTTATCAATTACCAGCAGGCTCGACGGAGTTTCATCTCTTCGACGGATGCTTTGCATTTAGGGATTCGTTCATTGCTACGAGATCTTAAGCAATTGGAACGATCTTTAGAAATTCAGAGGCGTGCGGTCGTCATCGCTATTCGTCGGGTCGATTTAACACGAGCCGAGCTCTACGCACCCGTTCGACCTCCTCAGCCCGGTCAACGACCGACTCAGTTTGGACCTACGGCGGCGATCAATCTACTTTCGGCCTTGTCTTCCTTGAGAGACACTCAGAACCGATTTCTCAGCGTTTGGCTGAGTTATCGCGCCCAGCGGATGCGTCTGTTTCGAGAGATTGGGCTGATGAAAATCGACGCTCAGGGAGATTGGATTGATCCTGCGCTTCCCTTCGAATCACTTTCGAATCCTATCGTCTTAAATGTACCTCCTCAAATCCCGCAGGCTTTGATGCAGACTGTAAAGAAGCTGCATGAAGAGCAAGCTCAGAAAAAAGGAGGAGGCTAAGATGAACGAAGAAGCTCCCAAGCTTGCTCGCGATAAAGACACCGGCCAGATGAAAGGCTTGGTGCTGGGAGGTGCTGTTTTTATCCTTATTTTAGGAGGCATTGCCACCTACCTCTTGATCGATTCTGGAGATCAAGACCTCGAGTCGCTGATGACTCATAAGGTCACTCGCGGGGATCTCATCGTCAGTGTGACGGAAAGAGGAACGTTAGAGAGTTCTAACAATACTGAAATTAAGTGTAAGGTTCGGGGCTACAGCACGGTGACTTGGGTCATCGACAGTGGAGCGATAGTTAAGCCCGGCGATGAGCTCTTTCGCCTGGATACTAAAGTGATCGAAGAGACCGTGAGTCTGACGAAGACCAATGTGGATCTCGCCAAAGCCAAGCTCGAACGATCCAAAGCTGATTTTGCCCACGCGACCATCGCCATCGATGCCTACCTAAAAGGTCAATTTCGCACTCAGATGAAGTCCTTGGAGAAAGATCTGTCGATCGCTCAAACGAATTTGCTGACTGCAAAGAAGATGTTGAAGCAATCGGAGTCTCTGTTTAAGCGCGGGTACGTTACTGATCTAGAAGTTCAGGGGCACACCTTCACCGTGAAGCAAGCCGAGCTTGAACTCGAAGTTAAAAAGACTCAGATCGATGTGCTTGAGCGTTTCACTAAAGAAATGCAATTGGAAGCTTTAAAAGGCAGAAAGCGTTCCTCCAGCTCCAAAATGGAAGCGGATAAGGCTGAGTTAGCGATGACCCTTAAGCAAAGAAAAAGGGCTTTGGAAGAATTGGAGGCTTGTGTCGTCAAGGCGGATCGAGGAGGCTTGGTGATCTATCCCTCCCAAGCAGCGTGGAAAGACACTCCGGATATCACTGAAGGGGCGACGGTTCGCAAAGATCAAGTCTTGTTGTTGATGCCCGATCTTTCCCAAATGCAGGTTAAGATCGGAATTCATGAATCGATCATCGATCGAGTAAAATCGGGACTCTTAGCGAAGATTACTCTTCCCGATCGCGTACTGAATTCTAAGGTGAATACGGTTTCTACCATCGCCAACCCCGCCGGGTGGTGGAGTGGCAATGTCGTCAAATACGATACTTTGATTCACCTCCCGTCTGAAACCGGTTTAAAACCGGGGATGAGTGCCGAGGTCGAAGTGATCATCGAGCATTACAAAGATATTTTAACGCTTCCAGTCGCTTCCGTTCTTCAAAATGAAGATGGGAACTTTTGTTGGGTCAAAACCCCAGATGGCCCTCAGCGTCGTCTTCTCAAGTTGGGCGATACCAACGACGTTTTCATTCAAGTTCTCGACGGAGTCGCCGAGGGGGAAGAAGTTTTTCTGAATCCCTTAACCTTTATCGACGAAGCTCAAACTCAAGTTCTCAAGTCATTAGAATTACCTGAAGTGAATTCAACTCCGGGAGGTTCCGATGATGGATGATAGGAAGATCCTCCCCTCATTAATTTTTAAAGTCGCCTTAGCCGTGTTGCTGCTATCGGGACTCGGGTACTGGATCCTGAGCTGGGGATCCGATGATCTTTCGCAGCCCTCGACGAAAACCACACTTCTTCATAAGGTCAAGAAGGGGAGTTTAATCGTCTCCGTTACGGAGCAAGGAACTTTAGAAAGTTCGGACAACACCGAAATCAAATGCAAAGTCCGCGGTAGAAACACCGTGATCTGGGTGGTCGAGAGTGGAAAAATCGTCGAGCCGGGCGAAGTCCTCGTTCGCCTCGATACTCTCTATATTGAAGAACAAATCAATGAGCGCTCCAAATACGCTCACTGGTCGCGATCAGGAGCGGAGTACTGGCGGGCCAAAGTGGCTCGAGCTAAGTTGGCGATTCCCGAGTACACCCAAGGTCGCTATGTCGCTCAAATGATGACTCTCAAAAAAGACCTCGCGATCGCTGAATCCAATTTAAGTACAGCTAAAAATATGCTGGCTCACGCTCAGATGATGTACGAGCGGGGTTATCGAAGTGAGCTTGAAGTGGAGGAGAGGAAATTCCAAGTCAAGCAAGCAGAATTGAGTGTCGACGTTAAAAAAACCGAGATCGAAGTCTTGCGCGACTATACCCGGAAAATGGAGTTGGAAACTCTCAACGGAGACTTAAAAGCCGCCGAAGCTGAGTTTTCAGCCAGTGACGAACGAGCCTTTGCGGATGCCGCACGACGAGATCGAGCCGTAGAAGAACATAAACATTGCGTCGTAAAAGCCACTCGAAAAGGGATGGTGATCTACCCCTCCCAGGCGGCTTGGAAAAATGCTCCTGACATCGAAGAGGGAGCAACCGTACACAAGGACCAAATCCTTCTCTTGATGCCCGATCTATCGAAGATGCAGGTCAAGGTGGGGATTCACGAATCGATCATCGATCGAGTGTCACCAGGATTGAAGGCGGTGGTGAGTCTTCCAGATAATGTCCTTCATTCAGAAGTGACATCGGTTTCATCCATCGCGCGTCCTGCGGGTTGGTGGACGGGGAATGCAGTGAAATACGATACCATCGTCAAGTTACCTGAAACCGATAAGCTCAAACCTGGGATGAGTGCCGCGGTTCGCATCGTCTTAGCGGAGTATCACGATGTCTTAACCGTACCCGTGGCTTCTGTTCTTGAAACGGAGACGGGAACGGTTTGCTGGGTGAAGTCTGGGAATGAGTTCAAGAAACGGGTTCTGGTTTTAGGCGACACCGATGACATGTTCATCGTAGTGAAAGAAGGACTGAAGGAAGGAGAGGAAATCGTCCTCAATCCTCTCGCACTCATTCCGGAAGCTCAAAAAGAAGCGCTTAAGCCCTACGAGCAACTCGATAAAAAATCCGATTCGGAGTCCTCCCCTAAGTCAGAACCTAAAGACGGAAGCGGGGATTCCCCGTGAGAATCTCCATCTTCAAAACGATCCGCGTGGGTCTAAAAAGCCTTCTATTGCAAAAACTCCGGGCGAGCTTAGCGGTATTGGGTATCTTCATCGGAACGACCACCGTGATTTGGTTGGTAGCGATGGGAGAAGGGGTCAGTTATCAAGCCGAGCAACAGATCTTAGAACTCGGCGCGACGAGTATCATCGTTCGTACCGTAGAACCCACCGATGGTGGAGATTCTAAAAATTCGAATACACGCATTCAGCGTTACGGGTTACTGCGATCGGATTACCGACGCATCACCACGAACATCCCCAGCATCAAGCGCGCCGTTCCCATGCGGGAAGTCAAGTTTGAATTGAGGCATAAAAATCGAACGGTCGATTCCAAGCTCGTCGGTTGCTTAGAAGAATATTTAACTCTCAATCGACTGGCGATCGCTCGGGGAAGGTGGCTCACTCAACGCGACCGGGGTGAGAAACTCATCGTATTAGGGAGCGAAACCGCAAAGCGCTTGTTTCCATTTGAAAATCCGATCGGAAAAACGATTTGGGTGGGCAATGAGTTTTACGTCGTCATCGGACAAACTCAATCGCGAGTCGCCTCCGCAGCGATCGGGGGAAGCTTAGATTCGAGAGATTATAACTTCGATGCTTATATCCCTTTGGAGACCCTTCAGAATCGAATTGGAGACCGAGTCATTCGGAGGATTCCGGGTGGAGGAATTCAGGGTGAAATCGTCGAGTTGAGTCAGATCACCGTTGAAGTGGGTAAGATTTCATTAGTCGATGAAACGGCTTCGATTATTGAAAGTTTACTTCGTCGTTATCATTCAGACGAAGATTGGGCGGTAGTCGTGCCCAAAGAATTACTCGAACAGGCGAAGAGAACTCGAGCGATGTTCAATGTTCTTCTCGTCGTGATCGCCAGTATTTCTTTGCTTGTCGGTGGCATTGGTATCATGAATATCATGTTAGCCACGGTGACCGAGCGCACTCGCGAGATTGGAATTCGGAGAGCTCTCGGGGCGCGCAGAAGCGATATCATTCAGCAATTCTTAACCGAAACTTTGGTCTTAACGGGAAGTGGGGGAATGTTCGGAGTTCTCTTCGGTCTTCTCTGTGGCCCATTGTTTCGGGCGTTGAGATCCTTGATCACCATGTTATCTTCCGATGCCCTCCCTGAAATTGTTTATACGATTGAACCACGGATTGCTCCCTGGTCGGTGGTCTTATCGGTTTTCATATCCTTGGGAGTCGGTTTGATCTTCGGGGTTTATCCCGCGAGGAAGGCCGCCTTTTTGGATCCGATTCAAGCTTTGCGTCACGAGTAGAGCTCTATGATTTAAAAGAAGATCCCCAACAAAAGAAAAACTTGGCTAAAAAGTTGCCTGAGCTGACGGCGAAGTTGAAGGCTAAATTGGAGAAGTTGAGGGCGAGTGTGATGGGGGATGCGGTGGCTTGGTAGGGTAGTCCGCACGCCGTTGTCCGCACACTCCGTGTGCGGAATTCTTAAGCAATCCAAAATATTGAGATTCAGGGTATAGATCTAAAACGAGTTACTCGTTGGGGCCTACAAATTATTTGGGGTTAATTTGTCGTTGCCAGGGAGGGCCGCACATGGAATGTGCGGACTACTAAGGACTACAACGTCCCCGTACTGGTACCAAATCGATCGATCTCCAAGCCGAACTTCTGAAGCATGCTCAATAGGAGGTTACATGCGGGGAGTCGCTTCCCTTTTAATTCGGGGTAGACCTTGTGTTCCCCGTGCTGGAATCCTCCACCGGCTAGAAGAAGGGGAAGGTTGCGAGTGGAGTGAGTTCCTGTCGCCATTCCGCAGCCGTAAAGAATCATGGTGTGGTCGAGCAAGTTTCCACCGTTGATGGGATCTTCTTGTGCCTTCAATAAATCCATCAGGTAGGCCATCTGGGAAACTTGGTAACCTTCGATTTTCTTGAGAGCCGTGACTTCTTTTTCTCGTTCTCCGTGGTGAGAAAATCCATGGTAACCTCCCGATAAACCAAAATCGCCACCGCGGAATCCGCTCGTCAATGTGATGCAACGAGTAGAGTCCGTTTGAATGGCTAAGGCGATCAATTCGATCATCGCCTTGAGGTCTTTTTCTGTTCCCAGTCCGGGACGGGGCTCCGATTTATCCGTTTTGGGTTTTGGTTGATCTAGCCAGGGTTTTTGCTGAAGAATCTTTTTCTCAAGAGTACGCACGGAATTAAGATATTCCTCAAATTTGGCCTGATCGCGCTTGCCCAGTTTTTTACGCATCGACTGAGCATCTTTGAGGACGACATCTAGGATGCTCGTGTGCCGATTGAATTGGCTACGGACTTTTTTCTTCTTGAGGGCATCTTCATCTAAAAACAAGGAACGATAAGTTTGCCTTAAGTCGATGGCGGGAACTTGTACTCCCGTTCGAGTGAAGCTCATCAAATTCGCATCGTTGACTTGTAGAGTTAACGAAGGAAAGCGAGTTTGGGCGCCAACGAACTCAGCAGCCTTTTGATCGAGGCTGATATTGCCTTCGGGGTAGTTTGAAGCGAGGTAGGGCATAATGCCATTGAGAAGAGTCGGTACGCAGGCATGCCCTCCCGAGAGACCGTGATCGAGGTTTGAATACACCGTGAAGTCTTTTCGGTGATTCTTTAACGACATCAATGTGGGGGGGAGGGCGAAGTTTTTTCCGCCCTCATTGGGAAAGAAGGCCTTTTGGTAAACTCCATAATTGTTGGAGAGAACGACAATTCTCTTAACCGGTTTTTTGCGGTCTTGTTCTTGGTTACTGGCTAAGGCTAAAGGAGACAGGGAATCTAAAAGAGGAAGGGCGATCGCGACTCCTGCGCCTTTTAAGAATTGTCTTCGATGGAGTTGAGTGTTCATGTCGTTTTAAGCTTTATTGGAAAGACTTCTTTTCTCGCTAATCTTCATTTCTGAAACTTAAATTTTAAACCTTTCAAAATATAAGTTCAATTTCCCAGTAGTTTTGAAGTGTCTAATTTTACTAAAATTTACGGCTTCAATTGGCTACGTGAATTGATTTCCACTTTTATCACTTAGGTTACTCCATGATTTTTCGCTCTCAGTTGATCATTGTTTTAATTCTATGCTTTTTATCGAGCCCTCTTTTTTCAAAAACCATCGTCGTTTCGATTCAGGGGGATGATCAAGCGCAAGGAACATTAGAACAACCATTTCGTTCGATTTCTCAAGCCGCAAAGATCGCGATGCCGGGCGATACGATCCTTGTTCAGCCAGGAATCTACCGTGAGCGAGTAGCTCCTCCTCGAGGTGGTTTACCCGATAAGCCCATCACCTACCGTGGCGTAACTCTGGGGAAAGTTTTTATTCGCGGTTCTGAAATTTGGTCTCCAAAGTGGGAAGTTCATCAGGATTCTGTTTATTACGCTGATCTCAAATCCGATTTATTTAAAAGTGATGATGTGTATCTCGATTCAGCCAACCCCTTTTTGGTTGAACTCGCTTCGACTCCCTACACTCGAGATGGTAAGCGTGAATTTGAGCGCTACCAAACGGGAGACCCTAATTTGGTTTATACCTGCGGGCAGATCATCGTTGGGGGACGCCCCTGGTCGCAACGACCTTATCTAAAAGAGGTCCTGAAGTACGATAAGACTTGGACCTTCATAAAAGATAAATCCAAGGGAGGATCTTATTGCGGTCGAGTGTATGTGAATTTCGGTTCTTTGAACCCGAACAAACTCTCGATTGAAATCACAACTCGCAGGAGAAACTTTGCTCCGCACGTTCAGGGCTTAGGTCACATCGTGGTTGAGGGATTTGTGATGGAGCACTGTGGGAATCAGTACCCCACTAATTTTTGGAACACTCCAAAATGGGGGCAGGCGGGAGCTCTTGGATTGAGGAAGGGTCACCATTGGATTGTACGAAAAAATGTGATTCGTTACGCGAATACCTTTGCGATCGACTTTGGGGATTTCGGTGGAGATAACCAGCGAGTTACGAGTTCCATTCCGGGGGCCCCTTACAGTCACGACAATCTGATCGAGAATAACTATATCTTGGAGAATGGGTCCGCTGGGATCATGGGAGCCGGAAGTACTCGGGTCATCATTAGAGGAAATGTGATCATGAGGAACAACACTCTTCGATTCATCGGGAAGAAGCGTTATGAGCACGGAGGTATCAAGGCGCACAATATTCGCGATGGACTGATAGAAAGAAACTACGTGGCGGATAGCCCATTGAGTGAAGGTATCTGGCTCGATAACAAATTTCCAGAAACTCGGGTAACACGCAATTTTGTTTATAGAAATGGAGCTCGGGGGATCTTTGTTGAAATGAGCGACTACAAGTACGACCGGGCCTATATCGATAACAATATATCCCTAGAAAATAAGGGAGCTCAGTTTTATGTTCACGACGCCTCGGGTTCTACCGTACTTAATAATTTGTTTGCTAACAGTCCAAAAGAGTCAAAGTACGGTCAAGGGGCTTATATCTATCAAGTGAATGCCCGGACCAAAACCGGGTATCACTCACTCTTTAATAATATCTTTGTGAATCATAAGGTGATGATGGATATCAATTACCCTTCACACCGAAGTGGGCCTCAACGACTTGATTTTAATATTTACGATGCTGAGAAGACTGATCGTACTTTTCTTATCAACGCTTATTCTGATCGACCCACTCCCTGGAAGGGCGAAGATTTCTTTAAAATGGTTAAAAAGGAAATCGGTTTTGGAAATCCCCAGTCGCTCAATGGGGGAATTAAGGTCGCCTTAACAATGAAAGAGTGGCGTCAATTTTGGCAAAAGCATCAGCTTAAAAATGATGCCAACAGTGTTCTTAAGAAGGGGATAAAAGTTTCATACGATCAAAGGCAACTCACTTTAATTGTCGACCTTCCCTTTGAACCCAGTGGGGTGGGATCCCAACCCTATAAAATCTTAGATTTCGATTATTACTCTCAGCCCATTCCTTCAAACGGTTCGGCAACCCCAGGACCTTTCCAAAAACTGAAGAAAGGGCGCAACGTTTTCAGAGTTTGGGATGGGCTTCCCCTGTTAGCTGAAGGGGAATTGCCGAAAGCTTAGCTTGCTAGGCTGATTTTAATAGTCGTTGAATTTCTCGAATACATTCCTTGGCGTGAGTGATTGCCAGTAAATGCCCAGCCTCCGGAATGATGATGGTCTCAGGATCAAGGGGTCTCGGGATGACCAGATCTTTCTCTCCGTGGATTCGCCAAGTTTTAACCTTAGGATTTAACGGGGCTTTCCAGGTGGGGAGTGCCTTACACATCGCTCGAATAAATTGAGGGTCCGTTTTTTGAAATTGCTGTCCTAAATTTCCAGAAGAGATCCCTGCTAAGTGCTGAATGGATTCGAGGGGAGCCCAATCGATGAGTTTGTTGGCGAACTTTAGGAAGGATTGAACTTCCTGATAATCAAGGGCACTTCCGAGCAATATTACGATTTCGGGTGGAACTATCGAAGCGATCTCTTGTGCCACCATTCCCCCAAGGGATGATCCGATGATGATGTAAGGCGACGAGATGGAATATTCATCGATAATACGGAAGGCGACGTCCTTGAGGGTCGATTCTTTCTTGTAAAGAGGCCAGTTGATGAACTGAGCATGATTTAAATCTGCCCAAGCCCCGCTGTACATTTCAGAGGTAGCTCCCATACCCGGAAGAACCCAAAGGGGAATTTGTTCGGTGCTCATTATTCAATTAAAAGAGAACGAAGACGAGGGAGGTCGCTTTTCAAATTGGGGTCATAAAAAAGTTTTTGCCCCGGTTTTAAAGAATCAAGGAGCTCTTTAGTTTCTGGGAGCTCTGATATTGTCTTCTCTTTTTCCAGTAGTTCTTTGGCGGGGGGATTGAGCTGATGAAGAGCGTTATAAATCGCTGAATTGGTGTGATGACGGTATCCTGCCAAGCCGATGGATTGACGGAACATCATGCGGCCCTTATTGATTTCCCGGGGAATTTGTTGAATGAGAGCGGGAACGGCACGAATAGATTTCATGGCCAAAAGTTTATGAGCCGCTTCGTCGACTTCAGTCTCATTCTCGGATTTCAATTTATATATGAGCCAGGATTCTTCAATCCAGGCCCGTTGACTGTAAGCCAAAACCGCGAGAACTATTAGACTGAAGAAGGCTAATAGGAAGAACGTTTTTTTGGGCGTTTTTTTCATCGGGGATTAGAGCCGTAACGACTATCCAAAAATCTTATGAGCCTGTTTGTAATTGATACGAGGGGCCAAGATTAAGCCGTTTTTAAGCTTTTCACCTTTGGGATTGAGATAAACCCTTCCCGTACGTTTTTGGTATTTCGACTTCTTCTTGTCGTTGACGTCGACGCCCAAAACATGAAAGTTGAAGATAAAGGCTTTGTCGGATTTAGCGGTAAACCAATGGATATTATCTTTGTAGTCGGATACTGAAGAGTACTGGCCCGCTTTGAAGGTATCGTCGATCGTGGGTTTGATTAAAATATGGTTCTTTTCATCTTTGACCCGATCGAAATGTCGACCGTGTAACTTACCTTCGAGGATTAAAAAGGCAGTCGCCATGTTATTGTGACCGTGCGGTACGACAGAACAGCCTTTCTTTAAGGCGAAGATCTGCTTTCCAAAGACGAGTTTAGTAGGAATGCCTTCGATCTGTTTAAACTTGAATCTAAGGCTGAGTTCACCCTTATCTCGATATTTGACCTTCTTCTTTAACTTGTCGAATTCGACCAATTGGAGGAGTTCTTTGAGATCCACTTTTTTGAGAAGCTCTTCTGTTTTTTTCTGCCATTCGAGTTGCTTGATTTTTTCATCTTTTACCTCTTTAGCGAGGTCGTTCAGGCTCTTAACCCATTTGCCGGTGATGGGTTTAATTTCCTCCGCGAAGGCATCGTGAACGTAGAGCGTATCTAAAAATGCGAAGGTCAGAAGAGATTGAAGAGCCTTTTGCGAAAATTCTCGGCGGGTGGGCTCCGGTGCCGGTGTTAGAGGAGTATTTTCGTTCATAGCTCTGGTCCTTTGCATTGATTGAGATTTGGTTCTCTAACGAGGTCCGAAAAACAGAAGATCAAAGATGCCTTAAACCATAACACAAGGTTGTGAGGTATAAATTAACTTTCTAAGCCATCGATCCAATCTTGAATGACTTTAATTTGCTTAGGGCTCAATTTTCCCCCGTCTGGGGGCATTTCTTCTTCATGAATCATTTCGAAGAGCAAGCTCTCTTTGGCGTTACCCGGAAGTATCACGGGGCCTGACTTTCCCCCTTCTGCGATGCTTGAAGGGCTTCTGAGATCTAATCCACCTTGAAGGTCATCTTTCTCACCGTGACATCTCGTACAGTAGGACTTGAATATCGTTCCAACCGTTGTGTACTGGGATGAATTCTCGATACTTTTGACCAGAGGATGCTGAGAGCAACTCCAGTTGAACTGAAGTAGAAGCCCGATGAATAAGGTTGGTATCAACCGGGGGTAAGGATGAACTTGCTTCATTTTGAAATAATTCTTCATTGATAGATAGGTGTTCAAGGGGGGCTCGATCTCTTGTTAAAAGGTGAAACTCAGGTCCAAGGTTCGTATTGAGATTAAGTACGAGGATTTAAAACTCAAGAGATTTTAAGCGCATCTACAGTAGATTTAGACGTTTAAATCGATGACAATATTAGGGTGCAAAGAATAAAGATTTACAAAGAGATCTTCCCAAGTGAAGCTCAAGATGTTGCTCGAGAGTTGACTTGCTGTAATTCCCTTCGTAAATCATCAACGTATGGCGTTCTAGTCCGAGTTCATTTTAATGATATCTTCAACTGCTTTAATCGTTTTGACGAGTCTTTTAGCTCACCCTCAAGCTGAAGACGCCAAGAAAATTGAATTCTTTGAGAAAAAGATTCGTCCCGTGCTCGTTGAGCAATGTTATTCCTGCCATTCCGTACAAGCCGAGCAAAACGGAAAACTCAAGGGAAAGCTTCGCCTCGACGATCGAGCCGCCATCTTGAGGGGCGGAGACAGCGGTCCCGCTCTCGTCCCCGGTAAACCCGGTGACAGTTTGTTACTCAAAGCCCTTCACTACGAGGGCGATCTCAAGATGCCTCCGAAAGGAAAACTCTCAGCTCGGGTCATCGAGGACTTCAACAAATGGATTCAGGATGGAGCCCTCGATCCCCGGAAAGTAAAGGCCAATCCTGAAGCGGTTTCTGAAGAGACGATCGATATTGAACAAGGACGAAAATTTTGGTCCTTTCAAGCTCTCAAAAAATCTGAAGTTCCTTCGGTTAAAAACAAATCTTGGGTGAAAACCGAAGTGGATCACTTCATTCTCAATAAACTTGAAGAGAGCGGCATCTCTCCGGCATCGACGGCCGACCGAAGAATCCTGATACGTCGACTTTACTTTGGTTTGATCGGGCTCCCTCCCTCGAAGGAACAAGTCGAAGCCTTTGAAAAGGACACTTCTCCGAAGGCTTATGAAAATCTCGTCGATCAACTTTTAAAGAGTCCACACTTCGGAGAACGCTGGGCTCGACATTGGTTGGATTTAGCTCGATTCGCTGAATCGAATGGTTACGCCTTCGATCGAGATCGACCTTTCGCTTATCACTACCGTGACTTTGTGATTCGCGCTCTAAATCAAGATTTGCCTTACGATGAATTTATTCGCCTTCAAATCGCGGGTGATCATATAAAGCCGGGTGACTTCATGAGCACTGCAGCGACTGGATTTTTAGTTGCCGGTCCCTTTACCACTCAACAAACTCAGAAGGAACGTGAGCGGAGTCGATACGAACAACTTGACGATATGATCGCCACCTTAGGAAATGCTACCTTGGGTTTAACTTTGGGATGTGCTCGCTGTCACGATCATAAATTTGATCCTGTGCCCAGTAAGGATTATTACGAGCTCATTTCAACTTTCGCAGAACTTGGTTTTTCAGATGTGGGAATCGACCTCGACCCCGAAGCTTATACAAAAGCTAAGGCGGAGTTTGATAAGAAGCATCAACCCTTCGTGGCTAAGCGTACTCAGTATGAAAAAGAGAAACTCCCTTCGAAGTTTTTAGAATGGGAGAAGAATCGTCCGAAAGATCCTCCTCGACCTACGATCGATACTTGGTATCACTTAGGTCCCTTACAAGCAGGGAATTTTGATGAAGCCTTCAGTAAGAAATTTCCCCCTGAAGAAAAGGTTTCTATCAAAGAGAAGATTGGGAACTTGAAGTGGACGGCTCGGCCGAACTGGAAGGATGGCGCCATTCACAATACCTTGACCGGGGATAATTCAGCTAATTATCTCTACCGTAAGATTGTGGCTCCTGAAGCGGTCTCGCTTGAAGTCTCGCTGGGTCGGGACGACGCCATCAAAGCTTGGCTCAATGGGAAAGAAGTCCTCAGTAAAAAAGTCACCGGAGGAGTGGCGGCTGATCAGGATAAGATCACCTTAGCCTTGAAGCCGGGGGAGAACGCATTCTTATTGAAGATTGTCAACGCCTCCGGGCCCTCAGGATTTTACTTTAAAGCGAAGAAGGGTGGGCCTCCCGATCAGATCGTCAATCTTTTGAAGGTTGCGGTGGATAAACGAACACCGAAACAAGTGGCTGATCTTTTGGCTTGGTATAAAAATTTAGATCCCGGTTGGCAAGAGCTTCAACAACTGGTTGTCGAGAGTGAAAAGAAAGCTCCGAAACAAACTCTCACCAAAGTCTATTCCGCTCGTAATGGAGGAACCACTTATAACTTTGGTGCGAACACACGTAAGGTTTATCACCTCATTCGAGGTAATAGTAATAGTAAGTTAAAACCGGCGCAGCCCGGTTTCCTCCAAGTGTTGACTTCGGTTTCAAGTGATAAGAGTCGCTGGACGCAAGCTTCTGGGAACTCAACTCCCGACAAAAAACTGCCACCGAGAGTGGCGATGGCTAGGTGGCTCACCGACTCCGAGCAAGGAGCGGGGCATTTACTCGCGCGAGTGATCGTCAATCGGCTTTGGCAACATCACATCGGTCGAGGCATCGTTTCTACCCCTAATGATTTTGGTACTCAGGGGGAACGCCCGAGCCATCCTGAGTTGCTGGATTACCTCGCTCAAAAACTGATCGACAGCGGCTGGAAATTAAAGTCGATCCATCGACTGATTTTGACCAGCCAAGTTTACATGCAGCAAAATTCCAGTGATAAGAGTAACTACCAAAAAGATCCTGAGAATCGACTCTTCTGGAGACGGGAATCGAAACGCCTCGATGCTGAGATCATTCGAGATGCTCTCCTGGCCACGAGTGGAAAACTCGATCGAACTCTCTTCGGTAAGGGATCCTTGGATGTGCGCAATCTTCGCCGCAGCATCTATTTGACGATCAAGCGTAGTCGATTGATCCCAACTCTCCAACTCTTCGATGCTCCCGATGCCATGCAAAGTATTGGTGAACGTTCGACTACGACGGTGGCTCCTCAAGCACTGGCGATGATGAATTCGAGTTTTGTTAGAGACTTAGCGATGAATTTCGCTAAATCCCTGACTACGGATCCTAAAGTTAAATTAGAAACTCTGATCGATGCTGCCTACTGGAAGGCGCTTTCTCGATCTCCCACGGATAAAGAAGTTCAAAGGATGAGGTTGCTCATCGAGCACCAAGAAAAATCCTACGGTGGAACACCCCAAGCTCGCGAGAAGGCTTTGGTTGATTTCTGCCAATTGCTGATGTGTCTCAATGAATTTGTTTATATCGACTAAACTCTCAATCAAGTGATCTGGAGTCTTTCCATGAGTTTTGAAGAAGCCTTCAAATATCATTCAAGAAGAAAGTTTTTGAAGCATACCGGTTTAGGTTTTGGCGCCCTCGCGATGCAGGGCTTGCTTCAAGACCCCAATTATCTCAGCGCTCAACCGGTTCCGAATCTGGAAACCGGAAAGAACGAATTGAGTGCCGTTAGATCACCTCATTTTGCTCCGAAAGCGACTCGGGTCATCTGGTTGTTTATGCCGGGAAGTCCGTCACAAGTCGATACCTTTGATTTCAAACCGGAACTTCAAAAGAGAAACGGTCAAAAGCTCAAAGGGGCCGATCCTAAAACCGGATTCTTTACGACGACAGGGAAGCTTTTAGGTTCTCCATTTAAATTTAAACGCCACGGTGAATCCGGAGCTTACGTTTCAGAGATTTTTCCCCATATGTCTCGCCATGTGGATGACATGGCTTTTATCTATTCTTGCTATTCAAGATCCAACAACCACACTCCGGCGATGCTGGAGATGAACTCTGGATTCTTTTTGCAAGGACGTCCCTGTATGGGATCGTGGGTCACTTATGGATTAGGAACCGAAAATCGAAATCTACCGGGATTCGTCGTCATGCATGGCGTCAAGCCTCGCGGTGATGATCCCATTTGGGCTCCCGGATTTTTACCCAAAGTTTATCAACCTACAGCCATCGACGGGCGCAGTCAAACCCCGATCGCGAATCTTGATCGATTGAAGTCTCTCAATGATAAGCAACAACGAACGGTTTTAGATTTTCTTAAAGAGTTCAATGAAGAGCACAGCAAGCTGCGACCCTATGAAGCTGATTTGTCGGCGAGGTTAGAATCCTTCGAACTCGCTTACCGCATGCAGACGGCTGCTCCTGAGGCGATGGATGTCAGCCAAGAGTCGGAAGCTACTCAACAGATGTACGGAGTCGATAAGAAAGAGACTCAGTTGGTGGCGAAGCAATGCTTAGCCGCCCGTCGTCTCGTCGAACGAGGAGTGCGCTTCATTCAGATTTACGCTGGAACGAACGGTGGAGGTGGGGGTGTCGGGGATGTTCCATGGGATGGGCACAATGATATCGGTGCGAACCATCGAATTGCCGCAAAGTCTACCGATCAACCGATCGCCGCTCTATTGACCGATCTCAAACAGCGAGGGCTGTTAGAATCAACGCTCGTCGTGTGGGGAGGAGAGTTCGGCCGAACCTCCGATTCCCAAGGGAGCAAAGGACGGGATCACAACCCCAATGCCTTTACCATGTGGTTGGCCGGAGGAGGCATCAAGGGCGGAGTCCAATACGGTGCCAGCGATGAGTTCGGATACAAGGCAGTGGAAAACCGCGTCAATGTGCACGATCTCCACGCGACGATTCTGCACCTCTTAGGCTTGGATCATGAGAAGCTTACTTATCGATTCAACGGCCGAGATTATCGCCTAACGGATGTCGCGGGTGAGGTGATTCAAGAGTTGTTGCTGTAGAATTTGGCTACAACTAAAGTTTCAATTTAAAAGCTCATCCACCTTTAATTCGAAAGAGGCTTTGAATTCCTCTTCTTCAACTTCTTTTAGAGTGCGGTTTTTAAGTTCCCTTGCTTCCTCAATTCGATCGGTATGAACTAAGACAATAATCCAAAGGCAAACTTGTTTCATAAACCGCAGATAAGCCGAGGGCGGTGCTGGCAAGTCCGGATTTTGGATTTTCCACTCTTCTTCATGCTCATAAATTTCCCTATAAAACTTCAACTCTTTCGGGAATAAGATCTCGATATCCATATATTCACTGCAAAGTAGATACTCTTCAGCTTTTATTAATTCCTTTTCTACCAATTGATAAATTGACAATGGTAATTTTCTCTTTAAGTGAAGTTTTTTGAAATGATCAACAGTTGAGTGAAGTTCTTCGAGTGCTCGATTGAGTTCATGATACTCACTGAATAAATTTTGAAATTTTTCGGTGTCAATTAGAACGCTGCTCATCTTGTCCTTGCACTCATCCCGAATTTCTTGAAGAGATCTCTTCGCGGGCTCGTACTTTTTAGCAAGCTCTCCCCAGTAGCCTAGTGCAAAGGACAAGCGGACTCCCACTAAGGTCATGTCGTATTCTAAGGCATTATGATGGAACCAAAGGAATTTTTTTAATGCCTCCTCGTTGCGTCCCATCGAAGTGTCTTCCCTTGCTTCTTGAAGTACTTCTAGGGGGAGGAGGGAATGGGGTTCTGAGGTGTTCATGGAACTTTCAATACTCTTCAATAGATCTTGGTTTTCAAAGATTCTATCTTAATTGGTTTTAACTCTTCAGAGAAATCCAGATTACGATATTTGATAGGAGTGATCTCAGATTGTGATAAATCGATTTAATCTCAAAGGTGTGCCGATGAACTTTGGATCCAGGTCTTCCTTCGCTCTTTTGGCTTTCCTCGTTTATTCCACTACCATCCAGAGTGAGATCATCACTATCGATTCTTCGGGTGATGACGATCATAAAACCTTTCAAAAGGCTCTGGATCGAGCTCAAGATGGCGACATCATCCTCGTCGAACCCGGGGAGTACATTTTGAAGGCTCCCCTCAATATCAATCTTCAGGTTCCAATCCCTGAAGAAGGTGAAGAACGAGTCTTAGGTAAAAATCTCATCATTCGTTCGAAGGAAGGATCTGAAAGTACGGTTCTTCAAATGTCTGAAGAGCCCATTTCGTTGGAAGAAGCTTCTATTTTTATTTTTCGTAGTGGGGAGACGCAGCAAACGATTCTCGATGGGTTCACCTTGAGGAAAGGTTTGGGGACTCTCACCGATGATCCTTGGAATCACAATGGAGGGGCGATTGTTTGCCTCGATCAATCTTCGCCCACCATTAAAAACTGCCACTTTAATGAAAACCAAACCGGAGAAGGAAAAGGGGGAGCAATCTATTGTAGAGATTCTTCTCCAACTGTTGAAAATAGCCTCTTTACTAGGAATTCTACATTTCGCGGTGGAGCCATCGCCTTGATGGGCGAAAGTCACGGAACCCTATCAGGTTGTACATTTAATTTTAATTGGGCGGAAGAGGCGGCTGCGATCTTATGCTTTGATGGAGCATCTCCCAAAATTGATCGTTGTGAAATCGTAGGTAACTTAGGTTACGACGGATACGGGGGAGGGATTTTATGTGAGGAAGATTCGAATCCCATTATTTCAAACTGTTTGATCAAGCACAACCAGATTGAATTGGGCGGTGGGGGTATCGCCGTCATCGATTCAGAACCCCAAATTTTTGATAGTGTGATTACGAGTAATGATCCCGATGGATTTTATTGTCGGGGTGAAGAAGTGACCACTTTTAAACGATGCGAATTTTCGGGTAATCGCATCGAAGGTGCGGCCATCCGTAACGGTGAAGCTCATTTTTATAATTGTATTTTTTACGGGAATGAAATTGGAGTGCACAGTGATTGGAGGGGCATCACTAAACTTTACCATTGTACGGTGAGTCGAAATGAATTCGTTGGAGTGGAAAACAGTCGATCGTTTGAGCTCCACATGACGAATTGCATCGTTTGGCAAAACCCAACCGCCTATATCGGAACTCAGGCTGATCATACAGAAATCGAAGTTCAAAATTCGTGTATCGAAACCGATGATGTGTGGCCCGGAGAAGGTAACATCAATCAAGATCCGCTTTTTAAAAGTATCGGATTGATGGACTTTGAACGAACTCAACGCATCGACGTTCGCAGTGGTTTCATGACCTTACCCGAATACATTGAGCAAGCACCTAACTTTCGATTAGAAAAGGGGTCTCCGGCTCGAAATGCTGGAATTGAAGTTGAAGGAGTCACGACCGACATCTTTGGTTATCTTCGTGATTGTGAAGGCGCGCCCGATATGGGAGCCCACGAAAATGGAGAATGTTTAAAGCATGTTCAGTTTTTGCGAGGAGACAGTAATAACGATGGACAGATCGAAATCTCCGACCTGGTTTACAGTCTAAGCTATCTCTTTTTGGGAGAGGAAAGTTTGGGATGTATAGACGCTATCGATATTGATGACAGTGGTAACGTGAGTATTTCCGACCCCATTCTCACTGTAAGGTATTTATTCTTTGGTGAGGCACCCTTTGACAATATTGGGCATTGCTCACTCGACTTCAGTGAGGATGACCTCACTTGCGAATTCTCTGAGGCCTGTTCATGAGGAACTAAAATCCCTGGCATGGCTAAACCAACTCGTCTCATCCCAAGTTACGATGGTCATCGTTTGGGGTTCTTCGAGTTTCTGTTCAAGTTCGATCTGATTGCCAACCGCTCTAATAGTGAGAATGAGGGTTTTAGGCTCTAAGTTTTTATTGAATTTATTTCGTGGGGTTGGCATAGCCCGCAACCAGTTTACGTGTACGGTCGATTTTACTTTCAGTTGAGCTTCCACTCGACCTAATAGGAAATCGGTAAATCCTCGTTCGGAGTACTTGAGCTCTTTTTCTAAGGCTTTTTGCCAAACCTTTTGTTTTCTTTTGGGGCTCTTTTCTTTAAAGCCGATGAATCCTGATTTTTCTCCTTCTTGCTCGTAGTTAAATTGGGCTGAAAGAAGTGAATTAACCTTTTCTTCATCACCTTTCTTAAGAGCTTCGATAAAGGAGGCCAAAGTTTCTCCCGGAATTTGCGACCACCACCAACCGAAGCCGGTTAATAGGGGGAGAGTAAGAAGGATCAATAGGAATAGGATTCTTTTTGGTTTTTTACTCATGGTTGAATTATCCAATTGATCAAAAGGATTCCTGGAAGAGCAAAATAATATTCGACTCATTTGGCTCTTCCAGTTCTTGTTTCAGAGTGATTTTATTGAGATGAGCGATAATCGTTAATTTGAGCGTTTTGGGTTCTAATGATTTTTTTTGAATCCTCTTAACCCGAATTCTCCCCTGATACACTTTAACAGTTGATTCAACTCTCAATGTGGCTTGAGCTTTTCCCGTTGACCAATCATCAAGATTTCTCTCTTTGACTTTTAAGGCTTTTTTCAAAGCGTCTTGCCAAATCTTTAGCTTTCGCTTGGGGCTATTCTCTTTAAATCCTATGAAGCCTAACTTGTCACCAGAGATTTCAAATTCATAAGGGTTCTCAAGTAAAGCGTTAATTGTATTTGTATCTCCCTCTCTCAGTGCATCGATGAACGTGGTGATAGTTTGACTGGGGGTTGTCAACCACCAATAGCTGAATCCTCCGATGAGGGGGACGCAGATGAAGACAAGGAAGAGGAGGAATCTTTTAGGCTTTTTACTCATGCTGTTCTTACCAAGAAGTGGGTGATCCTTTATAAGTAGTACGGTAGTAGCCCATTGAATCGGGTTCCTCGAGTTTTTGTTTTAAGCTAATTTTATTTCGAGTGACGGTGATGGTTAGATTGAGAGTTTTAGGCTCTAGGCCTTTATTCTTAGTTGGATTGTTGGGCGAAAACCTCATGTTGACAAAGACTGTGGATTGGACGCGTAAGGTTGCCTGAGCCTGTCCGGTGATCAGGTCGCTCATGTTTCGTTCATTGACTTTTAAGGCTTTTTTCAAGGCGTCTTGCCAAATTTTGAGTTTTCGCTTGGGGCTTTTATCTTCAAACCCAATAAAGCCTAGCTTGTCTCCAGAGCTTTCAATTTGATAAGGGATTTCAAGGAATCCGTTTATTGCCTCCTTATCCCCTTTTTCCAGTGCCTCAATAAACTTGGTGAGAGTTTGATTGGGGGTTGTCAGCCACCAATAACTGAATCCCCCGATGAGGGGAACGCTAATGAAGCCTAATATAAGAAGGAATCTTTTTGGCTTTTTACTCATGACTACGACTGACTCAAAAAGAGTAACGATTTTGTGAATAGATGACCGATTTTTTCGGCTCTTCTAATTTTTGTTTCAGGGTTATTTTGTTTAGATTGACGATGATTGTTAAGTTAAGAGTTTTCGGTACTAAAGGTTTCTTTAAACCTATTATCTTATTAACTCTAGTTTGATTGATGACGATTAGTGATTGAACTCTTAATTCGGCTTGAGTTCGCCCTTTTAAGTAGTCATTAAATTCTCTCTCTTTGATTTTTAATGCCTTCTTCAATGCATCTCGCCAAATCTTTAAAGTACGTTTTGGGCTCTTTTCTGTAAACCCAATGAATCCCAGTTTGTCCCCAGAGTTTTCAAATTGATAAGGATTCTCCAGCAAGGCATTAATAGTTTTTGTATCCCCTTTTTCTAATGCTTCGATAAAGGTGGTGAGAGTCTGGCTGGGGGTTGTCAGCCACCAATAACTGAAGCCACCGAGAAGTGGAACGCAGATGATGACCAATAGGAGTAAAAAACGTCTGGGTTTTTTGCTCATAGCTCAGATTACCAATGAGTTGGCGGCCGCCCTGATGGGGTACGGTAATAGGTGAAGATGCCCATTTCAGCGGGTTCTTCTAGTGTTTGTTTCAAACGGATCTTATTTCGATTGACGCTGATGGTGAGATTGAGGGTTTTAGGCTCTAAACCTTTTTTAGACTTCTGAGCCTGATTTTGGCCCCGAAAGGGCCTGCCCATATTAACCATCACAGTGGAATGGACTCGCAAAGTCGCTTGAGATTGCCCAGTCAACAGATCAGTAAAACTTCGTTCTTTAATCTTTAGATCTTTTTTTAGTGCGTCTTGCCAAATTTTTAATCTTCGCTTGGGGCTTTTTTCTTTAAATCCAATGAATCCGATTTTGTCGCCCGAACTTTCAAATTGATAAGGACTCTCAAGGAAATCATTAATCGTTTTTGTCTCTCCTTTTTCCAGCGCCTCGATAAAAAGGGTGAGAGTCTGGCTGGGAGTTGTCAGCCACCAAAAACCGAAACCTCCAAGCAAAGGAACGCAAAAGACGATTAACAATAAGAGGAATCTTTTTGGCTTTTTACTCATTTTACCTGTCTCTTTACCCTGTTTATCTTCAGGTGATGGATAAACGCGTCTTAGAGCTTTGATCGATACCTCAAATGATAGGAGTTCTCGACTCGGAATCAAAGGAGGATTCAGCGAAAATTAACGAGGCTCGCCACTACTCACTCGGGGAAAGATCACGACCGCTAAAACCCAGTCTAATTAGTTTCTGTTGAAACAAACTCCTTCGGAGTGCGTTTCAACCGTTTCGACAATTCTTCGAATTGTCTGCACTCCGCTAAACATAGGGTCTTCGCCCCTATGCAGTAATAATGGAATAAAGACCCTAGGTCTTTGTTCCATTATTACTGCATAGGGGCGAAGACCCTATGTTTAGCGGAGTGCAGACAATTCGAAGAATTGTCGAAACGGTTGAAACGCACTCCG
>JANQLS010000204.1 GCA_028280485.1 Planctomycetota bacterium
GCTGGATCCCAAGCAAGCTTAGTTCCTGCTTCATGAGCAGGAACTATTTAGTTTTTGTTGAAACAAGTTCCTTTGGAGACAGCTTCAACCGTTCCAGCATATCTATGATTTGCTTTCACTCCGCTAAACATAGGCTCTTCGCGCCAATGTTCGCGGCCGAGTTGGTCTCAACTCGGCTTAGTTCCTGTTTAATCAACAGGAACTAATTAAGCACTATTTAAAATAATAAAGGTTAGCAACAACAATCTTGAGGTATCGAGAGTACCTCAAGATTGTTGTTTGAAGTTTCAATTCGTTCTCAGCTATCATATGAAGAACTAAAAAATTGCGATTTCCAATTCCGCCAACCTACCTATAAATCCATCTTTCTTGTGGATAGGGGGGCATTCATTGATCCTCATTTAGGACATTCATATGAAATCGATGCGAAACTTCTTCCCCATTGGGATGGCCGGGTTTGTTTTTTGTTTATTCATTTCCTTGAACTCCATTCAAGCGCAAGGACAGCCGGTAAATTCCTTTGATCAAGCGTTGGGAATATCGGGTGGGCTTTTAACTCAAATCGGTTCTGAAGATTTAAATTCAACCGTTGAGCTTTCTCAAGGTGGGCGATTTCTCATTCATCTCCTTGAGGTGGATGATGAGAAAGTAAAAGAGAAGCGTCAGTATTTGAGTGAGAAAGGCTTGAATGGAGTCATCTCCGTGGATTCCCTCTATAAGAAGAGCAGCCTGCCTTACACTGAAAATTTGGTCAATGCTATCTGGATTAAAAATGAGCTTCCTCAATCCATTCCATTGAAAGAATTGATGAGAGTTTTAACTCCCAACGGAGTGTTGCTTATTCAAAAAATAGGAATGGAGGTAGCCCAGCTTCAGGAGCAAGGGTTTGAGAATATCGAGGAGGTCAAATTCCAAAACCGATCTTGGCTCAGAGCAAAAAAGCCCTGGCCTAAAGAAATGGATGAATGGTCGCATCCTCGTCACTCGCCGAGTGCCAATGCGGTATCTAAAGATCAACTGGTGGGCCCTCCACGTCGAGTGCGATGGTTAGCAGGTCCTTGGGAGGAACTCAGTAGTATGGTGACGGCTTCTGGTCGCTTGTACTATATCGGCCTACTCACTCGGGATGCTTTTAACGGCTTGCGACTTTGGGAACGTCCGTTAGATTTATCTCCGGCAGCGGGGGGATACCATTTTCGTCGTGCCAAGGGAAGTGTGCCTCCAGTAGCGGGTGGGAAGTATCTCTTTATTTTTGATAAAGACAAAGTCTTAGCATTGGATGGAGCCAGTGGGAAGGTTCTTCATGAGTATCCCACCAAGGGACAACCGACTCAGTTCCTGTATAAAGATGGTCGCCTCCTCGTGATCAGTAAAAACCTTATCGAGTCTTTCGATGTAAAGTCTGAATCCTTAAACTGGGCTCAAAAAACAAATGATCCAAGGGCGGTCGTCATTGGAGAAAAGTTGGTCGCCTATATTCAAGGAGAAGCTCGTAAGGGAGAAAAAGTTGAAGCAGTCGTTTTAGAAGAAGAAACGGGAAGCTTACTATGGCGAAAAGACTCCTATCCCTGGTTGGCTTCGGTGAAGCATGTCGTATACCACGAAGGAAAGCTCGCTTACGAAGTTTCTTCCTTTAATGATAATTCCCCCGGTAACTCACTTCATGTTTTAGCATCAAGTAACGGATCCTCTCTTTTTGATCATCACTTTCCGCCGGCCATGAGTCACTGGAGGCAAGCGAGAGCTATATTTATTAAAGACCAAGCTTGGGTTTTAACGGGCGGACGAGTTCCCAATCAGCCTAAAGTTAAAGGTGAGAAACCGAAAAGGAAAACCAAGTACCTCAAACCGAAGCTTGCATCGATCAATCTTGAAACGGGGCAAGTCGAACGTAATTTAAGTGCCGGTTTAGCTCATTGTTTTCCTCCAGTGGCGACTCAAAAGTATTTCCTTTCCGGTGAAATGGACCTCACCGATCTCAAGACGGGGAAGGTCGATGCCAATCGGATTACCAAAGCGGCTTGTGGTCGTGACACGGGATGGGTTCCCGCTAATGGCTTGCTATATGTAGCGCCCAAGCATTGTGTGTGTTGGCCCATGCTGAGAGGCTATGCGGCATTAGCACCCGCACGCCCAAATGGTAATCCAGCAAACCGCGATTTAAAGGATATCGAATTCTCATTAACTCGAAATGAAGGAATCAACCTTGGAGAAGATTCTCTATCGATAAGCTCAGAAGATGATTGGCCCAGTTATCGTCACGATGGCTGGAGAAGCTCAAGCACTTTAGCGAAGGGTCCCAATTCGTTAAAAGTAATTTGGTCCTCTGAACTCGGTTCGGTGGCCGTCAAGGGACCCTTAAGTGAAGACTGGAGTGAAAATCCTTTCTCTAACGGACCGATTACTGCTCCCGTAATTGCCAACGGGAAAGTAGTTGTGGCTCGTCCCGATGCCCAAGAGGTTGTAGCTCTCAACTCTCGATCAGGGAAGGAAGAGTGGCGGTTTCCAGTGAGTGGGCGGGTGGATACTGCACCTACCCTTCATAAAGGGATGTGCCTTTTTGGATCTCGCAATGGTTACGTCTATTGCTTACGCCTAAGCGATGGAAACCTTATGTGGAAATTCAAGGCCGCACCCCTTGAAGAACGCATCGTGACTTACGGGCAACTTGAGTCTCCTTGGCCCGTTCCAGGAAGTGTTCTATTGGTGAATGACGTCGCATACTTTGCCGCCGGGCGTCAATCTTTTGCTGACGGAGGGATCTTAGTCTTCGCAGTTGAGCCCAAGAGTGGCAAGAAGCTTTGGGTCAAGAGGCTCAACACCGTGCCTCAAAAAGGATTCTACAACAGTTCTGGATTAGAGTTTGATAACTTTGATTTGCTCCACCGCCAGGGTGAAGGTGTTGCAATGTCCCGTTGGGAGTTTAGCCGTAAGGATGGCTCGATGACTGTTAAACCGTGGCAAGCTTACGCTAAATTGAATACGGGAAAAGCTTCAGCCTGGGTCCCTCAAGGCAGTTGGTCTTATGCGCCTCGGCATATGAGACGAACCAAAGAGCACACTCGAAAACGTCCACTCGTGGCATTTCGGGATAACACTCTCATCGGTTGTCTCCAAGGGATGGAAACTCTGTTTAGAAGAGATTTCAAAATCGACAAGGATGAAAAATTCGATACAAAATGGCTTACTGGCTGGAAACTGGGATCAGAAAGTCGGGCCGGAAGGTCCCCCTGGCAGGCTAATCGTTTAGCTCGAAGAGCGAAGTGGGTTGTCCCCGTTTTCAATAATTCAAAGGCTGAAACCAAGGGTCGAATCGAAGGCTTAGTCTTAGCGGGTGATCGAATCTTTACGGCGAATACCAACGGCTCGCTTCAAGTGCGTTCCACCGTAGATGGAAAACTTCTAGATCAGATCCCTATTCCAGTCCCCTTGTGGGATGGACTAGCTGTGACAGAAAAGAGAATCTATTTATCCACGAAGGATGGGAGTGTTCTCTGTATTGGAGAATGATTCAGAACAGATGAGACAGCTTGCGTACCATGTTGTCGACCTTTTCGTTGAGAGTGCTCAGTCTCTTTCTAAAGGTCTCGTTTTGGTAAGGTGAAGTCACTAGAAGAATTGAGCTCTTATGAACGAGAAAGAATATCCTTACATCAACCATATGAACATCCTTTATCCCGCTTTAGAACTTGTAGATGTTCCGAAGCTGGTCGATCGATGTACGGATCGTTGGTACAATCAAACTCTTTGCCAAGTCAACGATTCGGTTGTGAGGTTGGGAATCCTCGAAGGGGAATACCATTGGCACCAACACAAAGATGAAGACGAATTCTTTTTTACTTTGAGTGGTCTGTTAATTATTGATATCGAAGGACAGGATTCAGTTGAGCTCCAACCTCAACAGGGATTCGTTGTGCCTAAGGGAGTTGTCCACCGAACTCGGGCTCCCGAGAAGACCGTCGTTTTGATGGTAGAAACGGTGGATATCGTTCCTACTGGAGATACTTAAATAAATCGAAAACAAAATCCGTTCGTCGCTTCATGGTTTTATTAGGATGGGAACCGTTGTTGAAGATCCTCACATTGTTCTGCCGTTAAGAATCGAGTGGGTTGTCCCCTTAACATTAAAAAGAGCTTTGCGGTTTCCTCGAGTTCTTCCGTTGCATTGACAGCATGATCCAAGCTGGGCCCCGAAACGATGGGGCCATGGTTCGCTAAGAGTACCGCTCTAGAATGAACGGCTTGTTCTTCGACGGCTCCTGCAAGCTCAACATCTCCCGGGGCATAGTATGGAATTAAGGGGAGTTTCCCGACTCGCATCACATAGTAGGCGGTGATGGGAGGTAAAACATCTTTGGGATCGATGTCAGCTAAGCAAGATACAGCAACGGAATAAGAAGAGTGCAAGTGAACGATGGCTTGTTCGTCAGGGCGAGCTTTATAAATAGATTGATGCAGAAAAGCTTCCTTTGATGGTTGATCACCCGAAAGAAGTTCTCCCTTTAAACTCAATTTTGAAATCCTATCAGGATCGAGTCGACCTAAGCAAGAATTCGTGGGGGTGACCAAAATTCCATCCTTTAGACGAACGCTAATATTCCCCGAGCTTCCGCCGGTAAATCCTCGGTTAAATAGGGATTGCCCGTGGAGTGCTATTTGTTCTCTTATCTCTCGTTCATTCATGGAAGCATTTCCAATGCTTTTGAGAAAAAGTCAACGGGTCCAAAATTCCCTGACTTCAATGCGATGGCTAGTTGAATTCCTGATGTTGTACTTTCAGTCCACGGTACGCCCGGGCAAATTTCACTACCGATACCTAATGATTTAATTTCCAGTTTTTGCATCACCCGACCGGAAGTTTCGCCTCCCGCAATAATCAACCGCCGAATCGATGCGTTTTCAATCAACGTTTCGGCGACCTCAGCCATGAATTCTTCGATGGCTTCTGCAACTCGTTCTTTGCCGAATTGACTTTGTAAGCTGATAATCTCATCGGAGGGGGACGTTGAATACAGAAGCAGTGGAATTTTTGGTGAAGATTTATTTGCCCAGGTGATGACCTTATCTAAGTAAGCTAATGGGTCTTTTAATAGTTGGGGAATATAGATTCGCCAGGAAGAACTCAGCGGGATCATGTGTTCAACCTGTCGAGCCGTTTGATTAGAGCAGCTTCCGCTGAGAATTAAGCTTCGACCTTCAGCCTTAGGTAAAGTAGGATCGAATCGAGGACTTTTTAATAAGCCCTCTCGTCGATAGGCTTCTGGGAGATAACGAGCTAAACCCGAACTCCCAGTCACCAATTTCATGTTTGCGGTTATATCAGAAAGAGTTTTGAGGTGTTGATCATCATTCGCGTCAACGATGATCAAGCGCTTACCTTCCTTCGCAAGAGCCTGTAACTGATTCGAAACGGATTCCTTTCCGGTGGAGATGACTTCATAGGGGACAAGCCCTACCTGGTGTTGACTTTGCCGGCTAAGAATACGAATCAGATTGGCATCCTTCATCGGATTTAGAGGATGCAGCTCCATTCCACTCTCATTTAGAAGGGAACCATTAGCAAAGAGATGCCCCTGGTAGACCGTTCGGCCGTTGGTGGGTAAAGCTGGACAAAATACCGTTTGATCCATTTTGAGAGCCTTCATCAAGGCCTCGGCAACGGGTCCGATGTTCCCTTCCTCAGTAGAGTCAAAGGTTGAGCAATACTTAAAATAAATGCGCTCAACTCCAATATTGGTTAGAGCAAACAAACCCTGGAGTGACTGAGATATGGCATCGGTGGCAGGAATCGAACGAGTTTTCAGTGCGATTACAATCGCGTCAGCATTTAAATCTTCAAGTTCTTTTGAATCTGGAATTCCAAAGAACTGAACGACTCGCATTCCCCCTTGTGCAAGATGGATCCCTAAATCCGTAGCACCGGTTACATCGTCTGCTATACAACCTAGGATGGGTTCACGAGCTGGAGATTCAACTGTCTTCATCACAAGTTCGCTTCTCTTCGATCACACTTATAGGTGACTATCCAGCTGGCCTTATTTCTTAAGCATGGGGCTTGCCTTGGGCCCCAGCACCGTGGTTTTGCTTTTCATCGAGGCTTTACTTTGAGTTAAGAGAAACTTATCAAATTCAAATCCATCTTCCCGCATCGAGAACATGATGGTGTGAAGGCCGGGCTGATCGATGTCGAGCCAAATTTGTCCCAAGACTCCCGTGTGAACTTTTTGTGTTCGTTGACGTGAGTCCCACTGCCACTGCCCGTGTTTCCCGGTAAACTGTAATCGCGCACCGGAGGCTGGCCACTTGCCGTCGATCCCTACATGCAATCCATTGTCTTCGGATCCCGTACAACACATGCGAACCCAAACGTAGTATCGACCAGGCTTCTTAATGATGACCGGGTAATACAAAACACTGCACTGACCTGGGGTATTTGTGAAGCTGACTCCATTGACGAGAGGGTCGCCATGGGTGACGCGAGTATCGGGAAGTAGCTCTAAGTAGGCCCCTCCGCTGGCACCTTTGGCGTGATTTGGATCAGGATCAGGCTTCACATTGGGTGTTTTGTCTTGAGTTGTGAGGTACCAAGTTCGATGCTTCTGTCGATCGACAGCATCGTAGTTCTCAGCTTCGACAACAAGCATGCCATCTGTTTGAACGTGAACCTTTTTGGCCTTCTTGGGATTGTAAGTCAACTTGAAGGGGACGGTTGGCTTGGTGGGTGTTGGGGAGGATTTTGACGATGAACTCCCACCCTTTTTTAGAGAGGCACCCGGTTTGAGAAGAATCAAGGATTGCCACCGCCCTCGAGAAAAAGCGAAGGCATCTCCTTCAGGAATCTTTCCATTTGAATGAGAGTTAAATTCCACGCGAAGGGAGTCACCCGGTGAAAGAGAGATGTTTTTGAAACGGTGGTTCACGATTTTGTAATCTACATCCGATTCTGGGTTTTGAACTTCGCCGATTTTATTTCCTTTCACTAGAAGCCGATAGCTAGATTCACCATCGGTTTCAGTCATCGTTGAAAGAACGATATCGTAAATTCCCTTTTTTCCTTTGAACTGGCTTTCAGCTGCGGCGAATTTTCCTTGGTAGAGAGCTGCATTGATCGCCAAGGCTTTCCTCTCTTCATCGCGGTATGCTGGTACGAATTCATTTTGAGCGACGGATTTGAAATGATTTAAAGCTGAAAGTACCAACGAATTTTTGGAAGGTTGAGGAGCACTTGAGGATCGAGGGGGAGATTGAGCCGATTCCCCAATGTTTGAATAAGTGCCATCATCATCCTCAAAAGTGATGAGAAGTTGAGGGCTTGCGTTTCCTCTCGTTGAGCTAAACCAAATGTCATTCCCTCCAGGGGCGAGAGACAGAATAAGGGTTTGGACTCCCGTTTGTTTTGCCAAGGCCATCACGGGGATTAAAATCGCAGAACCATTACTTGCGTTGACGGAGCGTGCTTCAATGAGCGTTTTAGCTTTAGGAGCTGACTCTTTTGTTAGAGTTGTACTCGTCCAATTGGAATGAGATCCTAAATGAACCTTAAATTGACCTCTCCCAGTATCTCCAGCTTCTGTTAACTTTAACTGCAGGTCTAAAATTTTCGGAGGCAACTTAGGAAGATTGAACTTTAAATACGCGATGCGACGATTTCCTTCAACCTTGAGATGTTGAGACTTGATCGTACGATTGCCTTCGATAAATGCGTCGTCGATGGGACGCAGGCTTCGAGTGACCCTGGATTGGAAGGGTTCTACGACGATGGTCAAGGTGTCTTCAGTGCTTTGATTCCCATCGTTAGCCATCAATTTGAGTTGATAAGTTCCTGCGCCTTCTAGAGTCACTCGAGTCGATTGTTTGTTTACGGCTTCAAATTCGACTTTACCTTTCCCACTGACTTTAGACCAACGGGCTGAGTGGGGCACATTCGACTTGTTATCGTCACTGATCTTACCGTTGAGCTCAATCGTGACCGAATTTTTATTCTTTGGCAACATCACCGTGCGATCATTACCCGCAGCTACACTTGGGGGGTAGTCTCGATTGGGATCGCCAGGGCGTACGTAGGCTAACCAGTCTTCGTTGGGTCCGTTAGAGGGGGCTTCTAGAGTGACCTTCGTCCCTCCATTGGCAAGGAGGGTTGAACTTGTTTTTAATTCACCGCCTTCTCTTGGGTTGTACCAAAGGATTTCAAAGATTCCTTTTGTATCCGTGAGATCGAGTTGAGTTCGTCCCCCTTCCTTTAAATAAACCAGATAGACTTCATTTTTCTTGAAGAGACAATATCCGTTTTTAGTCGATATTTTTGCGTTCGCGTTTTTCATGTCCCAGAAGGGAATGTTGTGCTGGCTAAAAAACTCGAGTGCGTAGCGACACTGAACCCACATATTTTCACGTGAACGATAATCCTGACAGGTGAGATCACTGTGGGGATGCTGATAGCCAAAATACCATTCCACACCGGCTCCCCCTGCCATGATGTTACCCCAGAGCGCGTTCTTCCTAGCATTGTCGTGACGTGGTCGTTCTTTGTCGGTGATCAAGGCGTGTTGAGCATCTCCGGGCTCGTCACAGGCTACGACCCACGGTTTCCCGGCTTTGATAGAGCGGTTGATATAATCCAAGGTTCGACTGTGAACATTTCTGAAATCGGGTCGACTCGTCTGCAAACTAAACCCGGTGAGTTTTGATGCATCCCCAAGTAAGTCGTAATGGGGTACATTCATATTGTGAATCACGATGTGATGGGTATAGGGATCGTTGGTAGCAAAGTAATCGGCCCAAGCTGCTTTTTGCTGGGTATTAGCGTTGTTGATCTCTTCGCCTAAATTCCAATTGAGTGCTAAATTGTGGCTGAATCGAGCGATCAACTCGCGGTAGTAAAGTTTACGGTGAGTTCCTAGGTTTCCTTTATCGAGAAGGAGTTCGTTCTCGGTTTCCATCGTTTTGAAATGAAGGTACATGCCGATGTTGTTACCGTGTTCAAAGACGATAGCCCATTGATCCATTCGTGAGCAATCAATGCGTTCCCGCTCCTTGTAGTTGAGATAAGGGAATACATTACGATCATCCCCATCAATATTGAGGGTAATGAAGGAGAAGACATTGAGTCCCTGCGAAGCTAAATAATTGATGGCACCGATGATGCCTTTGCCTTGACCGTCTTTCCAAGTTGGGTCTCCTGGTTTCCAATCTTTGATGTGAGGGCCCCAGGTTTTGATGAGGTTGTCTTTGTGGCCATCCGTTTTAAAGTCGCCATCAAATCCTTGGTAAGCTAAAAAATTTTCGGGGGCGTCGGCGCCACATTTGAGGAAATATTCCTTATTCCCTTGGAATTGAAGATGGTGCTTCCCTACATAACTCAACCGCCCTTTTGCCCGGAGGTCTCGTCCCTTCTTATTTGTTTTCTCAATCTTGAATTTGCCACTCAGTCCATCGAAGGGTTTGACGGCTTCTCCGTCCTTGACGTTTGAGCTAACAGCGATGTGCTTTCCCTTACGAAAAGAAATTTTATAATTCCAGGTTCCAGTGTGATCCGGTGAGAGATGGGCTCGCCACTTATTTCCGCTGGTAGATGAACTATTGGCCGCATTTCCATCCGCGGCAAAATAACCGGGAACTTGATAGGTCAATCCCGTAGCGGGATGTTGGAAGGTAACATTAAAACGGTAGTCTAAAAACGGATTGGGTGTCCCCGTTTCACTCGCTTGGGGACCGGAAAGAGTCAGAGTTACGTTGTGCCATTGGAGTAAACCATCTTTTCCAGTGATGGTGACTTCCTGACCGGAGCTGGACGGAGTCCAAATGGATAGAGTTCCTGCCAATATGAGTAGCGAGCTCAACTGAGTAAGATTGGATATCTTCATGAATTCTGGCTCCAATTATCATTCACTATATGGGAATTTTCGCTCTGATTTGTAAATACAGCGTCTACTTTAAGGCTCGAGGTCTTCTGGTAAAATAAAATAGTTTAGAATAATCATTAGGAATTGTCGAATAGTAGGGGTCCTGGGTTTGGCCTCTTTCTTAAACTCTTTTTAGGGATTGAGTGAAATGGTTAAGGGTTAATGAGAATTGAATCATTAGGTTGAATTCGCCGAAAGGTAGCGCAGGATAATGGTATTTCGAAATTTTCTTAAAAATGTTGTTAGATGAGTCGCTTGAAAAACAATAGCTCATACCCTCGCTAAAGAGAGTTTATAGATGGATTTAGATTTGATCGGTGATTCATGACAAAGTCAGGTGAAGCTGAAAGAGAAGCTTTTCTAAAAATTCTTGCTCATCGCACGATGCTGAAAGCCTATCTGTTAGCCATTGTTAAAGATTATCATCTCGCTGAAGACTCTCTTTCTGACACTACCGTGGAAATACTGAAATCATGGTCTAAGTTTGATCCCCGATTGGATTTTGGTCCTTGGGCGCGGGGTATCGCAAGGCGGGTAGCCTTATCCAATCTTCGGAAAAGAAATCGAAAGGTTCTGTTACTCAGTGAAGAGGTTTTGGAGTCTCTCGGCTCAAAGATGGAGGATCTTGGTAGTGAAGCTGAGTTAGAGGAGCGTAAATCACGTCTAAAAACGTGTATTGAAAAATTACCAAGTGAAAGTCGAGATTTGATTAAGCTTCGATATTTCGAGGGCAACCATTATAGCGAGATCGAAAACCGCACTGGAAGAACTCGATCTGCGCTCTACATGGCTTTTAGTCGAATTCACAAATCTTTGGCTGATTGTATTGGAGTAGAAAGATGAGCGATATAAACCAAAAGGATCAACTTCGCTCAACGATGCTTCGATACCTCGATGGTCAGTTAACTGAGAATGAGATCCAAGATTTAGAACATAAACTTAAAGAGTCTCCTGAGCTCATAGAAGAATTTGCTCATTTTAGTCTTAACCATGCTCAATTACTGAGTATCAATGAACATAAGAATCAGGAATTTTATCCAGAGTTTAATGAGAAGGTCATCCCATTTCCTCACGGGCGTAGAATTAAGTTAGGAGCTCTTGCGTGTGGATTGATCTTTGTTTTTACATTTTTCGTTTGGAAGAATCTCAACCAGCCAAATTCTCAATCGGGGGCTCAAGTAGAACTTATCAGCTCCAATCAGCCGATTTTTGACTCCGACTCACCTGAATTGAAAATCGGGAACTCCCAATATTTAAAATCTCTAAAATTGAGCAGTGGAAGCTTAACTCTTCGTGTCGGTGATAATGCCACATTTTTTATGGAGGGGCCCAGCTCAGTTACTTTTATTGATGATATGAAAGTGAGGTTGGATATTGGTCGAGTGACCCTGACTGCTGATGAAGATGTCATCGGATTCACTGTTGAAACACCGAGCACTCAAGTGAAAGATATCGGCACTAAATTTGGGGTGAGTGTAGATTCTTCAGGCACGTCAGATGTCGTTGTATTTGATGGTGAGGTAGAGTTGAACAAAGGAGATTTGGATTCTGGGAACCATCTAACTCGATTAAAGGCAGGTCAAGCTTTACGAATATCTAAAGGTCGCGCTCCTCAAAGAATATCATCAGTTGTTTCCCAGCACCATTCGGACTCCTGGGCAACGAATTCGGCTTTAGGGGCGATTCGTAGGGTGACCGACAATGTATCTCAGCGGTGGTCTTATCGCTTCTATCCGGTGATTCGTTCAGGGTTTGAGGAAGGTGTTCTCGCTTGGCCCTATACAGAATCGAATAAACCTAAGTGGTGGAGTACTCAAGGAACGGGTATGCCTTCAGAGCTGGAAGGTGCAGATGTCGTTCAAATGCTTCAGCAAGAACTTAGTAATGACACACTCGAAGTCCAAATAGATCTCGCTCGTCCTTCTCGGTTATTTATATTCTTTGAGGTCAACGCTCCCGTTCCGAATTGGTTACAACAAAATTTTAAACCGACTCAATTAGAATTACGTCTCAGTCCGGATTCACCACAAATAGCAAAAGAATTCAAAAGAGAACCAAACTATGCCGTTCAGTTTAAGGTGTGGAGCCAAGATATTGAAACCGCACAGACTGTTTCTTTAGGAGCTGTCAGTAAAGTCGATGAAAACTCTCCACCCTTTTATATGTACGGAGTTGCTGCAAAGCCATTAACGAAACTTAAGGAATAGTGGCTATTTCTTATCTTGAAAATTTCTGCGTTATTCGAAAATAGTGAAATCAAAATCTGATTCTTTCTCTGGATGATGATGATTAAGCTTAAGGAGCTAAAGTGATGTCAAGCTTAAACAAAGACTCTGGGTCCTCTCTCTCGCGAAGAGAATTTATTGCTAAAACCGCAACTACAGGTTCTCTAACCGTACTTGCTGCCAATACTCCTTTACATGCTTCAGGCTCGGATAAGGTTCGAGTCGCTATGATTGGTTGTGGGGGGCGAGGAACTCGAGATGCCACCTACTGTTTACAATCGGCAAAAGGAGTTGAGCTTTACGCTATTGCCGATATGTTTCAAGACAAGGTTGATGATTCACTTAGACGATTAAAAAAATCAGTCCCTGATAAGATCAATGTTACTAAGGATAGAATTTTTCTTGGCTTTGATGCTTATAAAAAAGTCCTCGCTATGGATGAAGTTGATTTAGTTCTTCTATTAACTCCTCCAGGTTTTAGGCCCACTCATGTTGAGGATGCGGTGAAGGCAGGGAAACATGTATTTATGGAGAAGCCAGGAGCTGTTGATCCCGTGGGGATTCGCTCGTTACTTAAGTCAGCGGATGAAGCTGACAAAAAAGGGTTATCTATTGTTGTGGGAACTCAACAACGCTATGTCCCTCATTACCGAGAACTCATTCAGCGAATCTGGGATGGTCAAATCGGCGAGATCCGTACTCTCAAAGCCCACTGGATTTGCGACATGGTGAACTGGCACTTTGAAAACCGCAAAGCTGAGTGGACGGATATGGAATGGCATATTCGCTGTTGGCCTTTCTTTACTTGGCTGTCAGGTGATCATTTAGTCGAACAACTTTGTCACAATATTGATGTCTGTAATTGGATTATGAAAGGGGTGCCAGAGAGTTGCACGGGACTTGGTGGACGTCAAGTACGAACGGGCCCTGAATACGGGCATATATATGATCACTTTTCTGTTGAGTATCGCTATAAAAATGGTCCGACCATGTTAGCCATGGCGGCACAGATGTTGGGTGTGACCGAGAGTGTGGGGAATACGATTGAAGGCACCAAAGGTACGGCTTATGTCACTCGGCCTGGAGCCCGGATTGAGGGTGAAAAACCCTGGGAATATAAAGGTGAACATACAACTGGTGATCTTTTAATGCATGGGGCATTAATTAATAGTATTCGTGAGAAAAAGGCTATCAACGAATGTCGCCGATTAGCAACGACTACGATGACTGCGATCGCGGGACGAATGAGTACATACACGGGGCAAGCTCTCACCTATGACTGGGCTTTGAATAAATCAAAGCTCAATCTTCATCCTAAGAGATTAACTCTCGGTCCGATCGCAACCGATGAAGTTGCCATGCCCGGAAAAACACCTTTAGTTTAATTAGTTTCTGTTGAATAAAGATCGTTTCGACCTTTATTCAATCGCTCCAAGCAGTTCTGCGAACTGCGTCGCTCCACAAAACATAGACTTTTAGTCTATGTTTGTGATTTGCGTGGTCCCACGCAAATATAATTAGCTCCTGTTATTCAACAGGAACTAATTACCTTCGATTTAAAAGAGATCGTGAACTCAAATGTCAACATCCTTGCGCTACCGTTATGTTTTGATTCGATTGGGATTGATGATCAGCCTGTTCATGTTAATGAATCCATGTCCTCTCGTTCTATCCCAAGTTCATGCTGCTGAAGCTAAAATCTATGATAGCCCAAATGGGATTCAAGCCTCTCCCCACTACGAGGTTTTGGTTGAGGTCGATGGGCAATGGAAATCAGCCTTTGTCTATTATGATCCTGCACGAGAGGATGGGAGTGGTGCTCGGGATGAAGCAGGGAAATCCTTCAGTTGGACAACTTTTGAATCAAATATGCCGGTGAGAATTAGAGTTCGTAGATTACTTGGTGCATTTAAATCGGTCACACTTAGGCCCCAGAGGTATCAACTTACAGCAAATACTATTGAGGAAGATGTCATTGAATTTATTGCTGATCCTGGGCAAAAGATCTCTGTCGAGTTTAGTAATGAAATCAAGCCGTCTTGTTATACCGGCCCTCCTCACGGAATTCCTTGTTTGAAGAATTCGATGTTAGTCTTTGTCGATAAACTAAAAGCAAAGAGTGCGATCGCGGATTATCCTGAGAATGAGGTTTTTACTGTAAGCTCAGGAGTTCATGAAGAGTTACAAGCTGTTTCGGGCATTCAAAATAGACAAGCCGGAAAAAGTACTATAGGTAATTGTGACGGGAAAAAGGTCGTTCATTTTCCCCCCGGGGTCTATGACATCGGGTACTGGCAAGTTCCTAATAATATTGAACACATTCACATCGAAGGAGGCGCTCTCGTTTATGGCGCTATCGATGTGATCCCCCTGGGGCGTGAGCCGTTCTATGATCCCGCAACAATCGATCACGTCTATCGGGATGATTGGCGTGGGGAAGAGCTTCGTGAAGAGTTTTCAATTACCGGTTCTGGGATCATTTCAGGGGCTAAGTTACCTTGGCACTTAAAAAAAGATTTTTCCTACACCTCCAATGATGATTGGTGGGCCCACGTCAAGCTCATTCAACTGGCTGTTAAACAAGTGAGAGTAGAGGATATCACTATCGCAAATTCCCCTCACTGGGTCCTCTCATTTATTAATGATGCTGATCGAAGAACTCGAGGATCATTCGATAATTTCAAAATGGTTGGGGCTTGGACTTACAACAATGATGGCTTGCCTACTGCCACAGGTGAAGAAAGTTATATTAGAAACGCGTTTATTCATGCCGATGATGATGCTTTTAAGATATACAACTCAGGCTCAAAAATTGAAAACTGTGTGATTTGGCAAAGTAATAACGGTGCAGTTTTTCAGTTCGGTTGGTTTCCTAAAACGGTTAACAATGTAACTGTAAGTAACATCGATGTGATCCATTTCGAAAATTGGTATGGAGTCGGTCAGAGCAATCGTGCGGTCTTTAATTACGCTAACTCTGGTGGTAATGGAACCATCAGTAATATTGAATTCAATAACATCAATATTGAAGGCCCTGTATTGCGATTGTTTGGTTTTAATTGCTTCGGGAATCAAATTATTAAAGACATTACTTTTAATAATTTGAATGTACCCGGAGGAATGGGGGTTGGAAACCTTGGTTCTCCAGGAGCCAATTACTTCATTGGGGCAATATCCGACTTTGAATTCAATAATTTTACCTTTGGCGATGTTCGCGTTGCAGCATCGGCTCAAGCCCAATTCGAATTCGGAAATGGAGCCGGAGCTGGCTTTATATTTCAATCGGAAGGGCCGCCTTCAGTCAATGCGGGCCCGAATAAAACAATTACATTGCCTCAGTCTTCAACTTCTTTAGTGGGATCTGTCGTTGATCACGATGGTGAAATCATCGATTTCAATTGGAGTCAAATTGACGGTCCTAAAGAAGCGATCCTTTTAGATAAGAATAAATTGATACTAGAAATAAGTGGATTAGTTGAGGGGACGTATGTCTTCAGGCTTTCCGCGAAAGATAATGAAGATCAGATGGCGTTCGATGAGGCAACCGTCCAAGTTTTGCCTGAGCCTCCTCCACAATCCCCAGTCGCGGATGCAGGCAAAGATCAATTCATTGTTCTGCCTCAATCTTCAGCAGAGTTACAAGGAGTTGCGGTCGATGAAGGGGGAGTCATTGAGAGAGTTGAGTGGAATCAAATATCGGGGCCTGAAAATACCCATTGGAGCTCGAAGAGTTCGAGTTTAGTTCAAGTGTCAGGTCTTCTCGAAGGAGAGTATGTTTTCCGATTCACTGTTTTTGATGATGACCGTATGAGCAGCTTTGATGACGTATCTGTTAAAGTTTTCCCCATCGGAACGATTATTTCAAAAGAAGTCCTTTGGGGTCG
>JANQLS010000021.1 GCA_028280485.1 Planctomycetota bacterium
AGCCTCGATAGTTCTCTTGATTTCTCAATCGGTAAGTATATGCAGCCCCATCCCAAGTGCGCATCGTTCCCTGATCGTTAAAAGCCATTCTTCCGATCGCTTTTAGGGCTTGATGGTCTTCGTGGCTACCAAACCACTTTTCTATGTAGCTACTATTAACCGGCTGAATCAAGGCAAAAGTGCTTTGCCCTCCACCCTGAAAACTTGTTCGGCAATACAGGTAGTCAGCAACTGGAGCCGGAATTGCGCCATTCGCCACTCTTCCCTGGAGGAAGTGAGCAGCCCCTTCGTTGATCCTACTCGCTCGACTGGAAAGATTGATTTCACGACTCTCCCGATGAAAACGATCATCCTTGTTAAAACGAACTCGATAATTTGTTCTCCCGGGTCGTCCCCAAGGACTTCCTCGGTAACGAAAACCAATTTGGTAGTACGCTTGTTCATGATTGAACACAAAGGTTCCATCGAGGAGATCGTTCGAATGGAGAGCTCGGCTACTCAGTTCTTGAGTACGAGCTGTATCTAAAAACAAACGGTAGGTTTCTATGCGAGCGTGATCACCGGAATCATCCGCCATAAACATAAAAGTTCGGTCGGGTGCTTCTTTGGGCCACAGACCCGTTCTTCCCGAGTCATCGATAGCTTCCACATAGTAGACCAATCGTTGGTTGTCGGCTCCGGCTAAGATATTACCCGAATATATTCCATCCCCAGCGATCGCATCGGGGCTGATTCCATTGTCAAAAATCTCCTGAGTATTAAAAACTCCTCCCGCCGAATCAAAACGGTAGTGTAGATAAACTTGATCGACTCCATCCGAATCTGAAACACGAGCTTCGATCTTGACAGTGCTTCCGGGCAACGGCAAAGGCGGAGTATGCTGAGCATCGGCGATGACCGGACCCTGATTTGTATCTCCGAAATTCGATTGGTGCTCTATTGTTCTACTGTTAACGGCTCCCGCAGTTCCTAAATTTGGAGGAATCGAAAGAGTCAATCGGCCTTGCATCGGATTTCCCGATAAATTGCCTGAGGGCCCGGTTCCACCCGCAAAAGCTCCGGATGAAAATTCACCATGGGCGATCAATTGATTTCCACCTTGGATCCAACGCGCCCACAATGACACTTCATAGGGACCATTGCTTAAGCCCGGTGAAGTATTGGTTTCAATTCGATTAACTAAGGTGTCTCCCGCTCCACTGGCATTGAGTTCGAGGCAAGCCGAACCCGAATGAGCATCGTAAGTTACTCGTCGGCTGTGAATGTGAGTCCCCTGAATGACCCAATTGTTCGTACCGGTTTCGAATCCAGGATTGGGAATATGATTGCTTCCATTATTTCGAGTGATCGAAATATCGTCGACCAAGCAAATCCCGCCTTCGACCATAAAGAGATGAAGTTCAGAATCGGGCCCCGTTCGATAGCTGGGAACGTTGAATGATTTGAGCTCCCAAGTCGATTTGTCACTTTCATCACTCGCAGCCCATGCGCTTCCAAAGGAGTTGTCTTGAAAGGCATCGACCAGCTCGATACTGGAGCCTCCTCCATCCGCCAGCCCCGGCCATTGTCCCCCATCTTGATAGCGGATCTCGTCGACGGTGTTACCCCGTGGATCGACGAACCTAACTCTCTCCCCTCCATCCGCAAGTTGGCCCTCATAAGGTCCTAGGACACTACCGAGGGAGTGATTACGTTGAGTCGAGGTTGGATCTTTGGCGATGACGAGATAAGCATCAGCATCGATAGTCGTCCCATCGGCAAAGTCATAATCAATTCCACGAGTGAACCGGAAGCCCGTTAAATCTTGCGCTTGGTTGCTACGATTATAAATCTCAATATACTCGTCACCTCGACCACCAGGAGGATGGTAAAAGAGTTCATTGATCACGATGTGATCGATGACATCAATCACATTCGCTTCACCGGGCGTGGGCACTGCGGCGACTTGAAGACGCCCAACACCATCAGGAATCTTTGATTCTGAAGCGGTTAAAAAATCCGGATCGGTGGTTTCCATTCGATTGAAAACCCCAGCCGCGACGGAAATTCCCGAGGTAGATAGTAAGAAAAACCGAACCCTATCAGTGAGTAAATCGACCTGAAGATCCGTAAGATCGATAGTTAGGAATCCACGTGCTGGCACTACCGTATCCGCTGGCAGAGTGATGAACTGATCACTTCCAGCATCCGACATGAGGTTGTGATCGGAGATGTCGACACTGAATGTTTGGGGATTAAAAATCTCTACCCAGGGATCATCTCCCCTAAAGAATTCATTGAAACTTAAATTGGCTTGAGCACTGCTCGACAAAACCTCACTTTTGATCACCCGCGGGAGTAAACTGAGATCCGAACTGTTGAGCGCTTGATTGTGGACCACGATGGCTAATATGTTTTCGCCCTCTTGAAGGAAATTGTGAGGGATCGCAAGGACTTCTTCGCCGTCCGCCTCTCGCACTCCAGTGGAAGGAGTGTTCCAAGGATGATCCTGCCCCACTGTGCCGCAGAACCGTCGACCGATTTCTTCTTCATTGAGATACGCACAGAAGCCATCATCGTAATTGATCGCTAAGTGAAAAGTGCCGTCTCCTTCGAGTTGCTCTTGCGTCAGGGTAAATTTATGGCGAGCGGCAACACTCGCGTAATTGTTCTGCATATCGGAGAGTACGGTGGCATCGTCACCATCGCTATAACCAATTCCGGTCGGGCCTGAAAGCCAACTCGAGTCATCTAAATCTAAAGCTCGCCAGTCTGCCGGTAAAGGTGAGCTCCCCTTTAAGTACCTCCAGGTCACTCCCAGCCGAACGATCTCTGTTTCGATAAACTCAGCTTGTTGAGAAGGAAAGTTTCTACTTCCCGGAGTTCCTCCCAGCTCAAGGCTCTGTGCCCAACTCTCAGATTCATCATTCGGTAAGTGAATATTCTTAATGGAGAGAGTATGCCCCGTGCCATCGGGAGCGATAGGCCAACGACCACTATCTTCGTAATCGACACTTTGAAGCTCGATCCCCGACTGATTCACCAAGGTGATGCGGTCACCACTGTTGTCGAGTTGGCCCTGAAAAATTCCCGTAATGGTGACTCCAGGGTAAGCAGCACTGAAAGCCGCCTCATCTTTAACCAACACGATGATGCCATGAGCGGGAAGTATCGTTCCCGCGGGGAAATTAAAGTCGATGCCTTCAGAGAAGTAGTAACCTGACAAATCCTCAGGAGTAGAAGTGTCATTCATCAGTTCCACGAACTCGAGAACTTCTTCTGAGCCCAGTGGATTGTAGTGAATTTCAGTGATGCTAATTGCGTAACTCTCGGCTGTTACCAATAAAAGTAAAGATAAACAAAGAGAGCTAGCTAAGTGTTTAATGGATGTATTGAATAGATGATGCCAGTTCATTCCCAAACCCGGCGAGTTGAAGTGTTGACCCTAGTTTCAAAAGACGACAAGCAAATATCTAAAGTCATTTAACTAGCCCGAAGCGCTAGCGAGGGTAAAGACCCCTCGCTAGCGCTTCGGGCTAGTTAAATGACCAATGAAGATCAATGATATTAGACCCTGAAATATTTACTGTTTCTCCGTGAGATTCGGTTCCTTCTCTGTGAGATATCCACCGAACTTAAGCAGTCTATTTTACTAGGTTTAGCGATCTTCCGTGAGAATAAATAAAGAAATTATATAAAGTTAAACAGGCTCAACACTTTGATTGGAAAGGGTCACGTCAGGCTTCCCAGTATCTCCCGTTTGCTTAACAATTTCACAATAGAGAACTGTGCCTCCAGCCGCCCTCAGAGTCACCACAAAGATGAGGGCAAAGGGAACGAGTACTAAAAAGAAGATCAGCAGACCAAAACCAAATATTCGATATTTATAACGAAAATAGAACCGCCATTTTTCCATGAATGACATTTTCCTTCTCGCTAAACAATAATCCATACTGTCCCAAACCAAATCCCAAACGATGAAAAATTTCATGATTAACGCGTAGACGAAAAATCCGACGACGGGGACTAACCAAAGTGGAATCAATACAACGGCCATGGTAACCAAAAAGATCTTACGCAGGATGGTGTGAAGAATGCCGCGAACCGCATTGCCGATCAGAGTGAAAATAAAATCTTTCCAGCCCGCCCATTGAATCGCCAGTTCAGGCAGATAATTTCCTTCAATACATTCTGAAAGGTAATCACTAAAAGGTTCCGCGATCGCCGACCCCACAATGGCAAAAGTGAAGTACCAAATCACGGCCACTAAAATCCAAAAGATGATTTTAGCGATGAATCCACCACCCACTAAGAGCCAGTTCTTAACGGTATCCAGCCACCCCTCACCCGCCGACTCCGCAAAGAATTGTTGGTGAAACGCATCGTAATATTCGAATGCGAGTGACGCTAGCCAAATATAAAGGATGAGATTGAGAATCAATGGCAGGATGACGAGCGGAATATAACGAGGATTCCTGAAGAGATACGAGACTCCTCGGAAAAAGGTCTCCCCCCCACTGAATAAAAGCCCTAATCCGTTTTTAGGCAAGCGAGCAATTCGAGCCTCCAACAGCTGGAGTTCACGTGATTTTTTAGGTTCTAAATTTTCGTTAGAAGTCTCGTTCATCGTTTTGGATTCTGAAAATCATCTGAGAATTAAACAGGGAGAATGGGTCCCGGAATGCCTGCCAGTCTCAAGGCACATGAGAAAATTTCAGCATCCTTCCAAAATAGAAGGAACCGGTCGGCTAATATCTTAAGAAATCTCCTCAAAGAAGATAGAATCAATCCGAAATTCAGCTTGATAGAGGATTCCTTGGATCTATAGTTGGGGGCTGAATTTTCTATTGATGCGGTAGGCTGAGTTCTCCTGAGCTTTCAATTCCAATTAATCCTAGACCGTTTAGAGCCGTGAGACCATGAGTTTCAACTTGAACCAGTTGCTCGAAGACCGACGAGGCGAAAACCTCAAACTTCACCAAGAGCACATCAATCCTCAATTCGCCAAAGTTTTAAAGACGATCGGCTTCGATGTGCCTTATCTCAGAGGTGAAGGAGCCTATCTCTACGATGCGAACGACCGACGCGTCATAGATTTTCTCTCAGGATACGGAGTCTTCAATATCGGGAGGAATCATCCCAAAGTTGCCGATGCCTTGAAGCAACTGTTGGATTCTGAACACCCAGCGTTGGTGCAGATGGAAGCGCCGCTTCTTTCAGGCGTCTTGGCTGAAAAACTCAAAGCCCTCGTTCCTTCGGAACTCAATAAGGTCTTCTTCACTAATTCCGGAACAGAGGGAGTCGAAACGGCGATCAAGTTTGCTCGCTCCGCCACGGGTCGAAGCAAAATCATCCACTGTGATCACTCCTTCCATGGCCTCTCGACGGGTTCATTGTCCCTCAATGGAGGAGATTGGTTTCGAGAAAGCTTCGGCGAACTCCTCGACAGCCAGGTGATTCCTTTTAATGATATCGAAGCCTTAGAGACCGCCTTAAAAGATAAAACCGTCGCTGGCTTTATCGTCGAACCCATTCAGGGAAAAACGGTTAAGGTTGCTGAAGACTCTTTCCTTCAACAAGCACAAAAACTCTGTGAACAACACGGCACATTGCTCATCATCGACGAAGTGCAATCAGGCTATTGTCGAAGTGGAAAGATGTTTGCCATGGAGTTTGCTAACATTGTTCCCGATGTCTTAGTCACAGCGAAAGCCTTGTCAGGAGGCTACATACCCGTTGGAGCCGTTTTAACGAAAGATTGGATCTATAAGAAAGTTTTTTCTTCTATGGATCGTTGCGTTGTTCATTCTTCAACCTTCGGACAAAATAACGCCGCGATGGTCGCCGGTATTGCGACTTTAGAAGTTCTCCAAGAAGAAAATTTAGCTGAACGCGCTCAACAATCGGGTGAACGCTTGATGTCAGGCCTAAACAAATTGGTTGAAAAATATCAATTTGTAGATGAAGTGCGCGGTAGAGGGTTGATGGTCGGCATCGAATTTAAGCGCCCCAAGTCTCTCAAGCTAAAAATGGCCTGGGATCTCGTTCATAAAGTGAACGACGGTCTTTTCGGTCAAGCCATCGTCATTCCCTTACTGAGTGATCACGGCATACTCACCCAAGTTGCCGGACGGGACGAAGACATCATCAAGTTGATTCCCCCCCTAACTCTCACCGAAGAAGACATCGACTATTTCGTCGAGTGCTTCGACCAAGTCTTAGCCAGCTGTAACAAATTCCCTGGCCCCATCTGGGAAGTTGCAACGCGGCTCACGAAGATTGCTTTGACAAAAAGGTAGTAGGCACACGGCGTGTGCCGTCTAAGTAGTAGGCTCGCTCCGCGAGTCGTACGAAGCAAAGACGTACCAAATTTAATATTTAACCCAAATAACAGAACTGTTGAGCTTTCAAATTCGTTCTATTATTAGCCTAAGTTCCAAAAATAAGCCTATCCCCATTAGCGCAGAAAGAGCCGACCACTTTTTACACTCAAAACAATTAATTTGTGAAGCGATTCAGTAAGAAGAAAATCCAAATCATCAGCTTCCTACTCCTGGGAGCAGTTGTAGTTACTGTACTGACTACTATTTCATTGAATTGGGGCTCAATAGTAAAATGGTACGAGTTCCATCAAGAATTTGAATCACTAGGATTTAATCAACAAGGGCTTCCCGAGTATCGCCATCGACAAACAGAAATCGTTTTTGTTAAAGTTCCAAGCGGTACAGTTATTATGGGTAACAATGAACCAAGTTCTAATTCCTCCCCTCAATTCACCGCCAAACTTAAATCTTTTCTCATCGCCAAATATGAAGTTTCCCAAACTCAGTGGAAAAAAATCATGGGCGACAATCCATCTCATTTCAAAGGTCCTAACTTACCCGTCGAACAGATGTCTTGGAAGGATTGCCAACAGTTTTGTGAGAAAACGGGGCTAAATTTACCTTGGGAAACTCAATGGGAATATGCATGTAGAGCAGGAACTCAATCGAATTACTCGTTTGGAGATAAAGTGACTAGCGAGATGGCAAACTTCGGGGAAAACTGGTCATCATCTTTGAAAAATGGGATGACTTCACCCATCGACAGCTTCAAGCCTAATCCGTGGGGGATTCATAACATGCATGGAAACGTTAGCGAGTATTGTAGAAATGCTAACGTGTGGCCAGCTCATTTAGGCAAGAATACAGATTTATACAAACACCCAGATTTTGAAAATTTCACTCGGATGGTTCGCGGAGGTCACTGGATGTCTCAAGCTTCGGAGTTGAAATCAGGCTATAGGAGTGAAATGCTTTATTGGCATAAATATAGCCATATTGGATTTAGACCTATCAAAGAGTTAAAGGATGAGTAGTAGGCTCGCTCCGCGAGTCGTACGAAGCGAATACGTAATTAAATAATCAAAAGACCTAAATAACCGATTCGTGTTCAGTGGGGAGTAAAGCAGCTCAATGAATTTAAAATTCTGAAAGAATGAATTCGCGAGCAACACTCTGCTGTTCTTTAAGCTTAGGCAAGAATAGTTACGGTGTCGTTTCATACGACTCGCGGAGCGAGCCTACTACTAGTACCTCAACTCCTTCAACAAATCCCCAATCACCCCTTCCACCTCAGCAATCTGCTCAGGGGAAAGATTCTCTTGGTAACGCCCGATGCGCTTTTTGTGATTATCGACGTAATGACGAACTTGCTTACGAGCGTGGTAGGAGCCCTGAGTTTCGTCTTGGATTTTTGAAGCGAGCGCTTCCACTTCTGAAGTGATCTCTAAATTTAAAAACTGTAAAACCGCTTTGGCGACTTGAAGTGGTTGAGTCACCAAGTCTTCATACTTAATCTGTAAAAAGCGATCTGCGCTTATTTCTTTCGATTCATCTAAAACACACCGAACTGCTCGGTTCCACTGATGAGCACAACGAAGATGATTTTTCTCAGGGTATGACTTTAATAGATCTTCCCAACCCGGAACTTTTAAATGTCCCCAATTAGGTCCACGATTGCGAAACATCAAAGAGGACACGACGTCTCTCCCATCGCGAACGATGTGAAGGAATTTACACTGAGGAAAAGCCTCATTTAAAAAACCAACGCGCAGGGCGTGCTTCGGATTTTTTTCGAGGATGACCTTGGCGTCGGGTCGTTTCAAACTACCATGAAGTTCTCGATATAAAGTATCGATTTGACTCTCCGATTGAGCATCGGACAAACTCAAGCCGTCATGCTCTCTTCCTTCGAAGATGCCATTCCAGATCTTACTGACTTCAAAGAGGTATTCGACCTCGGGATGCGCAGCGACCAACTCACCAAATATCGATGTGCCGCTGCGAGCGCATCCCACCAAAAAAACGGCGCGTTCAGAGGGGAATGAAAAATCGGAACTCATTTCCAGTTCCAGGAGGTCGTTTGGAAGGGGAGGTACTTCTGCCACTTGCCTTCGACGTATTCAGCCGATGGGTTAAAGTCGGCCATCCACTGATCCGTCCATCGCCCCACGATTTTTTTAGAATCTTCCTTACCACCGATCAACCAACCACGACTGTCGCGGAACTTGTGCCAAACAAAGGCATCGATCGCGTAACTCTTCAAACCGGCTTCACGAGCCGTTAAAGAGATGTCGATTCCGTAGCAATGAAATCCTGGGAGGTTGGCATCGAAGCGCAATCCGCTCGAACGTCGCAAACCCAACCATTGTTCGTCTAAAGATTCTACTTCGTGAGGAAGGGGGCCCATGCGATGGTAACCGTGAGGATCACACCAGTGCCCCTTCAAGATTTTTGATTGCCCTTCGTTCTCTAATGCCTTGATCGCTCCGACGCCTCCGATAACGCCCCAATTGGGATCCTTTTCTTCGAGCTCATTCAAGGCGATGGCAACTCGTTCTTCCCAACCATGGGGTAGATAGAGATCTTGATGCATAAAGAAGACGAGATCATTTTCAATTTCATCCCAAGCATCGTGGTAGAGACGCGAAATACTATCGTAGAAACGGTTATCAGTATTGTTGATGAGAACCCATTGGTGCTTACTCGATCGGGCAACGGAAGAAGCCAATAAGTTTTCTTCCAACTCAGGCCAATCGTTTACGGCGACCACAAAGGTGATAGGTTCTAATTCAACATTCGGCTTTCCTCGGCGATCGATGAGGTTCTCTCGCTCTTCGGGATCGTAAGCTAAATTGTAGGCGTATTGACGCTCAGTATGATTCCGACGAACCGTAATTTCTTTTAAGGGATAAGTCAGCTTCGAGTGCAATTCAATTTGGCAAGTATCGTAACTCTCACGAACGAAATCATCGTTCCAGTAGATATAACCATGATCGGAACCGCGAATGAGTCGATGCGTTGAAAGATCAAAAAGCAATCGACCCGGCAGAGCATCCGGAACCTGACCTAAGAGAGTTAAGGCCGTCGGCACGACATCGATCGTGGAGCAAGCCTTCGTTTCTTCTTGGGGTAAATCGTAAGTTTTCTTGAGTTCATCGGGAAACCAGAGAATGAGGGGTACATGGAGTAAGTCTTCATGCAACCTGCCACAGTGATGTACTCTTCCCATATCAGGAGCGAAGCCTTCACCGTGATCCCCCACTAAGATGACGATCGTGTCATCGAAGTTGATCTCTTGAAAAAGCTTTTCGAGCTCTTGATCGGCTCGGTGAATTCCACAATCGTACTTCGCTACGATATCCTCTTTGAGCTCGGTCGCCATCAAAGAGTCTGGTGGATCTTGCCAAACCCACGGGCCATCTCGGAATTCTTTCAGGCTAGGACGAAGAGGGCGATCCAGCCATCGTTCGACTCCCGTGAAGTAATCGCGCCCCATGTGATAGTCATGAACGAGATTGGTATGGAAGAACATGAAGAAGGGTTGATCGCTTTCCTCTTCCCTCAATTTCTTCAATCGATCGGTCGCGAGCTTGTAGGGTTCGAGGTGTTCTTCGCGAGGCGTCCAATAGAATTCGTCAAAACCATCGTCCCAACCAAAGAATTTCCACTTCGCAGGTCGTCGCTCGAGGCCTAATTCCTCTAAAACGGTCTCAGAAATGGTGTCGGGGATGGTATTTCCATTGTTGGTGAAGGCGATTCTTCGGTAGTTTTCACCTAGATGATGACCCAATTTCGGCTTGAGGAACCGGCGGTTGTGATCGAGAAGTCCGTGATCCTCAGGGTAGTGGCCGGTGATGATCGAGGCGCATGAGGGAAGCGTCCAACCGGTTGGGCTGTGACAATTCGAGAAGATCGTTCCACTCTGAGCTCTCTGGCTCAAATGGGGGTCGGTCTTCCTCTCGTAGCCGTAAGTCGAGAGATGGTCAACACGTAGGTCGTCGACGACAATGAGAACTAAATTAGGTGCGCGCTCTGAAGCCATGTAGTTTCCTGGAAATAAATCGAGTGTGAGATTCCGGTGTACGTTCTTTTGTTTGCAGGGAGTGATAAGGGCCGCCGTCAGAGGTGAGCCGGGTGGGTCCCCGGATCGAGCCCCAATTCAGTTATTGTGCTCTATCACGCTGTCTCACACGTGTAAGTCCAAAGGGCAAGTGTACATCAGTCAATTTTCTTCCAGCAAGGAGAATTGAGGCAAGAACGATTTTAGTTGGGAAATCACAGGCTTATCAAGCCGTGGAGAGGCCCCAAATCGCCCTTCCAAACCTCGCTGAACCCTCCCTCTGACGGGTGATTTTAAGAATCATTCAATCCTAAATCTTCTCCACTGGAGCAAATTGATGACTCGGGTATACTGAGGACCCTTTTGTCTTCCGATATTTATAAACAACAGTACCAGAAGACAATTATTTAGTTTCTGTTATTCAACAGGAGCTGATTACAGTTCACTCACGACAACCTTTAGATCGCAATCGAGCAGAGTTCACAGGAATCGGTCATGGCTCAAAGAGACGAAAAGAAAATCACCAAACGGGAAGAAGATTACTCCAAGTGGTTCCACGACATCATCCTTCAAGCGAAGCTAGCCGACTATGCCCCCGTGAAGGGCTGCATGGTTATCCGTCCTCACGGCTACGCCATCTGGGAACTCATCCAAAAAAATCTCGACGATGAATTCAAAAAAACAGGAGTCCAAAACGGTTACTTCCCCTTGTTCATCCCTGAGGAATATATCGAAAGGGAAAAGGAACACTTCGCTGGCTTTGCTCCAGAGTGTGCGGTCGTCACTGAAGGCGGTGGTAGTGAACTCACCGAAAGACTCTACGTTCGCCCGACTTCAGAGATGATCATCTGGAGCATGTACAAGAAGTGGATCCAATCCCATCGCGACCTGCCCCTCTTGATGAATCAATGGTGTAATGTAGTTCGCTGGGAAAAAAGAACTCGATTGTTCTTACGTACCAGTGAATTCCTTTGGCAAGAAGGTCACACCGCTCACGCGAATGAAGAAGAAGCCCGTGAGCGTACCCTTCAGATGATTAAGGTCTATCGCGACTTCTCTGAAAAGGTGATGGCCGTCCCCGTATACTGGGGTCCTAAAACGGATAATGAAAAATTCAAAGGGGCGATCGAAACCCTATCTATCGAAGCGATGATGCAAGATGGAAAGGCACTCCAAGCAGGAACTTCACACTACTTAGGTGAGAACTTCGCTCGCGCCTTCGATGTGCAATTCCAATCAAAAGACGGAAAACTGGAATACGTTCAAGCCACCAGTTGGGGAGTTTCAACTCGCTTGATCGGCTCCCTCATCATGTCTCACTCCGATGACCAAGGTTTGATCTTGCCTCCCAAGCTTGCGCCCGTTGAAGTCGTGGTCGTCCCGATCTATCGGAAAGACCACGAGAAAGCGGTCGTCATGGAAGAGTGCCAAAAGATTAAAGAAACCCTCGGGGATGGCATTCGCGTTCACGTCGATGATCGTGAAGGTTATAAGCCTGGATATAAATTCAATGAGTGGGAACTCAAAGGAGTGCCTCTCAGAATTGAGGTCGGGCCAAAAGACCTCGAGAAGGGTCAACTGTGCTTAGCTCAACGTTTCGGCGGCTCCGGAAAAGAATTCATTCCCCGAGACGAAGCCATCGCTTCGATCCCCAAACGCCTCGAGAGCATTCAGGACCAATTGTTCCAACGAGCTCTCGATTACCGTAAATCCCGTACTCGAGTCATCGACGATCTCGACGAATTCCGTACCTTCTTCACCGAAGAAGGAGGCGGATTTGCCCTCTGTCACTGGAACGGCAGTGGTGAAGTCGAAAAGAAACTCTCCGATGAGTTCAAAACGACGATCCGCTGTATCCCCGACGACAGTTTTGGCCTAATTGAAGACGGCAAGTGCATTTACAGCGGCGAGCCCAGCTCCCGAAGAGTCGTCATGGCTTTGGCCTATTGATCAATTATTGACAATTCTGAAGAGCATTCTTTTCTGAAATAATTTTCCGAAGGCCCTTTGTCTGAAAGGGTTTAGCATAGAGATGGTCCTCACCCCTACACGACCTTTTATCCGGATAGGTCAGTAGAGGTCTCAGCGGGATGAACATCCATTTCTCTTAAAAAATGGTTGTTTAAAAACCTCGCTCAGAGACATGGATCAATTAAATGTCGTTAAAGCCATTTTTCAGATGACATGGGACGTCGTTCCTTATCCTGACTCTTTGATGGGGTGGCTCTAATTTCATTTCTACGCGCGCATCGGTGAGTCAGGATCAGACAAAGTTCGACTGCTCCCCTCCCACTCCAACAAGGCTCAAACTCTGAATCGTTTATGTTGAAAAAAACTCCTCTGGAGCTCATTTCAACCCTGCGAGCACTCTGTGCTTCCATCGCAACTGTCGTTTCATTCAAACGGCAGACTGTTCTACTAGAGCAGAAACGAAAAGGTTTTCGAAACTCTCGAAAACTGATCAGCCATCTCGTGCCTTCAGAGTTCAAGAAAGCTAACACTGCCCTTCTTCTTCTCACCACGATTTACTTTCTCACCGTTCCCGTGATGGGGCAAACCCATTCGACTCAGATCTCGCGTTCGGATCTCCCAAAGGTTGAGCTCAAGTCTCTCGATGAACTTTTATCTGAGGGAAGGAACCCTCTAGCGCCCCTCGAAAATATCGTTGAACCTCTTCCCCTTCCTGAATGTGGGCTATGTGACTTAAACGCCATCGATATCAACAACCCTGATGGGGAGGTTGATATTGTCGCGCCAAATTGCGTGACGCCTGATGGGCCTTGCATCTTCGAAGCCCGCGCATTTCAGGTGGGCTATAGTGATGAGGGTGGAATTGTCAGCGTCGTTTGGAGGACTCGTTCGAATGACGCTATTAATTTCGAGCACTTTTTTGTTTGCGTCGAAAAGAATGGGGTAGCACGAATCGACGGCAATCAAGAACTCAATCGAGGAGTTGAACTTCCTCCACTTCCACCCGGTGAAACCTACCGGATCGTCGTATCCGCCTGTGTGGGAGGTCGAACCGTTCAAACTTCCACTCAAATTACAGTGCGTCGCCGCTCTCCAGTTCCTCCCGTTGAAATCATCGATTGGTTTTCTTACGGATTCACTCCCGAAACGGAGCGAGGCGTTTTAGATCTTGAGCTTCATATCGAAAATCGAGTCGGCAATCTCGAAGAGTTTGACTATGAAGTTTATATCAATGATCAATTTCGTGGAGTCATCAGTAACAATCCCTTCAACAGAATTGCGATATCCAATTTAAGAGAACGAGTGAACCCCAATTTCTATAAGATTCAACTCGTTCCCTTCCTTGGCCCCTATGCCGCTCAGCAACCAGCAGTGGTGGTCGCTGAAGCAAAGGCATTATACCCACCAAGAAATCTTGAGTGTGAGTTCCTCGGCTGCGTCGGTAACGTTCATCAATACGAACTCAACTTTGAATTTCCCCGATCTCAACGCCTGTCTGGAGTTATTCCCTGGATTCGAAATCAGGATGATCCAAACGGTGAATGGGAGATGTTTCCATTGCAGTCCTTTGAAGAAGTTCAAATCGATGAGATCTTCAATCGAGTTCGAGCCAAGATCAAAGTACCGGAAGCCATCAAGCCAGGGACTCCCATTTATTTAACTGGAGTGCAATTTAGATCCAATACGCGAGAGCCTCGCTTCTTGACGAATGTTCCTTGGAGTAAGGTTTCAACCCATGCGATCACCCGTTGCGGAAGCGATGAAGATGTTTGCATTATCCCTAATAACCCATTGTTTCGAAGAGGCGATGCCAATTCCAATTCGAATGTCGATATTTCGGATGTGATTACAGTATTGAACTTTCTCTTTGTCGGTTCCGTTCAAATTACCTGCCCGGATGCGGCAGACATCAACGATGACGGCAAGATCGATATTTCGGACCCCGTAAACCTATTAGGCTTTCTATTCCTGGGCACAATTCCTGAACTCAAGGCTCCAGGATCCCGACAATGTGGTGAAGATCCTACTGAAGATCGCTATAAAGAATGTATTCACCCTCCCTGCAACGACATTGGTATCGACCCCATCGATGGCATCGGCGGAATCTTCAGACCTTTTTAGTGGTAGGCTCGACATTTCAAGCCCGAAGCGTGAGCGAGGGATTGGAGTCAACATTGCTGAAAAGCACACTCCAATTTTAGACGTGGCGCGAGCAGGGGAAAAGCGAATCGTTGCGATTCGTTTGTTGAAGCTGAATCGGTGATTTCAAACTGTGTCGCTTCGTACGACTCGCGGAGCGAGCCAACTACTACGCCAACCGTTCGGGATGCTCTAGGAGGTAGCGCATTCGGGCGAGGAACTGGGCGGCTAAGACGCCGTCGACAGCTCGATGGTCGGCACTGAGAGTGAGCTTTAAAATCGTTCGTGGGAAGAAACCTCCACCCATGGGAACGAGGCGAGGTTGTGCGGCTCCTACCGCTAAGATCGCCCCTTCGGGAGGATTGATTACCGCAGAGAATGATTCGACACCAAACATTCCCAAGTTTGAAATCGTGAAAGTGCCTTTACCCGATCCCACCAACTTTCCTTCGCGAGCTGAAGCGATAATTCGACGGTTTTCTTCGGAAATGCCTCGAAGGTTCTTTTCAGAAGCTCGCTGTAAGACAGGAACGACGAGACCTTCATCCAATCCGACGGCAATTCCGATGTTCACCTCGGTGGGATACTCAACGCGGTCATCAAAGACTCGGCAGTTGACTTTCGGTTCGTCATTGAGAGCGATCGCGGTAGCGTAGACGACGAAATCGTTTAACGAAACTTTGTCGCCACGAGCTTTCATCGCTTGTCGTTGTGCCTCACATGCGGTGACGTCAACTTCCATGCTCACGTAAAAGTGAGGAGCGTTTTGTTTGCTGTATTGGAGTCCCTGAGCAATCGCCTTACGCATTCCAGTGATCGGAATGACCGCTTCGGGGCGAGGCTTAGGAGCGGGATATTCAGCTTGAGCGCCGGGTAGAGCCATCGGCATAGCTACCGGCATTTGAGGCATGGCTTGAGGGCTGACAGCAGGAGCTGCGCTTGGAGCTGATTTTAATTGCTCCGTTGCCGCTTCAACATCTCGGCGAAGAATCCTTCCTCGAGGTCCAGAACCGGTAAGCCCTGATAAATCGATTCCTCGGGCTTCTGCAATTCTTCTCGCCAATGGAGAAACTCTTTGCCTTCCATTGGTTTTAGGAAGAGTGGCAACCGGGGCTGCTTTAACTGAAGCCGGAACACTTTTCGTAGGTGCTGGGGCTGAACTCACCGGAGCCGGAGCTGGAGCACTCGGCGCTACACTCGTTGATCCATTAGAAGAGAGAAGAGCGTCGATATCTAATGATTCATTTTCATCGGCAATGATGGCAACCGGTACTAAGACGGGTACGACATCACCTTCACCGTAGGCGACTTTTCGAACGACTCCCTCAGCCGGGGACTCAACATCCATGTTCGCCTTATCCGTTTCGATTTCGAGGATGGGATCACCGGGACGAACTTTATCGCCTTCTTTAACGAACCATTGAACAATCTTGCCTTCGGTCATCGACTGCCCGGCTTGAGGCATGAGAACTAAATCGGCCTTACCAGGATCGGTTGCAGGCGCAGAGGCGGGAGCGGCTTCTTGAGTTCCGTTAGTACTTGAACTCTCAGTTGAACTGTTCGATGCAAAAAGGCTATCGAAGTCGATCGCTTCATCTTCAGTTCCGATGACTGCCACGGGAACTAAAACCGGAACGACATCTCCCTCAGCGTAGGCGATCTTTCGGACGACACCATCAGCGGTGGCTTCAACATCCATATTGGCTTTATCGGTTTCAATTTCGAGGATAGGGTCACCTTGGCGTACCTTATCTCCTTCCTTGACGAACCACTGGACAATTTTGCCTTCGGTCATCGATTGCCCTGCTTGGGGCATTAAAACGGACTCAGCCATCGTTCAATCAGCCTGAAATTCTATAAAGTAGTTTGAATGTTTTGTTTGGGGGTATCCAGACAGGTAAGTAGAAATCATCTCGATCAGAGACGAAGGAGTCTATTATAGTCAAATTCGATCAGGTATAGGAGGGTTAGCTTCGATCTAATCCTAATTTACGCCGGTATATTAGGTTAGGAATAAAATACTCGACCTCATTTCAAGCCCGAAGCGTAAGCGAGGGACTAGGAGTGTAGGCGTCCTAGTCCCTCGCTTACGCTTCGGGCTTGAAATAGTCGTCACTCCCGGTGGGCGTAACAACAAAGATCGAGATCCCCGAATCCATCCTGCTTCCACTTTTTCAGCCGTCGACGAGCCGCCTCCAAGACTTGAGCGAAACCCTGAGGAAGCTTCAGCTCTCTTTGGTGCTCAGGCCAAAGAGAGCGCAGCTCGGCCTCAAGGTTCTTTTCAGAATCCATCAGTCCCGGAATGTGAGATGCCATCGCCGCCACGACTCCCATCGCGAAACGATCTCCGTGTCCCCCACTTTCAAAAACTCCCAGGAGGGTTCCCACTAAGCGATCTTCAGGAGCCAACTTCCGAACGGGATCACGGGCGACCCTTTCGATGAGATCTCCCAGGTTGGGTTCAGTCATTCTTTCGATGAGATCAAAGGCATAATGATGAAATCCGCTATAAGTAAATAGCGAATCTAAGCCATCGTACTTTTCGATCAAAGCTAATCCCGCCTCTTCGATAAAAGCTCCACGAAGAAAAGGCAAGAAACCGGGGGCTTGGCGCATTTGGGAAAATTCAGTTAATCCTGAATACCATCCTAAATAAGCGGCGAGAGCATGAACGGCGTTATGCCCGTAGAGTTTGGCTTCTTCAAACGGAAGGAGATCATCTTTTTGTTCAAAGATGGATAGACCCGCTTCAAATTCTTCCGGGTAATCGATGCGCGAAATCAAAATCTTATTGAATGCTTCAACTAAGAAAGCTCGGCCTTCAATTGGAGTGACGGCCTCTAAATTTAGATCAAAAAGCTCTGGCCCGATCACGCCCGACATCTTCCCGATGACTGTATTTAAAAACCGTACCCTATCAAGAGCTGAGTTGGCATTCTGTGATGATAAAAATTCGGTAACCGCTTTCTCTAAACACTCAGCTGCCTCATTATTGTTTTCTGCCGTGTAGACAACAGAACGAGGCCCTTTCGTGCGTTCTTTCTCAATCAGTCCGGCTGCTAAACAGGAAGCAATACAAGTTTCGGAGCCATCGTTATAAAAATCGACACTCGGAACTGCTGTCGAGATCTCGGAAGCTTCAGCGATCGCTTGAATCAATGACGGCCGATCCACTTCTGAGTGAGGATTTAAAATTTCGACCGGCCCGACATCAACGACATCAACCTTTTCCGGAGAGGCAACATTCACGGAAAACATACCGTTATTCTGGCGAATACTTTCCACGACTTCAGGCAAGACTTCAGCGACGACTAAACGAGTGAAGGATTGGGATTCGTGCGCTTCCTTTAAGAACAATCCAGCCTGGATCGCCCCAAAACCAAAGCCTACGAATGTACGATCTTTATTCTTAGCCATCTCGTCTGTTTCAGCCTTTAAAGTTCTAAGTATTGACGTTCATCTTCAAGCGACCAAGAATCGACGCTTAAAATGGAATCACTAAAGCGGTGAGGATAGACGACGGCTTTGCCATCGAGTTCACGGTCTTTAACCCGCCTCAAGAACTCAACGGCATGATTCAGATCACCGACTTGAACGATATGAGCGCCCGCATCGATTTCGCCTTCACTCAAAAGATCTAAGGTTTTCTTTACGTCCCAGGGAGATCCCCCACTCGAACCCGTCACGATCGTATCTTTGTAGTGAACATGATTTGCGTCTAAAGAAACCCAATGATCTCCACTCTTGAGTCCCCCAAAGATATTGAGGACACCGTTTCTTCCAACGTAGCCCTGAGCGGACTCGACAGCTTTAGCCACCCCTACTGCGACGATGACATCATCCGCACCGCGCTGTGCCGTTTCTTCATCGATCACTTTTGCGATATCGACTTGAGCGGGATCTAATGTCTTCAATTCGATATTTAAGTTCTTAGCTCGTTGACCGAAGAGTTTCTCGACTCGTTGAAGCCGGGAGGCGATGAGGTCGGTCACCAAAAGTTTTTTAGGTCTTTGGCTGAGAGCTAAATCGACATGCATCCTCCCCATCGCACCGGCGCCGACGATGACAGTGACTCCTCCTCGCAGTAATCCCTTTTGAGCTTGGCGCTCTTCCATGGGGTCGGATTGCACCAAGTGAACATGATGATCTTGCCCTGATAGAGCACAGGAAAAGGGTTCACTCAATGCGGCGTGACTGAAGGCTAAATTTTCGGAGGGAAGGGGAAGAAGACTTCTCCCTTGAATCGTCTCTTCGGTAATCAAGATATACTCGGCGAGATGCCCTGCGAGGGTATAGCCCACTCCTAAGCGATCGATGCCCTTTCCCCCATTGCGGTAGCGTTCTCGATGCAGAACCGGTGGATGCGTGACAGCCGGCTGAACGACGAAGCGTTGCCCCACGCTGTATTGATCTCGAAGCTCCTCACCGATTTCAACCAAGGTAACGGAGCCTTCATCCCCGAGAGTTAAGGGGAATTTTTCGACATCCCAGCCGTGAATCAAGGTGTGATTGGGTCCCTGAGCGGCAATTTTAATCAGTGAGGTACAGATACCAGCAGAGTCTACTCGAGCCAAAAGCTGCTGAGGCCCAGGGCGGGGAGTGGGAATTTCCCGAAGATGAATTTTATCGAAACCGATGCCCTCTAAGAGCACCGCTCGCATCGAATCAGGGATCTGGGGTGAATTCATGAATACGAAAGTGGAGTTAAACAGTTGAGTTGAAGAGTTAGAGTCGAAAGAAAACCGGCCCACATTATGAAAAACCACCGTGCCAGGAGCAATGGCAGTTAAAGTATTTTTTAAGCAATTGAAGCGCTCCCTGTCCCTCAACTGGAAATTCATCGGCGATGAGTTAAACTGGGGGCTTCCTTGAACCTAATGATGAACCTTTTATCCCCGTCCAACATTATGAGCGTACGCCCCCTACGAACCACCGTCATCGGTAGCTACCCTTTTCCCAGTTGGCTCGAATACGCTAGTTTGAATTTAGAGGCATTTGGCGATGCCGAAATTCGAGAGATGCAAAACGATGCCGTCATCACTGCGATCCATGATCAAGTTTCGGCTGGATTGGATGTCATCACCGACGGAGAACAGACGCGCTTCGATTTTAATTTATCCTTCTACGGCTACCTCAATGGGATTTCACTGGAACCACGGCCGATTCGAATCTACGGCCCGATGGCGCATGACCAGCGGGGAAAACACACCATCATCGATGAGCTGACGGCCGAAAACGGTTTCGGAACGGTTGAAGAATATGAACGCTTAGTTCGTCTCGCACCCAAAGGACCCACCCTGAAAGCATCCGTTCCTGGCCCCTACACAATGAGCGGTCGATTGATTCCTAATGAGCAGTACTCCGATCGTTGGGCGATCACCGAAGCCCTTTTACCCTGGATTCGGGAAGAACTCGTTCGATTGGTGGATGCCGGCTGTACCGAACTCACCGTCGATGAGCCATCGATGAGCTGTTACGCCCATAAATCAGACCCCGATCGATTCGTCGACATTTTCAACCGAACGGTCGAGCCCATCGTCGGCAAGTGTCGCCTCTCGACTCACCTTTGCTTTGGGAACTACAAAGGACACGCGGTAGGTAAGAGAGAATACGCCCCGATGTTTCCGTCGTTCTTAAATATGAATGTCGATGAAATACACGTCGAGATGGCAAGCCGTGAATTCTCTGAATTAGAAATCCTCGAAGAGATCACCAAGAAGCGAGAAGTGGCTGTCGGAATCATCGATGTGAAAAGTTATTACATCGAAACTCCTGAGGACATCGCTGAACGTGTTCGGGCTTGCCTGAAATACGCTCCCCCCGAAAAATTATCCTTTGCCCCTGATTGTGGCTTAAGTCAAACCGCACGCTGGGCAGCGAAGCAGAAACTTAAGAGCATGGTCGAAGGAACAGAGATCGTTCGTAAGGAGCTCGGAGTATGATAACTCCATTTCAAAAAGACCAAGCACTCTTAGATGACATTCTGAAAGCTCCAGCTGAACCAGAAACCTTTCACCTTTGGTGGTTGGGCCAAAGTGGCTTCTTAGTGAAGTGGGAAAAACGATTCCTTTTAATCGATCCCTATCTTTCCGACTCTCTTACTAGAAAGTATCAGGAAACCGACAAGCCCCACGTTCGAATGACCGAGCTTGTCATCGATCCGCACCATCTAAATTTCATCAATTTAGTGACATCGAGTCATAACCATACTGATCATTTAGATGGAGAAACTTTAACTGCTTTACGTGAAGCGAATCCCAACTTAACGATTCTCGTCCCGACGGCAAATTTAGAATTTGCGGCTAATCGACTGGGAGTACCTACGGATGAACTTAAAACGATCGATGCGGATGAGTCACAACGCTTCGAGGGCTTTACTGTTCACGCTATCCCTTCTGCTCATGAAGAACTCGATCGAGATGAACAAGGGCACTATCGATATTTAGGTCATATCTTTGAGTTCGGCCCCTTCCAAATTTATCACAGTGGGGATACCCTCCTTTACGAAGGAATGGTGGAGAGACTTCAAGCCTTCGCCATCGATATAGCACTGTTGCCTATCAACGGCCGAGCTCCCGAACGAAGAGTGGCAGGAAATCTCAACGGAGCTCAAGCCGCTCGATTAGCGATGGAAACAGGAGCTAAATACGTCGTTCCATGTCATTATGATATGTTCGAGTTCAACACTGCGACCACAGAGGAGTTCAAACTAGTCTGCAATGGAATAGGTCAAGAATTCCGTGTGATGGAAAACGGGGAGGGAATTACGTACTCGAGATCCGAGGGAGTTTTATCCGGACCTTGATTCACCACTTTAAAATCACTTCATTTCGCCGAAATCCCGCCTCCAAAAAAGTTCATAATCCAGTTATTTTCAAACTCTTATAAATACTCCTCTTTTAAATTTCGAAATATCAGTTCCTTTTAATATATTGGAGATGGTCGAAAACTGTGGGGAAGAGTTCCTCAGATCAATTGCTGTTTCATTAGTTTCTGTTGAATCTTGCTCCTTCGGAGGCAGCTTCAACCTTTCCAGCAAATCATAGATTTGCTTACTCTCCGCTAAATGTAGACTCTACGAGCCTACATTCGCGGCCGAGTTGATCCCAACTCGGCTTAGTTCCTGTTTAATCAACAGGAACTAATTAACTCTTCAAATATACTATTTCAATTATCATTTAACTCGTTTTCCAGAGTTAGAATCGATGGGTTCTGTCATTTTCTAACTCTCAACATTCGGGGTATTGATAAAACTGAGCTTAAGGCGATTTAATTTTTGAAATGCTATAAGGTTCATTTGAACTTGTAGAACTTCAAATCGATTTTAAGTTCACTCTTGGGCACTTAACTTAACAAATATATTCATGGCACATTTTAGAAAACGACGACGTCCACGCCCCCGCTTGGGCGAAGGCAGAAAACGACCCGCTCCTCAACCGGAACCCACTCCCGAATACGAGTACGAAGAAGAAGACTTCGAAATCGAAGAATTTGAAGAGGATTACGAAGACGACTTTGAAGACGAGGATGCGTACGTCGAGGAGGAACCTCAACCGCAGCGTCGTAAGGTAGCTAAGAAAAGAACGGCTAAACGGCAAGCTCCAGGGCGACAAGGGACACGTAGGCAGAGCCCTGCAAAAACTACTCGTAGAAGCCCCACTCAACGATCTTCACGGCTGCAATCGCGTGGAGTTCGGGATGGAACGAGAGGTGGAGTGCGACGAGGGATTCGGGGTTCGCAGGAAGAACGGGGGGGCCGTTACGGTGGATTTCAGGCTAAGAAGAAAACCCCAGTCGTTTCTTGGATTTCACTCGGAGCGTTTTTTCTGTTTCTAATATTGTTTGGAATCGCTGCTGCTTCTAGTTTGGAACTCGTGGAGGATGCCCAGGGAGATCCTAACAATATAGATCAAAAAAGCGCTAGGAACGTAGGAGCGCTTGGAAACTTCGCCTTATTAGTTTCAGCAGTGGGATTCGTCTGTGGAATCATTGGATTGTTTCAGAAAAGAGCACCTAAAGGAGTGGCGATAGCTGGAACAATTTTAAACGGATTAATTATTATATGGCCTTTGCTTGGAATACTCTTGGTTTTAGTTGTTTCAATAGTTGGTTAAATTAATTGCGAAACAATAGAACTGATCTCCAAAGGTGCCTCCTAATAAGAATAGACAATTCTCATTTTAAAGATTGAAGTACTTTCGCTCTTACAGGGCTCAACCCATAATTCTTTATAGCCCAGGGCGACGCTTCGCTCTGCCCTGGGCTATAAAGTTGCGGGCTTTCAGCCCTTGGTATCAGAATAACTTTAAAATCTCTTAGTAAGCCCGGAGCGTAAGCGACGGGAGCTAGTAGTAGGCTCGCTCCGCGAGTCGTACTTCCTAACTATCCCTACCTTTTTTCAATTTTGAGAAAATCATTCTCGCGAGCAGAGCATACTTATTCTTTAGGCTAAACAACAAAGTATTATCGTTTCGCTTCGTAAAGCTCGGAGGCCGAGCCTACCACTAATCACAACTTTCCTTTAAGGAGTGCGTGAGTAAAAGGCGAACTTGCACGATGGAGTCGCCGATAGCGACGACCATTATTACTGCGCTTCGTACGACTCGCGGAGCGAGCCTACTACTATTACCGACTTACAATTGCTTCTCCAACACCCGATACTCCTCAACGACTTTACCATCGATTAAATGCTCTTGGATGATGCGCTCTAAGACTTCCGGAGTGCATAAGCGATACCAAACTCCTTCAGGGTAAACCAATGCATAAGGACCTTCAGGCAGACAGATCCTTAAGCAATCAGCTTTGGTCCTCAAGATTCGGCCGGATCCTGATAGCCCCAATTCTTTCAAACGATTTTTGAGATAGGCCCAACTTTCTAGCGACTTCTCACGGGAGCAGCACTTCGGCTTCGCTTGATCACAACAGAGAAAAATATGGCGCTGGGCATTATTGAGGCCCAATTTTTCGATAACTTCGAGTTCTTTAAGTGAAGGATTCATAGTTTATTGCAAGTTTCAAAACGGAGATTTCTTAAGAGTTTCCCTGAGTTGTTATACCAAATCTCCCTCAGAATTCCTGCCCCTAGTTATCGCTATACAGAAGGACTAAATCGCACTAAAATTGAAGGGGGTCAATATTTAGCCCCTCTCGCTGCTCCACCCGAGATCGATTAGCCGCCCAGCACTATTCGCCCACTGGTCCTTCTAAACGTCCTAAGCCCCCATGGTCCAACTTCTTTTTCAAGATACAGCCGGAAAAGATCAAAGAGTCGACATCGGCTCCAAGATCATCATGGGGCGATCTCCTGAGGTCGATTTTAAAATAACTCTCAAGGGTGTTTCCAGAAAGCACGCCTGTATCGAGCGGGATGGAAATCGATTTATCTTAGAAGATCTCGGAAGCACCAACGGAACATTTTTAAACGATAAACGAATCAATAAACCCACTCTTCTAAAGTCGGGTGACAAGATTCGCTTGGGACAACAAACCCTGATCTTCAAAGAAAAAACGGCGCCGACGGTTCAACCTCCAACCAAAACACTTAAAAGTCTTGAGACCGAACCTCTCAATTATCACGAGGTCCAAAATTCAAAAGGGAACTCCCCCCAAAATCAACTTCCTCGAAAAGAAGGAAAGTTTCAATTAGAGAAACTGCTGGGTCGAGGAGGGATGGGAGAAATCTATCTGGCCAAAGACTTAGACTCTGGGCAAGAAGTCGCCGTTAAATTCATTCAATCTCATATCGGGAAAAAAGAATCCTTCTTAGAACTCTTTCACAACCGCGAAGCCGCCTTAGCTCGACAGATCAACCATCCCAATATCACGCGTGTCTACGAACATGGGATCACTCAAGATCTTCATTTTATCTCGATGGAGTACACTCATGGATTGAACCTCCAACAAGAGATGAAGAGGAGGCAATTAAGGATCAGCGAATCGATTGAAATCCTGATTCAAGTGAGCCGCGGATTAGCTGCCGCTCACCGCCAGGGTGTAATTCACAGTGATATCAAACCCTCGAATATCATCATCGGAGAAAAAACTGATTCTTCAACTTTTTCAAATCCCGATATCGAGGGCTCCATTGAGCTCGAAGATGATATTTTGGAATTTGAAACGGAGTTCCCAACTTCCTCTGAATCGAGTGACACTCCTATTGAAGAAGGTGTTCTTCAAGAAATTCAAAGGCGATCTAAAAACAACACTAAAGATCTGCTCCTCAATCCGCCTTACTTCGAACGAGCCTCCGAACGGAGATTTTTAGAATTCTATCTCAGTCGAGCGTATCAAGGCTTCGGTCAATTCGTTTTGATCGAAGGGGACTCTGGCACTGGGAAAGACCGATTAGTTAGTGAATTCTTGAGAGTTCCAAAAATCAACGAACTAGGCGCCTTGAGAAAATTTGATGGCCTAGTTTTAGAATTTGATGCCTCTCGCATCGAGGGCGTCCCCACTCTCTTTCGTCAACTCTTCCCCGACAAGCCCCAAAATGAAACCAACCAAACGAAGATGTGTGAGGCGATCTGTGAACATCTGTCCTCAGAAAACGCTCAGCCTACCATCCTTCATGTTTTGGGCCTTGGAAGCCTTCAACCTCTCGCCGCCCATCTCCTCTCGCTCTTAGGCGCTGAACTCAAAGACATTCCTTTATTAGTTCTCGCTACTGTGACCACGCCTGAAACGGGACATCCAAGAACGGTAGCTGCTTTACTCTCTGCCCTAAATCCCGTCACGAAGGAACTTTTTCTGCGCCCACTCACGGAGTACCAAACGCAGCGTTTCATTCAAGAATTGTTTAATGATGAGTGCCCTTCTAGCCAACTCCACGAGGATCTCTATCGGTTGAGTCAGGGGAATTTTTCTCGACTCCTCGATGTCTTGAAGAATTTCTTCGATCGGCATCTTTTGACCATCGACTCCCGGTCGGGGCTGGTCAAATATCGCCCCAACGCTCGCGAAGTCGAACTCGAAGAAGGAAAAGTACAATACGAAGCCTACTTAGCTCGGGGAAAAATTGAACAAAAGGTTTTAGAAAACGCCGCCTTCATCGGACACAAGTTTTTCTTCGACACCCTCCGCAAGGCCACGGAAGTTGAAGAAACCGCCCTTTTCTTCATCATGAAGAGTCTCGTTTCGGCGAGGTTCCTCATCGAAGAAGAACGCTCTTGGTATCGATTCACCAACCGGTCCTTTCAAAAGTACTTGGCCGAATCCTCTCCTGAATTTGAATCCCCTTCTCTTCACAGAAAAATCATTCGCTGGCTCAACAGCGCTCCCCTAGAAGAATCTTCAGACTTACTCATTCTCAAAGCCCAGCATTTAAAAAGTGCGGGCGAAACCGCAAACGCCGTCAAAGCATTCCTAACGGCTTCCAACATCGCTCGAGACAAATACGATCACGAAACGGTTCAATATACCTTTCATGAAATTTTGTCGATCTATCGCGATCAACGACGGCGCCCGGCCATCAAAAAACGGATTCAAGAGATTCTTCAAGAGACCTTCCAACGAGAAGGAAACTGGTACGAGATCCTCGGGAAACTAGCTTCCAAGGAAGTCGATGCTTGGGTCAAGATCGTCGATTTTGGAATCTCCTTTAGAGCTATATCCGATCCCAATGAAATCGATGTTACCGATGGCCCTCAGATGGGAACTCCTCGCTACATGGCTCCCGAACGTATTCAAGGGGCCAAGGGTGGACCAGCTTCTGACATGTTCTCATTGGGTATCATGTTTTTTGAAATGATAACGGGGAGTCGCCCCTTCCCCAATCTTTCGCGCAAAAACACGATGAAGGCCAACGCAACTCGAAAGATCAAACTCCCTAAAAAACTTCAATCGCAACTCCCAGAGCCATTAGTCGACCTTTTACATTCACTCCTTGCTCACAATCCTCAAGAGCGACCTAGTGCAGAAGAAACCATTCGTCTTTTAACAAAATTACAATACGAACATTATCCTAATAACTAAAGTAGTCAATTAACTAAAGTAGTCGTCTCGCTCCGCGAGGCGTCTCCTGACTACGGTGATAATTATAAAACGGTCAAAGTCCACCCTTTCGAGTATCCATCCCTTTTTTAATCTGATTTGATTGAAGCCTTTGACAAAACCTCTATACAAGCCGACGCACTATTCCTCAATCATATATGAATGCTTTAAATCGCCTCGCGGAGCGAGACGACTACTAGAGAAAACCTTATCAGTACCAAATCATTCCGAAAAACTGTTCTTCCCCCAAAAGCCTTCTCTAAATATGCCGGATTTATCAGCGTGAGTTAGACTCCTTAGGAGAATTGTGATGAGAGAGATTTCGTTGTGAATCGCCTTCTCAACCCTTAGTTCCGGGAATGAATGCTATGTGCCCTCACTGCCAAAAAGCTATGGTGATCTTCGAACTCGAAGGAATCGAGGTCGATCATTGTTTGCACTGTCGTGGTACCTGGCTGGATTCGGGAGAGCTCGATCACCTGATCGAGTTGGCCGAAGTGAACCCAGGTTGCTTTACCGATGCTTTGCACCAGGCGAAAAAAGGTTCGAAGAAGGAGATCTGTTGCCCTCGTTGCAACCGAAACCTTCATTCCGTTCATATTCACGATGACCTGGAACTCGATGAATGCCCTCGAGGCCATGGTATTTGGTTTGATCAGGGAGAAATTCGACGACTCGTCGAAAGCTTCAAAGAAGGGGAAGAAGGAGCCGTGGCTTCGTTCATGGCTAATCTCTTAAAGAGTGAACTTGCATCTGAAACAAGTTGAGATTCAGCAAATAGAAAAGAATGAATCGGGTCATTCGAATTTGTTTGATTGGAAACAAAACGATACCCAAAGGGAGAAGTGAATATGGATCCTGTTCTATTGATTTTATTGGCCTTAGGTGGCGCCGTCGCCCTCAGTGTCATCAGTTTTATCGTTCTCTACAACGGCTTAGTTACGCTTAAAAATCAAGCTAAGAACGCCTGGGCTCAAATCGACGTACAATTAAAGAGGCGACACGACTTGATCCCCAACTTAGTGAATACCGTTAAAGGTTACGCTGAACACGAGCAAACCACTTTAGAAAACGTGATCAAAGCTCGGGGTCAAGCTGCTGGTGCCCAAGGTACCAATGATCAAATTCAAGCAGAACAGAATCTTTCAGGCGCCCTGGGACGGTTGATGTTAGTGGTTGAGCAATATCCTGATCTACAAGCCAATGAAAACTTCATGTCGCTACAAGAAGAATTGACCTCAACTGAAAATAAATTGGGTTTCGCTCGTCAGCTCTACAACGACCAAGTGTTGTTTTATAAAAACAAGCTCGAAACCTTTCCTGCCAACATGGTAGCTGCATTTTTTCAGTTCCAACCCGAACCTTACTTCGAACTTGAAAATCAGCAAGAGCGTCAAGCTCCTGAAGTTGCTTTCTAAGCAACGCCCAACGATCTAACCGTTGACGAAACAGATTTAAGGGTGGCATGAGAGCCCTTAGATGGAAGTGAAGAACCGAGAGACGCTCTGCTGATATTATTATGTGGGAAGCGATCGAACGTAACCGCCGAAGAAGTTGGATGCTCATCAGCATCATGGCCCTCATCTTGATGGGCCTGGGTGCCATGTGTGGCGGTACGTTCTGGGGAGGGGCGGGTGCGTTCCTCGGAGCCTTAGGAGCCCTCGCTCTTTGGGCCGTACTCCTTGCCGCAACCTTCCTTCAAGGAGAACAACTGGTTCTTCTCTGCTCGGGGGGTCAAAAGATCGAAAAGGAAGACTGCCCTCGCCTCTATAATGTCGTTGAAGAGATGACGATAGCAGCAGGCCTTCCCAAGCTACCCGACATTTACGTCATCGAAGATGCCATCCCCAATGCATTCGCTGCAGGGAGAAATCCCAAGTCAGCGATCGTCGCGGTCACCACGGAGCTCCTCGCCCGACTGGATCGCGATGAACTTCAAGGGGTCATCGCTCACGAAGTCGCTCACATCAAGAATCTCGATGTTCGATTCATGACGATCGCCTCGGTGATGGTGGGAAGCATCGTCATGCTCAGCCAAACCTACGTTCGCCTGATGTTCATCGGAGGAAAGAAGCGAACGTGTTCCAAGGCAGGAGTTCATCCGGCATTCATGATCGCCGGGATCATCTGCGCACTTTTGGCACCGATCGCTGCTCGCCTCCTCTACTTTGCATGCAGCAGAAAACGTGAATTTCTTGCCGATGCTTCAGCGGCCCGCTTCACGCGTTACCCAGTGGGCTTGGCTTCGGCACTAGAGAAAATCTCGGGGAGAGTCCTCTCCTCTGAAAAACTCAATCAAGCGCTTCTGCCGATGTACATCGTGAACCCTCTTCAATCGATGTCAGCCGTCGGCATGTTCTCGACCCATCCTTCGACCGATGAACGCATTAAGATCTTAAGAACGATGGGAGGACGCGCCGGGTTGATGGATTACGAAAACGCTTTTCGTAAGGTCAAAGGTAAGAAATCGCGTTGCTTAGGACAACGAACTTTGACTTCGGGAGAGAGTCGGGGAATTCAAGCGAGAGAAGCAAATGACAACCCCGCCGAGAGCTTGGGGACTTTAGAACGCTTTCAGGAAGTCACCGACCTCATCGGGCGTATGGCTAACCTGCTTATGATGCAGTGTTCTTGTGGAGTTAAAATTAAAGTCCCCGAAGAATTCGATCAAGATGCTATCGAATGTCCTCGCTGTGGAACTGTTAACACTTTACCCCGAGCTAAAGAGAAAGCTCAAGAGGAAGCACCAGCGCCTAATCTTCAACAAGGAGTCGAGCAAGCTACCGTCGCGGGAGCAGCTGTAGCAGAAGCAGCTTTCCAAACACTAAGATTTGAACGGCAAGGAAAAGGTTGGGAATCGTTCCGATGCTCTTGTGATCGGGTCATTCAAATCGCCCCGAGCTTCCGTGGTGAATTCATTAAATGCCCACGCTGTAAGCGAGAGGTGGAAGTCGCGGAGAAGGTTGAAGAAGAGGTAGTTACTGAGGAGAACTAATCAGCGCCGTCTACAATCTTCTTCCCTGTCATCCTCGTAATAATATTCATCCAGCCCATAGTGATCATCTGAAGGGGTTCCGAGCTCCGGGTAGTGAGTATCCCTTAATAAACCCTTATCATCCCAAAGATGGCCGGTATAACTCGATTCTAAAGTGGGTTTATGACCCCAGGGGTCCAACGGAGCCATCTCATAGGTTCTACGCGAATGTCGGCAGGAAGATGCCCAAACCCCGATCAAAATCAAGCAGCTCAATAAGGTGAGTAATCTGATTCTATTAAAATCCATCAAACAATCCCCGTTTGTCGTAATAAGTCTCCCCGAGCCACGTTGAACCGTACTTTTTCTGAGAGTATTTCCCCTTCTCGGAGTATTTCTTTTCTTCATCTTTAGGGGGGCCCATCTTGAAGAAATCCCAGGGTCGCTCGTAGAGATCTGACCGGGTTACGGCGTCGACTTGAGGTAAAGTGGGAAAGATAGATCGGTAGGACTCTTCGGTTGACTCTTCTTCGATTTCTTCAAGCTCAATGGGGTCGATGGCGATTTCTTCTTCGACCGTATCTTCTTTAAAAGCTTTTTGCCCGTGTTTAGGTTTATAGAAACTATCGATGGTGTGTTCAGGCACTTGATGGCAGGAGGTGAGGGATGCGCTTAATCCTATTAAAGCGACACATACAATGATTTTTATGAGTGAATTCAAAATCGTATTCATAGGATTAAGAGGATTAAATTAGGCTTTAATTCGCAACGAAACCTAAATGAAAATCCAAAGCGTAAGCGAGGGACAGGAGTCAATACACGTAAAAGTGTATTTCAGTTAAAGGTCTAGCGCGAGCGATAATAAAACTTAGCTCAGCGCAATCGAAGATCGTATGAGTAATTAAAAGACAGCACACAGCGTGTGCCTACTACCATCTTTAGGAGTGTGCTGGCAAAGCTAGCTTACACGATGGAGCGGCCGATAGCTGCGACCATTATTACAGCTATATTACCCTTTAAGACTTCCCTTCTAACCAATTTTCTCCCCAAGTGGCGTCGACGACGATGGGTACTTTTAAGTCTAAAGCGCTCGCCATCTCCAACTTGACTAAATCAACAAATTTTTCGATGCCCTCTCGAGGTGCTTCAAATACAAGCTCATCATGGACTTGAATCAACATCTTCAAATCCAATTCGTCTTCTTTGATTCGGTTGTGAAGATGGATCATCGCCAGCTTGATGAGATCAGCGGCACTCCCCTGAACCACGGTATTAATCGCCAATCTTTCGCCCTGGGCGCGCATATTACGGTTACGAGAATGGATCTCCGGGATCGGGCGATGCCGACCTAAAATGGTAGAAACCTGCCCCGTTTCATCGGCTTGCTGAATACATTGATCCATAAAAGTGACAATGCCCGGGTAACGATCTTTATATCGCGTAATAAAATCAGAAGCTTCCGGTCGGGAAATCCCGAGCGCATTTGCTAATCCGAATGCACCTTGACCGTAGATGATTCCAAAGTTCACGGCTTTCGCTCGACTCCGTTGATCGCTGGTGACTTCTTCAGGAGGAATTCCTGCAAGCTGCGCTGCGACAGTACGGTGAATGTCTTGACCCGATTCAAAGGCATCGAGCAAACCTTCGTCTTGAGAAAAATGAGCGAGAATTCTCAACTCGATTTGTGAGTAGTCAGCGGTGATTAAAACATGATCATCGGAACCGGCGATGAAAGCCCTTCGAATCTCCCGTCCTTGAGGTGTTCGAATGGGAATGTTTTGCAAGTTCGGATCGGAAGAACTCAATCGCCCCGTGGCGGCAACAGTTTGATGGAAGCTGGCGTGCAATCGATCCGTTTTCTCCGATACATAATCCGGTAACGGTTCTAAATAAGTTCGACGAAGCTTCGTAAGTTCTCGATACTCTAAAATCAAAGTCGGAAGAGGATGCTCCGTTTCGTGCTTGAGCGTTTCGAGAACACTCGCATCCGTACTTCTCGATGTTTTAGTTTTCTTCACCACCCTCAAACCGATGTCATCGAAGAGAATCTCCGCGAGCTGCTTGGGAGAATCAATTTTAAATTCTCTTCCCGACGCCTTGTAGATCTCATTCTCTAACTCGATGATGCGATCCGCGAGCTTCGCACTGGCGTCTCTAAGTTGCTGAGTGTCAAGCGCCACGCCTTGGTATTCCATTTCGGCGAGTACTTCAACCAAGGGCATTTCGACCTCTTCGAAGAGCTTATCGACTCCAGCGGTTTTTAAATCGGGCGCAAGTCTTTCGTAAAGTCTCCACGTGATATCGGCATCTTCAGCTGCGTATTCCGCTAACTTCACAGGATCCGCATCGAGCATCGAAATTTGCTTTTTACCTTTTCCGATCAACTCGGTAATCGAAATTGTCTCATGATTCAAAAAGTCTAATGCCAAGGCATCCATTCCGTGGCCACGACGTTCGGGATGGGAAAGATAGGAAGCGACCATAGAATCAAAGTAAACCCCTCGGAGGTTGATTCCCGCTGAGCGAAGCACATTCATATCGTATTTGATATTCTGCCCGCACTTTTTAACTTCGGGATCTTCGAGTATTGGCTTAAGACTATCCAGAGTAGGTTCGACGTCTAAGGTTTGAGCTCCCAGTTGATTGGACCGAAGGGGAATGTACCAGCCTTCACCCGCTTTCCAACTGATCGAAATTCCAACTAAAAGACAATCGACAGCACTCAGGGATGTCGTCTCCGTATCGATGGCAAAGATCTTTTGCTCTTGAAGCTTTTTGATAAATTCATCGAAGGCTTCCGGTGTATTCACATCGTGATACTCGGCATCCAATTTTGGAGCCGGAGGAGCTTTCATGACTCCTTTATCCTCATGAGCACCATTGGATTGTGCTTCTTCCAATTGATCGATCAGCCGTTTGAAATTGAGTTCTTTAAAAGTCGGCAAAAGAGCCTCAGGCTGAAAGTTTTCCGTTCGGCAATCTTCAACTTTAAATTCCAAATCGACATTTGGATTCAAAGTGACTAAACGGCGAGAAATCTCGAGAACATCAGAGTGTTCTTTAAAGTTTTCTTTCATCTTAGGAGTCAGTTCTTCGACATTCTCCAAGATGCTTTCAACGCTTCCGTATTTTTTTAGCAGTCCTAAAGCTTTCTTGGGACCAACCCCGGGAATCCCTGGGATGTTGTCGGTGGAGTCTCCCGTCAGAGTCTGAAGCTCGACCGCCATTTCAGGAGTAAAGCCATGCTTTTCTTCTAATGCGATGGGATCGATCAGTTCATCTTTGACGGGATCCCAAAGCTTGACTTTCTCAGTAAGGATTTGATGGAGATCTTTGTCTTTGCTCGCAATTCGAAGCTCGATATCTTGATCGGTTAACAAACGAGCAATCGTCGCGATGATGTCATCAGCTTCTTGCCCTTTAACGACGAATTGAGGCACACCTAATGTTTCTAAAATCTGAGTGATGCGATCGACTTGAGGCCCAAAATCTTCCGGTGCCCGATCCCGGTTAGCTTTGTACTCAGGAAAAAATTCTTTTCGTTCGGTGGTATCGTCTCCGAAATCTAAGGCAACCGCGAGATAGTCAGGATTCTTATTCTTGATGATATTGAGAATCATCTGAGTAAAGATGTAAGTCGCCTTCGTAGGCTCACCCGATGGAGAAGTCAAAATCTGTGCGAAAGGAGCGTAGTAGGCTCTGAAGATTTGAGCGTGACCATCAATCAAATAGAATGTCTTCAACTTCTGTCCTCTTAAAAATTTTTATAAAGATTTTCGTGGCTTAAGGGAATAGTCTTTTTGAGTACGAAATCCATCGAGCTTCAAGCTGCCATCCGAATAGATATCCAATACCGAATACGCACCATTTTTTATCCCTGGGCCCTCAACTGCAGCAGAGAGGGTAATATATGGAATCCCCTTAAGCCAGCGAATATCATTTTTATGACTGTGCCCCTGGAAAACCGCCGCGATATCTCCACGGGCTTCCAAGATCTTCCGTATCTGAGGGGAATTTTTTACCCCATGAGCGTCGATTTTATCTAAGCGTTGATGCGCAAAAATGATCACTGGAAGCTTTGTCTTCTTCAGATCCTTGATGAGCCACTTTTGTTCTTCTTTGGGTATCCAAGTATCCGTCCACGTAAAATTCTTATTACCGTAAGGTGTTCCATCCTTTTTGAAGCAAGCATCCAAAATCACAAAATGAAATCCGTTTTTATCGAAAGAGTAGTACTCCCTCTTCGCTCCACAGTTTTTCAAAAACTGCTTCTTCGTTAATGTGTCGACACAATGGTTACCGATCACGTAGTGGCGATCGGCCGACAGTTTCTTGTACTCCTTCTCGATCGCATTTAAATACCGCAACTCGGTTGGAACATCGACAGCTCGATCAATAAAATCTCCCAGTTCAACTCCGAAGGTGATCTTCTTCTCATTAAATATTTTCACCGCCTCTTTTATTTTAACTAAGCTGTCTCGATAGTGACGCGTTCCGGCCGTTTTTTTGTCAGCGTAGTGTAAGTCGGTGAGAAGACCGATTTTGAGCGCGGGTTTTTCTTTGGCGAGGATTTGGTTAGAACCTAGTGCAGCAATGCATAAAGTTGAACTTTTTAAAAAGCTTCTTCGAGTAGGTAGATGGAATTTTGAATTCATGATTATCTTATTTATTAATTCTCAATCTATTTGCAGAGAATGGATTTGGAAATTTATCGAAATGCCTTATGTGAAGAACATTATATAGAACTCTTTGGATTTAATTAAATGAGTGATTCAAATAATCTCCCAGGAGGCTCAGTAATTCTTCCCGGATGAACATTTATTTTTGATTCCGGCAAGATGACTTTCTTCATGTTATAAGGTAGTAGGCACACGCTGTGTGCCGTCCCTAGAGGAAACACATGAAATCCAATTGGATTTAGAATTCATTAAATAGTCCCTGTTAATCTACACATCAGGCGCTAATTTCTAAATTCAGATTCTCTAATAGTTTTTAATTCTTGCGATATTCGTATATTAAGACGGCACACAGCGTGTGCCTACTACCATCAGCATGACCCAATCCATCACCGGCACTGTAGAGCGCGTCGTTTTCCACAATGTGGAAACGGGATTCTGCGTGCTTAAGGTGATCCTTCAAGATTTAGAGGCCGCAGTAGATGTGGTCGGTAAAGTCCCCGCGATTCATGAAGGTGAGTTAGTTGTTGGGAATGGCGAATGGGTACAAAACAAAGATTACGGCAAACAATTTAAAGCACAATCGTTACATATCTCTCCCCCGACTTCAAAAGAGGGAATCGAGCGCTATTTAGCTTCAGGGCTGATCGATGGCATCGGCCCGGAGCTCGCCAGCAGGTTAGTAAAAGCTTTCGGTGAAGATGTGTTTGATGTCATCGAAAAGCAACCGAAGCGACTCAATGAAGTTTCTGGAATCGGGAAGAAACGAAAAGAAGTCATCCTCGGAGCCTGGAAAGAACAAAAATCCGTCCGCGACATTATGGTCTTTTTGTATTCCCACGGTATTTCCACGTCACGCGCGGTCAAAATCCACAAGAAGTACGGGCACGAAGCCATCGCCAAGCTATTAGAAAATCCCTACGCATTAGCGCGTGATTTCATAGGCATCGGTTTTAAGACCGCTGATCAAATCGCTAAGTCTTTGGGTGTCGAACAAGATTCTCCCAAACGAATTCGTGCCGGAATTGAGTTTTCAGTTTCTCAATTCAACTTAGACGGTCACACCGCGGCTCCACGAGACGGCTTACTCGAACAAACGGCTTCACTTCTAGGATTAGACACCAAGGCCGTTGAAATTGAACTCGACCAACAAATTGACCACCAAGAGCTGATTCAAAGTGAAATCGGGGAGCAACTTTGCCTTTACCTGCCCCCTCTTCACTACGCCGAAACCCGTATCATAGAAAACTTAAACTCAAAACTGAGCCGCCAAGCAGAGCCATTAAGATTCGCTTTTGAAGACACGCTTTCATCAATTCAAAAAGAAGCTCAAATCTCCTTAGCAAAAAGTCAAATCCAGGCCCTCCACTTAGCCTTAACTCAACCCGTCAGTATTATCACTGGAGGACCGGGAGTCGGAAAAACAACGATCTTAAGATGTTTGTTAAGAGCCCTCGAAAGAGAAAACCGCCGAGTCAAGCTTTGCGCTCCCACCGGCAGGGCCGCCCGTCGCCTAAGCGAATCGACTCAAGAAGAAGCCACCACGATCCATCGCCTACTCGAATTCAATCCTGGCCTTCAACGGTTTCAGTACGATCACCGCAAGCGACTCGAATGCGATGCCTTAATCTTGGATGAATCTTCGATGGTCGATCTTACTCTCTTCCATCAACTCTTAAGAGCATTGCCCGATCATGCCAGCCTCACTTTAGTGGGCGACGCTGATCAACTCCCTTCGGTGGGGCCGGGTCAAGTGTTAGGAGATTTAATTAATTCTCAAGTCGTCCCAACGGCTAAATTAACTACAATCTTCAGGCAATCGGCTCAGAGCGAGATTGTTGAAAATGCCCACCGAATTCATCAAGGTGTCGTACCCGTTCCTCACACCGACAAAGAAACCTTAGGTGAATTTTATTTTATTGAAGCGGAGGACCCTTCAGAGGTACTGTCCAAAATCAACATTGTTTTAACTGAACGCATTCCGAAGCGATTTCAGCTAAACCCAATTAAGGATGTACAAATTTTAACTCCGATGCATAAATCTCAAGTCGGAGTCAAAGCTCTCAATACTTATCTTCAAGAACTTTTAAATCCTCCAGGTAAAGCTCAGATCGAACGCTATAACCAAATCTACCGCCTGGGCGATAAGGTCATGCAATTAGAAAACGATTATGATCGAGAAGTTTTTAATGGAGATTTAGGTTATATCAGCTCGATCGATGAAGTCTCTCAATCGTTGTTGGTCGACATCTACGGTCGACAAGTCCGCTATGCCTTTACCGAATTAGATCAGCTCACCCCAGCTTACGCTTGTACGATTCATAAAAGTCAAGGATCTGAGTATCCTGCGATCATCATCCCATTAGTTACCCAACATTTTATGATGCTCTTACGCAAGGTCTTATACACCGCTGTAACTCGAGCCAAGCGACTCGTCATCATCATCGGAAGTCGAAAAGCCTTAGAGATTGCCACTCAGCGTGATGATCAAAGTCACCGTATATCGGGTTTGAGGGAAAGGCTTCAAAGTAGTAGGCTCACCCCGTGAGCCGGAACTCGAAACCTAAATAAAACCAAAAACTAGAGCGAAGAGTTTGCTCAGTCGATTAAGTGTTATTTCTTATTACGCTTGATTGTTTCAGATCTACGATATCGTTACGTACGACTCGAAGGTCGAGCCTACCACTAACTAGCCCGAAGCGCTAGCGAGGGGACGAAACGTTTGATTGAAACCTTATGACTTGAATCTACGGAATATGGAAAAGACTCATTCCCGCCCTTTTAAAACTTGAATACCCCATCATTCTTTCATCCTCGCTCACGCTTCGGGCTCCCTAATTTGTTCGCTAAGATATAAAACTATTCGGTTTATAAAGAAGACCGCACGCGGAGCGTGCGGACTACTATTGCTACCAAGAACCCATTCTTGTTAGAATGATTGTTCTGTGCTTGGAAATTCACCACCATTTTCCCATCTCATTTTCAACCCTCTGAGTTGATCATCGGCACAGTTCTCAAAATTAATGGGTCTAAAAAATTCATTTTAAAAAGGATCATTTCATGATGTCGTTTGCTCCTAAAGACATGAAACGTCAATTCGTTTTGATACTCTCTATTTTGAGTATCACCTTCATCGGATCCGAATTGAGCGCTCAATTCAAAGCCGTCGACACCTCCCGAGTTCAAGGGTCACCCGATCCTTTACCCCCACTCGAAATTGTCAACGCTTTCCCCCATCTTAAATTTGCTCGCCCCGTGGGGATCACTCACGCAGGAGATGGCTCGGGACGCTCCTTTGTCATCGATCAAGTCGGAATCATTCATGTTTTCAAAACGAGTGAAGACACCAAAGAATCGAAGGTTTTTCTCGACATTCGAAAGAAAGTACTCACCGACCACTTTGAAGAAGGCTTACTCGGCCTCGCATTTCATCCCAAATACAAAGAGACAGGCGAGTTCTTCGTTTACTACTCTGCAAATAAGCCCCGACGTTCGGTCATCTCTCGCTTCAAGGTTTCGAGTTCCGATCCGAATAAAGCTGACCCCAATTCTGAAGAACTAGTGATCGCCGTCAATCAACCTTTCGGTAATCACAATTCAGGCAGTATCGAGTTCGGCCCTGATGGCAAACTCTACATTCCCTTAGGTGATGGAGGTGCCGGTGGCGATCCTCACGGCAACGGGCAAAATTTAAGCACTCTTTTAGGAACAATTATAAGAATCGACATCGACAAAAAGGATGCCGGTAAGAACTACGCGATTCCTCCTGACAATCCCTTCGTCGGTCGTGAAGGCGCCCGTGGAGAAATTTGGGTTTACGGAGTACGTAACCCTTGGAGGATGACTTTCGATCGTTTAACCGGTGAAGGTTGGTTTGCCGACGTCGGTCAAAACCAGCGTGAAGAAATCAACCTCATTCGTAAGGGAGGAAACTATGGCTGGAAAGTGAGAGAAGGAACTCTACCTTTCGATGCTTCAGCTAAATCAACGGGCGAAACCTTCATTCCTCCTCTTAGCGAATACGCCCGTCACGATGGAAAATCGATTTCAGGCGGCCTCGTTTATCGAGGTAAAAAATTTGGTGAACTCAAAGGAACATATCTCTACGCTGATTTCGCTTCATATAACATTTGGGCTCTTAAAAAGTCAGGCGCACGGGTCACTTCCAATATCCTTATTAGCCGGAGCTCACTTCCTGTAACTGGATTCGGCGAAGACGAAGCTGGCGAGATCTATATCGCAGCCTTTGGTGGTGGCGAAGGATTCAATGCCAAAAAAGTAGGAATGGGTAAACTTTTCCATTTAGGAAACGGAAAGATTTATAAGTTCAAGCGACGAACTAAAAACCTAAACGATCCGGCACGATTCCCTCGACTCCTGTCGCAAACGGGTTTCTTTAAGCAAAACAAACTGCAGACACCCATCGACGGTTTGATTCCTTACGACGTCAACATTCCTCAGTGGACCGACGGCGCGCGCAAATCTCGTTATCTCGCGCTTCCTTCTAAGGGCTCGGTGAAATTCTCGGAGCATGGCAATTGGGAATTCCCCGTTGGCTCCGTCTTTATCGAGACCTTATCGATGGGAGACAAAGGCAATAGCAAGAAGTTAGAGACTCGCCTCTTGGTTCTCAGTGATCGCGGCTGGGATGGATACACTTACAAGTGGAACGACACGCAAACCGATGCTGAACTCCTCGACTCCGGAGAGGTCACCGCACATACCTTCAAAAGGGATGGAAAGGATCACAATCAATCCTGGAACTATCCCAGTCGAAGTGATTGCAACACCTGCCACAATCAGTCCGCAGGTTATGTTCTTGGAGTGAATACAAAGCAACTCAATTCGAGTTCCTCAAAGAACAATCCTCTAGATCAATTCCATCAATTGGGCGTCTTAACTGAAGACCTACCAAAAGAACTGGGTGAGCTACCGTCCTTCCCCAACTGGAATAATAAAATTGGCAGTGTGGATAAGCTCGCCCGTGGTTATCTCGATGTGAACTGCTCCATTTGCCACCGCCCCGGTGGAACTGCAGTTTCGAGAGCCGATTTCCGCTCAGGGGCCAATTTGAAAAAAGCCCGAATTCTCAATCAAGATCCCGGTCAAGCTCGATTTGGAGCCGACGGATCTAAGATCATCACTCCCGGAGCCCCTTCTCGTAGCGAGATGGTGCTTCGTATGATGCACCTTGGAACAGGGCGGATGCCGCCCTTGGCGACCACTCAAGTCGATTGGAACGCCGTACAAATCGTCGGTCAATGGATCGAGAGCATGCAGACTGAATAGTGACTCCATGACGATCGATCCTCAACGAGTTGGCATCTTTTGCGGCTCTCACCCAGGTCAAGATCCCAGTTTTGTGGAAATTGCCCAGGAGATGGGACGCGAACTCGCTGCTCGAAAATATTCATTAGTGTTCGGAGGCGGAGGTACAGGTCTCATGGGGGCCTGTGCCGATGCTATCCTTGAGAATCAAGGAGCAGCAATCGGGGTCATCCCAACCTCGATGGTTGACGCCCAGCTTGAGCATCAAGGGCTCACCCAACTGCTTGTCGTCGACACCATGCACGAGCGAAAAGCTCTTATGGTTGAACTCTCAGGTGCCTTCATAGCCCTTCCCGGAGGCATCGGCACTTTTGAAGAACTTCTCGAAGCCGGTACTTGGGCACAACTGGGAATCCATAACAAACCCGTAGGATTTCTCAATCACAAGGGGTATTACGATGGCCTGCTTCAGCTCTTGGATCGTGCCGTCACAGAAGGCTACCTCCGAAGCGACCAACGAAAAAACTGGCTCTGTAGCGATTCCATCCCCGAACTCCTCAATCTCCTCGAAGCCCAGCCCCCCACCAAGGCAAGCGCCTTCAATCTGAAGTGGTAAATTTTTTTCAGTTTCTGTAAGAGCTGGATTCCAATCTAACAGAAATACTGACTTAACTAGCCCGAAGCGCTAGCGAGGGGCCACGGATTTCATTCTGCCCCTCGCTAGCGCTTCGGGCTAGTTAAGTTGGAAGTCTCTACAATTCACAGCCTCAGAGCGTCAGTTACGAGATACGCCTTCGTGCCGGCCTCCCCATTGGTTTGTTTTACCAATTGATAGAACTTATAGCTTCCACCTATAAATTGCTTTAACGATGCCTGATCACCTACGCTTCGGGCTTGTGAATTGAGATGCTTGGTTATTGGAGGAGGGTTATAAATCAATCGGAAATGAAAAATTCACAACCTCAGACTGTATCCCAAGAAGAAGAAGGGATAAGATCAGGCTCTTCAAAAACTCATACCTAGCTCGAAATATAGGTCAAACTTAGAAAAGAAGAACTGATCATCTCATGCGAATTTTCAGAAGCACACGAGGTATATTTGTCGAGGTTGAAACCAACTCAAGCAAGCGACTCGTCAAAATTGAAGAATCAGCCTGGACGGCTCTCTTTCAATCATCCAACCCGTATCCTCTGCTCGAACACGTGGTTGATTCGAGCCCAGGGGTACGCTCTAGCGATCTCGAGCCCACTTCGATGCTCCCTCCAATTCGGGGAACACAAGAAGTTTGGGCGGCGGGGGTAACCTACTTCCGTAGTCGAGATGCTCGCATGGAAGAATCCGAGAGCGCTGGAGGAGGAGACTTTTACGATCGAGTCTACGACGCTGAACGCCCCGAGCTCTTTTTCAAATCGTTGGGTCACAAGGTAGTCGGACCCGTCAGCAAAGTTCGCATTCGACAAGACTCTGAATGGAACGTCCCTGAACCGGAACTCACTCTCGCTCTCAATGCCTACGGTGAAGTCATCGGTTACACCATCGGTAATGATATGAGCTCACGAGATATCGAAGGGGAAAACCCCCTCTATCTCCCCCAAGCCAAGGTTTACGATGGTAGCTGCGCCTTAGGCCCCTGCCTCTATATCGCACAAGAACCACTCCCTCAAGAGACTGAGATCGCTATAAAGATTGAAAGAGAGGGCGAAGTCATCTTCAAAGACTCGACCACCGTCTCTCAAATTAAAAGATCCTTCGAAGAGTTGGGTTCTTATTTATTTCGGGAAAACTCCTACCCCGAGGGTTGCTTCTTGATGACAGGAACGGGCATCATCCCCCCCAGTGATTTTACCCTACAGTCACGGGATGTCGTCTCGATCACCATCGAACCTATTGGTACCTTAAAGAACGCTGTTCTTTAACTCGTACCTTTAACAATCACCTCCTTTCCAATTCAAACTTAAGTTAAGCGGAAAACGTCATGAGCGAACTAACCGGAAACAATCTCATCGGAAATCAAGCGGCTTCCAACGGCGAAACCTACCAAGCGATCAATCCTCAAACTGGAAGTTCCATCGGTCCTGATTTTTATTCCGCCACTGAACAAGATATCGATAGTGCCTTTCAAAAAGCCCAAGAGGCGAGCGAGGCTTATCGAAGCTTAGCCCCTGAAGCTCGGGCCGAATTCTTAGAGGCTATCGCGGAGGAAATCGGAGCCCTCGGCGATGCCCTCTTAGAACGAGCCAACGAAGAAACCGCTCTTCCGATGCCTCGCTTGACCGGGGAACGAGGGCGTACCGTCGGGCAAATCAGGATGTTTGCTCAAATCGTTCGTGAAGGATCTTGGGTTGAAGCCAGTATCGACACGGCCATCCCCGACCGCGAGCCTCTTCCCAAACCCGACGTTAGACGGATGCTGATCCCCTTAGGCCCCGTGGCCGTCTTCGGAGCGAGCAATTTCCCTTTAGCCTTTTCCGTCGCTGGTGGAGATACCGCCTCCGCTTTAGCTGCAGGTTGCCCCGTTGTAGTTAAAGCTCACCCCGCGCATCCCGGCACTTCAGAATTTGTCGGTCAAGCCATTGTTAAAGCCGCTCAAAGAACAGGAATGCCCGAGGGAGTGTTCTCCTTGGTTCACGGCCCTTCCCCCAAAGTTGGGGAGGCTATGGTGAAACACCCTCATTGCCAAGCGGTTGCGTTCACCGGTTCATTGGGTGGAGGTCGCGCGCTCTTCGATTTAGCATCCCAACGCCCAAATCCCATCCCCGTCTACGCTGAAATGGGTAGTATCAACCCTGTTTTCTTCTTGCCCGGTGCCCTCGCTGAAAACGCAGGTTCTTTAGCTGAAGGCATCCTGGGATCCGTCACTTTAGGTGTAGGACAGTTTTGCACAAATCCAGGATTAATTGTGGGTTTAGAGGATGGAGGATTCCCTGAATTAGTCGAAGCCTTAGGACCAGCTTTCAAGGGTGCCGCCTGTGGAACGATGCTCCACGCTGGGATTCAAAAAGCTTACGAAGCGAGTTTAAAAACGGTGCAATCTGTTTCTGGAGTCGAAGTGATCGGCCAAAGCGAACAGGCGGCAGAGTCGGATAAAACTCAAGTTCAAGCGGTTGGCCTCTCAACGGATGCCAAGACCTTCTTAGAAAACTCTCAGCTCAGTGACGAAGTCTTCGGCCCTTCAACCCTCGCCGTTCGTTGTCAATCTAAAGAAGAGATCCTCCAAATCGCCTCAAACCTCGAAGGTCATCTCACCGCGACCATCCATGGTACTGAAGCAGACCTAGAAGAATTCAAAGACTTGATCGCCGTACTTGAGACAAAGGTGGGACGGCTCTTGATCGGTGGGTTCCCCACGGGTGTAGAAGTTTGTGCTTCCATGCAACACGGTGGCCCTTACCCGGCCGCAAGTGACAGTCGATCGACCTCCGTTGGTGGAGCTGCCATCACACGCTTCGCCCGCCCCATCGCCTACCAAAACTTCCCGGCCTCCCAACTGCCTGCCGAACTCCAAGATGACAACCCCCGAGGGATTTGGCGTTTGGTGGACGGGGAAAGAACAAGGTAGTCCAACGTAGTCCGCACGCTCAGCGTGCGGCCTTCCTTCAACTACGATACGATTTCAACAATTTTCATCATCAATGAAGAAAGTCATTGCCTTGTAGGGGCTGGGCTTGCCCCAGCCCGTTCCTTAAAGCGCTGCCCATCCTCTAAGGATTTTTTAAACTAATAGGAAAAGGCCAACCACAAGAGGTGGCTACAGGGCCCATTTCATTTCAAGTTGAGTTGTCGATATTGGGGAGATCCTCACGCGGAGCGTGCGGACCACCATAATGCAGCGCCAACCAAATCGTGGGCTGATCTTTCCCTGTACTTTCAACCCGATGGCGAACGTGGGGCTCAATTAAAACGTAGTCACCGGGCTTCAACGCCCGGGCTTCTGGCTCGTCCTCGAATCGAAGAAGCGCCTCACCTGAAAGCAAGAGAACCCACTCGGCTTGATCTTGATCGTACCACTCTCCCTCAGGAGTTGATTGCCCGGTGGAAACGATACGCTCTAAGCGAAGACCATCGATATTAAGAAGCTCTTCGAAGACCTCTTCAGAGGAGTTGGGGAGATTTTTGAAGAGGTTTTTTGTGGGTGGAAAGCTCAAACCATGAAACTCGTGATGTAGTTCAAGACCCGACATAAGACAAATATCCCGGCATTGATCTTATGAATTTTTCGAACCTTGTCGCTCCCCCCTTTATTCAGCTTTAAACCTGTAAACAGGGCGACGAAATAACCGATGACCATAATCAATGAGACCCACACATGAAAGGTGAGCAAGGGACCAGCATCGGGTTTAGTCGCTTGATTGATAGCGTGATTATTGAGCTCAATCGCCAAGACGATTCCAACATCGGCTACGAGGCAGCCGATCATGATCTTCATATGTTTTTTAGCCTGCTTCCGGTAAGCAAGCCCGATAGCTAAGCCAATCACAACTAAGGTGCTTGCGACCAGCATCATTTGTTCAAACGTCATCGATGATAATTCACTTTCAACAAAAACTAAAAGTCTTAGTAGTAGATCTGATGTATCTCTAATTTCAACCTGAGGTAATGCTCAGAGCAGACTACTATAAAACGATTGGCTTACAGAATAAACGGGTAACTTAAAATCCTGATTTGTTCCTACAATTTTTTATTCCCACACCCCATTCCAGCTCACTTAAAGCCCTTGCTTTCATTCATCAACCCTGGCCGAAAAGCGCTAATTCAGGTGTTGAGTTGAACAAAACGTGATTCAGGTAGAATTCACTAATAGAATACCCTTCTCAGCTTAGGGCAAAGCTGATTCAAATCCGGCCATCTTGAAATAAAAAACAAAATGAAGCTCCATTCAGGAAAGAAACTCTATTTTGCATTCCACTAGAACATTGCCTTATGATGGTGCTAGGTCTTGAACTTAATATGAACAGCTAATCGAGTGGATTAGCCCATCTTTTGTCCTTTTCTCCAGCGATCTTCCCCGTAACCACCCGTGAAGATCAAACTGAAAGCACTTTTACCAATATGGTTAAAACTTTACCTAGCGCCTGTCCTCAACAAAGTTTTCTGACTGTGCCTGCAGTCAAAACCTTGTTTTTCGCAATTGTGGTAATAGTTTTAAGCGTTATCCCTAAGTTCTCAATCGGACAAATTGACGCTCCAGACTCCCGATTTGTTCGAGGCGACGTCGAACAAAATGGGCACTTGGAACTGGGAGATGCTATCAGTATTCTCTCTCACATGTTTTTAGGCCTGAGACTCTCGTGTCACGACACCGCCGATTTAGATGACAATGGTGAAATTCATCTGAGCGACGTCATTTATTTACTCAGCCATCTCTACCTTGGAAGCCCTCCTCCTCAAGCTCCTTACCCAGGTTGCGGTGCCGATCCCAGTGCGGATGACCTCCCCTGCTCGATTCACAGTCGGTGTAAAAGTGGAGACGATCTTCCCCTCAGGATGTCCTACGGCATTGGTGAATCAACCCAAGCCATTTATACCGAGGATAATCAGAAGCTCATCGTCGCATCTGAAAGTGGAAGAGTGACGATTCTCGATGCCGAAACATTTAAAGTCCTCCACGTAGTCAACGCCCTCAATGAGAAACCAACCGTCATCGATGTTGATAAATCCGGTATCTATGTATTGGTGGGAGATCAAACGGGCAAGTTAGCCTCCATTCATTTAGCGAAAGGAGAAATTCACTACACCCTCGATTTCAAAAAACCCCTTTTAGCAATCGCTACCAGTTTCGATCATCAAGATCTGCTGATCGCCCCTGATGATCATTGGATTTTTCAGCATAATTTAGAGACCGGGGAAAGAACGGCTGAATATGACCTTTCAATTAGAACCGGATCGACGAACGCGGATGTCGACAACCTAATTGTTATCCCAGGAACGACAACAATCTTTGCTCGGCTCTACCATCGCAGTTATTTCCTCTACGATTTAGCCACAAAAACTGCCGGAGATCCCATCGAGTTCAGGTCAGTTCCTATTTTCCTTGGCGCCTTTAAAGATCCCAATTCTGATCGATATATAGTGGCTTCAAATCCTTGGTATTACAGCTTTGACCTCCGGACCCTAAAGACGTTTGCAGAGCTGACGATCGAAGATGATATCCAGCACCATCAACAGGTCTATTCATTTGCTGAAAATAGAAAATTGATGCTCAGGATGCTCGATCACTACGAGATTCGAACTTTCCCCGAATTCAGCTTACAGCAAGAGATTTATCCCCACGATTCTCGTCTCACAACGACCGCTATCTCTCCCGATGAAACGATGCTTTTTTCGGCGGCAGAAGACAATAGCTCTTACCAGCTACATTTTCCCAGAAGTATTCGTCAGTGGGATGCGAGTGCCCATCGAGGTCCCCCGCAAAGCTTAGCCCTGTCCCCAGATCTCAGTTTGTTAGCGACGGGAGGCCTTTACGGAAAGCTCAAAATTTGGGATGCCGCAGACGGGCGATTACTGTTTCAGATCAACGCTCACCCAACGGCGATCAACGATCTCCAATTTTCATCGGATAGTCGATACTTAGCGAGCTCAGGAAGCCAACAGGACTGGAAGATCTGGGATCTCACCACGGGATCATTAAGCTTCACTCATTCTCTTCAGGAGAGAGGCCTCAACTCAAAAATCAGTTGCTTCGAATGGGATTCAGCAAACCAAAAAGTTCTCATCGGAACGGTCGATGGTGAAGTCTTACTCCTCGATACCGAATCTCACAAAACGCAGTATTTTTCTGAGTCATCCCACGATCGGGGAATCACTGCTCTGTTAATCTCTGAGAGAGATCCTCACTTTTATACGGCGAGCGCCGATGGAGATATCCACATCCGAAATTGGGATGACGGGTCCCTCATCCAAGCGATCGAAACCCAACTTTTTGGCATTCGATCTCTCGATCTTTCCAGGGAGAAAGAATTCATACTGATCTCAACGGATGAAGGCAAGGTCGTCGAATGGGAAATTGAAACAGACCGGCCTCGAATCGATCTACAATTAGAAGATGCCTGGTTGAGTGGTGCCTACTACACATTGAATGAATCCCATATCGCTACGGCGGGCTCCAGGGGTTTAATCACCTTCATCAAAAGAGATGACCTCAATTCTCAATCGACCATCCCAACAAACTTAGCTGACATTTATAGCTTTAAATTAAGCCCTACAAAAGATCGGATTCTGGTAGGTGGATCGGACGGAACGGTTCAGATGTTTCCGTTGAAGCTCGGTGACTAATCCCATTGAAGAGTTCTTGATCATCATCGAAAAAAGCCCAGGAGATTCCAGCCGAGGATCTTCTGGGCTTTTTTTCTTTGGATAGAGAAGTGAGAATGAAATCACTTTTCTCCCAAGTAGGCGAGAGCGGTCTCTTTATCAGGTGCTTTGAGAGTCATGCCATCAGGACCACGAGCAATCAAAGTGATATGCTTGGCGAGTTCGCCATTTTTTTCGAATGCTGCCAGTTCTTCTGAACCTTCAGCAAACACCCAAAGACGACCGTCTTCGATTTTTGTGATAAAACCAGGGCGATCATATTTACCACCCTTTGGCTCTCCAAGGTAAGCTAACGCAGTATCTTTGTCAGGAGCTTTGAGTGTCATACCGTTAGGACCACGAGAAATCAACGTGATATGCTTCGCAAGCTCACCATCTTTCTCAAATGCTGCGAGTTCTTCTGAACCTTCAGCAAACACCCAAAGACGACCGTCTTCGATTTTGGTAACAAAACCAGGTTTGTCAAATTCACCACCAGTTGAAGCGCAACCAATTACGGAAACTGCTGCAAGAGCAAGCACCAGACCACGGAAAAGAGACATGGGATCCTCCCCAAGAATAAAATTGTAGTTCAACCCGAATCCCTCTCGAACTCGTGGACTTTCACATTCCAGCTTGGAATTTGAAATACGAGCTAATGAAAACGAATCGGTAAGTCTTAACCGAATCGCCCGGAAACGTAGTCGGCCGTTTCTGGCAATATCGGATTCGTAAACAAATCTCCAGTCGGACCGTACTCGACAAGCCGACCGAGGTACATAAAAGCGCAATAATCACTCACCCGAGATGCTTGTTGCATGTTGTGAGTGACGATCACAATTGAATATTCACCTTTGAGGTCCTGCATAAGATCTTCAATTTTGATCGTCGCTACAGGGTCTAAGGCTGAGCAAGGCTCATCCATAAGCAGAACTTCGGGTTCACCGGCAATCGCCCTTGCGATACACAGTCGTTGTTGTTGCCCACCCGACAGCCCCAAAGCACTGTCTTGAATTCTGTCTTGTACTTCGTCGTAAAGGGCCGATCCTTTAAGACTCTGAATACAAACTTCATTCAGCACTTTCTTATCTCGCTCTCCATCGACTCGAAGGGGATAGACAACGTTTTCGAAAATACTCATCGGGAAGGGATTCGATTTTTGGAACACCATTCCCATACGTTTTCTCAACTGGATGACATCCACTGACTTTCCGTAAACGGAATCGCCATTCAAGAGGATATCCCCTTGGTGACGCGTATCGGCCAAGAGACCGTTCAGTCGATTGATCGAACGAAGTAAGGTTGATTTACCACAACCAGAAGGACCGATGATCGCTGTGATCTTACCTTTGGGAATCGGCATGTTGATGTCGAATAAGGCTTGCTTATCGCCATACCAGAAACTGAACCCATCAACATTGAGAACGTGTTCTTCTTGACGAACGCAGTCGTGAATTTCAGGCTCAAAGGTTTCCCCTCGTTGAATCGCTTCGAGTCGACCGGCTTCTTGTTGCTGAACATTTTGACGGACAACCGGTTCAGGACTCTGAGTTTCAGAACCCGGCTGAGATTGATCGTTCACGATACCCTCAAGGCGACCCCTCGCCTCTTCATCAGGCAGTTCACTGCGTGGTACTTGAGTTTTCATAATTGTTTTCTCCGTGATTAAGAGAAGTGCTTAAAGCCAAGAGGCTCCATCAAATCTCTGTCTTGATAAATCGACGACGAAGGCGACCCCGAACCCAGATCGCAACTAGGTTCAAACCAGCGATAATTGAAATCAGCAGAAGCGTAGTGGTGTAAACCATAGGCTTTGCTGCTTCAGAATTTTGGCTTTGAAAGCCAACGTCGTAAATGTGGAATCCCAAGTGCATGAAGCTTCTTTCGGGATGAAGGAAAGGAGCAACACTATCGATAGGGAGTTCAGGGGCAAGCTTGACCACTCCAACGAGCATCAAGGGTGCTACTTCACCGGCTCCCCGAGCCATGGCTAAGATAAATCCCGTCATGATACCCGGCAGAGCGCGGGGTAAGACGATGCGTTGAATCGTTTGCCACTTGCTGGCTCCACAAGCGTAAGATCCTTCACGCATCGAACCCGGTACTGCTGCGATGGCTTCTTCAGTGGCAACGATAACTACAGGTAATGTTAAGAGGGCAAGGGTAGCTGAAGCCCAAAGGACTCCCCCTTTCCCGTAGGTCGGATTCGGGAGGTTCTCTTGGAAGAACATTTCATCGATTCCGCTTCCGACGATATAGCAGAAGAATCCCAAACCGAATACCCCGAAGACGATACTGGGAACTCCAGCCAAGTTGTTGATCGCAATACGGATCGTACTGACGACAAATCCAGCTTTGGCGTATTCTCTTAAGTAAAGAGCTGCGAGAATTCCAAAAGGTACGACTGCCGCTGACATGAGAAGGGTCATGATGACCGTACCCACTAAAGCTGGCCATATACCCCCTTCACTGTTAGCTTCACGGGGATCATCGAAAAGGAATTCCCACCAACGTTCGAAGTAAAGACCCAGTCGACCCGAGGTGTTTAATTGATTGGAAGCTACTCCTCGAACGATCTCAGCCAAGGGCACCGTCGCTTCTTGTCCCCCAGCTGTGACCAAGGTCATAGTGAGCTCGGAGTTTTTCTTTTTAAGAAGAGCGAGTTCTTCGTTCAACCGAGCTTCTTCAGACTTCGTGGCGTTGGTTTCTTCTTGAAGCTTTTTTTGACCTTCCCGATACTCGGCAGACTCAATCCCGTGTTCCAACTCGATCGACTTAAGTCGCAATCGAGATTTTTCAAGGCTTTTGTGAATGCGGCCAAAATCATATTTTTGAACACCGATAAAACGTTCGACGCCTTCGTAGACCTCAGTGTGGTTTTCTTGAAAGGCCTTCCAAGTCGCCTCGGGACCCTCCGCGATCACTTCATCGTTACGCTTGAGAGCTTTAGGAATGCCGTAGAATCGTCCCCAGGATCTTCTCTCTAAAAGAACGAGCCACTCCGGTTCTTGCTCTTCTTGAATACTATTGTTATCGATCCATTCGAAGTGAGTGTTGGTGAGATCAAAGTTCCCGGTTCTCACCAATCGACGATGACCGGTCTTATTCCCTTTTGCGACCTCTGCCTCAACCTTTTCTTTGGTTTTTGGATCTAAACCGGAAATGATCTCAGGGGTATACGTAACGGAAGAGGAGCGAGTGATCTCCCCCTGTACGACCGTTCCGTTCACGGTTTTAAACGAGAGAATCTTGCCTGGCCAAAACGTCGTTCCGCCTTGGTATAAAATCAATGCAATCAAGCTGATGATCATTCCAACGCACAACACTAACGATCCCCCAGTCAGCCACACCATGGGCTCACCGCGAGCGAGGATCGAGGATTTTGCGTACCGTCGTCTTCGTTTTTTAGGCATAGGACTATCCGATCGACGCGCTTGTCCGGAGTCAGCTGAATCTAAAGGAGCTGTTGATTGAATCACAGTTGCATCGACCTTTTTCGGAAGTGGATTCGCACAGATTCTGCGACTGTATTGATCACGAAGGTCATCAAGAACAGGATGAATGCCGCAAGGAATAATGTGCGGTAGTGAGTACTGTCAGGAACTGCTTCAGGAAGCTCCACTGCGATGTTTGCGGAAAGTGTCCTGAAACCGTTAAAGAGGTTCATTTCTAAAATGGGAGTATTTCCCGCAGCCATCAACACGATCATGGTTTCACCAACAGCACGGCCGAGACCGATCATAATGGCAGAGAAAAGACCACTCATCGCCGTGGGAACCACAATCCGAACAGCGGTCTGCCACGGTGTCGCTCCTGCCCCATAAGAAGCAGCCCTCAAGTGACTGGGCACTGCGGCAAGTGCATCTTCAGCGATCGTGTAAATGATAGGAATCACCGCGAAGCCCATGACGAATCCCACAATCAGAGCGTTTCTTTGAATGTAGGTATCGAAGACGGAAGAACTGCCACGGCAATCGGCTCCTATAAGAGTTAACAATCCGGCCACCCCACAAGCGATCGCTAAGGTGATCAAGCAAGCAGAACCGAGACGAAGTAAATCTCTGATGGAAGTTTCACGGGCGTCCCAATCTAAGGCTTTTTGCCTAAAGCGAGGTCCGATGACCCGCGAATAAAATAGGCCTACGATGAGCCCGGAAATGGGAAGCATAAGAACTAACCAGCCTCCGAACGCGCTTCCGATCTGACCGTCCAGCCACAAGACCGAATCTCCGGCAAAGAGTAAGCTTTCTAAAATAGGCCCAACGATGAACGCGATAGCGATACCGATAGGAAAGGCGATCATCATGAACACCAATCGCATGGGTTCTAATCGGAGTCCGATTCTCTCAGGCATCAATTGCCAAGCATAACCACCCAAGGCAAAGGCCACCGGTACTGTGATCACCAAGCTCAAAAAAGTTGCTAAACTGTTTTGAACAACGGGAGCTAAAACCAGTGCACCAATAAAACCGAGAACCACGCTCGGTAAACTCGCCATAAGCTCTACGAGAGTTTTAATTCTCGCCTTCCATTTATTGGTCAAGTATTCACTGGTATAAATAGCGGCGAGGAGCGCGATGGGAACGCCGAATAGCAAGGTGTAAAAAGTGGCTTTCAAAGTCCCGAAAACTAAAGGCCAAAGACCCAGCTTAGGTTCGAATTCATCATCTCCCCCCGTCGACTGCCAGACGTGAGTCGGCTCATCGTAATCTTCATACCAGACAGGTAAAAAGAGGGAAGCAAATGTCGCTTCGGGGTGCCGAGGATCGATGGTCCATCCATGAAGACCCTGTGAACTAAACGCAAGAATCGCGTCATTTTTTGGCGCCAGAACGACCTTAGAAGGTTCGGCAACCCCCTCGATCTGCACCTTCAAGGCTTCATTACCATTCGTAACGTTTAAAAGCTTGATAGCCCCTTGATCATTAGCGATGGCGAGCAGTCGATTACGACTCGAAGGAGAGAAAGAGACAATGGGGCTGTAACCCAATTCGAATTCATGAGCCTTAGCAAGGATAATGCCGTCAGGAGTCTTAGCCTCCAAAGGCTTGGTATTCACCCAGGCTCCGATTCCCCCTTTAGAATCTCCAACGATTAGAGTGCCTCTACCGGGCAATGGAGTTACCGCGGTAACTCTTTTATCTGAAGAATTCAATAACTGAATCGACTCAGCTAATTCTGGATTCTCGAAGTCTTGAGTACTGAATCTTAAACAGTTTCCATCTTCCCAGATGGCGATGACTCGATCAGCTAACTTCGAAACAAATAGATACCGAGGATTCTTATCGACACCTTCAGCGAGATTCGGCACTTTGTACTCGATTTTACTATCCTGAATCTCATACTCGGCCTCATCTGTGAACATGTTCACGGTCTTAATGATAAACTTTAAAGAGAGATTTCCCGTTTCGTCGAGAGCCACAACCTTGGTGCCGGCTTCGGAAATAAGATGATCCAAGCGAATGACAGGGGCTTCGCTAATTTTAATGGGCTCCTCAAGCGTCATAATAAATGTTTGTCTTCTAAAATGACCGTTAGAAGCACATTGGACAACGCTCTCACCATCCGCACGGATGGTATTTGGCTCCATGTCTTTGAACTCAGCCGAGATGTTCTCTCGGCGGATAAACTGAGAATCAAATTTAAAATGAGCGATACGAACGGTTCCGTCTTTATAGCCTAAAACGGCATCCTTCCCACTGAGGGAGAAACTCGAAGACGTGAGTTCATTTTCCTGAGCCACAGGAATGGACTTAATTAATTGCCCTTTGTCGGAATCAAAAACTTTAACTCCCCCCTTTTGATCCATCACCCAAACCTGAGTTCGGTATTCATCCGTAGAAAAACTCAAGGGGAGGTCTCCGGTAAGCTGCTCACCTTTTAAGTTCTGAGTTGGTTGAGCATCACCATCGAGAAAAAGAGGAAGAACAACAATTGCTAAGAACAAGCTCACTCCAAGCACACAAACGACAGTTCCTACACCACCTAAAGCGATGAGCCACTTCGAAATCCGTTCAGCCCAACGTACCGTCCAGCGGGTCTGAAGGTTTCTTTTATATCCGGTGTAATAGCTCTGCTTCTCAGAATCAGACATCTTTGTTGGTCAAACTTAGCTACAGTGAACGTGAGGAAAAGGTGTTTAAAAGAGTGCGTTCCGGGGCAGGGGTCTCGCCCCAGAACGCCTCACGGAGAAAGCTTAGTTAAGGCCCTTTAAAGGAAAATTAACAATAAGCAAAGGGTGCGGAAGTCCGCACCCTTTGCTTAGGTCAATCACTTGATTTATTGGACGTTTTTGGCAACTAAACCCAAGCGAGCGAGATTGCGCAGAGCGATCTTAGCGTTGATGGGGAAGTAACCGTCTTTGATAACGTCTTTTTGGCCACTTTGGCTGAACATGAACTTAATGAATTCAGCGCGGAGTGGATCTAATTTTTTACCTGGCTCATAGTTGACATAGATCAAGAGGAAACGAGCCAAAGGATATTTACCGGTGTAAGCCCATTCTGCGGTAGCAGGAATAGCTTTTCCTTTAGGAGTACTTTTCAGGGGAACAGCTTTGACGTCAGCAGTTTTGTAACCAATACCACTGTAACCGATTCCACCAAGGTCAGAAGCAACACCTTGAACTACAGAAGAGCTACCGGGTTGTTCTTTTACAGAGTCTTTGTAGTCGCCACCGAAGAGAGCTTTCTTCTTGAAGTAACCGTAAGTACCAGAAGCTGAGTTACGACCGTAAAGACTGATAGGCTTGTTGGCCCAAGCACCGGTGAGACCTAAGTCACCCCAAGTGCGGATATCTTTAGAAGCGCCACCTTTGCGGCCCTTGCTGAAGATAGCGTCAACTTGTTGCAAGCTGAGTTCTTTGATGGGGTTGTCCTTGTGAACATAGACAGCCAACATATCGATACTGGTTTCTAATGGAGTAGGTTTGTATCCGAATTTCTTTTCGAATGCGTCTACTTCCTTATCTTTCATCGCACGGCTCATAGGACCGAAAGTAGAGGTACCAGCGATAAGAGCGGGAGGAGCGGTTGAAGAACCTTTTCCTTCGATTTCAACTTGGACGTTGGGGTAGAACTTGAGGAAAGCCTCAGACCAAAGAGTCATGAGGTTGTTCATGGTGTCGGAACCGACACTTTTGATATTTCCAGAAACTCCGGAAGTAGGCTTATACTTGGGAAGCTTAGGATCAACTTTGAGAGTTGTCTTCTTCTTAGTAGTGGTAGTGGCAGGATTCGCGTAAACAGTACCGGCGACGAGCGCCAAAGCAAGGATGAAACAGATCCGTTTCATGGTTAACCTCCGTAAGGTAAAAATGTTTGTTCTTCAGTCTACGGAGGTGAGTTTAGTGCCCACATATGAAGAGGTGATTAATGATAAATGAATCTTCACCTTCACATTGTGATGCTTTGTTTAAGCTGCCTTAACATTAGCTTTAAAATGGACTGTCAGCCTTTGTACTTAAAATGCTCTAATCTTTTGTTAATTAAAACTTTGCCGCCGATTCCTTTCCTAAGCCCCTCAAGGTAGGCATCCAGCTGGGGGCTCATTGCTTCTGATAAAGATTCAGTGTTTTCTTGGGGATAAGCTTTATAGTCGACAATATCAATTGTTAAGGAATCTTTATTTTCGTTTATTTCAACTGAATCAATAAGCCCTTCGACCAATCGCCGATCCTCATCTAAGTAAAGAACGGGAACTTCCGTCATCCTTTGTCTTTCACGAGGCCGGTTAATAAAAGAATCAGGATCAGCCATGGCCGAACGGATCAGCAAAACAAGCTGCTGTTGAATAGACTCCACCCGGGAATCATCTTTAACGACAACCGAAGTCGCACGCGAAGCATTTTCAATCAACCAATGAGGATCAGCACCTTCCCAAACTTCTAATAATAGATGCAAGGCTTGCCCAACGAGCTTGCCCTCATTGCCGCTCATAGATTTTACTTGGTTGAATTCAAGTGAACTCTCTGAACTATCTTCACTTCGCAATGAAGCGGGTAATTGTGAAAGAGAGCTCGGTGATATCTTTTCTTTCGATTTATAAACTTCGTTTTTCTTAACGGACTCTTGCCATCGAATTAAAGGTTGAAGAACTTCTTGAAGAAGCCCAGCCTTCTTTTTCTTGGGCTTGGTTTTAGATCGAGTCATAAAAGATCGATGATAAACATCGGAGACCGCTAAAGGCCCCTCCTCCATATGAGAGCTCGTTAACTCATAACCCCACGCGCTAAGACCATCAATCCAGACCTGCTCTCTCTTCTTTCCCAATCCAGCAATAAAAATGAGCTTCTCTTTGGCTCGAGTCGCTGCGACATATAACAATCGCTTCGCTTCAGCCATTTCTTGATCTAATTCACTTTCTAAATACGGAAACACTGAAGGGGTTTGAAAACCTTTGTACCTAAGAACGAGAGCTTCACCGTACTTACCTCTTTTTCCTACTGGCAACGACTTCGGTCCCACGCTCACCTGAGGATTGTTCTCCCGAACTAAATCGGGAAGAATCACCACCGGCCATTCGAGCCCCTTAGATTTATGAATGGTTAAGATTCGAACGGCATCGATGGAAGCATCCGCTAAGGGGCTATCACCACTATTTCGTAAACGGGTATCCTGATTTTCGATTCGATCTAAAACTTCTTCAGCCGTCAATTGCCCATCGGAAGTGAGTTCGGCGATTCGTCGTAATATTTTCTCTAAGTTGGCTACCCGTTGAGCTCCGTCATAAGAACTCGCCAGCGTCAAAAACAAAGGGCCCGTACAAGCCTTTTCGCCGATGACATCTAAAGGCTGCCCTAATGTTTGATCTCTAAAGGAGCGCAAACCACTCAAGGCCAATGCGAGATGGGGATACTTTTGTTCATCGGGCTTCAGTTCCAAATTCCAAGTCGTACGGAGACCTTCGCGATCGTTATGAAGTTCGCTTTGAGCGAATCGTTGAAGCTCATCGTCGCTGGTCCCGCCAGCTCCCGAACGTAACCAGGCAACGATAGAAGCAGCATCGGCTGGTGATACGATAACTCGCAATAGAATAAGGAGAAGGGAAACTTCATGTCGCTCATAAAATCCGCGACCTCCTTCGCTCAGATAGGGAACTCCTTGAGCTTGAAGTGCTCTCAGATATGGAGCGACTGAAGTCATCCGCCTAAACAGAATGGCGACTTCCCCAGGCCGTAAACGGCCCTCTGAAATATCTTTTGCAAGCCTTTCAGCTAAGACCTCTGCTTCAAAATCTTTTCGAACTTCAGCTTTATTCGATCCTCCTATCGACCAAATCTCGATGGGCTGGTCAAACTTCGAAGGCTGCTCTTTAGCCGGGGAGAGTTGATCGAAGGAAGGATCCACTCCTTCCTCAGGCTTAAAGTAACTTTTAAACAAATGGTTAAGTGGATTCACCAAATTGGGGACGCTTCTAAAATTTGTTTTCAAAGTTAAGAGCTTCCCACCCTTATCTTGAATCGCCTGAATCGCTTCAGTACAAGCCGAGATATCCGCTCCACGAAATCGATAAATCGATTGTTTAGGATCCCCTACGATAAAAATCTTTCCTGGTCTGAGTTTGAGCTCGTAGGCATCATTAAGGCTTGAGGTCGCACCTTCCTCGACAGCTTCAGACAGATAGAAAGCGATTTCGTATTGAAGCGGGTCCGTATCCTGGAATTCATCGATCAACAAGTGATCGAGGCGTTGGGACTCTGCTTTTCTAATTTCAGGATAATCTCGCAATATATTTCGAGTCAGGACGATCAAGCTGTCGTGTGAAACCCATGCCCGGCTTAAAAATTCCGCGCGAAATTTGCTCACGAATTCGAAAAAGATTGTGCTTAACTCTGAAGCTAACTTAAAGTCGAGCGTCTCTAATTTTTTCAACTGATCGGTAATAGCCTTGAGCTGTTTTTCTATCCTCAATCTTTCACTGTCAGTCAGGTCTGCATTTTTTCCCAAACTGGGTGCGTTCTTTTGAAGTATAGCTCGATCACTAGGAAGGGATTGAGTATTTAGGATCGTGAGATAACACTCCTCCCAAACATCGAGCCGGGGAAGTAGATTCTTATTGAGCTTTGAGACCTCGCTTAAATCTTCCCTTAAACCCTTTATCTTTCCAATCGATTGAAGACAGAACTGATTGAATAACTCTGTTTGTGCCTCTAATCCCTTCGGACTCATAGCATCGACTGAAAAGCCAAACGAGCAGAGATCCGCTAAGAGTTCTTCGATGTCTCCCATGGAAAACTTATTGAGACAAGATTTCCATTCGTCGACACAGGCGATTTCTCCCTCTCCTCCAAAGTTTTCTTCTAAGTACGCTTCCCAAAGTTCATCGAAAGTCCCCTTAGCTTCCTCACCATTCGCGTCCACTGAAAATTCAGGGTCGACTCCCGCCTCACGGGGATGACGCCGCAGCAACTCAGAACAAAATCCGTGGATCGTCGAAAGGGTTGCTTCTTCGAGTTGAACCAAGGCTTGACGCGCTCGTTCTAAGAGCAAAGAATTTTCGAGGGCTGAAAGACGCTGAAGAACTCTTCGCCCTTCTTCTCCCCGAGATGGCTCTTCTTCGGGATAAAGAAGAATCTGTACGACACACTCTAAGGCTTCTTCTAATCGTTCCCGAAGCTCCGTGGCCGCCTTATCCGTAAACGTGATGGCTGCAAGGCGATTGATAGGAGTACCGCGCTCCAATAAATGGTGTAACAATCGCTCGATCAGTAAACTCGTTTTTCCCGTTCCTGCTCCCGCAAGGATCACCAAGTTGTGATCCAAATCACTCGCGGCCAGTTCACGTTCTTTTAAATCGACGATGTTCATTTCTTTCCCTCCTTACTCGCTGAAGGGTTATCAATAAAACTCATGCGAACATCAGCTAAGGTTAATTTTGGTGGTCTCTTCGATTTCAGCTGGCAATCACGGTAGTCCGCTAACAATTCAGAACTATCGTAACGTGATTTCGTAGGTTCTAAACTGTGCCGACAGGCTCGCCGAAAGGCGCAGTAACCACAGCTTTCCGTTTCAGGAGGAGCCGGGAAGTGACCCCGTTGGGCAAGATTGAGGACGACATTTAAAGTTTCAAGAAAGCCTTCTCGAATATCCCCATCATCGGGAAGCTTCCCTTCGATCTCATCGGGCTCAACTCGAGGATCTAGCGATAGAAGCCGCCCCTGAACGTTGGTATGGTTGAACTGGTTCGAGGCTAAAAGGAGTTCACGATAAATCGGCAACTGAAGTCGATGCCCTTTGAGAATGGGCCCTGGCTTCGTCCAACTGGTGACTTTCCCTGAGGTTTTGTAATCATCGACCCAAAGGCTATCTGATGTTTCAAACAATCGATCGAGCCTACCGGCAAGGTGGAAAGCGTGGCCATCTAAGGAGGTGATGGTCGCACGCACTCTCTCTTCGAAGGCAACCGGCTCGACGGCTGCTTCAAACAAATGATTTAAATCCCACGTTAAAAACTCCTTCAAACGCTCTGACCAACTCTGCGTCAGGAGGTCGTAAAGCTTATTCAATCTCGAATACGAGGGGCCGGCCGCCTCTTTAAGATAGCGAGGCCACCTCTCCGTGAGCCAACCATCCGTCAGTTTCAACGACTGGGAGAGCCGTTCGTGATCTAAAGGAAAATAGCCTCGCTTTTTAAACTCCAAGAATAAGTCATTTAAAAAATCATGAATCGCCGTTCCCACTGCCGATGCCTCCAAGTGGTGAGGTATCGATTCTGGATCTAACTCCCTTACATCTAAAACATAATTCAAAAAGAAGAGATGAGGACATCTCGACAGGCGCTCTAATGAAGTTGGGGAAAAGCAAAATTCTTTTGAGAGTGGAATCGAAGTCACTCCATCCCAGATGGCGGCCGGCGATTGAAAATTATCGATCTCTTCATTAACTTCTAAAAGACGAACCGGATCTTGATTCCAATCCTGATAATTCTTAACTAGCTCTTGGTATTCAGAGCTTTCGAGTAAAAATTTAACCGATGGCCTTCCTCCACTTAGCGTGGAGTGGGCAATCAAGGCATCCTGCCAACTCACTCGTTGAAAGTGAGGATGCTTCGAAAAAACT
>JANQLS010000032.1 GCA_028280485.1 Planctomycetota bacterium
AGCACATGATTGGGAATATCGGAAATATCATCAAAGACTTCGCGGCCGATACCAAAGTTCTCTCTCTCAATGCCAATATCGAAGCCGCCCGAGCCGGAGCTGCCGGTCGAGAATTTGCGATCGTCGCGAAAGAGGTCTACAACATTTCAAGAGAGATCGACAATGCCACGGAGAAGATCAACTCGATCGTTGGATCCGTACGGAACACCACCCACGAAACCTCCAATCAAATCGCCGAAATCAGCCACTTAGTCATCGGTCTCAATGAAACATTTGCTGAATTCTCAGAAAATGTTGAATCTCTCTTCGCCAACTTAGGCACTCAAAACGCCCAGATCACTCAAAGGATCAAACAGCTCCTACAAACGAATTCGCAAGCAGAAGAATCGGTAGAGCTGTTTTAAATGATTAAACGCCCGACCCTCGTTTATACTTCGGGCATTCATTCAGGGTTCCGATACTTTAGATGATATTAAGGAGAGGTCTCAGAAGGGGTTCTGACTCCGAGAGGGGCTCTATTATTCTTTAAGCCCCTATAGAGTCATCGCTTCGGACGGCTCGAAGGTCGAGCCTACCACTGAGTCGGGGCAGGAAATCGAGTAGCTTGACCTCGGAAGGGATTCTAACTTCGAGCTGGGCTCTACTATTCATTGAGCCAATTAGAATCCATCAAACGATATCGCTTCGCACGACTCGCGGAGCGAGCCTACTACTGAGCCGGGGCGGGAAATCGAGTAGCTTGGGATCGAAGGGTGTGCTAACTCCGAGCGGGGCTCATTTATTCTTTAAGCTGATTAGAATCACCCAAATTATATCGCTTCGTACGACTCGCGGAGCGAGCCTACTACTATAGAATCTTCCTTTAGGGAGTGCGTGAGCGCAGCGAACTTGCACGCGGAGCGAAGCGACCATCATTACAGTCTTTAGGGAGTGCGTGAGCGCAGCGAACTTGCACGAGGAGCGAAGCGACCATCAAATACTGGGAAGGGCGTAAGCCGAAGGCTTACTTGCCCGATGGAGCGAAGCGACCATCATAACAGTCTTTAGGGAGTGCGTGAGCGCAGCGAACTTGCACGAGGAGCGAAGCGACCATCAAGTACGGGGGAGTGCGTGAGCGAAGCGAACTTGCACGAGGAGCGAAGCGACCATCAAATACTGGGAAGGGCGTAAGCCGAAGGCTTACTTGCCCGATGGAGCGAAGCGACCATCATTACTGGCCCGGGTGGGACTCGAACCCACACTGGAGTAATCCAACGGGATTTTGAATCCCGCGCGTCTGCCAATTCCGCCACCGGGCCATGAACTTTAATCTGCAGTCGAGGCAGATATCTGCTTCAAAGGGGCGTTGAATTATATCTGGCAAGGTGTGGGATTTTATCGATTCCTCGGGGGGAAATCCAGAGGCCTTCACCTCTGATTTCAGAAAATTCTTATTCCACTGCCAAAGCCTCTTCTCGGTTCGGAAAAATATCAAAAACTTGATCTAGGCGAGTTAAGCGGAAAATATCGGCACTGTCGTCATGAAGGCCTGCCATCACCACATCGATTCCCATGGGGCGGCAACGATTGAGCAAACTGACCAGAAACCCAATCCCCGAGCTGGAGAGATAATCCACCTCGGTTAAATCCAATACGAGCCTTTTAATCCCAGGTACGAGCTTGGCGTGGATATCTTCTTTGACATCTTGAAAGAAGCTACCTTGAAGGGCCCCTACAAAGCCGATCACGACCCTGTCCCCAATTTGTTCAGACTTAAACTTTATATTCTCCACGAAAACCTCGCTCCCCCTGTTCTTCAAGTCTTAATGCAATAAAAATCTATACAGAACCCAGGCTTAGAAAATTTAGCCGTGATTCTTCAACAAGAATTTCTAGCCTTATATTTTACCTTCGGTCTTTGTTAGGAGGTGACTTGAATGAATCCAAGAGAAGACGGCAATTGCTACCCGTGATAATGATTACGGAAGTTGAGGAAGAAAAAGCCGAGGGGATTATCAGAAGATCGTAAAAAAGGTGTTCCTTTGTAGCGTAGGGCTGAATCCCTCACTTCGGATCTTTCGAGAAGTACTTACTCGATTGTTCTAAAAATGATTTTTCCTTCTTCGTTAAAGACTCGATCCCACTGTTACTTATTTTTTCGAGGAGCTCGTTGACCCGAACTTTGATCTCCTCCTGATCAATTTGCTTTTGAAGAGTCTTCTTCTTTTGGCGAGTCTTAAAGATTTGTTGAATCTTAGGAACTTGATAAATGAGCAAACCTCCCCAAAGGATGCCAAGAATTTGGGGAATGAGGAAACTTTTAACCCCCGATCTTGAAGGCATATTATCTAGAGCCAATATTCCGGAAGCCGCCATCAGGATGAGAGTCCAGTCGAGATATTTTCGTTCGAGGATGCCTCCAACTGAAACTCGCTCTGGGATGAGAGATCGAATCGCCAAACAAGCAAAGACGTGAGTCCCCCCACCATAAACAGCCCAACGGGCTAACTCATTTGTGGATTCAGGAGCGAACCATCGAGAGAGACTCGCCACGAACGCTGTTCCAAGGGAGCAAAGAACCAACAGAATTAAAAAGCAACGGGGTCCGATCCGAATCTCGATGGGAGCCCCCACCAAAAACATCCCAAAGAGAACGGCAACCAAGTGCCACCCCTCCTCGTGATAAAGGCTGTGAAAAATCCATCCGGTCACATTGAACGAACCAGCTTCGAATCGTAACTGCTCTACGAGAGGGCTGAGATCAGCTTCCACCTGAGCAAATAAAATCAACCACACCATCCCCGAGCCTAAACAGTAAATCAATGTCACTGGGCAGGATTCAACGGGAGTTCGCGACTCTCTATGGTTGAGCTCTGGATGGGTATTTGAATCAGACATGGTATCGCATTCGAGTGTACCACATAGGTGGAGGTTTCTAGGCTTTCAATCGGGGATCACTCAAGCGGAGAACTCAAACAGGAAAAGTCTAAGGTACAGGGAAGTTCAAAGGATTCAGCTAAAGGGCTGCAGCCGTCGACAAAATCCGGATGAGGTTCGATACCTATAAATAACTTAGCGAGACCCGCGACCGCATCGCTGATATCGAGGGTGTCATCCAAATTCCAGTCGGCTGATTTTAGGCAACGCCAATTCACTTTGGTATCTGTAAACAAGTAAGTTAAAACGTCGATGGGATCCGTAATATCTAAGAGACCATCTTGATTCACATCCCCCATATGAATACGAATCGAGGCACAGTTAGGTTCGTCTCCGCTCAATTCGTCTTCACTTAAATCACCACTTCCATCACAATCACGGTGGATAATATATTTCAACATCGTCGAGAAGATGAGAACTGGAAATTCAAGTTCGGTTCCTGAATCAACGACTGTGTCAGGTGAAAAAGCCAAAACAGATTTGAATGCATCAGGACTGATCGCTGGTAGGACCTGTCGAGTCAACGCAAAGAAACCGGCAACGTGAGGGCAAGCTTGAGATGTTCCGGTGAACGTCGAAAGTCCTCCTCCTCTTCCTGAAGCCGTGACCCTCTGACCGATCGCCATGACATCTAAATGTTCGTTGCGATTACTAAACGAAGCGACCCCATGCGGAATGGATTCGGTAAGGGAACCGACAGCAACCACATTGGAATAACACGCAGGAACGGCCATACTCGTTTGTGAACCTTGATTGTGAGAAGCGGCTACCACCGCTACCCCGAGTTCATTAGCAGCTTGGCAGGCAGAAAAAAATGAGCTAAATCGGCTGTTACACACTCCGTCGTAGAGTGCATCTGTCCCTAGGCTTAAGTTAACGACATCCAGGGTCAGGTCGGGGTTGATCTCTTTTTGACGAAGAGCGAATTCCAATCCTGCAGTCCAATCGGAAAGCCATCCTCGGTTCGCCGAATCGAGGACTCGGACTACGAGAATATCGGCATCGGGAACGGCTCCTAAAGATGAGACCTCGCCACCTGAAGCCAAAATCCCAGTAACGTTTGTTCCGTGACCGTGACCATCTTGGACATCGCGTCCCACATTTGAACCTGAATTTAAAAAATGCGCACCAACGATGATGCGGTCAGTAAAATCAGGATGATTAAGGTCAAGCCCCGTATCTAAAACGGCGACGGTTCTGCCCTGCCCTCGAAATCCCCAAGAGTGTTGAACACTATCTATCTGATGGAAAGCGCGCGTTTGTGTGAGCGCTCCACTCCCCGGAACGTCTAAATAAACTTGAGTCACCCCAGGCCAGCGCTCAACTTCCATCAAGGCGAGATTCGAAGTGAATTCGATGAAAAGCACGGGCGAATATCGATAGTGGTAGAGAATTTTATAACCCTGTTCCTTTTCTCCTTCCAAAACGATTTCACGGGCTCGATTGTATCGCTCCATCCGCTCTTGGAGATTCGCTCCTTCGGGAATCTCACAATGAAACTCTACAAACAATTTAACTCGACCGTTTTTCAAATACTCAAGCTGAGCTTCGTAGGGAACTTTATATGGAGATGAGGTCGACGGCGTAAGGGCTAAAGGAGCATCTTGAGAAAATGCAAATGGAGAGATAGCGATGAAGCTAATTAAGCCAATAAGAAGGAAACCTAAAGAGTTTGAAAGAGACACCACCTTTTTCTCCACCTGATTAATAGCGTGCTTGTAGGCTCAGGCTTGCCAAGGCGGTCGACATGACTCTTCCCCCCGCATGCTCGTAGCTCCCCGTGGGCTCCCAACTGCCGCAGGAGTCTCCCTTTTCAATTTGCTTGGAGACGAGGTTCTTTCTCAATTCCACCCGGAGTTTGTTAGCCCAAGAGTTCTTTTGAACTCGAGAGAGGGCCAAGGAGTAGAAGTAGGAATCGTGGAAACTCATCGATGCTTGTCGGCCGATATCTCGACTCAGAGCATCGACCGCCCCCCGAACTTCTTTAGAGTTTAAATCCTGTGACGAGTTGAGAAGTAAGACGAGAGAATTTAAGCGATCATTCGAATGAGGGTTTTGAATTTTCTTGAACCGTTGGACAGCGTGAACAAAACTCTCTCCCTTTTCTTTACTCTCTTCTAAGCCCTTCCAACCTTCACTTTGCCCGAACGATAAAACTCTCAATGCCCAAAGGCTGATCGAAGTATCAGGAACGGAGTTTCTTCTTTTTAAGGATTCCCACCCCCCACTTCGACGTTGTTGGTTTCTAAGGTAAGAAAGAGCATTTCGCGAGTGGGTTTCGATGCCCTTAAATCCTCGCCTCTGTGCTTCGAGTAAGGCTAATGTTGCTACGGAGTGATCGTAAAGGGAACCGACTTGGTCACGCCCCAACAAACCATCCGATTCTCTTTGTTGACCTTGTAGGAAGGAGATCCCTTTTCGAATGGCAGCGTGGCTTTCCTCGACTTCAGATTTAAGGAGTGCTAATAAAGCTAAACTTGAAACTCCTACGCGAGACTCAGAGTATCCACCCCACTTTTTGGCGCTCCAGCCGCCATCTAAATCTTGAGCTTTGATCAACCACTGGTGAGCGAGTTTCAATGATTTTTGGAATTCTGAAAGACTCGATTCTTCCGTTGATTTCACCGGAGTAATCATCGGTGCTGGCTTTGAAAAGAAGGGAGAATTCGAACCTAAATCCAATGAGAGTACACCCCAAATTCCCATCGCACACAGAGCCACAAGAAGCAAGATTCGGCTAGGCTTAAATCTAAGCGCCCTCGCCCTCAATGCCTTAGACGATTGCCAAGAGGCCTCAGGAATTTCATCTAAGAGTTTAGATTTTAAGTCACCATCCTCAGAGGGGTGAACTCGCGACTCATGGTCGAAGGCTTCGAGAACGTGGGAGATCTCATCGAGTTCTTCCCTCAATTTATGATTTCGATTGACCTCTAATTCAAATCGCATGCGATTTAGCGATGAAAGCTCACCACGCAAATAGCGGAGGATCCAATCTGTCGATTGAGAGGACAGACCGTTGGAAGGATCAGGAGTTTTCATGGGATCAAGATTCGATTCCATAACCTAACCTTCCTCTCAAAATCTTGAGCGCATGAAACATGCGGCTCTTTACAGTTCCTACTGGAATTCCGAGAACTTGAGAAATCTCGCTGTATTGAAGTCCTTCATAAATATTGAGAACGACGACGGCCCGTAACCGGAATGGAAGCTCGATCAATGCAGCTTGGGCATCAAAAATTTCAGCCGTCGTGGAAGTGGGGTCCTGAGAAAGAGGCTCGTTCTCTAATAAGACCGCATACGATTGAACTTTTTCTTTGCGTCCCTTCGATCGCAGGGTATCGATCCAGACATTGCGCCCAACTCGAAAAATAAATGCGCGAAAAGAATAATTCTGGCTTTGATACCGATCTCGAAACTTAAAAATTCTTAAGAAGGTTTCTTGAATAAAATCTTCTGCCTCTTCAGGATTTGCTCCTTGGAGCAAAAAGAAACGCCTTAAGCTGAGTTCCCACCGATCTACTAATTCCATAAAGGCAGACTTATCACCCTGACGAATGAGAGCCATCAACTCTTCATCGCGTTGGGGATCATTCTTCATAGAGTGGGTGCTTTTCTTAAACATGACCCATCGAGTTCATGAAAATCGAGAAAATGGGAACTAAGACCTGAAGATCATTAATCATAAGGCATCCTCGATACCCCTTCCTCTGGTAATTCAGAGCGCTAGATCAAATCCAAAAATTCCTGACCCTCAGCTAAGCTGCTGAGCCCTCCGACAGAAAATCATAAATGCTTTCAGAGATAATCTTTAAATCAGGAAGAATTCACTTTTCTTGGTATACTGTCCAGCCGTACAGAGGGAAAGAAACTGAAGTATCAATCTTAATTTTTCCCCTCAAAAAAACCAGACATCCCCCACGAGGCTGTGAATTTTTAAGACTTCCAACTGAACTAGCCCGAAGCGCTAGCGAGGGGTCGGAATGAAAACCCTGGCCCCTCGCTAGCGCTTCGGGCTAGTTCAGACCGTATCTCTACTATTTTGGAATCCGGCTCTAACTAAGCTTGATAAAAATCCACTGGCTCCACGGGTAAGGCCTAATTTCAGCCTTTAAAATCATCTGTCCTATTAAAAAAACAACACATTGATAGTTCTATGCAAATTGGAAGTCGCAATCAATCGATCTCTACCGATCGAATCCGAGAATTGATTCAAGAAGCACTTACGGCTTACGGATCACTCAAAAAAGTTTTAATCCTCCCTCCTGATTTCACTCGATTTCATTCGGGCGCCGGAGAGATCACTCAAATCTTATACGAGCTCTTGTCTCCTCAAGCTAAAATCGACATCCTTCCTGCATTAGGAACTCACGACCCAATGACGGATGCTGAGATCACTAAAATGTTTGGGGACATTCCTAAGTCTTGTTTTCTCGTTCACGATTGGCGGGAAGGGATTTCGGAACTCGGTCCGATCGACTCCGACTTCATTAAAAAAGTCTCCGACAATAAATTGTCCTACTCGATCACCGCAGAAGTGAGCCGATGGGTCAAAGAGGGTGGCTACGATCGCATTTTCAGTGTCGGGCAAGTCGTTCCCCACGAAGTCATCGGCATGGCCAACCACAATAAAAACCTCTTCGTCGGAACGGGAGGTCAGGACACGATCAACAAAACTCACTTTTTGGGTGCGGTCGCCGGTATGGAAAAAGTGATGGGTAAAACCGACTCCCCCGTCCGCCGAGTTCTCAACGAAGCCGAAAATCGATACGCGAAAGACCTCCCTCTCACCTACATCCTCACCGTGAGAAGTACGGATGAAAACCGTAAGCTTCACACTCGTGGCTTTTACATGGGAGAGGGAGACGAAGGTTTCAAGAGCGCCTGTGAACTCAGTCGAGAAGTCAATCTCGACCTTCTCGATGAACCTCTAAAAAAGGTCGTCGTCTATTTAGATCCAGAAGAGTTCAAAAGTACTTGGTTGGGGAATAAAGCCATCTACCGCACTCGAATGGCAATCGCCGATAATGGAGAATTGATCATCTTAGCTCCGGGAGTCAAAAAATTCGGAGAACGAGAAGAAATCGACCATTTGATCCGCAAATACGGCTACCGAAAAACGGAAGTCATTTTAGAGAAGGTCGATCAAAACCAAGAACTTCAAGACAACCTCTCCGCGGCGGCTCATCTCATTCACGGAAGCAGTGAAGGTCGTTTTAAAATCAGGTACGCCGCCCCTTTGCTCAGTGAAAAAGAAGTGACGGGTGTCGGCTACGAGTACGCACAGCTGGATGAGCTCATTCAACGCTACGATCCGATCGAATCTAAAGACGGCTGGAATCAGACTGCCGATGGGGAAGACTACTTCTTTATCAGCAACCCGGCCCTTGGGCTGTGGGCATTAAGGTCTAAGTTTTAAAATAACCTCCATCGAATAAAGGGAATCTCAGCATGGATATCCAATCCTGTCGGGCCATCATCACCGGGGGAGGAACGGGAATCGGTAAGGGCATCGCCCTCCGTTTGAACTCCTTAGGAGCTCAAGTGGCAATCGTCGGCCGCCGCGAAGATAAACTCAAAGAGACTGCTGAAGAAAGCCAGGGACCTCATCCCATCCTAACCTTTGCGGGTGATGTGGCGAACCGAGAGCAGACCTTAGACATCGCTCAATCCGCTCGCGAACAACTCGGAGGCTTGGATCTATTAGTCAATGCCGCGGGAACGAATATCCCTGATCGATCGATTAAGAATCTATCCCCTGACGATTGGGATTTATTGATGAATGTTAATGCTACGGGAACTTTCAATTGGATTCACGCCACTCTCCCTTCCCTCGTGGAGCAAAAATCAGGATTGATCGTCAATATTTCATCCATCGCCGGTAAGAGAGCAACGGTTTTAGGTGGAGTCGCCTACAACGCTTCCAAGTTTGCTCAATCCGCACTCGGAATAACCACGGGAGTGGAAACGGGATCGGATGGAGTGCGGGTTACGAATATTTATCCAGGAGAAACGAATACCCCGATTCTCGACGCCCGTCCTCAACCGCCCGATGAGGCTTATCGAGCTCAACTTCTTCAGCCCGAAGATATCGCCGACATCGTCGTCGCCATCGCCCAACTCCCCGATCGGGCTCAAGTCCCTGAGCTGGTCATCACGCCGACTTCCTATCCTTATTTTTAACCGACGGTAAAATGGATCTAAGAACTGAATTTGGCCCGATCGATATCTACTTGTTCGATCAGCTATTAAAAGGAAGAATTCCCCCCGGAAGTAAAGTCTTTGATGCGGGTTGCGGCGGAGGTAGGAATCTAATTTACTTTCTCCGACAGGGCTATGAGGTTTTCGGAGTCGACAATGATCCCTACGCCATCGAACATTTAAAGAAATGGGTTCAACAAACTCGTCCTGATCTCGACCTCAATAATTTTCGCAGCGAGGCCATCGAATCAAATAGCTTTGAAGATCAATCTTTCGACACCGTGATTTTAAATGCTGTTCTTCATTTCGCTCAGAGTGAAAAAGAATTCTTAAGCATTCTTCAAGGAGCGTGGAGAGTGTTGAAGGTGGGAGGTCTATTCTTCTGTCGACTGACTTCCGACATCGGCATCGAATCGAGAGTCCAACTCATTCAAGAGAAGGTTTACGCGCTTCCCGATGGATCGACACGATATTTAGTGAATCAAGACGATTTATTATCTTTAGGTGAGCAATTAAACGGTCAGTTGGTTGATCCCATCAAGACAACCAATGTGCAGAATCAACGGTGTATGACGACCTGGGTGCTTTTAAAACAGTAGTCCGCACAAGGTAGTCCGCTCGCTCCGCGAGCAGCCTTCTCACGCATCGGTAAACCCTAAAAAAATCTATATAAACTCAATCGAGTCACTACGATAGTCGTTCGACACTAGTCAGCACGCACGAAGATTCTGAAATTCATTAAAGGGATCTCTTTAACTAGCCCGAAGCGCTAGCGAGGGAAGAATCCCCTCGCTAGCGCTTCGGGCTAGTTACTTTATATGCTTCAACAAAAACGGATTTTTAGGCAGGCCGCACGCGGACCATGCGGACGACTAAAACCTCGCCTGCTTCTTAGCCTTCTTCAAGGTCTCGGATTGCCCCAGCAAGCGGCCGGCTTCTCCGATGAGGAAATCGACTTCCATAAAGGGCTCGTAACTGATGTCCTGCCACTGAACTTTGCCCTCGGGATCGATTAAGAATGTTCCGTGGAGTGCAAAGTTCTCAAAATCATCGAACGCGCGATACTGTTTAAAGATTTTGAGTTCGGGGTCGGCGAGAAGCGGGAATGGGAAATCGGCCTTATCGTCAAATTTTTTCAGAGAGTCAGTGACGTCACTAATTTTCTCAGTACTAATCGCCACCAGGGAGATTCCCATCTTTTCAAAAACTTCTGTTTTGGGACTGAAGGCATGAAGTTGTTCGACACAATGTAGACAACCGTATCCCAGATAAAAGATCACGATGACGGGTTTACCTCGGTAATCCGACAACGAAATTTTCTTGTCGGATCCACCGACGGGTAGACTCCACTCAGATGCTTTAGGCGCTTGCCACCGGAAAGGTCCGAGGTCATCCAATGGCGGTCGTTTTCCAATATCGTCTTTGAGAACGGGTTTAGGTCGCCAATCTTTTTGATCGGAGTTTCGCTCTATAATTCCGCGGATTCGATCGTAGGCTCGGATATCGAGCTTAGAAAAAGACGAGATCTCTTGCAGATCCTTAAAGACCTTATCCGCTTCTTCTGGTTTTCCTGCGGCTTCTAACGCTTCGATGTGATGAGCGAGCGGTAAGACCTCGCCTTTATTTCCTTCAACCCACTTTTGAGCTTTCTCTACCGCTTTTTCGTGATGCATATGTTTGATCAGCTCACGAATTTCGAAGCCCTTAGAAAGTCTCCCGACCTTCTTTAAAAATTCCTTTTCTTCGATCTCTTGTTTCTCGGCGAGTTGCAGTAAAAACTTAACTTGTTCGAGAGCTCGTTCCACACTTCGCTTCTTATCTTTGATCTCTCGCTCTTTTCTCTCGCGTTCCTTCTTTTCCTTCTCTTTGGCCTCTTTGGCTTTTTTAGCTTCCTCTTCGGCCTTCTTTTCTTCTTCAGTCAGCTCTTTCTTTTTCTCTTCAGAATTCTTTTTTTCGGCCTCTGATTTTTCAGAATCTTTTTGAGCTTCATTCGAACCCGATGAAGCGGATTCACTTTCAGAAGTTTGTTTTTCAGCCACTTTCTCTTCTGCTTGACCTTCTTCAGCCTCGGGAACAGAAGTCAGCTCTTGGCGGCTCTTCTCTAAGCTGTTGATTCGCCCCTCGAGGATCGCAACTTGCTCTTTGAGGCCCGAGTAATCTCCCAAACTGTAGTAAGCTCGAGCTAAAGCTTGAATCCGTTTGATTTGTTCTCGGGGGATATCGGTGGGTTCTAAGTAGACTGTATTACAGTAGTCGATCAATTCTTCCCACAACTCGAAACTTTGAAGCACATCGAACAATCGACTTCGACCGTAACTGGCACTTCTCCCTCTTCGTCTCAGGGTGTTGTACTTCGGATGACGAGGCAACTCGATCATGTTTTTTGCGAGATCGATGGCGTCCTGTACTCGCCCCACTTTGATTAAATTACGAATCAACCATTCATTATTATGAGCATAATTGTGAATTTGGTCGGGCAAAACCAGATCTCGCATCATGTGAGCGTGATCGACTCTCGCCGAGGCTTCCTGTTGCCACGCTGCGTCTTGGTATCTTTTCAACCGTGAAAAAATATGTCCGGACATATGCCACATGTGAGCGATCCCGGGCGCACTCTGCCCACATAAGGCTGCCGATTTAAGCGCGACGTCCGGTCGTTCGTAATCCCATAGGTGAATGCGGTAATGATGGATGGGATGCATCGGGTTCTTATCGAGAACCTGTTGTATCAATGCGCTCACCGCGACGTGACTATGAATCGGAAGATCACGATTAAAGTTCCAAAGGCGTACGGCTAAGAATGCCTTGGCTTCGATGTCATCGGGGAATTCGATGATGATCTTTTCTAAGTTTTTGACGTACTTTTTCCGGGCGTCTTTTCTCTTTTTGCTCTCCTTCATGCCGTTGAGATAGTTGTTGAAACCTTCGAGGTACAACTTCTCACGCTCGGTCACCCCTTCGAGGCGCTCCATCGCTTTTTCCATAAAGCCTCGAGCCCGTTTTTCATTTTGAAAATTGGACATCGCCATGCCCCAGTACACCATGGCGCAATCGGGATCTAAGGTCGCGGCGTGTCGGAACGATCGTTCCGCTTCGAAATACCAAAAACCATGGAGTTGCCCAATCCCTTGATTGAAGAATGCCTGACACTCTTTATTCTTCGTAGTGATCTCAAAATGGACATTCCCCGTAGTTCCCATCAGGTAGGCTTTTTGGCGCGGACCCTCGTTGAAGGCTTCCCCATGGAAGGAGTGACCTTCAGGAAGAGATTCATCTTTTTTTTCTTCTTCCTTATTCTCTTCGCCCTCTTTAGATTCCTCTTCCTTAGGCGCACCTTCTTTAGAGGTCTCTTCTTTCTTTGCCTCTTCTTTGGGTTCTACTTTTGTTTCCGCTTTTTCTTTCTTATCGTTTTCTTGAGCCTTGAGGGATGAGTGAGTAAAACTTCCCGTGAAACAAAATACGATCAACGAAAGACAACAGAAGATATATTGAATCTTAGACATCACAATTACGATTTGAAATGAACGAAGATGGATACGGCTCACTGAATGTTTGAGAGCACAAAAAGGAGGAACGCTTCCTCATCACTTAATCTATGAATTTTACGAGATAATTACCTCGATAAGCAGGGGGTAAATGCTGCTTTTTTAGACCTGAGGGCAAATTGCCAAAAGTCCTTAGGAAATTAAGCGTGAATAATTTCCATGAATCGCGAGAGGACCTGAGGAATATTTCCACTTCCCCAAATATTACGGCCGATGGTGGCCCCTTGAGCCCCCGCTTGAATCGCACCTCGGATCAGGTCGTAAGCTTCCTCTTGGGTTTCCGTCTTCGGCCCTCCGGCAGCGACGACGGGCACGGGAGAAGTTTCAACGATCTTGGTAAACGATTCGACATCCCCCGTGTAGGGAACTTTGATGACATCGGCCCCACACTCGATGCCCACCCGCACCGCCCAAAGAATGTTTTCAGGGTCGTGAACGATTTTAGGAAGCCCGTGATAGTCGCGGGGATAAATATGAGCGATCACTGGCAAGTTCACTTTTTCAGCCTCCCGAACCAGGCCAGAGAGGGCTCGTATGTAGTCACTCTCTTTCGGGCCACACACTCCGATCGCACAGGCGATGGCATCTGCGCCGAGGTCGAGAGCCTCAGTCGGCTCGGCCAACATTTCGAAGACTGAATCATCCGCCTCAAAACAGACGGATTGAATAATTAGAGGAATTTTTCCAGCGTAAGGCGCCCATGTGCCCTTCGCCATCCCTTTGAGCATGGTGATCGCATCGGGAGGGACTTCAAGGATTTCCCGAATGGTTTCAGGAACATTCCTCAGCCCCGGAGGTAACTTTTGACTGTAACCTACAAAGTGATCGATGGCGACGGAACAGATTCTTCCGCTGGGTTGGCTAAAGATTCGCCCTAGTCGAGTGCGCTTAGCTAAGTTCAATTTCTCTTCCTCCTTGAATCGCAAAGTAGCCGGTTCACGAAATTCCGGTGTGTTCGCGAATAAGGTCAACGACCGCATCCGCCCAACGGTCCGTCGCATTTAACGAAGGAACTAATCGTAAATCTTTTCCTCCATGCTCTATAAAATCTTCCTTCGCCCGCATAGCAAGCTCTTCTAAAGTCTCTAGGCAATCGGCGACGAAGGCTGGGCTTAAGATAGCAATCTTTTCAATCCCGGCTTTAGCTAACTCCACAATCACTTCATCGGTATAGGGCTTCACCCAGGGATCCTTCCCGAGGCGGGATTGGAAGGTGATGATGTAATCATCGGGAGTCAACTTAAGCCTTTCGGCGATTCCACGAGCCGTCGCAAAACACTGAGCTCGATAACAATTGCGATTGGCTTTAACGATCCGATCACAACAATTATCCGATTGAAGGCAATGATTTCCCCCACTGGCATCACTTTTTGTCATGTGCCGCTCCGGCAAGCCGTGGAAGCTCATAACCACTTTGTCGGGCTTTAAATCATCGATCACCGGTTGAGCGACTTCACCGAATGCATCTAAGAAAGAGGGATGATCGTAAAACGGAGGGATGACTTGAATTGAAGGAACGTTCCACTGCTTCGCAGTTAATTCGTAAACCATCTGAAGAGTCGAGCCCGTTGAAGCGGAAGCGTATTGAGGATAGAGAGGAAAGATGACCAGCTCATCGACTCCTTCCTCTTCAAACTCTTTCAAAACGTTTTCGATCGAAGGATTTTGGTAACGCATCCCGAGTTTGACGGGTACATCGGGTCCCAATCGTTGTTGAACTTTTTCCACCAAATCTTGTGATAGGGTGAGAAGAGGCGAACCTTTTTCTTCCCAGATCTGCCGATAGGCTTCGGCGGATTCCTTCGGGCGTTTCGGAAGAATAAATAAATTAAGAAGCAGCCAACGCCCAAACGTCGAGGAAGGTTTGTCAATAACACGAGGATCAGAAAGGAATTCATCGAGATAACGACGTACTTCAGCCTCTTCAGGGGCATCGGGAGTCCCCAAGTTGATCAAGAACACCCCTCGTTGCTTCGGGGTAAATATTTCTTCTGACTCCACACTCACGTTCCAATCTCCAATTGCATAGCTGAAAAATCCCTTTGTATCACTTCGCCCCTTCCCTGGCTATGAAGCTCTTCCTTCCAATTCTTCCAAGGCAAAATAATCGAGGATAAATTGTCGCACATCTTCCGTCCGAGTTAACTCTAAGATATCTAAGAGACGACGTAAATCTCGTTCTCTCTTCTTCTCTGCTTCCCCAGGTTCAATTTGAGTCTCCGGGTCTAATCGTTTGACGAATCGGTATTGATCTCCCGGCGGCACTATTTCAATCACCCCAAGCTTTTCTAAGGTGATCGCACAGTACTCAGCCCTTCGATCACCGCGATTACGCCCAGTGAGAGATTCACGAAAATCATCGATCGACAATGATGAATGAGGATTCATCTCAAAGATTCGACTCGCTTCAATCAAAAGGTCCGGCCCGGGATTTTTCCACCCGATGAACTCTTGTTGTACCGCTAAATCTTCTTGATCGTAAAGTAAAACACAACGAGAGGGATTTCCATCTCGGCCTGCTCGTCCCACTTCTTGGTAGTAAGCTTCGATAGAACCGGGAATCTCGGCGTGCGTGATGTATCGAATATCCGATTTATCGACTCCCATGCCGAAGGCGTTCGTGGCTAAAAGCATGAGGCCTTCGCTCGGATGCGCCATACTGAATCGATCGTACACGCGTTTCTTTTCTTGGGGATCCAATCGGCCATGATAAATCTCGATGGCGGAAGCCCCCCAGGCGCGCCTCAAATCTTGAGCCAAGTTTTCGAGTGACTTGATGAGAGTAAAATAGACGATCCCCGTCCCTTGAGCAACTCGTGCAATCTCGGTGATTCGCTCGACCTTTTCTTTACTCGACCAAACTTGCTCAATCTCAAAACTGAGATTGGGTCGATCGATTCCCGAAGCGAAGAGAGGCATCTCCTCTTCGGTGAGCTCTAAGGTTCGACGAATATCTTTTCGAACTTCCGCCGTCGCGGTTGCAGTCAACGCGATGGTGACGGGATTGCCCAAGGCCTGCCTAAAGATGCCGACATCCTGATAGGCCGGCCTAAAGTCATGCCCCCACTTGGTAATACAGTGAGCTTCGTCGATAGCTAGAAGTGCCACTCCCCCCGGCACTTGCCCTAAAGCTTGAACAAACTCAGGTTTTTCCATTCGCTCGGGGGTGGCGTAGATCAAATCGTATTCACCCTGAGCGAGAGCCTGATAGCGCCTTTCACGTTCTTCACGCCCTAAAGTACTGTTGATAAATTCTGCGCGAATACCTTTCGCCTTAAGTGAAGTCACTTGATCTTCCATCAATGCGATGAGAGGACTGAAAACTAAACAGATTCCTCGTTCTCGAAACAACAAGGCGGGCAATTGGTAGCAGAGGCTTTTCCCTGATCCGGTGGGCAAGACAACTAAAGCATTTTTATCCTGGAGAACGTATTGAACGATTTGCTCTTGAATAGGGTAGAGCTTCTCAAGCCCAAAATTTTCATTCAGAGTTTTTTGAACAGCCGTAGAAAGCGCCATGGAGAGTCAGGGGATTAAGAGAAGTAAAAATTCACATCCGTTCGAATCGTTGAACCAGGAATGAGTACCGGAGTAAGGAGGAGTGAACGGAGAATAGAAGAGGTCACAGTATAACGTTAGAAGGGGAGGGAGCAAGGGGAGAGGGAGCTTTTTGGACTCAGTCTTAAGTCTTTAAACCGAGCTTTTAAAATTTGGAGTTCCTCAATATAAATTTCATAACTATTGCTCAACGAATGAATTTAACTAGCCCAAAGCGCTAGCAAGGGGGCCATTCCCTCGCTAGCGCTTTGGGCTAGTTACTGGTTTCTCCTAAAAGTTCGGCTTCAAATGAACCTTTGAAAAATCAATTGTTACACGTCATCGCTTGAACATGGAGACTCAACTCATCCATCCAGGTCTTGGTGGCATCGGTTCGAACTCCGTCCAAGAACAAGATAAAGGGGATAACGCTCGAAGAGATCACCGGTTCCGCGGGATAGGCCAAGCCTTTGATGTTAAGGATTTCAATCCCACTCACTTTGAGAACAAGACTCCCGTTCGACAAACCATCGGTACTTTTATAAAAACTCAAGTTAAAGCAATACCAAGTATCGGGAACCAAGGTGGGAAAAGCGGAGTTACCCACCTTTTCAATCTCGCTTAATAACTCGAGAAAAAATCCACGTTGAGAAACAGTTAAGTTTTGACGGAGCAATTCCCAATTTTCATCGACGGAGGGACGGATCGCAGCGACGTCTAATCCAACTTCACTATTCCACATTTGACGCCAACGAATATGAACTTCACCTTGAGTGTCGAGCGTACGCAAGCGGCTTTCAAGAACAGTTAGAGCTGGCTCTAACGACCCTTCTTGATCTAATTGAACTTCTAATGAACTCGCACCTGAGAAAGCTCCCCCTTCTTGACCCGCTAGGGTGAAGAGAACACCGTCCATCCAAGATTCAAAGGTTTCAAATCCATAGATCACAGGCTCGACAATTAATCCGGCGATTTGATCTGAAAGGCCCTCTGGAATTTCTACTGGACTCTCATTTTGTTGAGACCCTTGTTCTTCAACTTCCGATTCTGAAGAAGAATCATTTGAATTCGCCACCACCGGATCTTGAGCAGGAATCAAGGATTCCTCATCGGCAACTTCCGTGGAATCGGTCGACTCTTCAGCACCAGGACCAGAACCAGGCTCCTCCTGAGCGATTTCTACCTCTGGCTCAGCTTCGGGAGGCTCTTCTGCGATTTCCTCTGGAGGCTCTTCTTCAAGAGGATCTTCTGATTCTTCAGCAGCAGCCTCTTCTTCAGCGATTTCTTGGGCAATCTCTTCTTGGATATCCGTCACTTGAGTCGTCGTTGTAACGACAACTTCTCGAACGACCTCGTAGATAAATTGAGTTTCACCAATAGCCCCTCCACTGTCGGTTACTCGAATTTGAACGTTGTAGTCTCCGGGCTCAGTAAAGAGATGCTCAACATGAGCTCCCGTCAACTCAGCTCCATTCGATAAACTCCAACGAATGTTATTGGGATCGAGTTCTCCATCGGGATCATTCGCAATGGCTTCAAACCAAATCCCCAATCCCGACGTACCTTGAAAGACACCAGATCGAGCGAACTCCACATTGGGAGGTTCATTGAGATTCAGTCTTACTACTTGAGAAATCTCAAAGTTATTTTTATCTACCGCTTCAAAAACGATGACCTGATCTCCACCTTCAGAGAAAGTAAAAGAAAAGTCATTTCCCGTCGCGATTTCTTGTTCATCGAGAAACCAAGAGATCGATTGAACGTTGAACTCCCCAACATTTGCGACTCGAAATTGAACTTCAAGGGGCCTCTCGATGCCCTCATCAACTAAAATCTGAGCGACGGCCGGCTCGGGGTCCGTCATCGGACTCACCGTGGATGCTGTTGAAGTCGTCGGTGAAGATGATCCTCCGCTGGAAGAACAACCGATGAGTAAAACTAAACTACAACTGACGATGATCCCCCTGAGTGCAAAGACCGGTGAGAAGTTTTCACAACGATGAAAAACTTCTGAAGTCTTTGATCCTCTTACTTGAGACACCATTGAATTTCCTTTCCGTGGAAGGCTCCACCTTGGTTTTCAGGCCAAGAGAACCAGCGTATGCAAGCGGGGAGCCTGTTTGTGGGAAAGAATCTTTAATGGAATAATTTAAGGTACTTAGGGATTTAATTAAGAGAAAAAGAAAGGTGGAGAATTCTAATTTGGGTAGGAAGATTTTGGTCTAGAAGGGTCTTTAGAAATGGGATGTATACCGATTTATGCCTGGGGACGGGAAGTGGAATATCAATGAGGAGCCTTTGGGTTTTAGGTGGGAGTTAAGGAGAGGAAAGAAAGTTTGAGGATATTGAGTTAATTGAAATTTTAAATCTAACCTTGTCCGGACAAGGAATGCGAGATGTTTCGATTTAGTTTGGTAAAGATCTAAATCAGCACTTTCCACCGAAGTCTATTGATGTGGATTGATTTAACATTGAGTTCAAGTTGAAGATGGCGTTCCAACCAAGGGCTGAAAGCCCGCAATACCATAGCCCAGGGCAGAGCGAAGCGTCGCCCTGGGTTGTTAGATAGAAGATTATTGAGCCCTGTAAGGGCGGAATAATAATAATTTGCTGTCGAAAGAGTTGGACTCTGGTCATCACCCTGCATAAATGAGATTTTTTAGCTTGTTCTCATTAACTACCCCGAAGCGTGAGTAAGGGGACGGAACGTTGAATCGAACTCAATAAACTTGAATCTACGTAATATGGATATGATTCCTCAGGGCAGCAAGAGAAGGAGTAAATGAAATCAAGGCAACCTAATCACGACTTAAGCAAAAAGTATTGTTTATTTCAAGATCACCAAACTATCCAATTATCGTTTATTTTGGCAAAAATTATTGGCGGATTTTTATAGGATTTACCGGTCGAAACATTCATTTCAAAAAGGTGTTTTTTATTCTTGGATTTCTTTGAAACGATCACCAAATTTTTCCCAAAGGTGAATTCTAATTCATCGATATTGTTTATTTCGCTAACCGAGGTTGTTGATTTTGAAAAATAAGCTGCCCTCGCTTCAATCATTGCATCAATCCCTTTATCCGAGTGTTTATATGCTCTCTTTTGGTAAATCTTGAATCCACTCGTTAATAAAGCTGCTGCAGTTTTTGACTGTTTTTTATTGATACTTTTTTCAATACTTTTTATTAAGGAGTAAATTTCTTGTTTTGATTTGTTCCTGTTTTTGTTTGAGTTTGTAGTTTTAAAAAAAGGCCATGCGTATTTTGTGTTGGAGATGAACCATCCCGTGTATGAAATTTCTAAGTTTGAATCAGAGACGAGTTCAGCCTCTAAGAGAACTTTAGATTTACTATCGGATAAATGGGCGCATTTAAAAACTCTTAAAAATAAGGTATCTTCGCATTCACCTGTGAGACTGATTGTATTTTTACCTGACTTTAAGAATTGATTTACCGGGAATAAGAAACCTTCATTGTATCTGAATTTTACGGGATTATTATTAATCGAAATTAAAATATCACCATTCGAGTCAGACGAGGTTGCTCTAATTGATTTTCTCGCCGGTGCTTCAGAATCAAAATCATCGGCGTCTGTCCCAATGGTGACATAATACAATAGATCTGTTGATTTGTTTTCATTCGCCTGACTTACACTGTTGGGTAAATTTAGAGAAACCAAGAGCAAGAACCCTAGCTGAGAAATTATAGGTAACATTTCTTACCTGCCTCCATAGGTGGCTTGTGAAATAGTTTAAGCTGTTGCAAGCGATGTGAATAATTATATCAAGTATACTGCCCCCCTTTGTCCAACAGTTAAGTCTCGTTTAAATTTAAAGGCCAACATCAAAATTAAGTTATTATTCCGCCCATACAGGGCTTGTTTTATATCGATCCCAATCCCAGGGCGACGCTTCGCTCTGCCCTGGGCTATGATATTACGGGCTTTCAGCCCTTGGTGTAATCATAGCCTTCAAATTGACCTTAATGGTAATACGACCTACATCAATTTTTTTCGGGATAGAGTACTGATTTCAAATTGATCCAACTATCTCGAAGCGGCCCTTTTTCTAAGCCATCACATCTTGAACCACGTGCCCATGAACATCCGTCAATCGGAAATCACGCCCTGCGTAACGATAGGTTAATCGCTCATGATCTAAACCCAGCAAATGTAGAACTGTGGCATGCAGATCGTGCATATGCACACGGTTGATCACCGCGGTATGACCGTACTCATCGGTTTCTCCGTGAGCAAAGCCAGCCTTGACTCCTCCACCCGCTAACCAAATCGTAAAGCCATCCGGATTGTGGTCACGTCCCGTACCTTTGTTTTGAGCGAAGGGATTTCTTCCGAACTCTCCTCCCCACCAAACGAGGGTGTCTTCTAAAAGCCCTCGAGCTTTCAAATCTTGAAGTAAACCCGCGACCGGTTTGTCGACTGCTTTGGCGTGTTTCATATGAAGAGGCATGTTGGAGTGTTGGTCCCAGCGAGGATTGTCACCGTTGTCAGCGTAGTTGACTTGAATGAAACGAACTCCAGCTTCAGCCATTCGACGCGCCATCAGACACTGACGGCCGAAGACCTCTGTTTCTTTTTGACCGATTCCGTAGGACTCAAGGGTGCTCTGACTTTCCGAGCCGAGGTCCGTTAGGCCCGGCGCATGAGTTTGCATTCTAAACGCTAACTCAAAACTCTTGATGACAGCTTCCACTCGATCTGTCATTTCCGAACCACTCTGAACCGAATTGAGGGAACGCAATAGATCGCGTTGGTGGTTTTGTAGCTCAGGAGGGATCAAGTCATTATTGAGGTTGTTGATACCGACCTGTTGAACGGGCTGCCCCGCTCGACCGATAGGTGTTCCCTGTACACGAGCCGGAAGGAAACCATGAGAATAATTTCGGGGGCCTCCATTTCCCATCGATGGTTGAATCGTCATGAATCCGGGAAGGTTTTTGTTTTCAGATCCCAGGCCGTAGATCACCCACGATCCCATCGACGGACGCACGAGATTGGTAGCTCCGGTGTGCAAGAAAAGTGTCGCCGGGCCGTGCGCCACCCCGTTGGTATGCATACTGTGTATAAAACACAGATCGTCGACATGTTGAGCCATGTGAGGGAAGAGATCCGACACCCATTGACCGGTTTCTCCGTAGCGATTGAAATCCCAGAGAGGCTTCATCACTTTTTCAGGAGTGATTTTTCGACTTCTCGCCACACGAAACTTTAGGAGCTTCTTGTCTTCTTTAAAAAGGCGTTCTTTGTAATCGAAGGTATCGACATGGCTCGGCCCTCCCTGCATAAAGAGGAAGATCACCCTCTTCGCCTTTGGAGCGTGATGCGGAACGATCGATTCCACTCCACCCGGCACTTTCAAATCCTTCGAAGCATCCTTGTCACCCTGAGCGTGCAGGAGATCCGCCATCGCGATGGACCCGAATCCGCAGGCGACTTGTTGCAACATTTGACGTCGAGTTGGAAGAAAATCAGAAACGTTCATGACACACTTCGCTGGGGTTTTACTTTAAAAACCTAAAATCAAGGCTAGCAAACAGGGTTTGACAAAGCCCAGCCCAAACTTCTAAGTCTTCGCCCGATGCGGACGCTGCTTGAAGGTAACGCTCGATGGACTTGAGCTCTGAAGGACTCGGAGCACGGTTGAGAATGCGATTGAAGATGTATTGAATACGATCTTCCGTCGTTTTTAACTGAGTGTTCGTGAGAATTTTTTCACCCGCTTTTTTCGATCGCGCGATCATGAAGGGGCTATTCATCAAGAAGAGAGCTTGAGTGGACCGCGTCGTCTCAGGCCTCAATCCCGTTGAGAAATTAGGATCCGCAAAATCTAAAACATCGAAGAGTTCGTAGAGTGAATTTCGGAAGACCGGTACGTAAATACTCCTTCGGTATTCATCGTACTGGTAGCCATATTCAACTTTTCCTCCCTTGCCCCTCTTCGATAAATCGATACTCGGGCCGCCCATGGTCAGATCTAGTTCACCGCTGACTGAAAGCAGAGCATCGCGAAATGCTTCTGCATCGAGTCGTTTGAGATTCATGTGAGAAAGAAGGCGGTTTTGGGGATCAAGTTCCTTTTGAATCTTCGTTCCTTGAGTACTCAAGGCATAAATCTTGGACCGAACGAGGAGCTTGATAAGAGCTTTCGTCGATCCTCCATTCTCGATGAACCAACGGCTGAGAGCGTCCAGGAGTTCAGGGTGGCTCGGTGCTTCACCCGTGACTCCAAAATTATCAACCGTTCGAACTAATCCTTTTCCGAAGAGGTGGCTCCAAACACGATTCACATAAACTCTGGTTGGCAAGGGATTCGATCCACTCACCAACCAATGAGCTAACTGCTTTCGACCACTTTCAGCCTGAGGGATCGAAATGGGATCTTTTTGAGTTGGGAGAACTGTCAAAAAACCTCTAGGCACTTTGGGGCCTAAATTGCGGATCTCACCCCGAATATGGATATGCCAATCTTCTGTTTGGCTCTCGTCCTGAACGGCGATGGCAACAGGGCGCTTTTTAACTTTAGCTTTAAGAGAATTAACCTGCTTCTTTAAGGCCTCTTCTTTTGATTTAAATTCTTTAAGCTCAGCTTCCAGTTGAGCGACCTTCGCTTCAGAAATTTTTGGTGAAGGGTTTTTCTTCTGATTCAGGGGAACAAACTGTATGGAATCGGCGATGACGACATCACTCGTCCCTTTATTGGAGATCGTTACCGCGGCTTTCTTGTCAGCTAAGAAACGGTACTTACCCAAAGAAATGTACTTGTTATTGATGGGTGGATTTTTCTTCTGATTGATAAAAGTCGTCTTGTGACCTTCAGCATGCACGATAGTAATCGGAACTCGAGTTGCCCTATTGTTGCCTGGGGTATAAGAAAGAAGAAGCTCATAGAGCCCTTCCTCTTTCAGCTTGTGAGTAAAAGTGACTGATTTTTCACCCTTAGCTTCATTCGCATCGTGAATGTAACGCTTACCCACAAAACCGGCGACGGAAGTGCTTGAGGTCCAATTCCCGACAACCGTTGCTTGATCATCGTCAACTAAGATCCCAGAAACATCTCGCTTCCCTTTTAAGCCTTGGAGTTTCTTTTGTGTATTCTTAGTTTCTTTTTGCGCTTCTTTAAATTGAGCTTCGAGGTTTTTTAAGTTTTGGCTTAAAGCCGCTAACTTTTCTTCTTGCTCCTTCGGAAGCGGAAGGGAGCGCTTGTTAAAACCGGAGACATTTCCGGGAGTCAGAGTCTTTGTACTTCTAAAGATCCCTGCCAGTGCGTAGTAATCCGAAGTGGGAATCGGATCAAACTTATGATCGTGGCACCGAGCGCAACCGAGACTCATCGCCAGAGTTGCCCTTCCCAAAGTATCGATTTGCTCATCGACGACATCCATTCGAAGCAAATCTTTATCTTGGTTTTCGTAGTTATTAGGACCTAAAAGCAGAAATCCCGTCGCGATGAGAGCGTCAGCGATTTTCTGACTAGAGTCACCTTCTGTAATCAAGAGATCCCCAGCAACTTGTTCTTGAATAAATTCAAAATAGGATTTGTTTTGATTGAAGCTTCGAACCACATAGTCTCGGTAACGCCAAGCTTCATCGATCGTCAAAGTCCGCCCACCCCCTGTGGAATCAGCGTAACGCGCCACATCTAACCAACGACGACCCCAACGTTCTCCAAAATGCTTGGAACGGAGTAATCGATCGATCCAGCGTTCCCAGGCACCCGGTTGGGTATCGGCTAAAAATTCTTCGACTTCTTGAGTACTCGGAGGCAAACCGATTAAATCAAAATAGAGGCGACGAATGAGCTGAACTCTCGAAGCTTGCGGTGCGGGTTCGAGCCCTTTACTTTCAAGACTCTTCAAGATGTAGCGATCGATAAAAGTCTGAACCCAAGCTTCATCTTTTACTTTGGGGAGTACGGTTTTCTGAAGCGGCTTGAACGCCCAAAAGGAACGCCCTTCTTCAATCGATAAGGCGCTTGTACTTTTAGGTTTTTTAAATGTCGCTGAATCTTGGGTGCGCGGGTCGGGTGCGCCCTGCTGAATCCATAATTGAAAATCAGCGATCACCGATTTAGGTAAGGGCCCCTTTGGAGGCATCTTGGGTCCCTTTTGAAGTAAAGCTTTAATGAGTAAGCTTTCTCCTGCTTTTCCGGGAACCAGAACTGGACCGGAATCTCCCCCTTGAAGCATCCCCTCTTTAGAATCCAGGAGGAGAGATCCTTTGATCTTCTTCGCTTTTTGAGAATGGCAGGAATAACACTCGCGAACGAGAACGGGTCGGATCTTCTTCTCAAAATGGTCGTAGTTTTGCGCCTTGGCAAGCGAGCCAAAACCCAATCCCATCGAAAGCAGCACGACGATCTTTAAGAGATGGACGTGAGTTCTCAGGGGAAGTTTTTTTGGCTTTGATTTCGAATGAGGGCTCTTCGGGAACCTATTCATACTATCGAGAAAAAGCGTGCGTTGACCAAGCCCGTCCACTCTTCGAAGTAAGACGGGAGATTACTTCGGGTAAAAGGCTTCAAGAAAAGGACTTAGAATATCAAAGCTTCCATTATCCACAAGAGGATGAGCCCTGTCTACTGCTGAAAGCATCGAGGCTGGAGATCGCAACAAATAAGGGGAGGGATAACTATCCAGCTTCCTGGGGTCTATTCTCGAAATACCCCAATTTTTCAAGGAAATCCGTCATTTTTTGAACGGTGTCTCGATACGCTATGTTCCCTCGGCGTCCGTAATTAAAGAAGCCATGACTCTCATTTTTATAGAGGTGTAAGTCGCTTTTCACTCCAACTTGGGCCATTTTATCTCTGAAGGCCTCGGCCGTTTTTACCGGGACTAATCGATCTTTCGTGCCAAGAAAAACAATCGAAGGAGGAGCTTTTCCGGTGATGTTGTGAAAGGGAGAGAACTCTTTGTAAAAATCTTTCACTCGATCGTAGCCGTAGCCATCAGGGCCGTTGTCATAAACAGGATTGAAGAGCACCAAGGCATTCGGCTGACTGCTGATCGAAAGTTCTTCTCCATCGGGCTCGAACTGGGTCAGCAATCCAGTCGCGGTCGCGACATGCCCCCCCGCCGAGCCTCCTCCTGCAGCAATCCTCTTGGAGTCGATTCCTAATGCTACAGCGTTCTTCCTCACCCAGCGCATCGCGGACTTTCCGTCGATGACGCATTTATCCGGTAAGGTTCCGTGAGAATTTCGAGTTCGATACTGAGCCGAAATGGCGACCATGCCTTTACCAGCGAGATGGTGACAATGAGGATAGAACTGTTCAGGCGAACCAGAGACCCATCCCCCGCCAAAGAAAAAGACGATGGCTCCTCGGCGATCATTTGCTTTCCAACCTTGGGGCTTGAAGATGCTCAAGCTAAGGTCACCGCCCTTATCCTTTTTATAAACCACCTTATCCCACTTGCGCACGTCTTGAGGCCAAGCCCCCTCTTTGATGCGCTTGCTCGCAAGTTTCTTTGGATCGAGAACGACATATCGAATCTTTTTCCTCTTCCATGTGTAGGAGATATGAATCTTGCCGTCTCGAGATTGGATCACTGCCGGGTATGAATATTCGCCGGCTTCATTTTCAAGGACTCTCGCTCCCGTCCACTGTTTGCCATCTTTCGATAAGGCAACATTGAGAGGTGAACGACGATTGGGAGTGTGATTGTAAACAAGGAGGTGGCGACCATCGCGCAAGGTCAAAGCATCCGTTCCGGCACTGGGATTGGGAAGGTCGAGTAATTCTACCGGAGACCAAGTGCGTCCTTGGTTCTTCGACCAAGTGGTGAAAACTTTCTTTTGCCTCGTTCTTCCCACCGCCTGTAAGGTTCCGTCTTTGTGAATCAAGATACTGGGTTGGATCGCCGAAATCTTTCCCTTACTGGGGATGGGCCCGATGCGTCTCCACGTCTTTCCATCGTCTTTCGTAATTTCAAAATGAAGACGCCAACCATCGTATTCGGTACTCGAACCACAAAGGAGGTCTCCATTCGAAAGTAAAACAGGTTTATTCTTCACCGGACCATCGATGCCTTCAGGAAGGCGATGCGGTTTCGTCCAAGTCTTTCCGCCATCGGAAGACTCCATCAACATGCCCCACCACGTACGAGGAGTCGGGCCGCATTTGTAAAAGAGTAAAAGCTTCCCTGAGGGTGTAGCGTGAAGAACTGGGTTCCAACAGGGATGGCGATGGTAAGAGCCATCTGATTTTTTGTATTGAATGCCATTCGCAAGCTCAACGGGAGTAGTCCACTTTCCAGCCACTCTGCGGGAGAACCAAATTCCCACGTCGGGGTGCTTTTCGTAAGTTCCCCCGAACCAAGCCGCGACGATCGTACCATCCGAAGTTTCGGCTAAAGTGGACGCGTGGCAACTGGGAAAAGGAGCTTTCTCGTAAATAAACTCACGAGTGATTTCTTCGGGAAGCGGATTAGGTACGGGAGCACTAACGACCGTCGAGCTAAGGCTAAGCCAACTGAGCAAAACGATCATCAAATTGTATTTACCGATTCTTTTCATGCTGACTCCAGCGAATTGAATTTAAGAACTCTATGATTAAGCAGGAACTAAAGAAACTCATTGTATCGTAAGAGGAGAATCTTTGAGATAAGCCTCCAAAACTTTATCGCGGTCTTCACGGCCGAACAATAGGTCCTTCATTTTTTCTTGAGCCTCTTCTCTCAATCGTCGAAATTCGGCGTTGAGCACAGTTTCAATTTTGTCTTTAACAATCGTCGCTGCCTGAATCGCAACGGAGCGATCATATTGATCTAAAGCCTTTCGAAAAGGCTTCGTATCTAAGCCGTGAGCTTTGACAATATTTTGAGCGTATTGGTAGGCTGAAGTAAATTTATTATCTCCATCACCATCCAACCACACAGGATTTGTCGCCCCTAAAACGTAACGATCATCCTTAGTTAAAGGCCAATACAAAGCTTCAACCCCAGGTCCCGTTGCGATCGCGACGAGATGGGCATCGTGGGTTAATTTCGGAAGATTCCAAGTCTTTTCGAACTTCAATCCGGGCTTAGCCGAGGGCTTAATTTTTTCTACTAATAAGATTTGCCCATTCAAATATAAAGCGATGCGATCAGCTTGAGTCCAACTCGGCCCCGAAACTTTGACCTTGACCTGAGTCTTCGCCCCGAGATCTGTAGCTAAATCGCCTTCTCGATATTTTCCTGCAACTTCGATCTGAGTAAATAAACCCAAACTAACTAAGATGCGCCCTTCCTTAAAAGACTGAACGACCTCTTTCATTTGGAGCTTCCGGGGATCATCGGTCGAGCTTTGAATATACGTTCGAGCCTGACCTACGATGCCTTTTACTGTGTGGGAATCACTACCTGCAACTGCGGTTAAGCGAGTGCCTCGGTTGATCAGAGCAAACCAATCTCGAAAAGTTAAAGTAGGATCATCATGAAGCGTTTTCCCATTAATGACTTCTACGGCATCGATGCCGAGGTCTTGAGGCCCATTACGAATCTCTCCCGATCTTGAATCTAATTTGAGGAATTCGAAAGCATCTGCACGACGAGGATGGTTGAGGATGATCATCTCCACCCCCGGAGTCTTTCTTAATCCTTTGAGAAGCTTCTCCCAATCTTTTGATTTATAAGGAGCAGGTTTGTCATCTTTTGATAGAGGGAAGGCATTAAAGTGGCCTATGGATGTCGTAAACTCATTTCCAATGATAGGGAAAAATTCCCCCTCAAGCCCGAGCTTCTTAGCAGTGGGACCATAGTCGGTGTGGTGGTTGTGGTCGGTGGCGATGGCGACCTCAACTCCTTCTCCCAAAATGGCCACCATGCGTTCTTCCATGTTAATATCGCCGTGGCCACTATACGTTTCAGTATGAACATGAGTGTCACCAGCGACGTATCCCGTTGTATCAACTTCCCTCTTGAGCTCCAAAGTTTGCTTGAGACGACTGCCCTTTTTAACTTTAATCTCCCACTTCGCCAATCCGTACTCGAATCCTCGTGTTGCGTAGATGGTAAAAGAACCTTCAGGTAAGCCAAAAGACAGGGAACCGTCTGAAGTATAGAGAATTCCTTTTCGAAGGGCCAAGTTCGGTCCTTCCAATAAAGAGCACTCCACTAAGACTTCCTTCTTACGACTCTTACTGAATCGCGTAACCGTAATTCGACAAGGCAGACTCTTCTTCGTATCCTTGTCGATCACCCGAACACTCACATGACCAGGGCTTTTATTCGCTTTGTAGTCACCTTCGAGAACTTTGACGGGCCCGACATAAATGTCATCGCTATTCGATTCATCTTTATCTAATCGACCCGATCGTATTTCAAATTCATTCGTTCCCTTCTTGAGGAGTCCTTTGGGAATACGTAATGAGAGTTCGCGTTTTGAAGTTCCTTTTTTTAATTTACCGAGTTCCTTATTGTTGATTCTCACTTCCCAATCCGAATTCCCCACTTCGCCGGATTCCAGTCTTAGGTAATAAGTGCCATCCGGCTGACTCACTTTAAATTTTTTGGAATAGTGAGAACGATGGGTGGGCTTGACCGAGGTGAATTTTTTCCATTCGGGCTTGGAAGAATCCCCCATGTGGATGACCTTAGTTAAGATCTCAATCTCGATAGGCTTAACAGTAGTGAGGGCCGCCAAGGAACCGGCAGCCATACAAACCGTGAGAAGGCAAAACCACTTATAAATCATAGAGAACACCCGATAGATGACAGTTCATCAGCTTAACCTTCAAGCTTAGCACTCAAGCTTGGTAGCAATCATTGGGAGTCAGAGTTAAACTGAACCTTCGATGATAAACGAATTCAGATTCTGAACTCGAATGAAATCAATCAGAGATTCCAATTTAGGAAAGAAGATCATGTCGACGAGTCGAATACTAACGAGTGTCGCGTTGATGATTCTCGCAAGCGCGAGCCTATTCAGCTGCCAAACAGTACCCGCTCATCTGGAAGGAAACGTAAAAACTAGCGCCCCGCAAGCCGGAAAGATTCAGGTACTTGTTCGTTCGGATGACATGGGGGCCACCCACGCCACCAACTTAGCCTGCTTAAAGACAGTCACGGAGGGCATCGCCCGAAGTATCGAAGTCCTTGTACCGGCTCCTTGGTTTAAAGAAGCCGCAATGATGCTCAAGAAACATCCTCAAATCGATGTCGGAGTTCACCTCGACCTCACAAGCGAATGGGATTACTTGAAATGGGGTCCAGTCAGTCAAAACGTGCCCAGCATCGTCGATGCATCCGGTCACTTCTATCCGATGACTTCTCAACGAAAAGACTTCCCCCCGAACACGGGATTTTTAGAGTGTGGTTGGAAAATTGAAGAAGTGGAGAAGGAACTTCGCAGTCAAATTGAACTCGCGTTAAAAGAACTTCCCAAAGTCACCCACATGACCGCTCACATGGGAACGGCGACCAGCCATCCCAAGCTCCGAACGATGGTGAACCGTTTAGCTGAAGAGTACAAACTTCCCATCGATCTACCGAATGCGAAGCGTCCGCCTCGATTCACTGGAAACACTCTTTCGAAAGAACAAAAGGAAGAGAAGCTCATCGAGATCTTAAAAGGCCTCAAACCCGGTTTATGGCTCTTCGTCGTGCATCCTGCCCATGACACCTTAGAAATGAAACCGATCGGTCACAAGGGCTATAGAAATGTCGGCGAAGATCGAGAAGGCGACACCTTCGCCATCACCAGCCCTAAAGTCAAAAAAGTGATCGAAGAGCTGGGGATCGAACTCGTGAGTTACGCCGACGTATTGAAGAAGACCGAATGATTTCGATGGAATCTGTTACTTCAAAGCCTTTTGGATGCCACGAGCTACTTCTTCTGCTAACAGCCGTGAGCCCGTGGGCGTGAAGTGAACATCGACCGGCCTCTGAATCTCTTCAGCGTACTTCTGAGATAAACTATAGAGATCTGTAATCGCCACTTCCTGACCCTTTACAACATCGTGTGCAATTTGATTGTAACGCTGGGGATCGGTGATATCGCGATGGGGCCTTACTCCTCCATCGGGAACTGGCGTGGTCGTTGCGAAAATGAGTTTCGCTCCTGTGGCTTTTAGCTTTTTAACAATCGCCTGAAGTTGCTTTCGATAAATCTCGGGTTCAGCCTGACGAGGATGTTTCGGATCATTCGAGTTCTTCTTTTTATTGTTCGGCTGAACTCGTTTTAAATCGTGGAGGCCAAAATTGAAGTGGATCACATCCCATTTCCCTCCTTCTAAGGCCAACCATTTTTCGATCTGCTCAACCCCATGATTCGTTCCTTGACAGTTTCCACGAGGGCGCGTGACGTAAGCTTCATCACTCAATATCGCTTTCACCAGCGGGGTGTAGCCCATCGAAATGGAGTCCCCTAAGATCAAGACTCGGGGTTGACCTTCGGTCTTTGCCTTTTGATTTTGAAGCCGCCCTTTAAAAGTTAAATTCTCTCGGGGAATCGCAGCGCCCACCGAATGGAGATGCTTCACCAAGACTTGATCCAATCGCTTGACGAGATCTTTCTTTTCATTGGCAAGGTCAGTTTTCTCAGAGAGATCATCTTTTAAGTTGTAGAGTTCGTAGCGAGGACCTTCATACCACTTTAGCAATTTCCAGTCACCTTGTCGAATGATGCTATAAGGAGTGATTCGACCTCGGTAATGTGGGAAGTGCCAAAAGATGGCGTCGCGTTGAGCGCTCGAAGAAACGGCTCCCTTCAGATGCGAAACCAATGACATTCCATCGATTTGACGGTCCTTGGGCAATGAAATCTTTGCCGCTTCTAAGATCGTAGGAAAATAGTCGACGCTCGTTACCGGTAGGTTCGAAATGGAATTAGGCTGAACAACCTTTGGCCATTTAACAATCAGAGGTACTCGAATGCCCCCCTCGTAGGGATTTCCTTTTCCACTTCTTAATGGAGCATTGTGAGTAGGACCTAAGAGCCCTCCATTATCAGAAGTGAAGATAATCATCGTATTATCTTCGACACCCGTTTCCTTCAGTGTCTTCATCACTCTTCCCACGGCATCATCGACGCTCTCGACCATCGCTGCGTAGTCGGGGCGCTTTTGAAGAGTTTTCTTTCTCTTCTTATATTTCTCGGTGACATCTTTCTTAGCTTGAATCGGAGTGTGAACCGCGTAGTGAGCTAAATAGAGAAAGAAGGGGCGATCGGAATTGCGTCGAATAAAACTTTCAGCTTCTTTAGCCTCTCGATCGGTGAGGTACTCCCCTTTCTTTTGAGGAAGCAGGAAAGGAATACCTTGAGGTAGCCTCTTATTGGTATAAGGATCGAAGTAACTCGGAGGTTGACCGTAATCACATCCTCCATGATTTTCATCGAATCCCTGAGGACCAGGGTATTGAGGGTCATCCCCTAAATGCCATTTTCCAATGTGGCAACTGACGTAGCCTTTTGGTTTCAAGGCTTCCGCGAGGGTGACTTCTTCGAGGTCCAACCAGTATGGATTGGGTGGGCAAAGAAGTTTATTGTTTTGATTCCCGACAAAGACCTTAGGGTTCTTCTTCGGAGTTCCTTTCCCCCCCCGTTGAAACCGAGCTCGAATCCAATCGGTAACATGAGTTCGTGCGGGATACTTTCCCGTCATGACGGCAGCTCTCGTAGGTGAGCACACTGCACAAGCCGCGTAAGCATCCGTAAACCGCATCCCTTCTTTAGCTAACCGATCGATGTTCGGAGTCAAAAAGTACTCACTTCCCTGACAACTAAGATCCATCCACCCCATGTCATCGACTAAGATTAAAACGACGTTAGGAGGAGCTGCCGGCTTGGTGAGACTTGGGTTCGCCTGAGCTGATGCGTGCAATCCGAAGAGAAGGACGAGGGCGAGCGCATAAGGGAACTTAAGCATGTTTTTCATTTTCCAACCTGATGGTGAGATCAACAGAATTCTAAATACTAATGCAGATCATCGGGTTCATTGCCTTCGGGAGGCATCGATCTTTTACTAAAGAAGTCACTGACGTCCCAATCGTCGTCTTCTTCCTCATAGGGTTTCTTGAAGGCTGATTCAGGAAGATCGACGTCTGTACTCAAAATTGAGCGATCGTTCTTCTCTCCCTCTCCACTCTCAATCCCTTTGAGGTAGCCTTTTCTCATCGCTTCATATTCTTGAGCACTCATCGACTCTTCGACCGACTCCCCACTTAAAACCTGTAAGTGGATCTTTTTTAAGAAGGGAATACACCAACCACAACCCGTTCCTGCACTGAAGCATTCAGAGATTTGGGAAGCTCGTCGGGGGCGAGTTTGCTTGACGAAGTTGACGATTTTCCGCTTTTTGAGATGAAAACAAAAGCAGAGTGTACTGTCTAAATCCATGTGATTAAACGAACTGTGAATGCTTGTAAGCTTTGAGCCCAGGCAGCGAGGGTACCGACTGAGAGAAGGGGCATGAAGCCAACTCTTAGTTTAACTGAAATGTCGTGAAAACTGCGACGATTCATCCAAAATCCTCACCTCAGAATTCATTGTATTGAAGCATCTTTTATGGGAAGCTAAATGATCGTGTTGATAAGGCGGGCTCCTGAGGGAGGCCTGAAACTAGACCCTTTTTCTGCTCATTTGGAGCAAAAATCGGCTTGAGGAACTAACTGATTCCTATCGATTTTGATAGAAATTCGTTAGAACTCCCCACTCGCTCTCCTTCAGATTTTATACTCAATTGATTCACCATTTTGAGGTGAATAGAAGCGACCTAAAGTCGTCAACAATTAGCGAACAAAGAAGAAGGAAAAAAGGCCACTTTATCCCATGAAGGCATTAAGCGAACCACTGGGTTAAGCCGATGTTTTGATAGGACAATATTTTTGGTGGGAGCGGGGTCTTTAAAATAACTTCTAAAGAATAGATCGAGAGTAAGGATGCATCCTTACAGCCTTCGAATCTCTTGAATACACACGAAGGGGATTTCATTTCCCCGAAGAAAGGAAGCTGGTCGATGTCGGACTCGAACATTTCCCGTAGAAATTTTATCAAGAAGTCATCCGCAGTAGCTGGTGGTTCTATCGCTTTGAATTTGATTTGTGTTCCCCATGAATCATGGGCTGCACCCGCAGCTTCTTACAAAGTTGGCGCGGTGAAAAACCCGTCAAAGGTCAAGGGAACCGTTAAGTACGATGGTCGCAAGCCGATGTCTCTCAAGTCACCCATCACGCGTGATTTTGAGGTTGCCGGTAAAGGGCAACGCGACTTTGAAGGCGTCACCTACGCGGATGAAAAAGCGAAGACCCTCAAAGATGCCATCGTTACGATCGAAGGAATCAGTGTAGGAAAAGCCTGGAATGCCAAAGAAGTTCCCATGGCCTATACCGAAAAAGCTTATATTTTAGATCGAACCGATGTCTTCGGCTGGGCAAAACGAGGCCGCACTTCACTGAAATTAGAAAACCGAGATCCCATCCTCCACTCTTGGGTTCTCAAACTCAAAGGGAAGCAAGTCACCAATAAGGCTGCTCCTCCCAATTCGAAAACTTCAAGTCGTATCAAAAAGCCTGGGATCTACGAGCTCCTTTGCGCTCCTCACCCCTGGGAACGTGGCTTCCGCGTCGTCGTCCCTCACCCCTACTACGCCAAAACGAACGCAAAGGGTGAATTTGAAATCGATAATGTTCCCGCCGGTTCATATGAAGTTACCGTCTGGAGCGAAGGTTTCGATGTCATGAAGGGAAAACTGACCGTGAAGGCAGGGGAAACCAAGTTTGACCCCGTCCTCAAAGAAGCCAATCTCAACAAGATCATGAAGCTCTTCCTTCCTAAGACGAAGAAAAAAGAGAGCTGATCTGCTGAAGATAATTTAGTCCAATCCAAACAATGAAAGAGGTTCCCGTTGAAACCAATGGGAACCTCTTTTTTAATGGGGTATAGGGCGATGTGTCTTTTATGATCGGCCGGTGTAATTATGTGCCGCTGATTCAGCACGGCAAAATCAGGGAGTTAGGCGATGGCTCACAAACAGAAATCGACCCGTAGGCATTTTCTGAAAACCTCTTCCGGCCTTCTAGTTGGAGGATTGGTAATCCCGGGATTCAGCTGCTCCAGAAAGACAGGGGCCGTGGGGAAGAAGGCTCCAGTCCCAGCCCAAGCTAATTACAAAATTGTAAATATCCAAAACCCGTGCACGGTTGAGGGTAAGATCCGATACGAAGGGAAAGCTCCTACCCCCATACTCATGATGTCCGGACGGGGCGCTAAAACAACCAAGACAGTTTTCGAAAGTGTTCAATACGCTGATCCAGCTTTAGGAACACTCAAGGATGCGATCGTGATCATCGAAGGCATCACTCAAGGGAAAGCTTGGAACTCCAACGAAAAGCCCCATGCTGCAGTTCGCAGGAACCTCATCGTCGATCGAACGGATGTCTTTGGATTATCCAAGTGGAGTGGAATCGATTTTTCCCTGGAAAACTACAATCCCACCCATCAAGGCTGGGCCCTAAAATTAAAGGACAAACAGCTATTCAATAAAGGGGTCCCCCCAAACGCTAAGACCAGTATCAGAATTAGAAAACCAGGCGTTTACGAACTTCTTAATCCATCTCAGCCTTGGAGACGCGGTTTTCGCATCGCCGTCCCCCACCCTTACTACGCCAAAACCGACTCCAAGGGGAATTTTGTCATCCCCGAAGTTCCCCCTGGCACTTATAAGGTCACGATCTGGGCCGAAGGATTTTCCCCGACAAAAATGGAGCTCAAAGTAACCGGGAAGAAGGTTCAGTTTAATCCGGTTCTGAAAGAAGAGAACCTCAATGAGATCATGAAGCTTTTCCTTCCTAAGAAGAGGAAAAAAGAGAGCTAGATAGAGTCTCATCCAGACATCAACCGAGGCATACCTTCTATTTCTTCTCACTTAGAGTTCCCTAAAACCGCATATATTTTAACAATAGGGCAATAGGCTAAGCCCATCCAAGTCATTGCTCTAATTTAGCTTTGCGAATTAAATCATCGACATTTATTAAATATCACTAAATAAGTGCTTTCAATATCAAAAGCTAAGGCTTACAACTGAACTCCATGACTTAAAATGAATCGTACCCTGGAGTGGAAGTACTGAACTTCCCCGAAAACTAAATAGAAAAGGGCGACCTTTTAGGGCAGTCCTGAGGCCCGCGGTTTTCCCCGAAGAAAGGAAACTGATCGATGTCAGATTCGAACATTTCTCGCAGAAGATTTATTAAGAATTCATCCGCCGTCGCTGGTGGCTCCATCGCATTTAATTTGATCTGTATCCCTCACAAATCTTGGGCCGTCCCCGTAGCCACTTATAAAGTCGGTACGGTTAAGAATCCTTCAAAAGTAAAGGGAACGGTTAAATACGATGGTCGCAAACCCGGTTCCCTCAAGTCACCCATCACGCGTGATAACAAAATTGCCGGTACGGGGATGCGCGAGTTTGAGGGGGTCACATACGCCGATGAAAAGAAAAAGACCCTCAAAGATGCAATCGTCACTATCGAAGGGATCGCAGTAGGAAAACCCTGGAACGCTAAAGAAGTCCCAATGGTCTACACTCAAAAGGCCTACATATTAGATCGAACCGATGTCTTCGGTTGGGCAAAACGAGGGCGCACCACTTTAAAATTAGAAAACCGAGACCCGATCTTGCACTCTTGGGTTCTCAAACTGGGAGTTGGAAAGAAAGGTAAGCAAGTCGCCAATAAAGCAGCTCCACCGAATTCAAAAACCTCGACGCGCATTAAAAAACCAGGAATCTACGAACTTCTATGTTCTCCTCATCCTTGGGAGAGAGGATTTCGCGTCGTCGTCCCCCACCCTTATTACGCCAAAACCAACGAAAAGGGTGAATTTGAAATCGATAACGTTCCCGCCGGCACCTATGAAGTAACCGTCTGGAGTGAAGGCTTTGAAGTCATGAAAGAAAAATTGACCGTCAAAAAAGGTGCTACGAAATACGAACCTGTATTAAAAGAATCCAACCTCAATGAAATGCTGAAGTACTTCCTTCCCAAACCGAAAAAGAAAAACGACAAGAGCAGTTGAGAAAACTTGATCTTTAAATTTAAAAAGCCGGGGTCCCAGACCCCGGCTTTTTTCAACTAACGTAACGAAACCCTGAATGACAGCCCGAAGTGTCAACGAGGGTCAGGAGTTCAATCATTTAATTTCGTGGAGCCGCTTGAGGCATAGCGTGAGCGCCTTCTAACTTAAAAACCAGATAATCCAGGATCTAATTCACCCTGTAGTCAATGTCAGCCCTCACGAGCGCTTCCGGCGAGGTAATGATCAGAGAGATAAATTACAGTTCAGATTTAGATAAAAATTTGAAGTTGGTTGTGTATGCCATCCCGGCTCACGGGGAGCCTGTGAATGTTTAGATCAATTCAAATTTCAAGCCAAATAGTGCTTCATTATCCCTCGCTAAAGCTTCGGGCTTGGGAGGTTGGTAATTTCACTTATGACTCATAGATAAACCGTGTGAAATCCCTTGCAATAGCTTCAACATTGAAAGCGCTTCTCGCCCCTCAAGCCCGAAGCTTTAGCGAGGGATAGTGGAGCAATTACCAACTTGAAGTTGGGCTTTCTTAAAAAATTCACAGCCTCGGGGTGAGCCGACTACTTTTGTAACGACTACAAAACATCCCGCCGCTTCTCCTCACTGCGTTCGCCTAAGTTTCCGTATCGATGGTAGTCGTAACTTAAGCTTTGCTCGATGAAATAGGAAAGAAGCTCCACTCGCCCATCGGATACGACGGGCTGGTCAGCAAGGTAAACTCCAGTTGACTGCACTGCTTCTTGAACGACTCGAGGAACGGATTTACTACTTGAGAAGCGCACTCTGTCCGTTTGCCGCTCACTGACGATGCGAGCGAGTTCGTGATGGTCTTCCACCACAAACTCCACAGCAGCCGCCCAGTCTAAGGTGAGTTCTTCTAAGATTTCTAAAGCATCAAACTCAATTTGTGTATTAGCACTATAACTGATTGTAATTCTACAGCCCGACAATTTTGCGGCTAAGACTCTCGCGAATACATCGAAAAAGGTGTCCCCATTTTCAACTCGAATGCGAAGAAAGGTGACCGGCTTGTAGTAGCGAAAATTATCTTGCCCGACGAGCAAGAAGGAATCGTGCTTCTTCGAAAACTCTTTTTGGTAGTAGTCTTGGTAGCTTAAATAGGCAGCGCGAAGACGAATGATGTTTCTTTTAAAATCTTCCGTAGAACCTTCAAAGCTTATAAGAGAATCGAAGAGCTCCCGAACAAAACCATCCTCGATAAATTCATCACTCGAAGAAACACTCGGGGTTGTCTCGTCTTCAAATCTTAAGAGTTGGGCGACATAGTTAGGCCCCCCCGCTTTTATACCAGGCCCGAATGCCGATTTTCCTAAGCCTCCGAAAGGTTGCCTCAAGACGATGGCTCCCGTGGTCGGGCGATTGATGTAAAGGTTTCCGGCTGAAATGCCTTCCTTCCAAATTTCTTGTTCTCGATCATCTAAAGTTTCGAGACCCGATGTTAACCCGAACCCCGTAGAGTTCACTCTTTCGATCGCTTGATCGAGATGATCGAAGACCATCACTCCTAAGACAGGGCCGAAGAGCTCGGTCGTATGAGTGAAGCTGTCGGATTGAACTCCCCATTTCACCGCGGGTGACCATAGAGCTAAATTCTCTTCATCGTGCTGTGGCAAGACGGCCCACGATTCACCTTGCTCAAGTTCTTTTAATCCTTTCTCTAAATCACCTCGAGGAGGGTGGATCAATGGACCCATCTTCGTGTGAAGCTTCCATGCAGATCCCACTGACAAGCTCTTTACGGCATCACAAAGAGACTTCTTAAAATCTTCATCTTCAAAGATCTCTCGTTCTAACAAAAGAAGAGAGGTAGCCGAACACTTTTGACCGGAGTGAGAGAAAGCCGAGTGTAAAACATTCTTGATCGCCTGATCCCGATCCGCTAAACCCGTCACCACAGTTGCGTTTTTGCCTCCGGTTTCTGCTAGGAGCCTCATGTTGGGCTTGGCATTCAGCAAGGTCAGCGCTGTTTCCGTTCCTCCCGTTAAGATCACGGTATCTACCTGATCGTGAGTTACCAACTGCTGACCTTCACGAGATCCGGAGCAGGGCAAGAATTGCAAAGTTGATCGAGAAACACCGGCATTCCAAAAACACTCGCAAACTTTGTAAGCGAGTGCGATCGTATCCGAGGATGGCTTCAGTATCACGCGGTTACCGGCTGCCAAGGCGCTTGCAATTCCCCCACACGGAATGGCGATGGGGAAATTCCAGGGCGATATCACAGCCACGATCCCCCGAGGTGATACCTTCACCTTTTTTCGTGAGTACCATTCGAGAGCACTGGATGCATAGAATTCGACAAAGTCGATCGCTTCAGAAATTTCGGCATCAGCTTCGGTGATAATCTTTCCACCTTCAGCTACCGCTAAGCCGATGAGATCGCCCCGAGCTTCTCTTAAATGTTCTGCAACCCGCTTAAAAACAGCGAGCCTCTGTTCAGGTTGAAGCGAACTCCAACCATCTTCATCGAGATGAGCGGCAGCGATAGCTCGTTCGACATCGTTAGAACTGGCTTTTCTAAAGACGGCAACGCAAGCCTTAGGTCGTGAGGGATCTAGGGAAAAGCTCAAACCCCGACCTTCAAAAATCTCTTCACCGTTGACGACGAGGGGGATTTGCAGGCTTCTATCAAAGGAACCCGATTGAACGGTTTCTAGGGAGTCAAACTTCAATTCCCATTCTTGAAGGAGGTTTTCCACCCACTCTACATTATGGGGTAGTGAGAAATCTGTATCGGGCTCGTTGTCAAAGTCCTTCAAATCAGAACTCTTCAACTGGCTTTGGTAGCCTTCTCTCCTTCGATCTTGTTGTCTGCGAGCTGGTTGAGCCTCAGGATATTCGACCTGAGATTCAAAAGATGCTACGAAGCTCTCTTCGAGTTGTCGCCATTCCTTAGAACCCACTTGAACTTTGAAGGCATGAGTCAGAAAATTTTCAGGTCCCGTGTTTTCATCTAACCGACGAATTAAGTAACCGATGGCATTGATAAAATCTTCCTTCTTACACGCCGGTGCATAAAGAAGTAGATTTTGAGTGAGCTCGAAAAGCGCCCGCCGTTGAGGATTGGCCATGCCTTCGAGCATTTCAAATTGCACGAAGTTCATGACCTTTCTCTCATGCGCTAAGGCGATGGCAAAGGCAGCCTCGAAGAGATTGTGAGTAGCGATCCCGACTCGAACGGCGTTTAGGTTTTGAGCCGTTAAAGCGTACTCCACCATGCGCTTATAATTCGCATCGGTATCAATCTTTTGCTTAAACGGAGCTTGAGGCCAACCTCGAATAGAAGCTTCAACTCGCTCCATCTCCATGTTCGCCCCCTTGACGATGCGAATAGTAATCGGTGCACCACCTGAAGATATTCGCTTAAGAGCCCACTCGGTTAAGCGTTGTTGGTAGGAAAAAGATTCGGGGATATAAGCCTGAAGGACGATTCCAGCTTGTACTTTTTCTAAACCGGGACGACTCAAAGTGTCCATGAAGACCTCGCAGGTTAAATCGAGGTCTCGATACTCTTCCATGTCGAGATAAATAAACTTGGAAACAACTTCACCATTTTTACGTTCAAATTTTTGCTTATAGGCATCGCGATAGAGCATCTCGAGCCGATCGCTCAGTATGGATAAAGTATGTTCGCGTCCCAAGGGAGAGATCTGGGAATACAAAGTCGAAATCTTAACCGACATCACCTCGGTCTCTTCGACCTGCAGCGCCTGGAGATAGGCACGAAGTCGGTTTTTTGCTTCTTCTTCACTCAGGATCGCTTCCCCTAAAAAGTTGACGTTCATACGAAGACCTTGTGACCTGCGATGATCGAGATGGGAAGCGAGATTTTCTAATTCTCCCGGCAAGATGACATTCGCAGTTTCCTTTTGCATCTTCTCTTTGACCAAGGGAGCCGCCACTCCCGGCAAGTAAGCACCAAAGGACTGAAAGCCTCGTAGTAGAGTGCGCTCCATCGGGCTGAAGAAACGAGGGATGCCCTGAACGTCTAAAATATGGATAAGCTGTTCCACACTTCGCTCGGGGATATTTGATCGAAAGGCCCGATCGGTCATCTGAGTCAGGGTGACTTTGTCATGCGGATTGCGGATCATTTGATCCAACTCAGCTTGCTGTCTTCGCTCTTGAGAAGACTGAAGATCTTTAGCCCGAGTTTGCAGGGAACGAGCGACGAAAAGGGCACGCTGTAAGAGCTCGCTCTCGATGGGGGATTGAGGATCGAAGGTGAAGGAATCTAAAAGAGCTTCAAGCTTGAGGGCTGGCTCCTGGTTTTCACGAGGAGCCGAACCGACGACTTTCTCATTCATGCACGAACCTATTTCTAAGCACGGGTAAAATCGGGATGGTCAGGGTCTAAAAAGATCCTCGAACTGAAATCGAGTTCACAGGGATCGTAACGCTGACAATGAATACCATCGATCGTTTCATCGATGCCACAAGAATTCATACCCGGTGGAGCGATTTCCCCAACGCCTAAAAACAAAACCGACAACACGTGAATCCCATCAGTGATGTCCCAGAGGCCATCGTCATTTGTATCCAGCGCATCTTCACACAGGGGTGGAGGCCCTGCGAAGAACAAGCCCTGAAGGCTCAATATGGCATCGGTAATATCCACGAGCTCTGATTGATCAGCATCCCCTCTCTTAAAAGGAATTCGGGGAGGACAAAAGCCTGACTGAAAAGCTCCAAGGTCCACTCCATCGCCGCACTTGCGACCATTACCTAATAAATCGGTCTCTCTGGCGAAACGGGAAACTCCTATGGATCTCGCTTCAGAGAGTTCGTTCAAATGGTAATCTCCACTTTCGATGATGAATTGGGGAAAGCCCTTATCGAATTGATCAAAGTTATAATTACCTTCCCGAATAAATTGAGGATCGATGAAAAGAGCACCCGCTAACTCTTCATCTTGTTGGTCTTCCGGTTGAAGAATCGTCGTATCGAAAAGTGGCGTTCGACATATTTCACGATCATTTGCTTGGTCGCAGGGATGGCGAGGAAAAGCTCCTTTCCCATTTTTCCAAAAGATCGAATTGACAACTCTCGCCGCTTGCTCTCCATCACCAAGGAAAACTAAACCAAACTCTTTATTATCGGCGATCGTACAGCTAGCAAGGTTGATATCAGTGAGTTCGACCAAAATAGCGTTATTGGCGTTTCCGGCAAAGAGGCAATTTGAAAGACTTACATCTCCGTAGTGACTAGTAAGCCCTCCGGCGCGAGGAGAGAAGTTGCCTTCGATCCAACAATTTGAAATGGTAATTCCAAAATACTCTTCGATCGCAATTCCGCCCCCATCTTGCCCAGCGGTATTCCCAATGATCTGACAGCCATCGATGACTGGATCTCCGGCGCCATCAAAAAAGTCGAGGCCTCCCCCTCCACTTACAGATTTGTTTCCTTGGATCACACAATCTTTAACGAGTGAATTACCCGAGACCTTAATCCCTCCTCCCCTGAAAGTCGTGGAATTACCTTCGATCACGCAGGAAATCATCTCAGAGTGATGAAGAATTGCACCGCCACCCGTACAGTTTTGTATCGTGGAATTTTCGATAAGCCCTCGATTTAAATCTAAGGCCCTCCCATTCAAATTCTCAAAGATGCAATCCTTAATGAAAACGGGAGAGTGATAGAATGTGACTCCCTTACCGGCGCCAGTAAAAGTGAGACCCTCGATGGTAAGAAGTCCCTTAGCATGCCTCGATTGAGTCATGATCGGGGCATCGATTTGAGTCCCTATAAGAGTAACAGCGCCAGGGCCCCCTTCTCCTACGATGGAAACATCGAAGGGGCTTTCCTCGCTGGGATCCTGATGACCGATAGCGATGTGGGTTAAATCGACGGCTTGAGAGATCGGATATTCACCAGGTGCGACTCGAATGACATCTCCTGAGGAAGCAGCTATCAGAGCTGCCTGAATACTTGAATACTCTTGTGGAACTCGGAGAGATTCTGCAACGAGGGAGTGAGAAAAAACAAAGACAGCAACAATTGAAGCAAACGCCTTTAGAATTAAATCTCTTTTCAATTCAAACATCTCCAGGTCTCCTTCGATGACTTGAAAATCATTTCAATATAAAGAATATTGAAGAAATTGAGGGCTTCTTGAATCTGTTAACTTTGGATATACTTCTCTCTCATAATCTGTCCTGATGGGACAACAAGCAAATCATTTTGAGCAAGATTCAAAGATTCGAGCTAAGCTAATGAAAGCTCTAGTGAGATTAATGAAATTCTTTTAAAAAAGGATGTGATAAAAGCCCCTTTAGCGATGAGCGACACCCCTGTTTTTAAACATCCCATTCTTAAGCGACTCTTCGCTGATCGCACTTCCGAGTCATCTTTGGTCGAGATGATTAGGAGAGTTTCCGAAATTTCGGAACAGGGAGAAATCTACGCTCACGAGGGAACATTCCTGAAAACGTGGCTCGAAAATGCCCTTAAGGAAAACCCTCTTCAGGTGGGTGCTTGGCCCCGAGACATCCTGTTACTTCGACTCTCAGAATGGCTCATTCAAAAGCGATCGGATGTGAGTGGGCCTTATGAATTAGTCGATGCCGTTATGGACTTAGGCGAATTAGAAATTTCCACCGCCGATGAGATTCAAAAAAGGATCGATGGAATCCCCTTCACCTCACCCCCTCCTCAAATTCAATTCACGGGAAAGATCTTTTGCTTCATCGGCAGATTCGTTCACGGCTCAAGAAAAGAGTGCCAGTGGGAAACCAACGCCCGCGATGGAATTATCGCCAGTCGCCCTTCCCCAACAACGGACTACATAGTTTTAGGATCGATCTTAAGAAAGAATTGGGGACACACCAGAATGGCCCGCGAGATTCAAGCTGCCGTCAATCTCTCATTGAGTGAAAAGCGGGTGAACTTCATCTCGGAAGAGCGCTGGATCGAGGCGTTGTAGTCCGTACGTTCCACGAGCGGCATAAAGTAGTCGGCTCACCCCGTGAGCCGGTAGGGCAGCTAATTTAATTTAAACAACAACAACAACAACAACAACAACAACAACAACAACAACAACAACAACATGAAACCTCTAAACCCAAGTAGAGGTTCATCTGTATTTTCAATTGATCACTTTTGCCGCCCCGGCTCACGAGGTGAGC
>JANQLS010000137.1 GCA_028280485.1 Planctomycetota bacterium
TGCTTTGGTGCCGCTTGCGACAACGATGTTCACTCCCGGGTAGCTGAGTAGGGGAGTCTTCAGTCCCCATGGCGTTGCGATGGTATTGTCGATCACTAACTTTAATGACCTTGCTCCCTTTTCTTTTTTAGCTTCTAAGCAAATTTCGCCTAAGCGTTGAAGGTCTAAAGCTAACAATCGAGGATTGGTGTAAGTTTCACCAAAGACCATGAAGGTTTCTTTCCGTATCTCATCTTGAATCTTTTCTTGGTCGAGTTCATCAATGATGGAAAGTTCGATTTTATATCGGCTTCCCAGCCACTCTAAATAACGGCGTGACTTGTTGTACACTCCGCGCATCAAGATCGCGTGCCCGCCAGGTTTCGCTAAGATGTCGAAAGTGATCGCGATGGCTTGCATACCGCAGTCGGTCAAGAGCACGCCTTTGGCAGCTTCCAGGGTTTCGATCTTTTGGATGAGTTCTCTCGCGGTTTCTACGCCGTAACGAGCATAAAACTGATGAAGATCCGACCAACATTTTTCCCCGCTGAAAACGTACTCCACCTTGCGTTCCTGCCAGTCAGCCATATGACGCGAGCCTAACATGTCGAGTTGTAAGGTCGGATCGCTCGGATGCAAATAGGGTTGGCCGTGTTTCTTGATGGAAGCATCGACCGCATTGTGAAGAGAGGTTGTCTCAGAGTTGAAGGCGGTGAACTCGGGTCGTTCGTCGGGGCAGGAGTTTGCGTTCAGGTAGGCGTCAATGTGGGCTGACATAGGGGACTCAGATGATCTTAGGGTGTAAACCCAAGCCCGAAGCTTTAGCGAGGGATAGGCTGAGGCGAAACTGAGCCCATCCCTCGCTGACGCTTCGGGCTTGAAATGCTGATAGAAATATTCAGCGTTCGCGAGAGTTGAATCCCCTAAGCTTAGCGATTGTTCATCGAAGTGGCCAGAGCAAGTTTGAAATCGAGCTTAGAACTCAGAAAAGAATCCTTTTGAAATATCCCTAAATAAAAAAATCCGCTGGTCGGAAGGAGAAGGGAAATCCCCAACGGACGAGCGGATCGATTAGGATAAGAAATCTACTGTTGAGTAAATCTTGAATAGATTCACGCCTTGAGGTCGATGTTGTTACCTAATAGGCCAAGAACTTCGGCCGGGGCGTGAGGTTCAAATACTTTTTGGTTACTTTCTACACTTCTGCTTCTCTCTATGCCCTCCTTATCGAGGTTTAAAATCGACGGTCGACTCACCTTGTTCTTTTCTTCGTCTTCTTTCTCCTCTCTCTGAGACTCACTACCATTGACCCTTGATACAGCATTCGAAGGGTTGACAGGTGGTGCACGGGAAGACTGAATCAAAGAGCGGGCGTTAAGCCCGGCCGGACTGATGAGACCATCCATAAGCAGGCCCTCCTCTCCTTAATGTGGAAACGCTACCCGAGCCTCTCCAGTCTCGGGGGAGCTGAAGCCAGGCGGCCCGATGGGAGTCGAAACTCGTCGGTGTAAGGCCTGACTGAGCGAGGCGCTGTTCACAATTGCGCCAAAGAAATATCGGATGGATCCGATAATCTGTCAAATTCCTCAAGAGAATCTGTAAGTTATTGATAATTAAAAGTTTGCTAATATTGGAGGGAAGGGCCGAATAAATTTTTTTAGATTATTTTCGCCCAATTTTCGCCCTCACGGGTAGGTTGAGCCTTTTGGTGACCCCCTTTTTTCTAGTTTCTAATCTCCGAATTCCAGACACCCGATGAACGCCGATTCCGTGCCCAGCCATCGCGATCCCTTGAGAGAGCAGCAATTTAAAGGGATTCAATCTCTGCTCGAAGAGATCCTTCCTCAGAACGAGTTTTACTCTAAGAAGTTTGAAGACTGTGGATTTGAAAAAGGTGACCTTCAGTCGCTTGAAGACCTTCGGGATTTACCGTTCACGGTAAAAGAAGAACTTCAAGCCGATCAACAAGCGCATCCTCCCTTCGGAACGAATTTAAGTTTTCCCGTAGAGAGCTACACTCGTTTACACCAAACTTCTGGTACTTCCGGGGAGCCGATCGCTTGGTTGGATACGCCTAAGAGCTGGGAGTGGATTCTTCACTGTTGGTCGAAGCTCTTTGAAGCGGCAAATGTGGTTTCAGAAGATCGCTTCTTTATCCCCTTTGGCTACGGCCCTTTTCTTGGGTTTTGGGGGGCTTTTGAGGGGGCAATTCGAGATCGACACCTCACGATTGCCGGCGGTGGGATGTCGACGATTGCCCGCCTGAAATGGTTGACCGAGAGAGACATCACGGTCGCTGCTTGCACCCCGACTTACGCTCTTCGCCTTATCGAGGTCGCTCAAGAACATTCCATCGACCTCGCCCAATCCAAAGTACGCCTTCTCTTCGTAGCGGGTGAACCCGGAGGGAGCATTCCCGGTGTTCGACAGCGCTTGGAAGAAGGCTGGGGCGCACGAGTTCTCGATCACTGGGGGATGACCGAAGTCGGGCCATTGGGTTTTGAGCCCATCGACCACCCGGGAGGAGTTCACCTGTTCGAGGACGAATGCATCGCCGAGGTGATCGACCCCAAAACCAAAAAACCTCTCGAAGGTGAGGGGCGAGGGGAATTGGTCTTAACGACCTTCAGGCGCTCAGCGAGCCCCCTGATTCGTTATCGGACGGGAGATTTGGTGGATGTGAGTTACCCCGAGCTCGACCCTTCAGAAGTCGCAACCCTTCAAAATGGGGGGATTTTTGCTCGTTTGGAGGGAGGGATCTTAGGTCGGGCTGACCAAATGGTTCTCATTCGAGGGAATAATGTGTACCCGGGAGCCGTCGAAGCTGTAATGAGAGAAATAGACGGCATTTCTGAGTACCGAGCTACTGTGCTCGGAGGGGAATCAGAACGTCGTCTATCGCTCGAAATCGAGCTTCTGCCAGGAGTTGAGACCGAAGTCGTCCTCGCCCGGGTCCGGGGCAGTATCAAGAATCGCTTGTACTTCACCCCTGAGGTCCAAGTTGCCCCTTCCGGCTCCCTTCCTCGGTACGAGTTCAAATCGCGTCGATTTGAGATCCAGGAAGCTCCCTAAATCTCGGTGGTTTATAGGCCTATCTTCCTGATAGGTCTCGCAAAATTCTAATACTGGTTTTCTAGAATCAGGAAACTTGAATCGAGGAATCTCTCCCCGATTCGCCCCCCGATTTTCAAAAGTCAAAAGATGAGCCCGGCCAGAAGCCCGGGCCTTACATTTCTATGTTGCGTTTCCATATGGCCTTTAATTGAGAAGAAAAAATGATGGATAAAAGCATCGTTCAGCGTGGCTCTTTTTACTTAGCCGCCTTGTTTCTGACCTGGAGTGCGAGTTCTCTCGATGCTCAGTGGGAGAGTTGGAGAGGTCCGCTCGGTTCGGGTTACTCCGATGGTACTGAATACGTTTCGAAGTTTTCATTAGAAGGAGAAAACATCCTCTGGTCGAAGCCAATCGGTGGAAGGTCGACTCCGGTTGTTCACAACGGAAACGTCTACATGCTTTGTATCGGTGGTGAAGGAATCAACGCTCACGAACGTTTGGTTTGTTTCAACGCTGAAACCGGTGATGTGAAGTGGATCAGCGACTTCAACGTTTTCCACACCACGATCCCTGGTCCTCGTGTCGGTTGGGCAAGCCCTTGTGTCGATCCCGCAACGGGAAATATTTTCATTCATGGTGTTCAAGGATTGTTTCGTTGTTACACCCCTGAGGGAAAAATTGTTTGGTCTCGTTCATTGACCGAAGACAACGGAAGGATTTCTGGTTACGGCGGAAGAACTCACACTCCTGTCGTCGATGGGGATCTCGTCATTCTCAGTTTCCTGAATTCAAGTTTCGGTCCTCACGGTCCTGGTAAGCATCGCTACATGGCTTGTGATAAAAAGACGGGAGAAATCGTCTGGTGGGCCGATCCCGGTGGAAAGCCTTACGACACTACTTATTCAACTCCAGTTGTTACAACGATTCACGGAGTTCGAGCCCTGATTTGTCCCGCTGCCGATGGTGCTATTCACGCACTTAAAGTGAGAACGGGAGAGAAAATTTGGACCTACCGTCTTTCAAAGCGCGGTTTCAATGTTTCACCCGTTGTCGTTGGTAACAAGCTCTTTATCGCTCACAGTGAAGAGAACCTTGATACGACTCACAAGGGAACGGTCGCTTGTATCAATATCGAAGCGAAGCCCGATGCTAATTTAGATATCACTGAAAGTGGTAAGGTTTGGCGAGCCGATGGATTGGAAGTGGGTTACTCGACTCCTCTTTATCACGATGGAATCGTTTACGCTGTCGATAATCCCGGTAACTTGATCGCCTTGGATGCCAAGGATGGAAAAGAACTTTGGCGTCACAGTTTAGGTACCGTCGGAAAGGGATCCCCTCTCATGGTCGACGGAAAGATCTACGTGGGTGAAGTGAACGGGAGATTCAGCATCCTCGAACCTTCCCGCAAAGAGTGCAAAGAACTCTTTATGCATCCCTTTAAAAGTCCTGATGGCTTTGTCGTTGAGATCTTCGGGTCCGCTGCCGCTGCCAATGGAAGAGTTTACTTTTCCACTAGTGAAAATACTTACTGTTTAGGTAAGAAGGGCTGGGATGGAAAGAAAGCCTCTCCCGCTCCCGTCTTAGTTGAGAAGCAAGCGAGTCCCAGCGATGCCGACACTCATCTTCAAATTCGACCTGCCGAAATCATCATCGCACCCGGTGAGAAGGCGAAGTTCTCACTTCACGTCTTCAATGAGAGAGGTCAAGAATTGAAGAGTGAATTAGGTCAAGTCGAATGGACGCTCAAAGGCCTCCGGGGTTCGATCGATGGTGGTACTCTTTCAATTCCCGTCGTCAGTCGACATCAATTTGGAATGGTCACAGCCAAAATTGGAGACCTCACGAGTTCGGCTCGCGTCAGAGTCGCACCTAAGCTCCCCTTAAGTGAAGATTTTAATTCGATCCCTGAAGGAAAACTTCCTGTCGGTTGGTTGGGAGCTTCTCCACCAAAATTTAGATTGGTCGACCTCGATGGAGAAAAAGTTCTCATGAAGCACGGAACTCGCTTTGAACTCAAGTTCATGCGAGCCCGAGCTTACTTAGGGCCATCTTCCATGAAGAATTACACGATCCAAACGGATCTTCGTGGAGATCAAAAAGGTCGAAAAGTTCCGGACATGGGACTGATCAATCAACGTTACGAAATTTACATGTTGGGTCATCGTCGCGCGACGGCGAGAAAGATCCGCATCGTCAGTTGGGTTGCCGACCGCCGAATCTTCAAGGATGTGAAATTCACTTGGGAACCCAGTAAATGGTACACCCTCAAATTCAAAGTTTCCGAAAAGGATGGGCAAGGACTCATCCAAGGAAAGGTTTGGGAAAAAGGAAAGCCTGAACCCACTGCCTGGACGATTGAAACTACCGATCCTCGTCCTAACACTGAAGGAAGCCCCGGCATCTATGCCTTCAGTGCAGGTACGACTCAAACAAAACCAGGAACGGATGTTTATTTTGACAATATTGTCGTGACTCCTAATCCTTAACTAACTTTTAGGGATTAGAGTTGAGCGTATTGAACGTTCAAGCTGGTTCCTCGTGTTTTTTGTTCTAATCGTTAGAGAGCTCGCTGAAATAATTTCACGGTGATTCTCTCTGACTCAAAAGTATTAACCCAATCGACGCGATTTTATCCGTCGAAATTTAAAGAGGGTGAAACCCATGAAGTTCGAGGTGTCTCTTACCCTTCTGATGGTCCTTTGCTTAAGCGGCCTGATGACCTCTTCTTGTAACCAAAGTCCTTCAACTGCCGTTTCCATTCCAGAAGCGGAAGCTGAATCCAATACTCCTACTCCGACGAAAACCGAAGAAGCTCCTCCCGTTGAGCCCACTCAACCCGAACCCAGTGCTCCAGCGAAGAAACAAGACAAATGGTCGATGTGGGGAGGGACAACGGAACGGAATATGTACAATCCTCAGGGAAGAAATATTCCCCATGATTTCGACGTGGATTCTGGAAAACACATCCTGTGGAAAGCAGAGCTCGGTTCACAAACCTACGGAAATCCCACGATCGCTAACGGTAAGGTTTTGGTTGGAACCAACAACCAAGCCGAGCGCAATAAAGATATCAAGGGTGACAAAGGAATCATCATGTGCTTCAACGCAGAGGATGGAAAGTTCCTTTGGCAGATTGTGCACGATAAGCTTTCCATCGGTCGCGTGAACGATTGGCCCGAACAAGGCATCTGTTCGACTCCCGTTATCGAAGGAAACAAGTTTTACTATATCTCCAATCGTGCAGAAGTGATCTGTGCTGATTTGGAAGGTTTCTTGGACGGCGAAAATGACGGTCCTTACAAGGAAGAAAAATACACCAGTAAGATCGATGGCGACATCATTTGGTCTTACAACATGATCGACGAACTCGATGTCTTCCCTCACAACTTGGCGACCGCTTCTCCCGTCATTTCGGGTGACACCATTTTTATCATCACCAGTAATGGAGTCGACGAAGGTCATATCGATATTCCTTCGCCCGACGCTCCCAGTTTCATCGCGATCAATAAAAAGACCGGTGAACTTCTCTGGGAAAACGATGCTCCTGAAGATCGTATTCTCCACGGTCAATGGGCTTCACCCGCTTTCGGAGTCATCGGCGGCCAACCTCAAGCGATCTTCCCCGGTGGTGATGGCTGGATGTACGGCTTGAATCCAAAAGATGGCGAAATCCTTTGGAAGTTCGATTGCAACCCGAAGAAATCTCGTTGGGTCTTGGGAGGAAGAGGTACGCGGAACAGTTTGATCTCAACTCCTGTTATCTATGAAGACCACGTTTACATCGCCGTCGGGCAAGACCCTGAGCACGGTGAAGGTGCTGGGCATCTCTATTCGATCGCTCCCGCCGGGAAAAGTGGTGATATTACCAAGACCGGCCAAATCTGGCACTTTGGTGGTAAAGATTTCAACCGCTCGATCTCGACAGTAGCGATCGCTGACGGATTACTTTACGCCGTTGACCTCAGTGGTTTCCTCAACTGTTTAGACCTCAAAACCGGTAAGCTACATTGGCAATACGACACCTTAGCCGCGGTATGGGGATCACCCATGATCGTCGACGGCAAGGTCTTCCTTGGCGATGAAGATGGTGACCTCGTGATCTTGAAGCACGGTAAAGAATCGAGTGAACCTCTCGCTGAACCGAACTTAGGATCTTCGGTCTATTCGACGGTTACGGTTGTCGACGATGTCCTTTACATTTCGACGAGAACTACCCTTATCGCGATCAAGAAGAAGTGATCGCGAGTCACTCTAATGGTTAGCTGATGCCTTTAGAATCGATCATCACCAAACTTTCTACCGAACTGGATTTCCAACCCATCACTCGAGTGATCTGGGGTGAGGGCAAGATATCCTCGTTAGCTGAACATATTCAGAAGCTCGGTTCGAAGAAACCCCTTCTCGTCAGCGATCCTGGAATCGTTCGGGCGGGTCACGTTGAGCGAGCTCTGAATATTTTAGCGGAGGCAGGCATCCAGGCCGTCGTCTTCGATGGGGTTGAAGAAAACCCAACTACTGAGCACGTTGCGAACGGTTTGAAAGTGGCTCAAAGCCATGAGATCGATTCCATCATCGGACTGGGTGGTGGAAGCAGCATGGACTGCGCTAAAGGCATCAACTTTCTCTACAGCTGTGGCGGTAAGATGGAAGATTATTGGGGTGAAGGGAAAGCCGGAAAGTCGATGCTCCCCTTGATCGCCATTCCAACGACCGCTGGCACTGGAAGTGAGACTCAATCCTTCGCCCTGATCTCCAATGCCGAAACGCACCAAAAGATGGCATGTGGAGATAAGAATGCCAGCGCGAAGGTCGCGATTCTCGATCCTGTCCTCACGATTTCTCAACCCTTTGAGGTCACTTCGGCAACGGGGATGGATGCGATTTCCCACGCTGTTGAAAGTCACGTGACCTTAAGGAAGAACGCTATCTCCCAAGCTTTCTCAAGGGAAGCCTGGAAGCTTTTAGCCACCAGCTTTGAAGGAGTGCTCTCGACTCCCGATTCGGTTGAGCATAGGGGACAGATGTTACTCGGAGCATCGCTGGCCGGAATGGCGATCGAAAATTCGATGCTCGGAGCCAGTCACGCTCTTGCCAATCCCCTGACCGCAAACTTCGGTATCGCTCACGGAGTTGCGATCGGCTTGATGCTTCCTCACGTCGTTCGATTCAACTCTGAAGTTTGTGAAAGTGAATACCATGAACTCGCCGATGTGAGCGGTGAGCCTTTCGAGAGTCAACTTTCGGGAGGGGAACGAGTCGCTCAAAAGATTGAACACCTTCGCGAACGAGCTGGATTGCCGACGAGCCTCAAAGAAATGGGAGTCTCGCCCGACGCCTTCCCGCTCTTAGCGGAGCAAGCTCAAGAGCAATGGACCGGAAAATTTAACCCTCGCCCAGTTACGAAAATTGAATTAGAGGAGCTTTATCGATGCGCACTTTGATTCTCTCCTTATTAGCAGGTTCGACCTTGCTGACCGTTTCCTTATTGGGAATTTCCTATTGGAACTCAACTTCAGCGGTTACAGCTAAAAAAGAAGAAGCTACGCTGTTCACCAAAGTTCTCGATTGGACCAGCTTTCGCGGTGGTGATTTACTTCAAGGCCGAGCTGATCTCTCGAAACCATTAACGAAACCTAAACTCAGATGGGCTAAGCCACTCAAAGGTCCGATTGAAGGAACTGCAGCAAGTGTGAATGGAGTGGTTTACGTCGGTACTCTCGATGGAGTCTTCTACGCTTTGAGTCTCAAGGATGGTGAGCAGATTTGGAAGAAGAGCATCGAAAACGTCGGCTTTGCCGCTTCACCCTTAATTTACAAGGGAGTGGTTTACGTCGGTGATGACTTCGGTACTTTCCACGCCTTCAACGCCAAAGATGGTAAGAAGCTTTGGGAAATCCAAACCGACGCTGAAATTTATTCCCCTGCGACTACGGATGGAAAAAACTTACTCTTCGGTTCCTACGATGGTTATCTGTACTGTCTCGACATCAAAAAACGGGAACAGCGATGGAAAATTGAAACCGATGGTCAGCTCCATTCGTCGCCTGCGATTATCGATGGAAAAACATTCGTGACGGGTTGCGATCAAAAACTGAGGATTATCGATATCCAATCGGGAAAAGAAGCCGGTTCGATGGAACTCGGTGGGCACACCGCTGCCTCTCCTGCGATCCTCGGTGATAAGATTTACATCGGCACCATGAGTAATCAGGTTCTGTCGGTCGATTGGAAGAAACTCGAAGTCGAATGGCGATTTGAAGATCAGAAGCGCCGCTTCCCCTTCTACGCCTCTTGTGCCATCGGCGACTCTTTCGTCTACGCTGCGGGGCGAGATAAAACGGTACACGCTCTCGATATCAAAACGGGGCAAAGGAAATGGTTTTATCGAACGCGAGCAAGAATTGAATCTTCACCCGTCTATCTTTCCAATTCTGTGATCGTCGCGGGTGGAGATGGGAATCTTTATCTGCTCGATGCCGAGAAGGGGACGAACCGTTGGTCTTACAAATCGGGCTCATCCTTTATGGCTTCTCCCGCGGTGGCCCGTGATCGTCTTCTCATCGGTGATGAAGACGGAAAATTCTATTGCTTCGATCTTGTTGGGGGTGAAAAATTAGAAACTCCTAAGTCGATCGAGCCTGGTAAGAAATCTGATAAAAAGTAAAGTGTAAAAGAAAGCCGGAACCATGGCCGAAACTGCTCATTCCGATGGAGCCCCTGCCGATAAAGGTGCTGCGAGTTGGGAAACTCTTCCCGGTGAACGCAAGGGAGAGACGGAAGTCGGAAGCTACTTCATCTCGAATTACCCTCCCTATTCTCAATGGGGAACGGGGGAGGTGTCTCATGCAGAAGAGGTCATCTCAAAAGTGCCCGGTAAAGACACTCCATTAGGACTTTACCTTCACATTCCCTTCTGTCGAAAGCGCTGTAAATTTTGTTACTTCCGAGTCTACACCGACAAATCAGCCAAAGAGGTTGAAGTTTATGTCGATGCTTTGACTCGCGAGATGGCTCTCTATAAAGACCAAGCGGTCTTTTCGAACCGACCCTTAAGATTCGTCTATTTTGGTGGAGGAACTCCATCCTATTTAGGGAGCCGTCAACTCAAATCGCTAGTGGATCGCTTGGAAGAGTCGGTCACCTGGGCGGATGCCGAGGAAGTGACCTTCGAATGCGAACCCGGTACTTTGAGTGAACCTAAAGTGGCCGCGCTTAAAGATGTGGGAGTGACTCGATTGAGTTTAGGGGTCGAAAACTTTAACGCCGATGTTCTCGAAGAGAACGGCCGGGCCCACCGGAGCGATGAAATCTTTCGAGCCTACGAATGGATCCAAGGCGCTGGATTCAGCCAAGTCAATATCGACTTAATCGCGGGTATGGTGGGGGAGACGGATTCCAATTGGAAAGATTGTATCGAGAAAACCCTCGAGCTCTCTCCCGATAGTGTCACGATCTATCAGATGGAGCTTCCCTACAACACTGTCTACTCTCAATCGATTTTAAGTGACGGTCAGACTTCTCCCGTAGCCGATTGGGAGCAAAAACGAGCCTGGGTCAAGTACGCCTTTGAGCAACTCGAGCAAAACGGTTACGAAGTCTCGAGCGGCTATACCATGGTAAAAAGCTCAAATAATAAAAATTTTAGTTATCGAGACTCCCTTTGGCACGGTTCAGATATGGTCGGAACGGGAGTGGCCTCAATATCTCACGTGGGAGGAGTTCACTACCAAAACTTAGATCGTTTGGAAGACTACGTCGAAGCGATCGATCAAGGACGCTTACCGATAAACCGGGCCTATCCGCTCAAACCAAAAGAACTTTTGATTCGGGAGCTCATCCTCCAACTTAAGCTTGGCGTCATCGACGCTGGGTACTTTCGCAATAAATTTGGAGTCGAGATCTTAGAAGAATTCTCACCGGCTTTTAAACGCTGGTCTGAAGAAGGTTTTATGAGTTGGGACGGAGATCGCATTGAGGTAAGTCGAGAAGGCATCATTCGTATCGATGGCTTGCTTCCCGAATTCTTCCTGCCGGAACATCAAGGTAAGCGATATACCTAAGAGTCCAAGATACCTAAACACATTCCTATGCTCCCCAATTCATCAGAAGTCATCGTCATCGGTGGTGGACCAGCCGGATCCACTGTAGCTACCTTGTTAGCGATGGAAGGCCGCCAAGTCACGGTCATCGAAAAAGATACTTTTCCTCGATTTCATATCGGTGAGTCTCTTATCACAGAAACTTACTGGCCATTTGAAAAACTCGGAATCTTGGAAAAACTTAGAGAAAGCGCCAGTCCCGTAAAGGCGAGTGTTCAGTTTTACTCGGCCCGTGGAAATGCCTCTCGTCCCTTCTATTTTTTCGAGTCGAACGATCACCCGAGCGCTTACACCTGGCAAGTCGAGCGATCGTGGTTCGATCAGATGATGATTGAAAACGCTCAAGAAAAAGGGGCAGACATTCATTACGGATGGAATGTTCGCAATGTTCTCTTTGAAGGGGATAAGGCCGTAGGGATTCGAGCCGAGAATGAAGCTGGCGAGAAATGTGAAGTCAGCAGTCAGGTCGTCGTTGATGCTTCGGGTTTAAATGCGTTTTTATCCCGTCGCTTGGGCTTGATGGTAAAAGACCCCAAGCTGATCAAAGCAGCACTTTTTGCTCACTACGAAAATGCCATCCGTGACCCTGGAGTGGATGAAGGGGCTACGCTCATCATTTCGACTCCAGGAAACAAAGGTTGGTTTTGGTACATCCCACTCTCAAATAATCGAGTCAGTGTGGGGATGGTGGGCGATCCTAAAGAGCTCTTCAGTGAAGGAAAAGATCCCGAAACGATTTTGAATGAACAGATCGAGAACTGTGCTGAGATTAAAAGAAGGCTTGCTCCTTCGACGCGAACCACGGATGTTCGAGTCTTGAGCGATTTTTCATACCGCTCCACTCAACTCGCAGGTGAAGGTTGGCTCTTAGTGGGAGATGCTTTTGGGTTCTTAGACCCGGTTTATTCTTCAGGTGTTTTCCTCGCCTTAAAATCAGGTGAGTTTGCCGCCGATGCAATTCAAGAGGCATTTAATAAGAACGACTTCTCGCCTGAAGTTTTGGGAGGTTTTCAGGCCGAGCTCAGAAAAGGGATGGAGTCGTTTAGAAAGTTGATCTACGCGTTTTATTCGCCCGACTTTTCCTTCTCTACCTTTATCAAGGAACACCCTCAGCACCGCGAACGCTTGACGGATATCTTGATCGGAGCCGTGTTCAAGGAAGGGGTCGATGAGATCTTCGAAAATCTGAAAGATTTCTGCGAATTACCGAGCGATTGAGGTCGTAGCCAAATTCACCAGAATTTGGGACAATGTGCTTTAAAAGTATATTTAGCCCTGTAGCGCCACCCCTTGTGGGTGGCTTCGCCTCAAATTAGGCAATTACATTAAGAAGGGTACCAAGGTCTTGGGAAAGCGCTTGCGGGCGATTCTCAACGCTTTGGTTTCGCGTATAAATATTTGAAAGTGCATTTCCAGAGCTCGAGGCTTCGATACCGGCTGACGCTTGAACATTTCCTGCTTGCTCGGCCAATTCCTTAGGATCGAGAGCTCCCGTTGCTTCACTTTCTTCGGCGGGTTGCGTGGCTTGCTTCCTCAAATCCGCTTGGGCGCGGGCGATCTCCTGTGAAGCTTGTTGAGCGACTTGAAGGTCGGCTCCGCTCGGTTCTGCCGGAGCTAAGGCGGCGGCGCGAACTTTTTGAGCGTGGATAATTCTTTCATTAGGATCATCCGAACCGGAAGTCACTTGAATCGGAACCTCACCCCCCACGGCGTAGCGTTTCCCATCTGGACCGACCTGGAAGGTGTAGCTGGGCCCACCGCGAGTGACTCCTGCACCCGCTGCTAAGTGCGCATTTTCGTGCGCGCGGACTTCACGATCCCGCTCCCGAAGTTCACGAACCTGCTCCTTTTCTGCTTCATCTAAATGAAGGGGACCATCTTGAGCAATCGAGGTCGTATCAGTGTTTGGAGCACTGGTAGTTGGGGATTCGACGGTGGTTGTCGATTGGAGGAAGGCCGCGTTGGCTTCAGAAGAGATCTCTACCGAATCTTTGCGCTGAGCAGAGATTTGATCCGACAGAGATGGAAGAATGGGGTAGTCTTCGCTTCCCGGGAGTTTTAATCGCTCAATCGGGGAAGCTAAGGCTGTTTTCTGGGTGGGATTAACCTTTTGCGCGTCGATGACGCGGTCGGCGCTTCGTACTGCATCTCCAGCTGAAGCCCGAGGGGTGAACCGCTTCGTGCCAGTTAAAAGAGAAACTGTATGTAGGAAAGAGTTGCCAATTGCACTCGTGTTCATGACAATCTCCCAACAACAAAGGAGGAAGACGCCCTCTCAGACCAACAATTACTTCATCATAGGCTTGAGTCAGTTGCTCGGTGTAGGCTCATTTCCTGATTTCGATAATCAGAATCTTTTTTGAAGAAATTGAGCTTTTAATACGAGCTAACTCTCCTGCCTTAGGTTTTTATGTTCAAACAAGCCCTTTGTGCATTGTTTGCACCGTTCCGGTAAATCTATGATTTACCTTCACTCCGCTGAACGAAAGCTCGAAGAGCCTGCGTTCGCGGCCGAGTTGGTCCCAACTCGGCATAATTTCTGTTTAAAAAACAGAAACTAAATTAACATACAACAAACATTACTAACCGGCCACTCACCTAGTCTCTTCATCTAAACTCTCTATCGGTTTAAAAGAGTTAGGGAAATCTTTCAAAATAAAAAACAGAAACTGACCCATCCTTAGATAAGGAAGCTCTCGATGGCATACGAATACAAGCGTCAACGACGCGTCGAGTTCGCGGAAACCGATTTAGCGGGAATCGTTCATTTTTCGAGGTATTACCGCTACATGGAAGAAGCCGAACACGAGTTTTTACGGTCGTTAGGGCTTTCCGTGCATCACGAGACGAGCCCGGGAAAAGTTATCGGGTTCCCCCGGGTCTCTTCGAAGTGTGAATATTTTCGGCCCATCCGCTTTGAAGATGAATTTGTCGTTCATGTTTGGATCAGTAAGAAGTCCACTCGCACGTTAGAGTATTCCTTTCGATTATCCCTCGACGATCAACCCGTGGCTCAAGGACAGATGGTGGTGATCGCTTGTTTGGTCGAGCAAGGAGAAGGAACTCAAATGAAAATCCAGGCCGTTCCTCTTCCCGAGCCTTATGTCGCGGCTTTGGAAGTTGCTCCCTATCCTCCCCTTGAATTTCGCAGTGATTCCCAAGGAAGTTCTCAATGAATGAAGTGTCAACTCCAGCAACTGAAGCAGCGACCGTCAGCGTCTCAGGCTTAAAGCGAGTCTTTCCGGCTCGCTCGGGCCCCTTAGTCGTCCTCGATGATTTAAGCTTCGAATTAGCACCGGGTGATGGCTTGTCGATCGTAGGTCCCTCAGGCTGTGGAAAGAGTACTCTTCTCCATATCTTAGGTACTTTAGATCGTCCCGATGAAGGAACCGTTGAAATTGGGGGACAAAATCCCTTTCAGCTTTCAGATACCGAACTTTCACACTTTCGGAATCGAAACATCGGTTTTGTTTTTCAAGATCATTACCTCTTGCCTCAATTAAATGTGGGAGAAAATCTTTTAGTGCCAACGCTCGCTGCGGGTGAGAAGGCTTCATTAAATAGTGAGGCCAGTATCGAAAGAGCTAAGCAGCTTTTGGAATGGGTTGGGCTTCAAGATCGTGTTGACCACTTTCCCGGCGAACTCTCGGGGGGCGAAAGGCAGCGAGTCGCGTTTGCTCGAAGCCTTATTCTTCAGCCCGGTTTATTGCTTTGTGATGAACCGACCGGAAATTTAGATCCGGAAACGGCGAAGTCGATTGGGGATTTGCTTATTAAAATTCAGAAAGAGCAAGGTGCGACTTTGATTGTCGTCACTCACAGTATGAGTCTCGCCGAACGATTCGATCGGAGGGGGTACATGGAAAACGGTCGGTTGAGGATTGAGTGAAGAGAAGAGTTTCATGAAACAGTTAAACACTCAGCAACTGATCAAGCGCAGCTTGAAGCATCATTGGCGTCTTCATATCGCTGTCGGATTTGGGGTCGCCGTGGCCTTGAGCATTTTGACAGGTTCTTTGATCGTTGGTGACTCCGTAAAAGCGACCTTGAAGACCATCGCAAATGACAAGATCGGAAACTTCGAATACGTCATCGCAGGGGAACGCTTCTTTACTCGAGATATTGCGAGCACCTTATGGAATTCTGAACAGTACCCGGAAGGCTTTCAAGAACCCATCGCCTGCCTCATGGTCGATGGTTCCGTCGCAGTAGAGAATGAAGGGCAAAAAGGAGCGTTAGCAGGAGAGGTGACCGTTGTTGGGACGGACTCTACCTTCTTTTCTCGCGGCTTCCCTGATTATGATTTTGGATCGATGGAGATCGCCTCCAACAAAGCTTGGATCAATCAATCCTTAGCCGACGAGTTGGGAGTGTCAAAGGGGGGATCACTTTACCTTGAGCTTCGTAGTATTGAAGATGCACCCTTAAAATCGTTTTTAGGAAATGATCCTGAAGGTGGTGCCTCTGTTCGACTCGAAGTTGAGCGAATTATCGAGAATCGAGGCCCTGGACTTTTTTCACTTAAATTAGATCAATCTTCCCCCCGGTTGGTGTATCTCAATCGTGAACTCCTCGCCGAAAAAATTGAGCAAAAGGAGCGTGCGAATGTGCTTCTAGTCCCAACGACTCTAGGTACAATTCACTCGAGCAGTTTGGGAAAGCTGGAAGAAGTCTTTAGTCAAAGTCTGAAGCTTGTTGATTACGGTTTGACTCTGAGGAAGCTTGAAGATTTTCATTTCCTCAGTTTAGAAAGCCGGCGAATGGTCCTTGAACCTGAGGTCCAAAAGGTGGTTGAAGCCTACGCTGACAAAGAATCGTATAAACGAGAAGGAGCTCTGACTCACCTTGCAAAATTAATCTCGATTAAGAAGAAGGAATCTGAAGCTCCCCCGATTCGAAGTCCGAGAAATCGTCGCCAAGGAATTCCCTACTCGATGGTCACCGCATTGAAAATTGGTGGTGAAACAGAATTCAGTCCCTTCAAAGTCGATCTCTCAAGCCGAATCGAAGATGAAGATAAGAGACCTCTTCAAGATGATGAGATCTTAATCAATACTTGGGCGGCTGAAGATTTAAAGATCCAATTTGATCCAAAAGCTCCCATCGAAATTGAGGTGGAGTACTTCATACCTGAGTCTCAAGGTAAAGTTGAAACCGGGAAAGCTACTTTCAAATTGGCGGGAATCGTCAATATGGAGGGGATGGGGGCTAACTCATTCTTTACACCGGAGTATCCGGGGCTTACTTCAAAGGAAGTTCAGAGTCTCAAAGATTGGGATCCACCCTTTGAATTTGAAAATTCACTCATCAAGAAACAAGATGAAACTTATTGGGAGAAATACCGGGGTACTCCCAAGGCCTTCATCACTTCTGAAGTCGGAAAGAAACTCTTCCAGGGCTCTCATGGGGAGTTTACGACTTTACACTTAGATCCACCTGCGGGAATTTCCCTCGATCAAGCTCAAACGAATTTAGAAACCCATCTCGTTTCTAATTTGGAATTGAGGAATGAATTGGGCTTCAGTTGGAAAAACTTGCGTGAAGAAGGTCAGAAATTTGCCAATGCGAGTACGGATTTTGGCATGCTCTTTATCAGCTTCAGTTTCTTTCTCATCATCGCAGCTTCGATTCTCATCGCATTGTTATTTACCCTTCAAATGGAGCGACGCTCTAAAGAAGCAGGATTGCTTTTAGCCTTAGGGCAGCCCGTTTCCATGGTGAGAAAGTTTTTCGTGCGTGAAGGTCTTGTCGTTGCGTTCCTTGGTGGGATCATCGGAATCTTAGGTGCTTGGATTTACGGCAAGTTTCTCATCATCGCCTTGAGTACATGGTGGTGGGAAGCTGTTCGTGTTCCCTATTTCGTTTTTTCAATGAACCCAGTGAGTGTGGCTATTGGTTTCGTCTCGACGCTTCTCATCGTGTGGGTCGCCATCTTCTTGGCTTCAAAATCTTTTAAACGCCTGACTGTTCGGGGGCTCTTGGCGGGAGTCACTCAGCCCAGCCGAGCGGTTGAAAAAGTCACTGCGAAAAAGAGTCAGTGGCTTTTTTGGATATCAACAGTGAGTGCCATCGCGTTAGCATTCCTCGGAGGGCAAGGTCAGGTGGGAATGTTTTTCGGAGTCGGAGCCTTAGCCTTGATTGCTGGATTATCTCAGCTGTCGATTCAACTCCGGCGAGAACGTCTTCAAAAAACAAAGTGGTCTCAACCCACTCTATTTAAGATCGGGCGAACAAATTCAGCCCGCACTCCCACTCGAAGCCTTTTAACGGCGGGTATCGTGGCTTCAGCTGCATTTGTGCTCGTTTCTGTTGCCGCCCACCAACACGATGCGAACGAAGATCCTTTGAAGTTAGAATCAGGAAATGGTGGATTCCCCATTTTAGCCACCTCTGTATCTCCGCTCCCAGGTTCATTTGGGGATCCAAAAGTTCGCGAAGGTTTAGAGATTGACGATTTCTTTCTCGATCTTCCGGATGGTTCACAGAAGGAAATCGATTGGTCAGGCTTACAAGCTTATCCCTTCCGATTGAAACCTGGAGATAACACGAGTTGTTTAAATCTCTATACTCCACAAAATCCTCGCGTCTTAGGTGCTTCGCAATCCTTCATCGACCGGGGTGGATTTACCTTCAAAGGCGTCCTAAGTGAAACGGAAGAGGAGAAGCAGCAACCTTGGACTCTTTTAAATAAAACGCTTCCCGACGGAGTTATTCCTGCCATCGGTGATTGGAATTCGACGACCTGGATCCTTAAGAAGGGTTTAGGAGATACGATCGAAGTCGACGATGGAAAGGGAGGGAAGGTAAAGCTTCAATTAGTGGCTACTTTGGCGGGTAGCTTGTTTCAAAGTGAATTGATCATCTCTGAAGCACACTTTGAAAAGGCGTTCCGTCATATCGAAGGTTATCGCTATTTCCTCGCTGATTTTCAGTCCGAAGTGTCTTCTGATATTCAATCGAATGTTCAATTGGGCTTAGAGCTCGGCCTAGAAAGTTATGGTTTAGACGTCACCAGTCCCAATCGGCTAATCGCAAGTTTTTTAGCGATTGAGAATACGTATCTCTCGACGTTTCAACTGCTCGGTGGTCTCGGTTTGATCCTGGGGACTTTAGGTTTAGGGATCGTTCTTATTCGGGGAGTTTTAGAGCGTCAGGGTGAATTCGGTTTGATGGCTGCGGTAGGATTTTCTAAGAAGCGCCTCAGTTGGCTGGTGATCTATGAGAATTTGTTTTTGCTGGTGAGCGGTTTAGCTATCGGTTCTATTTCGGCGTTGATTGCCATTGCTCCCAAGATCTTTGATCCGGCTTCGAATATCCCGTGGGGGAACATTGTGATTCTTTTAATTGTCGTATTTGTCGTTGGGCTTCTTTCGGGTTTATTCGCAGTAGGAGTTTTAAGACGACTTTCGGTCGTAGGGTCGTTGAGGCAGGAGTAGCATTTAATAAATATCTATCCCTCGCTAAAGCTTCGGGCTTGGAAGGCGATCTGCACATTCCAAGCCCGAAGCTTTAGCGAGGGATAATTGAAATGCCAGCTAAACATTGAAGGGTTCCAGCAACGCTTTTAGTGGAATGCACTATAAATTGATAAGGCACTAAAAAAAAGGCGACGCCCAGCGGGCGTCGCCTTTTTTTGTTTTTCAAAAGATCGGGAAAAAAATCGGTGGCCGATCATCCCCACCCTCAACATCACAAAGATCTTGAGGGTACTCGCACGGAGCTAAATCGTCATCCGTAGGATCGGGTCCACAGATTCGGATGCCCGGTGGAGCGGGATCCCTTCCACCCAAAAACAAGGTGGTCAGAATATAAATCTGATCACTGATGTCGACTTTCCCATCATCGTTCGTGTCCGCTGCATCGAGGCAGAGAATTTTAACCCCTCCGATAAAAAGATAAGTCAATCCTGTTATGGGATCGGATATGTCACCCGTTCCATCGCTGTTGACATCTCCCCGTCGAAAGAGAACTTCATCGATTTCCGTTCGAAGCCCTCCCGAAGTGAGTTTTAAAGGAGTGTCTTCTGAACTCTGATAAAAATCAACTCCGTCGATGACCAAGCTATTGATCAATGGGACATTGGAATCAAAGCCGATTTCGTTATCAAGGAACTGAACTCTGAAGGGTAATGAAGCGTCACCGGCGAATTGAAAATTGAGTTCTGCGATCGGTTGCGGTTCACCATCGGGAGTCGAAGGAATCGATTTCTCGATGTCATCGGGAATAAGATCCATGATGACCATCAGAGCAGCCAAGCCTGAATCCCGGGTACTGAATCCGGGATGCGATTCCGTTCCTGTAGCGAGGTAGAAATCAGGAGTGACCTTTTCACTCCATTCACCGGACACCTCAAAACTCATGAGGCTCGCCTTGTCGGGGTTGTATTCCACCGCAAGGATGAAGCCCGAAATTTCTCCAGCTCGACTGGACGCTGAGATTGTCAATGAACTCGAAGCATCGATCCCATCGACAATCTTAGTTTCGATGATCAATGACTCGTCGGCATTCAGAGAGCAAGCGATGAGCAGAGTCCCCACGGCTACTAAACTACCCAAGAGATTTAAAATAGGATTCCTCATCGGAATTCTCCTGATCATGTTAGTGTTGACCTTTGAGTCCCCAATGATTTCCCTTCAATAAAATCATGGATGCCCCAGGCTTAAAAGATCTCCCCACCGAGCCCAAGAAGGGGCTCAAAAATCCGGATTTTTATGGGCCCGGCAGGAAGAATTTCAACAGATAGAGAATGCCAATGTTAAGGACATATGTGGTTCGCACAGGTCAATGTTTGACCTGGAGGGGGAGGTCCACATAAGGCGAAAGGTGATGGAGGCGGTGGTCCGATGCCGACCATCCAATTGAACAGATACGTTGCATCCGTGATGTTGATCGTATCGTCAAAGTTCGAATCACAGGCAGCATCACATTGAGGAGCTGGACCTCCTGTGAAGAGGAAGTGGAGAATGTAAAGAGGGTCGCCGATAAGGCCGAGGATCAACCCATTGTTATTACAATCTCCACGAATGAAGTTCCCAGCACAGGTGAGTGCGGTGATGTTTTGAGGCGATAAGCCGAGTAGAGGAGAAACGACGTCACAACCCGTTGAACCCTCTACTAAGTGGTTCAAAGGAATGAATCCTCCGATGAGAGGGGTGGTTCCTGAGAAGTCGACACTCCAGACCGTGGGAGCCGAAACGGGGCTAACCTGTACGATGGCGCGAGCCAAAGTAATCGGACCAGGAATGGAGGATCCCGTTACATCTCCACCGATAGCAGCGAATTCATTTCCATTGATGGTTGAACTGAAGAAACCCGTTGGAGGGGAGTAAGCTACCGGATTAACCGAAAGGATGGTGATGGGCACATTCGCGTTGATGGCTACATTTAATCCGAAGCCTGAAAGTTGAAGGCCACCGGGAGAAGCATCCGCGATGACATCGATGGTGAAGGTATTTCCGGGGCATGTCGACACCGGATTGGGGCTCACTTTAAACCCCATTTTATATGTTCCCGCAGGAGGAGCACATTGACTGAAAAGGGATGCCGGAAGAAATGCGAGTGCAAATCCGACAGTTATAAATGCGAAGATTGAGATTTTATTAAGCAATTTTCGTTGGGAACGAAGCGCGTGCATAAAAAACTCCTCTGTTTCTTCGCCAAGCCCATAAAACGATACGGAGTACTGAGTCTCCTCATTTCATCGACTTGACAAACCTACCCGAAAACTTGAGGACGAACGATGGCGATCAGAAACAAACCCATTCTTTTCGAACCATCGCCAGCTCTCGATAAAAGAACGATATGTGTTTTACTTAACTCTCAGCTTCGAACACGCTGAACGAGGACACGTGATTCGAAGCACAATGTCGACCTTCATGGCTTGCGCAGGCCATTAAAGAAGACTGGTTGAGTTAAGAAAAACGATAGCCGAGTTGGAATCAGCTCGGCCGTAAAGGGAGGCTATTTAGCCTCTCTTAAGAGGTTGAAACGATGCCCGAAGGGAATCGATCCAACATAAGAAGCACTGCGGGGGGATCCGACCCTGAAGAAGTAATTTCAAACAAAAACCCTAACGTGTGAGCTATCTCACCCAGCTCCACTATGAGGGACTTTATAAAAAGCTTCTAAGTTGAATCGAGGTAGCAGAAGCTCTTTAAATTTCTTACCCATCCCTCACCATGGAGGCTAAGCGGAGTTCGAAGAGTTCTCAAAGATAATTAATTTTAGAAAATAATTTCTAGGGTTTGATTGTGCGGAAATATAGCACTTATGGCATTTGTTTTATAAAGCCGGCGGGGTATTTGAAGTTCGTTTTCGAAGCATGACGAAACCGAGGAAGAGTAATGTAAATCCAATTCCTCCGATGATGCGAGCTCTTAAGCCCTCAAAGAAGATCAAGCCGCTAAAGAAGATGAAAGTGATGTAAATGTGTAGGATGCAAGTGAGAAACTTGGGTCGTTTGAAGGAGAGCTTAGGTTCGAGAAACAGCCACAGTGCATCTAAAATCCAGAGGCCTAAAAAGGTATAACTGAAATAAACTCCCTCACCGAAGGCGGTGCCCAGAATTTCCTCCGTACTTTTTGCCGTGCTCTGATAAGCCGACTCATGACTCCAATTGTGATAAAAGTGAAACGCACTCAAAACATGAATCAGAAAAGCGAGCGCGCCTAAGCCCCACGTCCAACGATAAAGGTGGGCCTTTCTCAACGGATCTTTAAATGAACAAAGTTGAATGAAGTACGCCGAGAAGTAGAGCAACACCGCGATATAAATCGTCCATGCGGTGAATTGAACTCCGAAGGTGGAAAGGGCGAGTGGAATCATCAAATGTGGTGGGTGAATTGTTTTTAACTCAACTCTTCAGTCGGAGATGGAGCTGTGATCTCAAATCGATCCCATCATGAAACAAAAAAAGCCTGAGGACAAGTACGGTTTGTTCTCAGGCTTTTTTATCGGTGGATTCGTGAGAATTAAAATGAGCCACCTATGGGAATCGAACCCATAACCTCAGCTTTACGAAAGCTGTGCTCTACCGTTGAGCTAAGGTGGCTTAAATTCAGTTCAATTCAAGCAGAGTATTCTAATCTTTCCCCCCGATCTGTCAACGGGGGAGAAGGGGGCTGAAATGACTGATTTTGGCGGTCCGGGGTTTCAAAATATTAGGGTAACCCATCCCGTCGCTCACGCTCCGGGCTAGTTAACGGGTAGAGCTGAGTTGGACCTGAAATTTCCCGTCGCTCACGCTCCGGGCTAATTAACGGGTTGAGCTAAGTTGGATCTGAACTTTCCCCTCGTTAGCGCTTCGGGTTAGTTAAATGAGCTGAGCTAAAAATGAGTATAAAAACCCCTCCGCTGAGGAATGCGAAGAATTGGAAAAATCACTTAGTAAGCCCGGAGCGTAAGCGACGGGATCTAGGGGGAAAGGAAAATTCCCTGATTGTTCAGCGCCCCAAAAAAAACGCCCGAGAACCAAAGGCTCTCGGGCGTTTTTTCGTCCGGGTGAACAATCAGGCCTGGGCACTCCAGGGATCAAAGATCAGTACTGAGGGTGCTGGTAGGGCTGATGTTGTTGATGAGGTTGCTGGGGCTGTTGAGCGGGAGCAGGTTGCTGCATGGGCTGTTGAGCCGCTTGTTGCTGCTGAGCCTGCGGGTGAGCTTCCTCATAGGACTGTTTCATGTTGCTGGTCGTGACATGAGTGTAAATTTGAGTCGTCGACAAGTGCTTGTGTCCGAGGAGTTCTTGAACGATTCTCAAGTTCGCACCTTGGTTAAGCAGGTGAGTCGCAAAGCTGTGTCGAAGGGTGTGAGGTGAAGTACGCTCATCCAGGCCTGCGATGCGAATGTACTTGTCTAAGATCTTACGGATACTTCTTGAAGAGAGACGATCGCCGAATCGATTGAGGAATAGGGCGTCTGAATCTTCAGTATTGATACGTTGGATCTTGCTTCTCATTTCGATGTACTTGCCGACCTTTTCAGTGGCGTTTTCACCGATAGGAACGATTCTTTCGCGACGACCTTTTCCGCGAGCTTTGATGATGCCGCCTTGAAGATCGATATCAGAAACGTTCAATGCCGTCAACTCACTGACCCTTAAACCGGTCGAGTAGAGGGTTTCCAAGATCGCACGGTCGCGAGTCGATTGGAAAGTGAAGCCTTGAGGGGCATTCAACAGTTTGACGACTTCATCGATACCTAAGAAACGAGGCAATCGTTTTTCGACTTTGGGAGTCTCGATATCGGTGAGAGGATTTTGTGAAACGTATCCTTTTTTCATCAGGAACTTGTAGAAGCTTCTGATGGTCGCGAGCTTACGAACGATCGTCGTCTTTTGATAGTTCTTCTCGCGGAGGTTCGCTAAGAATTCACGAATTTCAAGAGAAGTGAACTCTGCGGGATTATCCTTTTGAGCTTCTTGTTTCTTGAAGAAACGCATGAATTGGAAGAGGTCTTTTTCGTACGCACGAATGGTCTCGGGGGACATATTGCGTTCGTAACGAAGGTAGTTGACAAATTCTTTTTCGAAATCCACGGTGGGTTTCTGTTCGTTGATACCGGAGTTGATTCCGGTGTTGACTTCAGTGTTCTCCATCTGTTCCCCAGCCTTCTTTTCCAAGGGGGTTTTGGAATAGCCACGATTATGAGTCTCAGAACGTCGATTTAAATCGCGCGTAAACGACTCGGGACTATTCCCTCAATCACTTCAAAAACATCTTCCCGGTTTAAACTTCCTTCGGTCTTATTCGAATTTTCGAACAAGGTATCGAAGAGAGTGGCCGGATTGTTTTCGTCAAATAAGAAACAGAATTCTGCTTCGTCTTTGACTACAAAAAGAGTCGATACTTGGTTCAAACAACCCTCCCTTCACTCACGTCAGGCGGACGAGGTCCCGGCCCTGACGTGCCGATTTGTTCTTTAAACTTCACGTATTTTCTCGTTGCACCTCCTCCAATCTACGCATGTACTCGCCGAACACGGCGTTGATGAGACTGAACGAGGCGAATTGAAAGTACTCGTTCGGTACTTTGAGAATACGCTCCACTCCGGTGAGAGCTTGGCCTTCACCGTTACGGGAGAAGCTGTACCACCAGATTTGGTCTCGAGTTTGGTTCTCTGCTGAATCGTAGACTCTTTCGATTTCTACGATGCTTCCGGGGCCTGGGTTTCCCGCATTAGGAATCTTTCCTCCTCGAGACATATCCAAGGCTGCCGTTCCTCGATCGAGGGGGGAGTCTGAGATATAGAGGCGGGAAAGAAAGGCCACGGCTGGCTTAGTAATCCATTCGTACTGGGTGATTTCGACGATCAGAATCGCATCGACTCTCAAGAGAGTCGCGAGGTGACGCAGGTCGAGTTCAGATCGAAGATCTAACTGGCGTTCGATGATCACCGGACTCACTTCCAGTGGGGGAATGACGCGATCGACACCTGGGAATTGAGTGACCTCTCGAGTGAGTAACAAGTCGAGTTCTGACAAGTTGGTCAATTCTCGAGTGGTGTAAAGCGGTGCGATTGCGACTTTGCGAACTCCTTCGATCGGATTGTCGACGCGATCCAAGTATCGAGGGGTGAGGCAGCTAGAAAGAAGCATCGGAATGGAAAGGGCGAAGGTGACTTTGAATAAAGTTCTCATAGGTCTTTCACCTCCGGGGGGCTTAAGCTGAGAAGGTTACGACCTTCGTAGCGATCCGAGGTGAAGTAGATCTTTCCATTGAGTCCCCAAGCAGGAGACCAGTTGGATCCTTCGTGGTGGGTGAGTTGGAAATTTCTTCCGGTCTTCAAATCGACGACCATGATGTCTTTTCCAATCGAACTCACTCCATCCCAGTCTTTCATATTTTTAGGATTGTGAACGGTCGTAAAGGCGATCTGTTCTGCGGTAGGCGACCATGTGGGTTGAATCGCGCCCAAATCATCGAAGGCGATGACTTGGCGAACTTCGCTCCCGTCGGGGCGAACGACCCAAAGGCCGTACCATCGTTCCCCGCGTTCACTGGGCTTTTGAAAAGCGATCCAATCTCCCGCTGGAGACCATTCAGGGAATAAGCCGGGGCCCAACTCCATGAGGTCTTGGCGTTCACGGTGTTGAATCCAGAGTGTCCAACCTTGTTTGGGAGTTTTGCGGCAGAAGGCAATTCGCTTTCCGTCGGGACTGAAAGTGGGGTGCACTTCGTCGTCACGGCTCGAAGTGATCTGCTCGGCAACCCCCGGGCTTTTGAGTGATATCACCCAGATGTCGTAGTTTCCTTCACGATCAGAAGCGAAGGCCACTTCATCACCTTTGGGAGAAAATTTTGGGTGAATGTCACTGAAATTACCCTGAGTGAGGCTTCGGATAAGGGCGCTGCCCTCTTCCTTCAGCTGAATTTTGGGTTTACTGCTGGTGCGCGAACTCGAGTAAAGCAGGCTTTTTCCGTCGGGGGAAACATCAATTCCGGTGTCTTCTCCGATCGATTGAAAGGTGTGGCGGCGAAGATCTTGGTAGGGTCTCTTGAGGGGCAAGGGGCGGATTGGGTCCTCAGGCTTACCCTCGGCAATTTGAACTGGAGGCTTTTTGCTCTCCAATTTCAGGTCTTCACTGTTGTCACCGGCATTAGAATTTTCGTCCGCAGAGATCGTTTCACCCTCGTTCGAATTGGAGGGGGAGTCTGACGGAGGAGGGAGCATGGGAAACTTGCAACCCGCCCAGCCGAGAGCTACCGTCAGAAGCCCTAAGGCTGCGTAACGGATCCACTCGCTCTGTGCGAGCTTGGATCTCTCAGTTGAAAGGGGCGAATTGAGGCTCAAGTTAAGAACTCCAGTAGAGGTTTGTCGAAAACTTTTCCCGGGATACTGACTCGGATTCCCGGATGTTTCTTATGCCTCTAAACTTCGGCCGTTTTCGGAAGGAACTTTACTCACATTTATGGAAGACTGAGGATCTTCGGAATTACCTGATATCTCAATTAAGTCTTTTTTAAATAAGGCTTTACGTTTGATTGCGAGCCGGATTCGGCGGATTGTAGGGTCGAAGTAATTCTGCTTATCGGGTCTGAAAGGGGCCCAAAACCCAAGCCAAAGTAGGCAAATGTTGGTGTGAAATAACGTTGCATCTCGGTCGTAGAGGTTTTTAACGGTTGTTAAGAATTTTGGTGGGGATGTTAGTAACTCTGGGGTAAATGAGGCGGAATGGGCCCTGGGCGGCGGTTTATAAACAAGGTTTTTAAGGAGTTATTAACGAGTTTTTATCAGCTATCCAAGGGCTTAGAGGCCTAAGGAAGTGATGAACCAATTCGCGAATTCACTGCCGTGTTCTTTGAGGGTGAGAACCAGATAAAAGGCTCCTAAGCCCGTGAGAAGGAGAGCTGATAGGCCAGGAGCGTAACTGAAGGTGCGTTTCTTTTTAAGCGAGCCGGCTAGCATCATCGTCTTGCCACTGATGAGCAAGGAACCAATCGCGATCAAGACTGTGCCTAAGCCCAAGCTGAAGACGAGCAACAGTAAGAAAGAAAAGAGGCGTCTTTCAGGATAGAGGAGTCCGAAGGCTAAAACTGAAAGGGCACCCGTACAAGGAACCAAGCCGCCGACCATTCCCACCCACAGTAAATTGAGAACATTGGGTTTAGTGGAACTCGAGTTCTCTTCATCGCTGACTTCGGTTGGGGAGCTCGCTGGATCTTCGTTGGAATGAGAATGATTTGTCATTCGTTCTGGATGCCCCATCCACTCCACTCGCTTAAAGAACAGATAGCCACCGATGAGCACTAAAGTCGTGCTTCCGGCGATCCTTAAAAAAACGATGGCATTATCTTGAAAGGCCTTTGCTTCGATCGCTTCTTCCAAAATGATATGAATGATGAGCGCGATCAGGCAAACGCAAAAGGTATGGGTCAATGTAGTGATTCCTCCCAGAAGCAAAACATCTCGCATTCTTCCCTTCGTTCCCATCAAGTACGTCGAGACCATCGATTTACCGTGTCCGGGAGTCAAGGCATGACCTAATCCATAAATAAAGGCTAAGAGAATAAAGCCTAATTGTCCCCAAAAGTTGAGATCATCGCGTTGAATTACATTTGCGAGGAAGGCATCCGAAGCTTCTTGCTTTTCTTTCTCCTCAGTCTCAACCGACTCGCTGATGGGAGGAGGCTTTTGAGTCTCAACGTCTGTAGTTTGTGAATTGATTTTAGTGATAGAGGACTCTTCCGGTTCTGTTTCGTAGGGCTTCGCTTCCGTGATGGACCCATCGATTAAGAGAAACTGAGCCGGATGATCTTTGAGCAAGTTTCCCTTGGAATAGTCGAATGCCATCTCGAGTTGTGGCCCAAACATCTGGTAGCCCGTGAGTTCGAGGATGGGCTCGGGAAGGATAATGTCGTACGACACTTCAGGTACGTGACCTGAATAAGGAACGATAAATAAGTGAGTGTTCGTGACGACCTGCTTTAAAACATCGTTTTTAACTTTAAGGAAGATTCGACGCTGTCGATCCTTGTCGGTTGCGAAGGGGACTTCTATTTCAAATTCATAGTAAAAATCAAAAGCGAGATCAGCGACTTCCCCTTCGAGTTGAACGTCATAACTTTTAACTAATCGGGGTTTAAATTCATGGTCATTCAATGTGAACACTAAACCCGGTTCAATGTGCTTCTTTAGAATGGCATCCCGGTACTTTTTCGCTTCTTTCTCATCGATTTTAAAGTCACGATTCTTATCCATCTTCAGCTGGGTTTGTCTCGCGTAATTTGGACCAAAACCTACATCGTAAAGGATATGAATCTTATCTTTCTTAAAGGTGATGATGATCGCCGTTCCGACGCCCCGGGAGATCGAGTGAGCGAAGGTCGAAGCTGGAGAGGCTAGGAAGCTAATTCCAATTAGAAAGCTAAAAATGAATGTGCGAAGGATCATAAACATTGAGGATTCTTTTAAACTCAATACTCCTTCTGTGAAGGATTCAGACTGAGGTTAAAAGAATAGCTTGAAGTGCCCAAAGTTAAAGGTCAAGAGAAACGAAGCTCCTATTATATAGAGTTCGCGTCTCTTTCCCAATCCTTGCTCCTGCTTTCTTTAAACTTCTAGACTTCACCTCTTTTTGACCGGAAGTCTCAAGATGGTTTTCAGGCGTTCAGGAGGGACTCTTCTCGGATCTGAAAGATAGATTTCGTGATGGATACCATGAAATTCCCAACCTTCCGAGTGAGCGAATTCACGCATGATTTCGATGGTTTCAGGTTCTTTTTCGTAGGGGCCTACGTGAAGCATCTGACAACAACGACCTTCACTGAGATCGAACAACTGGACTTCTTCAGTACCAGTGCCTTTGTTTCGCTTGTGTAGAGTCTCGCGGGACTCCGCCAGATGTTTTTCTTTGATAAAGGTGGGGGTTCGAATCATCAAGCGCCATCGCCATTCTTCTTTTGGCACCTCGCTAAAATCTAACGAGGATTCTTCGCCCCAGTACTGACCTTCTAACTTACAGACTTTATAGTCTTGTTTGCCGGCGAACTTCCACGTCATCTTTGTGGTAAAGGCCATCGAGTATAAAGCGCCGATCTTTTCTTCAAAGACGGGGGACCCTGGTGCGCCTGAGCCCTCTACCGCTAAATAAGTGGCCTTTTTCATTTGAATGATAAGGGGCTTCTTCTTAGCGGCGTACTCATCTTTATGTTCTTTATAGAGGTCTAACTTATCGTCTTGAGGCATCGGACTCTCACTTTAATGATACTAATGGAACGTGAACGTCGGTGATGAGATCTGCAGGGTCGGTGGATTCGGGATCGTTTAAATAGATTTCAAGGCAGGCTTGAGAGCTAGGTTCTCTTCCACTTTGAGGTAGCCAATGACCAAACAAACTGCGATAAGTATCAGTTAGTTTTTCGTAGGGGCCGAGGTGAGTGGTGACGGCATACTCTGAAGCCGGAATCACTTGAATTTGGATTTCACCTTCGGCTTTAAATTCGGAGTTCACGGTGACGCAGGCGTCGTAGCGGATTTTATCCTCTGGAGTGATGTCGGGATCATCGTGACAGAGTCCGATGTACTTTGAATCTGCTCCGAGCCAGCCTTGAGAACCTAAATAAGGAAGTAGCTTGTCCCATGCTACTTGGGCATCATCATAGGGACCTACATTTCTGACAAAGGCGACAGTAAGTTTGGGGATCGATTGAATTTTAACTTCCATTTCAGGCTCCGGGGTTTCGCTCCAGGGAATGGATTCTTGGGTTAATTTGCCATCGGGTGAATAAAAACTTGAGGCCGATCGCTTCAAGTCTCGATGCTCAGTTCGAAACTGAGAGGGGGGGAGGCCTAGCTGATTTTTAAAGGCACGAGAAAAAGCTTCGTGAGATTCGTAGCCAGCTTCGAGAGCGAGGTCTAAGATCGTTCGATCGGTTGACGTTAACAGAATGGCCGACCGTTCTAAGCGCAGTCTTCGAACGTGTTCTTTCACCGATTCTCCGACCATGGCTTTGAAGATTCGATGGAAATGAAACGATGAGAAGTGGGCGACTTCAGCTAATTCATCTAAGGAGAGTTCTTCATTCAAATGGTTTTGAATGTAGATCAGGACTCGTGTGAGTCTGGAGTAATAATCTTTCTCGGTGGATGAACGCATATGTTATCGCTGTTCGGCAGGCTGTAAGTTGGTCGGCACAAAGGCCGGGGCTATTCGTGATCCCTCGCTAAAGCTTCGGGCTTGGAAGGAGAGGATTGCCTTAAATGCAGAAACTTTGGCCAATGTCATTACTTATTCCAACGGTCGACTAATATTGAAATCACCAGCCCTCCAAGCCCGAAGCTTTAGCGAGGGATATTGATTGGAATTACCTATTAGGGGTGGACTTTGAATTTAATCGGACTCTGTCAGGACTAACGAATCTAACAGGACTATTTTTATCACGGGGGTAATAACCCCGCTTGATCATTTTTGCTCATTTGAGATTCTCCATCTGCTGCGCCTGATCTGCGCTACCAGCCTGTATTTGATTCTCAAACGGTGAAGCACCCGACTGCGGTCAAAGACAAACTGGTGCCTTGCCAGGCTTGCATTTGAACCATCTTGGCAATTACTTTAAAGATATCCGACTTTAAATACGTTTGAGCTTCGAATGGCTGACGATGATCGTTTTTCGACCCACGCTTTCAAAGATGATGGTCAGTTTTCTGCGTTGACCTAAGCCACTGGAATCGACGATTTCCCCGGGGCCGTAAACTTCGTGACTCACCGTGGAGCCGAGAGGGAATGGATCTTCGTCGACGATGTCATCATCCCAATCATCTAAGCTGAAGCGTTTGTTTTCAGTCTCTGAAGTTGAGTTAGAGTACTGAGAGTTGCTGGTGACGTTTGGATCAGGATCTATATAATCTTCCCAGGGATCGGAGTTCAACATCCCCAGGCTAGTTTTAGTTTGCTGGTCGAGTTCTAAAAAGCCTTCGTCCTCTTGACTTTCAATTTCTTGAAGAAATTCCGATGGGCGTGAGGGCATGTCGGAGCCGTAACGCGCTCTCATTTGACAGTGAGTTAAGTAGAGCATCTTTTCAGCTCGCGTTACTCCCACGTAAAAAAGGCGACGTTCTTCATCGATATCTGAATTGCTGTCAGCGCCACTTCTTATCATGGGTAAGAGACCATCTTCCACTCCCGCCATGATCACGATGGGGAATTCCAACCCTTTCGCTGAATGTAAAGTCATCAGAGACACTCGGTCTTGATTGGGATCCCAACGATCGACTCCCGTTAGGAGGGCAATCTCCTCTAAAAAGCCACCTAAAGTCGAAGCGTCGCCGGCTCGTTGATCGTACGCCTTCGCTGCATTTAAGAGTTCACTTACATTTTCTTTTCGGTCTAGGAATCCTTCTGGGTCGAATTCTTCCAGGAAGTTGAGATATTTAACTTTCTCGACGACGTGTTCTAAGATTTTAAATGTAGAGTTTTTGTTGGCTTCACTGAACGATTGAATCTCTTTGAAAAGTTCAGAAAAAAGAGCTACCTGCTTCTGGGGAGATCCGCTGACGGCTAACTCTCGATACTTAGAGTTTTGAATGACTTCTAAGAGCGGAATCCCTTCTGTAATTGCAGTTCGATTGAGTTTTTCAATCGTCGCCTTACCGATTCTTCTGCTGGGAGTATTGATGATGCGTTTTAAGTTTTCGCTATCTTTGGGATTGGCGAGGACCCGAATGTAGCCTAAGAGATCTTTGATTTCTTTTCTTAAATAGAATTCCACCGATCCGATGACGATATAAGGGATGTTCGACAAAACCATCGCGCGTTCCAACTCACGGGACAGAGCGTTGATGCGGTAGAAGATAGCGATGGAAGCTGGGCTGTATCCCGAATTGACTAAGCGTGAGACCAGGTCGGCGATCTCTGAAGCTTCTTCCTCTTGAGATCGGAAGCGATACACCCTCACCGGATCGCCTTGGCCGTTTTGAGTCCAAAGGTTTTTATCGGGGCGATCTTCGTTGTGGATGATGGAAGCGTTAGCTACTTCGAGAATGGATTGAGTCGAGCGATAGTTCTGCTCCAGTTTAACGACTTGAGCCGTCGGAAAATCTCGTTCGAAAGAAAGAATGTTGGTGATGTCGGCGCCTCGCCAACTGTAGATCGATTGATCGGGATCGCCCGTTACGCATAAATTCTTATGACCATCCGCTAAGAGGCGACCGATGCGATATTGAACTTGGTTGGTATCTTGATACTCATCGATGAGGACGTATTGAAATTGTTGGCGGTAGCGTTCGAGAATATCGGGTTGAGTTTTAAAAAGTTTTTCTAAAAGCAGTAAAAGATCATCGAAATCTAAGGCGTTATTCGCCTCCATCGTTCGTTGGTAGAGACAGAATACCTTACGGACAAACTGATCGAAGAGTTCTAAACCGGGAGGGAGGGCTTGAGGATCATCGATGCCTTTGTTCTTGAGTCTTGAAATTTCTCCCTGAGCCTGTCGAGCTGAAATTTGGTTCGTAGAAATATCGAGCTCTTTGATGCATTCCTTGATGACTGCAAGCGTGTCATCGGTGTCGTAGATGGAAAAGTCGGTGGTGTAGGGCTCCAATCGGTAGATGTGTTTCCGGAGTAACCGAGCGCTGAAGCTGTGAAAAGTCGAAATCCAGGGGGTTGTCATTCCGAGAAGATTTAAAATCCTCTCCCGCATCTCCCGGGCTGCTTTATTTGTAAAAGTGATCGCCAGGATCGATTGAGGCGAAACCCCAGTGTGAACGAGGTGGGCTACCCGATGGGTGATGACCCTCGTTTTTCCACTTCCCGGTCCCGCGACAACCAGCAGGGGGCCATCTCGGTGGAGGACGGCTTGGCGCTGAGCTTCGTTTAAGCCGTCGAGGTCGATCGCAGTGCTTGAGGGCGGTTGATCCTTTGGCATATTGTGCTTTAAGTCGTTTTTATGATTGTGTTTATAGATTGATCGAGTTCGGTGGTAGGGGGCCGATGTGGCGCCTTGGGCTTCTAAAAAATGTAGATCTGGGCGAGCCTTTAACTCTCCTCTAGGCTTTTTCGAGGGTAAGGATGCTTCAATTTGTGGCCAAACTGAGAGCTTGAAAGGCTTCTTTTTTCCTCCTCTAAGCCAACCCAAAACTCACGGATGTATCCTACTCTTCCACCTGAGATTTTTCCAAGTCGTCGACTGAAATTCTCTCAGAATTTGGAGAGAATTTCCCAACCGAGGACCCCGCTTGGCCTTCCCAGATAAGTGTTGCATTTTCAAAGGGTTGACAGCGCTTGAGAGTCCTTTATAGTAAGCAGATTCTACTCGGCGTACGGACGGGCGTTTTTATCCCTCCCACTCATTTTGAAGCCTTGAGTTTTCACGATCTTGAATCTTCGTGAAGGTGATGGCTTCCATTCAATTTTGACACCATTGTTAAGATCGAAGCCTTTTTGGTTGAGGGTGCTGGTTTCCCGTCGACGTTTGTAGAGTTCTAAACGTTTTCTATGAATAGTCTTCCTTTTTGCAAATCTGGCCCACGAAGCCAGAGGAGGTCATCTTGATTCAGTTCAACGACGAATCGGATTTCGAAAAATCTGAAGTTTCATCCGAAGGTTCTCCAGCTCCCGAAGGTCAACCCAAGCCCGATGCCCCTGCGCCTCAGCCAGCGGCGAATGATCCGGCACCGGTAGTTCCTCCTTCAGAGCCTTCATTTTCAAGTCCCGTTGAATCTCAACCCCCATCGGATTCGACTCCCTTTCAGGCTGAGCCTCAAAGTGAGCCCACTCAAGTTGAGGAGGCCGATGCAGGACTTGATTCTGGGCTTGATTCTGGGCTTGATTCTGGGCTGAACCGCTTGGCCGATCCTCAAACGATGCTGGGTTCAGTGGAGCCTCCAGCTTTTGAAGAACCTATCGAAGAGGAAGAGGTCGATGCTGGCCCTGATCTCATGGAAGTTCTCAACGAGCTTGGAGAAGAAGAGCTCACCGGCGAATCCTTTTCTCGCCTCGCTCAAGCTGCCTACGATAACGAAGATACCGCCCGCGCCTTCCGCAACTTAGTTGAAGATTGGGGTTCACTCGATATCGAAAACTCAACAAACTCGACCATCCTCAAAGGTTATGGTTTGTACTTGTTGGGTCAACTCGAGCAAGCTGCTTCTCTCTTGTCGGCGGAGGCCAGTAAGAATCATTGGGCGGCTTACTATCAAAGTCGCGCTCTCTTGATGAGCCAAAAGAGTGAATCGGCTTTCGAGGTTGCCCAAGAAGCTTCCAAAAACTTTCCAGAATCCTTGAACCTTACCTATTTGGTGATTGAGACGGCTTCAAAAGTTGGTGAGTTGGAAACCGCTAAAGCCTTGTTAGACAGTTTAGAAGCCAAAGGTTTGGTCGAGTCTTCAGAGTTCCTTTATCACCTTGGATATTACCAAGAGAGAAATTCTGAATATCAAGACGCGATCAGCACCTACCGTCGCGCTGTTGAAACCGACGACACCAATACGAATGCTGCTTTCAGGTTGGGATTCTGTATCGACCTTTACGGCGGGGGAGAGAACAAGGACATCGACGAAGCGATTTCTGCTTACGAGAAGTGCCTTAAGGTCGTTCCTCCTCACGTTAACGCGGTGATAAACTTGGGTATTCTCTACGAAGACCGTGAACGATACTTCGATGCGATCAAGTGTTTCGAAGCGGTTTTAATGATGTATCCCAATCACGCTCGGGCTCGCTTGTTCTTGATGGATTCTCGCGCATCCACCAACATGTTCTACGACAAGGAAGAAGAGAAGAAGGCCGATCGCCACAATCAAGTTCTCAAGATTCCGGTCACCGATTTCGAGCTGTCAGTTAGAAGTCGCAACTGTCTGTCTAAGATGAATATCCTCACCTTGGGCGACTTGATCATGAAATCTGAGCAAGAGCTCTTGTCTTACAAGAATTTTGGTGAGACTTCGCTCAAAGAAATAAAAGAAATGCTTACCCAGAAGGGTCTGCGTCTCGGTCAAGGTTTGGAATCTTCTGGCCCTCAGAAGACCGACGACCCAAGAAACCCCCTCGAAGCTACGGCTTCCCCCGAGCTGCTCGACAAATCGATCGACTTCTTGGAGCTTTCCGTTCGAAGTCGGCGCTGTATGGAGCGTTTAGGCATCGCCTCGCTGAGAGATCTGATCAATAAAACTGAAGTTCAGCTCATGGCAGCTAAAAACTTCGGTATGACTTCGCTGAATGAGATTAAGCGTAAGCTGTCTGACAACAGCTTGAAGCTTCGAGGGAGCTAAGTCCGCCACCTCGTATGTTTCATCACATCCGCGGAGAAATAATTCACTTGGGGCCCACCCGTGCCGTATTAGAGTCGGCAGGGGTGGGCTACGAGCTTTCCATTCCTCTCTCTTCCTACCGAGCCCTCCTCGGGCAAAAAGAATCCATATTATTAACTCACTTTTGGGTCCGCGAAGATGTACAGCGCCTCTTTGGCTTTTCAACTGAAGCCGAGCGTGAGGTGTTTCGTATTGTGATCACCGTGAGTGGAGTGGGCCCATCGATCGCATTGGCTATTCTTTCGACCTTTGCGGCGGATGAGTTTTGTGTGGTGATCGAGCAAGGAGATCCCAAGCCGCTTCAGCGAATCAAGGGAGTGGGGAAACGCTTAGCGGAGCGCTTGATGGTCGAGCTTAGAGATCGCTTGCCTGCGCTGTCGGCCTTGTTAGAGATCGATGGAGCTTCTCAGGCTGGAGAAGGAGTTCCCGCTAAGCTCACCAGTAGTGCATCGGAAGAAGCTTGTTTGGCTCTCGTAGAATTGGGATTCTCAAGGAAAGATGCTGAAGCCAAAGTAAGCACTGCTCTGTCAAAGTTAGGTGAGGACGATGAGCAGGGGTCTTCTTCAAGTGTTGAAGAGATTCTTACCCTGGCGCTTCGATCGAGTTGATTGTCACTCTACTGTTGTTTGTATTTCTTTCGGCGAAGATATTGCGTAGGGTCTCTGTCCGGCTATGGCGTCTCTCTATTTAGCTTGAAGGTATTTATAAGCAATATAGATAATTTACACTTTTCTGATTGGGGAATCAGGAAGGTGATTGGTGCATCTGATCCACAAGTAGACTCTTTTTGGCTCAGGCATAGGGGTTGGGGTTGTAGGAAAAGAGTGGTTCGAAAGCTTAAGCTGCGTTATCTTCAATACTAACGGATTAAAAATTTTTGCCTTTTTTGAAATTGTGCTTGCGGCAAGTGGGAGGCGGGATTAGTATTAAATAGGACGAATTTAAGAAATTTTACAATGATTCCCTAAGTGCTTGATTTTTAAGTTTTTGGGAACATGGAGGCTTCGACTTTTTCGTTTCTTTACCTCCTCTGAGCAGGAAATTTAAGATTTTTCCGGTACTTTTTGCCGCATCTCTTGTCGCCTGACTTGAAAACGATGTAAATGGGCTAAGGCCGGTAACTTTCGATCACAGGCAAATGACGCCCCCAACGGGCATTAAATTGGCAGCTGGTCTAATTAGTTTCTGTTGAAACAAACTCCTTCGGAGTGCGTTTCAACCGTTTCGACAATTCTTCGAACTGTCTGCACTCCGCTAAACATAGGCTCTACGAG
>JANQLS010000138.1 GCA_028280485.1 Planctomycetota bacterium
CGATCGCCAGAAAGGGCAAAATCCCTCTATTGGTTCGCTACACGGCCCAAAGGATCGCCGCCGAAGCCCTGAAGAAAAAAAATAAACCCAAATCGGCCAAGCCCGCAAAATCGGTCTCCTCCGATGGCTTAGCTCTTTGGCTTCGTGCTGATTGGGGAGTTCAACAATCAGAAGGTAAAGTCAGCAAGTGGCTCGACCGTTCCGACGACAGCCGAGACGCTCTCCAAAAGGATGCCGGAAGTCGCCCCCAAGTCGTCGAGAATCTCGGCGGCCGAAAAGCTTTAAAATTCGATGGGCAAAATGACTACCTCAGCATCCCTCATGACGAAAAAATCGCCTTCAAGGAAAATGACAGCTACACCGTCTCCACTTGGGTTTACTTCTCAAACCGCCAAGGTGGCTGGCGGAGCATCATCGCTAAGTCGAGAGATCAAAGCCCCTGGTACGGTATTTGGGTTGAACCCGAGGGGAATTGGGTTTTTGGAGGAAGCGGTAAAAACCTTGAAGGCTTGGAAGCCAAGAGAGGCTGGCATCACATCTCCATTGTTCAAACCAAAAAGGGCGAGCGTTTCTTCTACGTTGACGGCTTACTCGTTAAAACCTCTAAAGCAGTTCAATCTAATGGCAAAGGCGACCTCTGGATCGCTGGCGCAAAATCAACTCAAGAGTTCTTTAACGGAGGGATCAGTGAAGTGCGCATCTACCGCCGAGCTCTCAACCATCCCGAAGTCGCCCACTTAGCGAAGAATCCGTAATCTCACCTGAATAACTTCAATGCATCCAAGTCACGATCAAAACTCCTCTCTCTATATCCCCAGAGAGAGGAGAATCTACAGTGAAGTTCTCATCTTCACTGCCCTTCTATTCTTCGCCCTGCTTCCAATCCCTTCTAAGTTGACTGCAACCGAAGATTTGGACCTAGGGATCATCGTTGAGTTGTTAGTGGATTCAACTGACGACGAGTTCAATTTAGAACTCCTCAATGGGCTTCATGAAGGCTTAAAAGGCCGTAAAAACGTGAAGATGCCAAAGCCTTGGCCAAAAGCCTTCGCAAACTTAAAAAAGAGCAAGAACGACAAGGTTCGTTCCCTGAGTTTATCGATCGCCCTGATCTTCGATGACCCGAGCGCGCTCAAAGAACTCAAAAAAACACTGATCGATGCTTCAGCTCCTCTCAAGGATCGAAAGAGTGCGCTGGAGGCTTTGAGCGCCAAAAAAGTTAAAGACCTCGATCGAGTGCTCCTAAAAATCATTCAGAAGAAGCCCCTTCGCATTCCGGCCTTGAAAGCATTAGCTTCTTACAACCAACCGTCGATCCCGAAGTCAATTCTCAAGCTCTACCCCAAACTCTCCGCTCAAGAAAAGCCCCATGCGATCTCAACTCTCTCACAACGTTGGGAGTTCGCCACATTACTTCTATCTGAAGTCCAAGCGGGAAAGATCAAGGCTCGTGATATCACTGCCATTCACGCACGACAAATCTTAAATTTAAACCATGACCCCACGAGTCAATTACTGAGGAAAGTGTGGGGTGATATTCGTAAAACGAGCGCGGAAAAACGCCAAGCTATCAATAAGTATAAAAAGGCGCTCACGAAGAAAGTTTTATCAAAAGCCAATTTGGGGCGAGGGCGTTCATTCTTCGATACCACCTGTCGAAAGTGCCATCGCCTCTTCGATACCGGCGCCACCATCGGCCCCGAGCTCACGGGTTCAAATCGGGCTGATTTAGACTACATCTTAGAAAATATTCTCGATCCCAGCGCAGCGATTGGAAAGGGGTACCGCCTCAATCGCGTGATCACCAGTGGCGGACGCATCATCTCTGGATTGTTAAAAGCAAAAGAGCCCCAACGAGTGACCCTTCAAACTGAGAATGAATTGATCACGATTCCCACCGAAGAGATTCTCAACATTGAAGAATCCGAATCTTCGATGATGCCCGAGGGACTTTTAAACGACCTCAGCTTCGAAGAAATCAGAGATTTAATTGCCTACTTAGCCTCCGATAAGGAAGTCCCTCCTCAAAAGCCTAAGCCCAAAGAAAAGAAATAGGTGATTCGGTCGAGACATAAAAAATCCTCCTCACCGTCCCTACTCAGTGAGGAGGCTGTTTGGGTCTGAAATAAACGAGGAAAAAGGAGGAACCTACCATTTTAAAGTAGGGATAGGTAGGTTTGGTATGAGGCATAGGAATTCTGTAAGCATCGAACACTGGACTCTATTTCTCTAAATCACTTAAGGGATCGTAGAAAAATCAGCTGAGCCAGCGACGAAAAGCGGGAAGGAATTCAGGAACGATGACGATCGTTCCGAACAGGCAGGTGGGCGCATATCAAGGTGTGCTTACGACCAGCGGTGGTCTTCTAGGTAGGAGCTGCGCGCTGCCAAATTAAAAGGAAAGACTACTCAGGACTTAATTGACCTTTAGTAATTCAATTTGGAAGGAAACTCTTCTTCTCTCTCTTCCTTGAATCTTTGAAGGTGTACCAGCCCCTTCTGGATAACAACTTCTCTCCTTTGAATCCCCTCACTCTCCAGAGGTTTGTCCCCTCACTTTCTTCATTATTCTCTCCAAAGAGGAAGTGTCTCTTTGAGAGAAGTCTTGAGACTCTGAATGATAACACTCTTAACGTTAACACTGTACCGGATAACGATAAGACGCAACCAGATAAAGTCTCTTCATTTTATTCCCCAAAATGGCCTCCCGAATTCGGTGAAGTAGGCCATTTAGATCGAGGTGAACTTTACGGTATAGTGTTTCTCTACAACACTCTTTTTATTCACCTTCGCTCTTCGTTAGAAGCTCTGATTTGCTCCCCCCATGGCAGCGATCAGAAAGCCTTCGAACGATTTTGGAAGCTTTATAGAAGCCTAAAAAGCTTCAAATCAGTATTTCGAAGGGGTGAAAATTGTAGAGTTTTCAACACTTTTTTCACCTTTTATGCCCCCATGCCTATCACATCCTCAAACTGGGTGCAAGTTTTACCGAGAAAAAATTTATTTTTTTTCTAACCCGGCAATATTTTGGGAATACTCGACTTACGTAAAAACCTTAGAGATGAAAAAGCTGAAACCTGATTTGAATAATCCATTCTGAGCCGCGTCAGAGATCCTTGTAATAGGGTCTCTTTACTGTTCGTTTCTCCCTCTAAGTGCCCTCTTACCTGGCAGCAGAGCTCTTACAAGTAGCTTTAGAGCCCGGTTCTTAGAGGTTCAACTTCTCAGTTTCATGGTTAGAATGATCAAAATTCGTGACCGCAGATCTAAGGTGACTCAAAAAGCCGATAAAATAAGGCTTAAGAATCTCACTATCTTTACAGAAAAAAGATAGAGTAGAGTTCTTCCCTATATCGAAGATCGCCCACGTAGACATCAACCAGCTTTGCTCGACCCAACTAATGGAATGGCGAAGACAGACCGAGGAGTAGGATGGCAAAGGACCCATCGGATCAGGAAGACCTACAGAAAGTAAGAGAATTTCTCAATGGAGACACCAGCTCTTTTGAGTTCCTCTTCGATAAGTATCGAGAGCGGATTCATTCAGTAGCCTTCCGATTCGTCAAAGACAAAGAAGACGCCCTGGAAGTGACCCAGGAAGTTTTCATTCGGGCTTACCAAGGCTTAGAGAAGTTTAAAACCGACTCTAAGTTCTTCACTTGGCTCTACCGCATCGCGGTCAACCGTTCGATCGACTTTATCAGAAGTCGAAAGGCGAGACCCACGGTCGAGATGCCTCACACTGAAGATGGCCCGCTGAGTGCTCATATTGCTGATCAACGGATCGAAGAGCCCTCGGTAAATACTGAACGTAAAGAAATTTCAGAGCATGTTTTAGAAGCGGTCAACATGCTCTCAGAAAAACACCGCGCCGTCTTTCTATTGCACGCAGTCGAGCAACTTTCGTACAAGGAAATTGCTGATATCGTAGGCTGCAGTTTAGGAACTGTGATGTCGAGACTCTTTTATTCCAGAAAGAAGCTCCAACAACACCTGGAACAAACTGGACTCCTTTAGAAGTCTCTACCTCAAAAAAACGGTTAAAACCATGAACGCTGACGCCAAGAACCAAGATTCGGATTTCGCCCCTCAGTCGAACGACGAAAGTCTCATCGGCCCCTTTATCGATGGCGAACTCCCCATGGGAGAAGCCCGCCGCGTTGAGACTCTCATCGAAGAGAACGAAGAGTACCGCACCCTGGCCGAAAACTTTAAAAAGTTAGATGACCTCGCCCGCACTTCATTTAGCGAAGTCCCTAAAGTTTCTTCTACACAGTGGGGTCAAGTCTGGGAAAACATTCAAAAAGAAGGCCCTCAAAAGCAACCTCAACCTAAGCGCTTCAACGAATGGATCGTCCCGTTCATCTCTATCGCCGCCTTGGTTTTGTTAGGTCTCTATTTAGGAAGCCTCTTTTTCGGTGACCCCGAAGCACCTAAATCTGAAGATCCTCCGATGGTACAGAAGGATGACTTAGAAGAAGTTATCCCAGAAGAGGGTGAAGAATCGACCACCGTGGACTTCTCTGGCTAAACGCATATTATTAACTAGCCCGGAGCGTAAGCGACGGGATACGTCATCGTGTTGAACTCCCATTTGGCATGTTTCAAAAGAGAGTTAAAGTCATTAGATTCCAACCATGAATCACCTCGGCTAGATCCCGTCGCTTACGCTCCGGGCTAGTTAAGTTTTTCACTTGGAAATAGAGCGGGGATTTTAAATTTGTCGGAAACGAAAAAGAGTCAGGCTCTCCCCAAATAATAGCTTCACGAGCAAATATCCGCAGTACGACAAAGTCCATAGCCTTCTTCGCCAAAACGCAACCATGATCACTGTCTCCTTGTTGAAACCAACCCTCTGGGTGTCGTTTCAAGTGCATCCTAATTTTGATTTACATGTAACTCATGCGCAGTTTGCTGAGTTTTGAAGCAGGAATTCACAAGAGTCTCAGTTCCTGTTTTACAAATGCACCCCTTTCAGGCTAAAAGAGTGATCATGAAAGCACTCAAAAAAACCTTCAATCGGCCTCATCCCAACCCAATCCTCACCCTCGGCTTGCTTCTCGCCCTGAGCCTCCTTATCACTCCTAGGAGCTTTAGCCAGAGTTCCACATTCGCTTCCCTATCCACTCAGATCATGGCTAGGGGAACTCAGGAAAAAGTCGAGAAGGTAACGGTTTATAAAATTTGGGCATGGAAAGCAGAGAAATCGAGCATTACTCCAAAGGCCTACAAAAAATTTGAAAAGGTCTTAATCGAGGGCCTCAAAAAGAAAAAGATCAATAATTTCATCTTCGAAGGCAAGCCGGATGTTCGCCCTCTTCCCCAAGGGAAGGAGACCACCCTTAAACTCCCCAGCGAGTATCAACTTCTATTGAAAGCACTAAAAGATAAAAAGAACTCCATCGAGATCACCCTGAAACCACCTAAAAAAGAAAAGGGGAAAACGGCGAAGCTCTCGCGTAAAAAACCGAGCGTGATCCTGACCCCTATCCAAAGAAAATCTAAAGATAAAACCAAGACCGAGCAATTGGTGGTTTTGATCGATTATTCAAAAGTTAAGAAATAGCTGAGTTCTTTACCTTGAACATCGGTTCTACGAACTTGATCTTCCTTTAATTAGTTTCTGTTGAAACAAACTCCTTCGGAGTGCGTTTCAACCGTTTCGACAATTCTTCGAACTGTCTGCACTCCGCTAAACATAGGCTCTACGAG
>JANQLS010000148.1 GCA_028280485.1 Planctomycetota bacterium
TAATTATATTTGCGTGGGATCACGCAAATCACGAAGAAAGACCAATGGTCTTTCTTCCATTAGCACTGCAATAGGCTTTTAGCCTATTTTTAGTGGAGCGACGCAGTTCAAAGAACTGTTTGGAGCGTTTGAAAGTAGGTCGGAACGACCTACTCTCAACAGAAATTAATCAGCTCACTTTGTACGATTTCAAATAGAGGCCGAAGGTTCTAACAAAGAAACCTCACCGGAACTTCCATCAATCGATATTCTTTGGCCTTCCTTCAGCTGGGAAGTGATACCGGGAATCCCACTGATCATTGGGACTCCCAATTCTCTCGCCATAATCGCAGAATGAGACAAAGGAGTTCCTCGCTCGACCACCAACCCACCTAAATGAGCTAATGAGGGAGTCCACACGAGATTCAACTCGGTTGTAACAAGAATCTTTCCTTGAAGATTAGAGGAATAGAGATCGCTCGAAAGTAAGTGAACATCGGCAGTCACTTGACCACCTGAACAGGGTACCCCCCGAAGTCTAGGAAGTGAGCTTCCGCTATCCTTGAAACCTTCTACTTCACGCTCACCGAGGTACGGGACTCCCCAGGTAGAAAATTGACTGGGAAGCCCGAGGTCACCGCGCAACTGATACTCTTCGTATTCTTGCCGCCGAAGATCGATCAATCCCCAAAGGTCGATCGAGACTGCGCCTCCCTGAACGAAGTCCCAAACCTCATCGACCGTCAGATAAAAAATATCTTCAGCCATTTCGAGCAAGCCTTCAGCCTGTAAGAGTTTCCCCAATTGAAGAAACAGCTTTCGTAGAAGGTAATTGAGCTTGAGTTGAGCCCAACGGAATTGCTCCCGGTTTTGAATTCCCTTCCGCACGGAATCTAAACAAAACTGAATGGCTTTCTTCTTAAAGTAATAGCGAGGACTGCGCCTCAATGCTCCGAGGATTCTCATTTCAGCCTTACCCCGAGAAGACTTAATCGTTTCGGGGCGAAGTTCCGCCTCCCTGACATTCGCAAGACCTTCTTTGAGATAATGAAACAAGGGGGAGGGATTTTCGCTGAGAGTTTGCGATTCGAGCTTATATTCTTCTAAAGTTCTCTCCCCATAAATCTGTATATGAGTTCGTATTCGGCGACAGAAAGTTTCAGACAATTCACCCTGCAAATAAAGTTCTGTCAGACGCTCTGGAGACTCCTGAAGAATCTGATTTTTAAGGGCTAAACGCTTAGAGGTCCATTTTAAAAGATCCTTGGACGCCCAAAGAAATTCTCGACTTTTTAATCCCTTAATTTCATTCAAAGCATCATTTCGAAGAGCCCCCTCTTCCGGCAACCATGAAGCATCCATCGATTCAAGGTATCGGTAAAAAACATGAAGGAAGTGATCGTTTAATACCAGGGCGTAACCATCATTCAGAATGTGGTGTTCAATTTCAAAGTAGAGTTTTTCCAGTTGAGATAGGTTCAAGTTTTGAAGTTGAACTTGATTCCAAGAATCCAATTTGGACTCAAAGCTTCGTATTTGCCGAGGAAGCTTATTTTGAAATTTGAAAAACTGAAAGAGAAGGTGCCCCCACCTTAAAACTTTCGAAGGAACATCAAAGAAACCGTATTTGAGGCGACTAAAAATATTGAGGAAAAAAGATTCCTTCGAAGAGTTAGACCTTGGACTTAAATGTTTCTCCTTCATTCCCCATGTCGTCGACAAAGCGGTGGGCATCGATCGACCGGGGTAAAGAGATTGAAGCCTCTTTTGAGCGAGAAGATTTTTAAACACACGCCCCCTAAAAAATCCCAGCGTCGATTCACAAACTCGTTGATACTCTTGGGCTTGAGCTTTCGACGAGCTCAACGCATTCACCAAGACTCCATGAGATTCCTTTGAAACCTTTTTCAATAAACTGAAAGTCATAGGGAGAGTGACCCCCGGGAAACTTTCACTTAATTCCATGCGATCCCATTGACAAGGATTTCCTTTGAGAGCCGGAGCATCCTTCGAAATACGGGCTGGACGGGCGAACAACAATCGGATCTGCCCCTGGGAGTTCAATGAGAATTCCAGCTCAATCGGCTGCTCGAACTGACGCTCGACTTCCAAGCCTCTTTGAACCAGATTTTTAATTTCCCCTTCACTGAGGCAAGGCTCCGTCGGGATTCCCGAAGAGACGGATTCGAGTTGAGTCCCCGACCCACTGGAGGAAACGACGAGTTTTTTATCTTTTAATCCCGTGAGCGTCGAATAGGCGCCCGAGCTTCGTTGAACGGTAAAGGTATCTGAGGGAATCTCATCCACTGAAGCTTGTTCAAATAACCCGGGGCGACACCGAATGTAGATTTGATCGCTTGCCCCCGTTTCGGGGTGTAGGGTATACAACATTCCACTTCGATCTGTTTCTACTAGCTCCTCCACGATGACAGCTAAGGAGAATTGTCCCAGAGGAATTCCCCGTGACTTGCGACGACTCAATGACGCCTCACTGAAAGCAGAAGCCCAAATTTCTTGAATGGCTCCGGGCAGCTCTGTGATCCCCCTCACTGCCAATAGATTCGGTTCGCCTTCCCCAGACTCAAAGGCCTCTGGATCCTCGTCAACAGAAGAGGGCCGAACCCAAAGAAGTGGATTTGGAGGAAAACTTCTTCTGAGATGAGACTCAAGCTCAGTAATAAATGCAGGGGATAAAGAGAGGTTTAAAATAAAGGCACGAATGCGTTGAGATAATTCATGGAAGAATTGAGAGGGGGCTTGTGCTTGCTGATCCCAAACCGATTCCGGTTCTTGGATCAACTCTTTCCACTCCATCTCCAATCCTTGAGACTGAAGAGCCCGAAAAAACGCATCTTTGGTGACAACAAACCACGTCGGTATTGAAAATTTCGTCCGATCGAGAGTCGCTAAGTGAAGAGCCCGAGAACCCACTTTGGTACTGAACTCCGGACGCACCTCCAGTGAGTCCAAAATCTGGGCTCCCAGCTGGGCACCGGGAGAGCCGTTTCGTTCTGGATTGGAATTAGTAAAGTTCTTACCCATCAAATATGTTTAAACAGCATTTAAAATTGAACTACTGAATTCCAACGCAAAGAGAGCCCAAAAATAATTTGAGCTTTTTTAAGTTAAATTCAAATTTTTGTGACAGAATACGTATTCTAAAAATCAGGGAAACTCAATCGACTTCAATCAGCGAGTTCCATCAGTCTGAACTCACCCCATTTCATCGGATGGCATCCGGACCGGGTCCAGTCGATTTCAGTTTCGTATAATTTTCGAATCAGATTTATTTCTTACCGCACATTAAAGGGGAGAAAGAAGATGAATGAAGCCAAAAAAGGATCCCCAGTTTTAAAGATTTTGGGGATCGGTTGTTTAGTCCTCATCATTCTTGGCGTACTCGCCGGTGGATGCATCTGGTGGGTAATGAAAAAAGGGATTGAAGAAACCCAAAAACAAGAAGTTCCTAAATGGACCCAAACCATTACCGACATTTCCAAAACGAATGTAGATGCCCTCCCTCTGGTTCAAAAGTATACAGAACTAAAGAATCTCGCCCAAGATGGAAAAATTGGCTTTATGGCTTTTGGAGTGATACTTACAGTTCATGGGGGTTGTACCAATGATAGAGCACTTACGGCTGAGGAGATCGAGGATCTTACCCGTGTGCTCGACGATATTCTCGCCGACCCAGTTGGAGATTTAGAGATTAGCAAGTACGCCAAAGAGATGGAGAAGTACAAGTAGTACCAGGTATTTCGATCCACCTTTCCTCAAGAAGATTTCGCATTTAAAAAAGACTCGGGAGTCTTAAACTCCCGAGTCTTTTTATTATTGCTGCGGAAGGCAAAAGCACACATCGAACCACCAGCCCCCAGAAAAACTCATAAAATCATACCAATAAGCATCTTAAGAGCCCTGCCCAAATGTCAGCCGGTAAATTCACCGGAAATCCCCAACGTCGAAACCCTCAAACCTGATTCCCGAATGGACTCACTTTCGGACTCCTTGATAGGGTTTGTTCCTCACCCCATCCTTGAGCCGGCCAAACTTCAATTGATTCCACCTGCCGAACTCTATCAGCCACACCTCTCAAAGAATGAAATTCCTCGGTTAAACAGAGACGGCAAACCCAACTTACTGCTTGAACCGAAACGATTTAAGTGAAATGATATAAGGAACAATTGTCAACGAGAGGGCCCTTTTAGTAAGAGCTTTTAAAAATGAATTGAAGCTCTGTCATGTTTTCGATCTGTTTATAAGGGTGAGCAGATCGAGATCAGGTTGCTAGGAGCAACTTTGAATACATTGGGAACTCGGGTTTAGCGAAGGGAACGGGCGTCATGAAATCGCTCAAGATGTTGAGTCAAGTCATCACGATCGGGTTAATTGTTGCTGCCTTCACTTCTGATTTATTTTCAGAACCGACCACAGTGAAGGCATCCAAGGTCCAAAAGTTAGAGCTTTCTTTAGGGAAGGAAATTCCCCTGAAAGGACTCTACGCTCGAAGACAAGTTCTCGCCACAGGGCACCAAACGGATGGCCGCATCGTCGACCTCACCACCGGCGTTAAATGGAAAGTGGCTCCTGAAGGCTTAGCCGAGATTTCATCAACAGGTCTGATCACTCCCAAAAGCTCCGGTACGATCACGGTTTCAGCCCAAATTCCCTCTGCCGATTCAAAAGTTTTAACGGTATCCCACGAACTTAAAATTGGGGACTTGGATCCTCAACAAACCATCAGTTTCCCTCGACAAATCGTACCTCTGTTCACCAAGCACGGTTGTAACGGCGGTGGTTGTCACGGAAAGTCTGGCGGTCAAAACGGATTCCGTCTCTCCCTCCTCGGATTCTATCCTGAAGATGATCACACTTACCTCGTCAAGGAAGGTCGCGGGAGACGTTTGTTCACGGCTTCACCCGATCGCAGTCTCCTACTCCTTAAAGGAAGCAACACGGTGCCCCATGAAGGAGGTGAACGTTTTAAGAAGGGTTCGAGAGATTACGAGATTATCAAACGATGGATGCTTCAAGGCATGCCTTACGGTGATAAAGGTGTCCCGATGGTCACCAAGGTCATCGTCAAACCCGAAAAACGTATTCTGAGTCGTGATGGTCAGCAACAGCTTCAAGTATTTGCTCATTACGACAATGGTATCGTCGAAGACGTAACTCAATTTTCTCTATTTGAACCCAACGATAAAGAACTGGCCACAGTTACTCCCAATGGCTTAGTCTCCGCTACCGGCCGAACCGGTTCGGTTGGAATCATGGTGAGATATGCCGGAAACGTCGGTGTTTTTAGAGCCACAGTTCCCCTCGGAGTCAAAGTAGAGAAACTCCCTCCCAAGAAGAACTTTGTCGACGAAATCGTCTTTAAGAAGCTGGTTGAATTAGGTCTTCCTCCTTCAGAGATTTGTGACGACGCCACGTTCATTCGTCGCTTGACGATCGACTTGACGGGAAGAATCCCCACTGAAAAAGAGGTTCAAGACTTTACGGCCGACCTCAGTACAAACAAGCGCGACGCTCTCATCGAGCGCTTGCTCGTGAGCCGGGACCACGCCGAATACTTCGCTAATAAGTGGAGTAATATCTTAAGGAACAAACGAAGCAACGGTAACTACACACGAGGAACCATCGCTTTCCATAGTTGGATTCAAGATCAGTTCCACCAAAACTTACCTTACGACAAATTCGTCAGCGCGATCCTCGCCGCCAGTGGAGATGTTGAAACTCATCCTCCTGTCGCTTGGTATCGAAGTGTTCGCTCGGTTGAAGAGCAAGTTGAAGATTCGGCCCAACTCTTCTTGGGAACTCGAATTCAGTGTGCTCGTTGCCACCACCACCCCTTTGAAATTTGGAGTCAAGAAGACTACTACGGCTACGCCGCATTCTTCACTCGAGTGGGGAAGAAAAATGGTAAGAACGGTCTTAACGCCAACGATGAGCCCATCGTCTTCCACCAACGCGGCACTGCCCAAATGAGAAATCCCCGCACCGGGAATAATTTGAGACCCACTGAACTGGGCGGCAAGACTCTCGAAATCGCCGCCTACAAAGATCCTCGAAAAGAACTCGTGAAATGGATGGTCAAGAAGGACAATCCCTTCTTCGCGCCAGCCTTCGTCAACCGTTACTGGAAGCATTTTATGAGAAGAGGCCTCGTCGAACCCGAAGATGATCTTCGGATTACGAACCCTCCCAGCAACCCGGAACTTTTAGACGCCCTGTCGAATCACTTCATCGAAAGTGGTTTCGATATGCGAGATCTCATACGGAAGATTTGTCAGTCTTCGGTTTATCAATTGAGCGCAACGCCCAATGAACACAACGCTGAAGATCGTCAGAACTATTCGAGATTCTTCCCCAGAAGGCTTCCTGCAGAAGTTTTATTCGATGCACTGAATCAAGTCACCACCGGTCACACCGGCGGATTCCCTGGTTTACCCGAAGAAACTCGAGCGGTGGCTCTACCCGACGGAAGTGTCAATAACTACTTCCTGACAGTCTTCGGTCGCCCGATGGCAGAAAGCGCTTGCGAGTGTGAACGCTCTCAAGAATCGAGCTTGGCTCAATGCTTACACTTGCTCAATTCGAAAGACCTACAGGGAAAGATCGAAAGTAATAGCGGAAGAGCCGCGAAATTGTCGAAAGACAAACGCTCTTTCGAAGAGAAACTCACCGAACTCTACCGCTGGGCTTTCGCCCGTAAACCCACTGCCGATGAAATTGCCGTAGCTAAGGCTTATATCGATAAAGCAAAAGACAAGAAGCAAGGCTTTGAAGACCTCGTCTGGGCCTTGATCAATACGAAAGAATTCTTGTTCAATCATTGATGAGCAAAGAATCTCATCACTGATTTAAGATTTGAAGAGAAGTGTTTTTGCTGAGGAACATTCCCCGACCTAGGCCGGAGTTTTAACTCTATCGGTTCTCCAGCTCCTAGGTTTAATTTCCTAGTAAACTCGCTTTCTTGAGCGTTTTTCTATTCTTTAGACCTCTATAATTGAAGGGTTCTTAAACCCTTTCTGCTTCGTTACGGATTGAGTTATGAAAATGAAGAAGGCTTTCAATCTCAACTCTTGCTTCGCTTTCCTGATATCTCTGATTTCTTTTATTGGGATCGCTTCAGGACAAGACCAAGGTGTGACTCTTCTAGAGTTGCGTCCGCCCGGTGGGAAACAAGGTTCTGAAATTGAAATCGAAGTGAGAACAAGTAACTGTGAACTTCCCTCTCATTTAGAATTCAATCACAGCGCTCTTCGGGCTTCAGCTAAAGCGAGCCAATCTCTCCCGCTCGATTTAGAACCTCTACCACTGAGTAACAAACTTCAGTTAAAAATCCCTAGCGACGTTCCACCGGGAATTTACCAGGCACGACTCGTCTGCGAATCAGGCATCTCGAATTCAAGAAAGTTTGAAATCTCCCCGGCTCATATCGAAGAGGTTTGGGAAAAGGAAAACAATAACTCAGCCCTCAAAGCTCAAGCCATCAAATTGGGAACGGTCGTCTCAGGATCGATTTCAAGTCGAGGGGATGTCGACCACTACCAATTAGAAGTCAAGGAGAAGCAAACGGTCGTCTTCTCCCTTAAGGCGAAACAATTGGACTCTCGCTTGGAAGCGAAGATTCGCCTCTTCGATCCCCGAGATGGACGCCACCTAAAATCCATCGAAGGCACTTCGTTCAATGATCCCTACCTCGTTTATCAAGCGAAGGAATCGGGTCCTGTGACCATCGTCGTCCAGGATGCGCTCTTCCATGGGAGTCCTGATTTTCACTACCGCTTAGAAGTGGATGAACGCCCGCAAGTGGAGTTCGTTTTACCTCCCTTCGCTAACCCGGATGGATCGACAAAAGGATCGGTCTACGGTTTCAATCTCCCCGGGGCGAAGTTAGCACAAGCTTACCAAAACTCTCTCCCCGGCCTTCAAGTCATCGAAGCCGAACTGAAGAAGCCAGAAAAAACCGTCCTTTCAAACTTCTTGGATCGCCCCCACCAAATCTTTAAATCAGGATTTTTCTTCTCACTTCATTCGGCAGGTAAACCATCGAATCCTTACTTTATTGAGTGGGTCAAGGCCGCGACGGACCTCGAAACCGAACCCAACGATACTCCTGACAAAGCGACACCCGTCAAAGCCCCCATTCATCTAGCGGGTCAACTCCTTTCGGGAGCCGATGAAGACTGGATTCAATTTGAAGCTGTGCCCGGAAAGACTCATACGATAACTCTGAATGCTGACCGTAGAGGTTCCCCAATCGACGGAACTTTGATCTTGGAAGAAGTCAACAAGAACGCCAAAGGGGAAATCTCGGCTAAAGAAATATCCTTTGCGGATGATCCCAAAGATTTACTTTCGACCAACAAACTGAGTACCCAACACTACGATCCCAGCATTTCGTTTAAGGCCAAGGATCAAACTCCGGCACTCTACCGCCTTCGTATCGCTGATAATAATTCTTCAAGACGCGCAGATCCCCGCCACCTCTATCACGTCTCCATCAAGGTTGAAGAACCTCGTTTCCAACTCCTGGCTCAATTCAACCGATTGGTCGCTGATCCGAAGAAAACTCCACCCGCCTGGGACGTCTCCAACATTCAAAAAGCCAGCACGTGCAAAATTGACGTCTACCTCAAAAGTCTGCATGGATTTAACAAACCCGTAACCGTCAAGGTCGAGGGACTCCCCCCGATGATCTCCTGTAAAGAGATTACACTCAAAGGGGGAAGAGCGCAGGGATCTCTCATTTTTAAAGCGAGCCCCGATGCCAAGAATTGGAACGGAGTCTTAACCGTCGTAGGAGAAGTTGAAGGCGAACCTTACCTCAAACAAAAGGCAATCATTCCGGAGTTGATTTGGCCCAGCGTAACAGAGCGGGGAAAAGCTTTAACGCGGGGGATTTCAGATCTCGCCATGAATCTACGAGACGATCCTCCCCTTCTCACGATTCAACCCGAAGGTGACAAGCCGATTCGAATCATTCGCGGAGGCCAGGTCAAACTACCCATCAAGCTCATTCGAACTGGCGGCTCTCAGGAGAACGTCAAAATTAAGTTGTTCCAACAACCCGGTGGGTTTTCAGCCAAGGAGATCCAAATCAATAAGGGAAAAGATTTGGGCACCATGGATTTTAAAGCTAATAACAATACCCCCGTTGGAACTCAATCCGTTTCTTTCACGGGCCAAACGAGACTCAAATACACTCCCTTTGGAGCAGCGTTAAGAAAGGTTGAAGAGCATCGGAAAAAAGTGGCCGAACTCGTCGACCTCAAAAAGAAACAACTCAAAGAAGTCTCCGACGGTGAGAAGAAAAAAGTAGAAGAGGAACTCAAAGCAGTCAACGCTGCTCTCAAGGCCGCGGACGATCGACTGAAGAGTGTTAAAAACAAAGCTAAACCTAAAAACGTTGATACCTTGACTCCCAGCCAAGTCTTCACGATTGAAGTCCTCGATCTCCCCTTCACGTGGAAGATTTCCGAACAAGGTTTTTCCGTCGGCAAGGCGAGCGCACTTTCGATCGAAGTGAAACGAGAAGTAGGTTTCGCTGATATCATCAAGGTTCAGCCCCTGGGAAAACTCCCCGAAGGCGTTGAGATTAAGACTCTACAAATCAACAAAGACAAAACCTCAGGGAATCTTGAAATCAAAGTAGGAGAAGCCTTCAAAGGTGACAGCTTGGAATTTGAACTCGAAGCGCAAGCTCGTTTCGCGAATCAAGATCGCAAGGCAAAGCTCAAAGTTGCCCTCAAAAAGATTCCCCCAAAAGAAGACGCTGGAAAAACTTCTAAAGAAACCGCGGAAAAAGAAACTTCACAATGAACGTTCAAAACAGATCTTCTAACTCTCTATTTTCATTGAATTCCATGAGAATTTTCCTGATCGCGGGCTTCATCAGCCTTTCGGTAATTTCGAACCTTAGAGCGAGCCCTAATAAGGTCTCCTTCCACAAAGACATCATGCCTGTTCTTCGCAAGAACTGTGTCGCTTGTCACAGCCAGTCGAAGGCTAAGGGAGACTTGATCCTCGAATCTTACGGAAAGATTATGGAAGGCATCGAAGGTGATGCCATCGTCGTTCCCGGGAAAGCTAAAGAAAGTATTCTCTATTTGGTTAGCGCTAAATTAGAAGAACCCTTCATGCCGCCCAAGCGAAACAAAACGGGAGCTGAAAGCCTTACCGTAGAAGAGCTCAAACTCTTGGAACGTTGGATCGATGAAGGAGCAGAAGAGGGAGAGAAGCCCGCTCAAGTCAAAGGACCTGACTGGCATCCCCTACCCGAAGGCTTGAACCCCATCTATGCGATTGCAGTCTCCCCCACCGGGCAAGCCGTCGCTTGTAATCGTGCGAACCAAATTTTTGTTTATGATTTAAACAACGCTGAGGCCCCTACCCGCTTAACCGATCCAGGCTTAATTAAAAGTGGTCTCTACAAGAAACCAGGAGTCGCTCATCGAGATATCGTTCACTCGTTGACCTTCCATCCCGTCGAAGAGGTCATCGTTTCAGGGGGTTATCGAACCGTTAAGTTTTGGAAGCGAGGGGCAGCTCTTTCAGCGGGAAAGCTGACTTCACCTAAGAGCACTTCCTATTTAACGACCGTCAGAGAACTTTCAGGAGAGAAAGCCACTTGGATTGCCGGTTACTCCGACGGTCATTTGAGCGTGTTCGACCATCTTGCGAATCCACCCACTCGCTCCTGGCGGCTTCCATCTCTGTCAGAGATTTCGACCCTCAGCCCTTCTGCCGATGGGAAGAGCATTTTCATCGGAACTCAAGCTGGATCCTTGATTCAACAATCGATCGCCGATCAAAAGGAATTAACTAAATTCGAAAACCTTCCCGGTGCAGTCACGAGCCTGCTTTCGACTCAAGATTCTAAACTTCTCGTCGGAACAGCCAGTGGAAGCGTTTTCTATTTCGACCTCAGCAAAAAAGATAAAGAAAAGACGATTTCTGGCTCTCCCCCTGTCAGCACTCTGAAAAGCTCGATCGTTACGATCCAAGCTTTAGGATCAGCCGCACAAGAAGTTCTGATCGTCGATCGCAAAGGATCTCTCGTTCGATTGAAGGTAGATCCAAACCATCCCGACAAATCGAAGCCTGTGTGGTCTCTTAAAACGAGCGCCCCAGTTCTTTCTGCGAGCACTTCAGCTGACGGAGAACGCTTAGGCCTCACCCTGGAGGGGCAGCCCGCCGAAATTTGGGATCTCAAAGCGAAGAAAAGAATTAAACAACTCACAGTTTCCCAAGGAGGCTCAACGCCTTTAAAAAGTATCGTCGAGCGATCTTTAAAGATGGCGAAAGCTCAACAAAAAGAAGCGGACCGTATCGTCGGAGTCAAAGAGAAAGATGTGACGAAGAAGAAGGATGAGCTCAAAAAAGCCGAAGAGGCCTTTAAAGCTCAGGAGAAAAAGTATAACGATCAAAAAGCCCAGCTTGACAAACAATCACAAGAGCTCGTCACTGTAGAAACTAGCATCAAAAATTTAGATGGCGTAGTGAAGACTCAAAAAGCCAAAGTTGGCGATCTCAAAAACAAAATCAAACAATCGAAGCAAGCCATCAGCAAAGCTTCTCAAAACGTAAAGAAAACCCAAGATCAATTAGCAAAGGCAAAAGATAAATCAGATGAGATAAAAACGAAGCTGAATGACCAGCTTAAGAAGGAACAAGAGGGCGTAAAAAAGCTCACCGAGCAAGAACAAAAATTAAATCAAGAACTCAAAGATTCTGAACAGAAATTAAAAACCGCGAACACCGAGCTCGCTCAACAGAAAAAGAAAGTCTCCCCTCTTAAAAACAACGTCAATAAACTGAAAAGCGAACTCGAAAAGCAAAAAGATCAAACGGAAGCAGCCTCCAAACCCGTTCTCTTACGTAAAGAGTCCTTGGCCTTCGTTGAAAAACAGCTTCAAGAATCTAAAAAGCAAGCTGAGTCATCGAAAGCTAAAAGCGAAAAAATAGAAGCCGAACTCAAGGGAACATCGACAAAGGAAGTACCAAAGGTAGCAAACACGTCAACTCCTCAGTGGATCACCTACGACGGATCTTCGAATGCTTTCATCGCTTCCTTCCCCTCGAATTGGGCTTATTTCGATGCGAAGGATGGTTCCTTCCAAAAATCGATTCAAAAATCACCAACGGCAGCGCAGGCTCAAGAATTAGATCTACTCTCCAGTCGAAATTCAGCCGGCGTCCTCTCCATCACTCGCTCTGGATCCTGGGAGCGAGCCGGCGCCCAATCCGATTGGATTCTCTCTAATCAAATTGGATCCGGGGAAGGTGACTCCCCCTTCCAAGATCGTATCCTCGCCCTAGCCTACAGCCCCAAAGGTAACTTACTCGCTACGGCGGGTGGTGCTCCATCGAGAAATGGTGAAGTCATCATATGGAATACCACAGGTGAACTATCCCAAAACTTAAAACTTAAAGATCCTCACTCTGACACCGTCTTCGCACTTGAGTTCTCCTCGGATGGAAATTATTTAGCAACCGCAGGTGCTGATAAGCTCGTTCGTATTTTCGATGTGAAAACCGGGGAACGCCTGCATTCTTTTGAGGGGCACACCCACCACGCTTTGGGGGTGAGCTGGTATCACGATGGGCGCTACGTCGCCAGCGCAGGAGCGGATAACGTCGTCAAGATTTGGGATCTCTACACCGGGGAGCAAAGTCGTTCGATCGGTGGATTTGGAAATCAAGTGACCTCACTTAAGTTCTTGGGAGAATCCCAACGAACGGTGGCCTGCTCCGGGGATAAATCCGTGCGAATCCATCAGACTAACGATGGGAAACAAGTGCGAACTCTCGGCGGTCCTCAAGATTACAATTACGCGATCAGTGCAAGCTGGAACGGAAAAGTCGTGGCAGCCGGTGGATTCGACAGCGTCCTGTACGTCTGGAACAGTGACGATGGGAAGTCGATAAAGGTTCTTAAGTAAGTCGAGCCGATAACGCCGTAGCCGAATTTGGAACGTAATCATCCTGTAAAGCCCCTCTTGCGGGTGGCAGTTTCCTCAATTCCACCATCACATTTTTAAGCCTTGCACCGCCTGTAGGGGCGTCCCTTGTGGGCGCCCGCTCCCTGAACGCAACCATAGCCTTAAATCCAATTGAACTTCCAGGAATCGGGCAGTGACAAGCCCTGCCCCTACTGATATGATCGATTTTAATTTGATTTGATGCCAGGATTGACCCCAACCAAAAAGGCGCTTAAATAGTAGCACCTTCAACCATCAATCCAATGTCCCTCACCTCGAGGCTGAAATGCATCACTTACCTCTCGTCAGTAACTTTACTGAACTCGCTTTACCGACACCTCTCATTCCCATCTCTTTAGATCCTCAACGATCTCCGATTTGGTGCAAATTAGAGTTTATGAATCCCAGTGGTTCCACTAAGGATCGCATCGCCGCCTTTATATTAAAGAAAGCTTGGCGGTCGGGAGAACTCCAAACGGGTGACTGGGTTATCGAAGCTTCGAGTGGATCTACCAGTATCGCGATGGCTTTGGTCTGCGCTCACTTGGGATTAAAATTCATCGCTGTGATGCCCGAAGGAGTCAGCGAAGAACGATCTCTCATCATCAAATCTTACGGCGGCGAGATTCTCTTCAGCCCTAAAGATGAAGGAATCGTTGGGGCCCTCAATTTAGCGGAAAACACCGCCAATCAAAGAGGAGCATTCTTCCCTAAACAGTTTGAAAATCCCGACAATGCCTTAGCTCACCGTTTTGGAACAGCCAAGGAAGTCCTTCAACAGCTTCCCAACTCTTATGTAAATGCCGTGGTGAGTGGAGTGGGAACCGGAGGTACTCTCGTCGGTCTCTATCAGGGTTTTCAAGATCACGGCTGCCGAACGATTCCTTATGCGGCCCGACCGGTTCAAAGCCCCGAATCAGAAAAATCATCCGCCTTTCAAGACGCTGAATGTTGTAGCTTCAGTGCGAAAATTCCGGGGGTTGTCGATAAGATGTCGAAAATCTTCGTCCCCGATGAACTAACGGGCCTCAAAGAGATCGATATTCAAGATACCGATGCCATCCAAGTCACTCGACAGTTGATTGCAAAAGGCTTCCCCGTTGGTCCCAGCTCGGGATTAAATTATTTAGCCGCCATCGAAGCTCAAAATGATTTGGGAAATGAAGCCAATATCGTGACCGTCTTTCCCGATCGCATGGAGAGGTACTTTTCGACCGATTTGTTTAAGTAGTTAATGTAGTCCGCACGCTCTGGGGCTGTGAATTTTTGCGAAATGCATTAGTAAGCCCGGAGCGTAAGCGACGGGATCGAATGAACGTTGAGCGTTAATTACGACCGCGGTCGCGCTTCTTCCGAATCTACGCTACACGCTGGTGTCCCGAAGATAATAAACTCGAGTTCAGAACCGGGCTTCGCGTCTAAGTCGTGTTCTAATCCACGGGGAATCACCACTGCAGCACCGGGACGTAACTCTTTGACTTCAGTTCCCAGGGTAATCGTGCCTTCGCCTCTTAAGACATAATAAACTTCGTCGTATTCAGCGTGGTAGTGACGCCCACCCTTCGTCACCGTTACAACATGAACGTTGGCGATGCCCCCCGCTCCACCGGTAACGATGCGCTCGACATGCCCGTAAGGACAATCGATGGCTTGGGTTTCATCGCGGTAAGAAATATAGCCTTCAGGTTTAGAATCGGACATTATTTTTAAATAAACAATTTTTGAATTTGTTCACGCCCAAAGCCTGGCGGCTTTGGCTACGTTTAAAGTTGATCCAATGCAGGAAATGGATAAAGGGGCGAAGGAGTTCTCACGTCCTTCATCAACTTCTTCATTCGTTCTACAATCTTGGGATACTTCGCTGAAACATCGTTTTTCTCTCCCGGATCTTTATCCAGATTGTAAAGTTCGATGTGAAGATTGGGTTTCTTCTTTCCGCGGGGCATCAAGTTTTGTCGAATACCCTTCCACTGGCCCATCCGAATCGCTTGTTGCCCCCCATAAGAAGGGAATTCCCAATAGAGATATTCATGCTGAATTTGAATGGGATCTCCGAGTAAGGCCGGCAAGAAACTGATGCCATCTAATCCTTTAGGGGCTTGGACTCCAGCCACTTCGCAGAAGGTCGGGAACATATCCCAAAAAGCGCTCACATGATGAGAAACCGTGTTGGGCTTGATCTTCCCAGGCCAACGCGCGATGAAGGGAACTCGAATCCCACCTTCATACAAGCTCCCTTTCAATCCTTTAAAGGGACCAGCCGATTTAAAGAAGGCTGAATCTGAGCCTCCGAGGCGTCTAAAAGTAGGTCCGTTGTCAGAAGTAAAAATAACCAAAGTATTATCTTTAAGACCCAACGATTCGATTTTCTTCAGTATCTTCCCGATATCTCGATCCATGTGGGTGATCATCGCCGCGTACCCGGCTCGAGGAAAAGGATGCTTCAAGTATCCGCGGTGTACGTAATCTTCTTCGGGGATCTTACCTTTATATTCAGCGAGTGATTCTTCAGGAACTTGAATCGAAAGGTGCGGAATCGCGAAGGGCATGTACAAGAAGAAAGGTTTTTCCTTGTTGGAATCGATAAACTTCAGGGCTTCCTCTGTAAACAAATCTTGGGAGAATTGCTCGCCGTAAAGAGTTCTATCATTGCCTTCAAGCTTGACGATCTCTTGGTTCTTCCTCAAGTATCGGGGGTAATGATTATGTGCGTGTCGCTGACAATTAAAACCGTAGAAAAGGTCGAATCCCTGTTGGTTAGGGTCCCCGACCGTTCCGACCATTCCTAAGCCCCACTTCCCGATCGCTGCGGTAGCGTAACCCTTTTGTTTCAATGCTTCGGCTATTGTGACTTCATCCTTAGCGAGAGGCCACTGACCTTCTGGCTTCACTTCTTTGTTATCTCGGATAAAACTTCTTCCCGTGTGCTTTCCAGTTAATAGAACACATCTTGCAGGAGCACAAACGGCTTGACCCGAATAATGTTGAGTCAATCGGATACCTTCTTTGGCCAGACGATCCAAATGAGGAGTCTTGATCCATTTTTGACCGTAACTACCGAGCTCGGCGTACCCTAAATCATCTGCCAGCATATAGATGATATTAGGAGGTGAAGTTGATTCTTTAGCAGCTATGGAATCCACATAACTGAAGCCTAAAACCAATAGAATGGTTGTCAGTATGATTTTATTTTTACGCATCATTTTCATGGGTGAGTTAGCTCGATTTCTTTTTTTTCTTCTTCGTTGGTTTAACCTTCAACCCCGTTTCCTTAGCCCACTGAAACCACTTAGCTTTTAACTCGTTGGTTAATTCTTGCTGAGAGCCGGAAACATCCCGAGTTTCGGTACGGTCCGTTGACATATCGAATAGCTCCCACTTTTTCTTGATCTTATCCCAAGTCAGTTTCCAATCCCCTTGGCGAGCCGCACGATTTCCGGCAAACTCCCAGTAGAGTTCTTTATGCCCTTTCCGTTTACTCCCCAAGAGCACCGGAACGAGACTCTTACCTTCACAGGGGAGAATCTGATTCCCTTCATACTGCTTAGGATAATCGAGGCCGGCGAGTTCTAAAAACGTGGGCATGATATCGATGATATGGCCCACTTCATCGGTGATCTTTCCTGAAGGAACGCGATTGGGCCAACGCACGATACAAGGCGTGTTGATTCCACCTTCGTGCATCCAAACTTTATACCTTTTAAAAGGAGCATTCTGAGCCCAGCCCCAAGCAGGCCCGACAGCAACATAATCATCGGCCGGGCCGGGATTCCGCTTTTTAGGATCCCTTCCGCCGGGCTCTTCTGCACACCCCCCATTGTCAGAAAAGAAAATCACAATGGTATTGTCGTCAACCTGATGCTGCTTGAGAGCTGCCATCAGCTTTCCGATATTCTGATCCATGCGATCAATCATCGCCGCGTAGACCGCCATACGATGGTCTTCGAATTTTTTGTTGGATTTTTCCCAGTCGTAAGATCGGGAATCCGTTTCCGAAAGGGGATAGCGATCTTTGTCAATCAATCCCATCGCCAATTGACGTTCGTATCTCTTTTTCCTCATCACATCCCAGCCCTTGAGATACTTTCCTCGATAATTGGCGATATCATCGGGCAAAGCATGTAAGGGATAATGAGGAGCGGTGTAAGTTAAATGTAAAAAGAAGGGTCTCTTTTTTTCTACGTACTTTCCGATCGTTTCGATGGCGTGATCGGTAAATGCATCGGTTGTGTAATAGTCTTTCGGAAATTCTTTGACAGCCTTATCATTGTGACCAAAACTTCGAATCCTCCCCCCTTTGTACTTAGGATCCGGTTGCACGGGATTGAAAAAATTGGAACAACCGTCCAACAATCCATAGAACTCATCGAATCCTCGATGGAAAGGATGGGTATCTTTACCTTTTCCTAAGTGCCATTTCCCACTCAAAACCGTCTGGTATCCGGCGAGTTTCAAGGCCTCACCCAAGGTCACCATATTGCGTCTCAGAAGACCTCCTTTCCCGCGACGTGGATAAAGACCAGTCACTAAACTGGCTCGCGTCGTGGTGCATTTCGCATTGTTGTAAAACTGACGAAAGCGCAAACCTTCGGCTGCGAGTCGGTCTAAATGAGGAGTACGAACTTCACCTCCGTAGCAACCGATATCGGACCAGCCCATGTCATCACACATGATGAGAATGATATTGGGGCGGCTTCCTTTAACATCGCTACCATCAGCCTGAAGGGAACCGAGAGAAAAAGAGAAGCAGAGAAAGAAAACTAATCCTCGCAGAAGGGGCATCGGCGTTTTACTCCAGGACTTGAAAAAAATGAACTCGACAATTAACTAGCTCGAAGCGCTAGCGAGGGGTCTTTCCATCAGACAAGTAAAACTCTTAAATTAGTGTATTCGGCTAAGAATTACGGTTTTAGTTCGGACGGCTCGAAGGTCGAGCCTACCACTAGCGCTTCGGGCTAGTTAACGATCACAAATAAAGACTTGTTGGAACCATCTATTCTAAAACTAAATCAAAGATCATTTCCACCATTCAGCTCCCTGATCTCGATGGATTTGATACAATATTTAGCTCACTCTGAATGAACCTCGCAAAAACTTTAGTCCTACTTTTGTCTAAGTGTCAACCGTGACGATCGCTTCAATTGAAAGGCAAGGCAATGAATAAGCTTGTTCAAAACCTATTCTTTATTACGCTCCTCTCAACTCTCTTCAGTGTCAGTGATGCTGTTCAAGCCCATCCCCAAAAAGGCAAACCCAACTTCGTGGTGATCTTCGTCGACGATATGGGTTATGGAGATTTAGGCTGTTTCGGACACCCCACGATTCGAACGCCCGTACTGGACCGCCTCAGTGTTGAAGGTCAGCGCTGGACGAATTTTTACGTCGCAGCCAGCGTGTGCACTCCGAGTCGTGCGGGTTTGTTAACCGGTCGACTCCCCGTACGAAGTGGGATGGCATCCAATCGAAGAAGAGTGCTGTTTCCCAACTCCAAAGGAGGCCTCCCTTCCTCAGAAATTACGATTGCGGAAGCCTTAAAGACGGTGGGTTATAAAACTGCCGCTATCGGGAAATGGCATTTGGGGCATTTGAAAAAATACCTTCCCCGCCAACACGGTTTCGATTCTTATTACGGAATCCCCTATTCCAATGATATGGATTTTGTTCGAGGCTCCCCTCGTTACAAAAAAGATGAATCGGAATCCAAGAGCGAATACTACAACGTTCCTTTAATTAGAAACGAAGAAGTCATCGAGCGCCCGGCGAACCAAAAAACGATCGTCAAACGCTTTACTGAAGAAGCCGTTCGCTTGATCGGTGAGTACAAAGAAGAGCCTTTCTTTATTTACTTAGCTCACAACTTGCCTCACATTCCCCTGTTCCGCTCAAAAGAATTTGAAGGTAAAAGCCAACGAGGAATCTACGGTGATGTGATCGAAGAGATCGATTGGAGCGTAGGTGAAGTCGTTCGGGCTCTCAAGAAGAATAAAGTCGATCAAAATACGGTTTTGATCTTCACCTCTGATAACGGTCCTTGGCACATATTTAATACTCACGGTGGATCTGCCGGATTGTTACGGGGCGCTAAAGGAGGGACCTTTGAAGGTGGCATGCGAGAACCTACCGTCATCTGGGGACCGGGAATCGTGAAACCCGGAGTCGTCACCGAAATGGGTGCCACTTTAGACCTGCTGCCAACCTTCTGCTCCTTAGCCGGGGCCAAAGTACCCACCGACCGCATCTTAGATGGAGGCGATCTTTCCCCTGTCTTCAAAGGCAAAGGGGTGAGCCCCCGAAAAACCGTATTTTTCTATCGTGGCACTGACATTTTTGCCGTGAGACACGGGGCCTTCAAAGCTCACTTTAAGACTCGACCCGAATACGGGCGGTCGAAAATCACCGAGCATAATCCTCCCCTCCTCTACAATTTAGATCACGATCCCTCAGAGAAATACGACCTCAGTAAAAAGCATCCAGAAGTGATCGAATCCCTGAAGAAGATCGTCGAAGAGCACCGGAAAGGGGTAAAGGAAGTCCCAAATCAACTGGAACTCTAAGCCAAGCTCTTGGAATCTCAGGCCTCAAGAGGTTAAACTGATAGTTTCTGTCGATGACGAGGCGCTTCATTGGGTCCCCCTGAACACTTTAAAAACGTTGAGAAACGTTGAGAAAATCTGTGTTCCCTTTTTCCAATGAAAAAATACAGCCAAAGATTCATGAATAACTTAGAGAGAAGGAAGTCTTAACGAATATGAAAACACTCTACAAATCAATCGCTTTACTGTTCATCTTTTCGATGGGCATGGGAACTGTCTTGGCCGACCACCACAAAAGCCTGTGGAACGACTACAAAGGTAAAGCCGGTCCCGGCAAAGGTAAAAAAATCGTTTTGGTTTCTGGCGATGAAGAGTATCGCTCAGAAGAAGCCCTTCCTCTACTTGGAAAAATCTTAACGAAACACCACGGTTTCGATTGTCGAGTCGTCTACGCTATCGATGCGGATACAGGTTACGTCAATCCTAACAATCGAGGAAACATCCCCGGCTTAGAAGCTCTCAAAGACGCTGACTTGATGATCATCGCCACTCGCTTCCGTACCCTGAAAGATGAACAGATGCAACATATCGACGACTACCTCAAAAGAGGTGGTCCCGTCGTCGGAATGCGAACTGCAACTCACGCTTTTAACTTTAATGGTAAGAGTAAATGGCATCACTACAGCAATGGTTACGGTGGCCCGAAAAAAGGCTGGAAGGGTGGCTTCGGTGGTTCCATTTTGGGTGATTTCTGGAAAAACCACCACGGCCGTCACGGTGGCGAAAGCACTCGCGGGATCATCCATAAAGACTTTAAAGACCACCCCATCACCCGCGGAATCACTGAAGGTAGTATTTGGGGCCCCAGCGATGTCTACGGCGTCCGCCTTCCCCTCCCTAAAGACACCAAAACCATCATTATGGGACAAGTTCTCAAGGGCATGAAAAAAGATGACCCACCTTCCGAACGAGGTAATGTCAACAGCCCCATGATGCCGTTAGGTTGGACCAAGAGTTATCAAACTCCTGATGGGAAAAAAGGAAAAGTCTTCACCACAACTTTAGGTGCCTCCACCGACTTAGTCGCTGAAGGAAGCCGACGCATGATCGTCAACGCCGTTTACCACCTCTTGGGTATGGAAGTTCCTAAGTCAGGGACTAAGGTCGACATCGTCGGTAAATTCAAGCCTACCAAGTTCTCTTTCAAACCTAAAGATTACTGGCCAAAACTTAAGATTCGCCCTTCACAAAACAAAATGGACTAATCGATCTCCATTCAGTTCGACTTTACAATTTCGAATTTAAGGGCAATAAAAAAAGCGCATGGATCAAAGATCCATGCGCTTTTTTAAATTCTACTTAAAACGACTCAAGCGATAATCTCAGGTTCCACTCGACCGTGAATATCGGTCAGTCGGAAATCTCGTCCGGAATACCGATAGGTTAGTTTTTCGTGATCGATGCCTAAGAGGTGCAAGATCGTCGCATGAAGATCGTGAACATGCATCCGGTTTTCGACAGCGTGCATGCCGACCTCATCGGTTGCTCCGTGCATGTAGCCCCCACGAGTTCCACCTCCGGCTAAGAACATAGAGAAACCCGTGTTGTGGTGATCACGGCCCATCTTCTTTTTATTCTTGTTGGACTGGGAGTAAGGAGTTCGGCCGAACTCTCCTCCCCAAACAACAAGAGTATCTTCCAACAAACCTCGTTGCTTCAAATCCTGGAGCAAGGCGGCAGTCGCTTGATCACTGTCTTTACAAAGCTTTCGGTGCCCGTTGTCGTTATTGTTGTGAGTATCCCAAGGTTGCTTCCCTGATTTCGTCACGTAGTAAGCGGTGACGAAGCGAACGCCCCGTTCTACGAGCCTTCGAGCCAGCAAGCAGGATTGCCCGAAGGGAGATCTGCCGTAATCATTTCGAACCTCTTCGGATTCTAAGCTGAGGTCGAAAGCTTCACTGGCTTCGAGTTGCATCGCTGAAGCCACTTCCAAAGCCCGAATTTGAGCTTCTAAGCTTCGCTCGTGAGCGTGTTTTTTCTGGTGAATGCGATCTAACTTTGTCAACAGATCAAGTTGAGCATCCTCTGCCCCTCTCGGAATGGAAGGATGTTTGAGATGCGGAACTAACTTGTCGACATCCAATTGGTTCGTATCCACCGACAAACCTTGGTGTTCACCCGGCAAAAAGCCACAAGACCAAAGCTGAGGCCCCACGACGGGTCGACCGGGTGAGATCGCCACGTAAGAAGGTAAGTTCTTATTCTCAGTTCCCAATCCATAAGAAACCCAAGACCCCAAGCTGGGTCTCACGGGTTGTTGATTTCCGGAGTGCATCAAGAGCAAACCCGGTTCGTGGTTGGGAGTATCGGTGTGCATCGAACGCAACACACAAAGATCGTCGGCGAGCTTGGAAAGATGAGGGAAGAGCTCACTCATCACAACCCCGTTCGAGCCATGAGCTGCGAACTTAAACGGCGAAGGCATAAAACCGGTGGTTTTATTCTTGGCCTTACCGGGATTCTTCCCTTCGTACTTTTTGAGAGCGGGCTTGGGGTCGAAGGTATCGACATGAGATGGAGCGCCGTTCATGAAGAGAAAGATAACTCTTTTTGCCTTCGGACGGCCGACGAGGTAACTCTCGGAAGCTTGAGCTTCACTGAGGGCGGCGGCTAAGCCCACCATTCCCATCCCAGCGCTCGTGGATTTCAGCCAGCGTCGACGGGAAATTTTAGATTGAAGCAGAGAATCGTAGTTCATTCTCGATACACGGGGGTAAAGTCATCGTTTGCGCGCGATTGACAGTTTGGACGCGTAGCAAATCTCGCCGTAGCAAATCTCGAAATAGCAAATCTCGCCAGAGATTTGACGACGGATTCCAAGCCCTAAATGTAACAACCAAAACACCTTCGGAGCAAGCATTCCTTACTCCACAAGCAGATTTTCTTTCCCACCTCCTAATCCAAATAAAGCATTTCGTTCGACGCCAAGAGCGCGTGAGCGTACTCCACCCGGAAATCTCTTTTTGTATCCCCTGATTTTTGACTGAGATACTCGATTCCCAGCTTCAGCTCAGCTGGGACTGGCTTACGCTGGAATAAATGCTGATAAATCGCCTGTACGTAACTCTCAGCAGTGGCTTTTTCCTTTAATTTATTCGCCAAAGCCTTGGCTTGCTCCACCATAAAGGGGCTATTTAGGCTAAAGAGTTTTTGAAGCGGAGTGGTGGTCTCCACTCGTCGAGCAGCGTGGATATTCGGATCAGGGAAGTCATAAAGAGCCAACAGCTTGTTCAACTGGAATCGACTCACCTTGGCGTAAATGGTTCGGCGACGGGATTGAGGATTATCGATTTCAACCGACGGCCCCCCCAACTTCTCTTCTAATCCTCGACTCACCATCAATATGGAATCCCGCCAAGTCTCGATCGATCTTCGTCGAAGATGTGCTCTTCCCAGCCAACGGTTTTCAGGATCGAGCTCAACGTAAGATTTTTCGGTTTGATTCGACTGTTTAAACGTCTTCGACAAAACCAATTCTCGAAGAAACTTTTTAAACGACCAACCGTTCTTTTGAAACTTAGTAGCGAGGTGATCGAGTAACTCGGGGTGGCTTGGCTTTTCGCCTAACACTCCAAAGTTACTCGGAGTGCCCACGATGGGTTTTCCAAAAGCCCAAGCCCAAAGTCGATTCACGATGACACGCGAAGTTAAGGGATTCTTGGGATCTAAAATGGCCTCGGCAAGTTCTTGTCGGCCACTTCCTTTAGTGAAGGCTTTTTCTTCACTACCTCCCAGGATACTCAAGAAACGACGCTTCGCGAGCTCACCTAAATTTTTGTGGTCACCGCGAATATAAACTTTTAAATCTGTCGGTCGGCCCTCTTGAATGATGTGCATCGCCCCACCCGGAGACTTACTCTTGGACTTGTCTGTTTTAGAATCCGTTTCTAAGGGCCTGTTGTACATTTTGACACTCGCGTAAACTCCAGCGAGTGCGTAGTAATCTTTAGAAGTGATCGGATCAAACTTATGATCGTGACAGCGGGCACAAGCAACCGTAAGCCCCAATAAACCTCGAGACAAAGTATCGATTCGGTCTTCCCACTCATCGGCTTTGACGACGGGATTGTTTCGGTTGTAGTACTTTGGCCCCAAGCCCATAAAACCCAATGCCGCTAAATCCTTTTTATTATCGGGTTCGATCAAATCTACAGCTAATTGAAGCCGAAGGAAACGATCGTAGGGAAGGTCCCGATTTAAGGCCTCGATGACCCAATCTCGATAAATATAAGCATTGGGGAAGAAGAGCGATTTGTTATTCCCGACGATATGAGCTTGGTCTTCGGCGTAACGGGAAAGATCCAACCAAAGTCGAGTGATATGTTCACCGTAACGCGGCGAGCTCAATAATTTATCGACCAGCACTTCGTAAGCCTTTTCAGAGGGATCATTCACGAAGGCTTCAACTTCTTCCGGAGTCGGTAAGAGCCCCGTCAAGACCGAAGTCACCCGCCGAATTAAGGTGCGGCGATCGGCTTCTTTGCTGGGCTTAATCCCCTCTTTTTCTAAGCGAGCCAAAATGAAATGATCGAGATCACTCTTCGGCCAAGGTTTCAATCTTACGGAAGGAAGAGGAGGATCTTGAATCGCTTGAAAAGCCCAGTGATCTTTTCCGTCTGGCTTTTTACTTAGCTTCGCTTCGAGCTTTTTCGTTCGCGGATCCGGGGCCCCCATCGAGATCCACTTTTCGAAGTTTTCGATCACTTCATCTGAGAGCTTTTGCTTCGGCGGCATCTCCGGCCCCTTGTACTTCAATGCCGCTAAAATCTTACTTTTATCCGGATTTCCGGGAACGACGGCGGGATGACCCGAGTCCCCTCCTCTAAGCATGCCTGCTTTTAAATCTAAGCGTAATCCACTTCGAAGCTTCTTCGCTTGATCGGAGTGACACGAATAGCATTGCTCAACTAACACCGGGCGAATTTTTCGCTCAAAGAAATCTACCCCTTTTTCGGGGTTGTTCTCTAGGCCTGGAGATCCCGTTTGAAGGATAGTCAGCAGCAAGAGGTAAGAGGTCAAAGTGAGCTCCTTTTAAGAAAGTTCGAGTATTAGACGTTGATCCGAACCAGGGTATTATCGAAAATACATAGATTCTGAAAGATTGTATTCTACCCGAAAACGAATTGACCTAAAACGATTAGAGAAGCCGAATAATGAAGGATGGCCCCATGCGAATTCTGAATGCTTCAATCACTGGTATGATCCTCGCTTGTTTCTTTACCAACTCAAGCCTCCATGGTGAAGAATGGAACCAATTTCGCGGCCCTGGGGGTCAAGGTGCAAGCTCTGCTAAAAACCTGCCCGTAAAATGGGATAATAACTCCAACATTGCCTGGAAGAGAAAACTCCCTGGTGCGGGCGCTTCGAGCCCAATTTCTCTGAATGGAAAACTCTACTTGACCTGTTACAGCGGGTACGGGACTTATCCTGAAACTCGAGGCACACTCGAGAAGCTGACCCTCCATTTGGTTTGTGTCGATGCGAAGTCGACTAAGATCGTCTTTGATAAAAAAATTCCTCCCGCTCAACCGGAATCGAAACGAGTCCGAGATCATGGCTACGCCGCTCCCACTCCAACGACGGACGGAAAGCATTTGTTCGTCTTCTTCGGGAAGAGCGGAGTCTTCAAATTTGATTTAGAGGGAAATCAAATTTGGAAAACCTCTGTCGGCACCCAAACTCACGGCTGGGGCTGCGGAACTTCTCCCGTTCTTTACAAAGATATCGTCATCGTCAATGCCAGCGTCGAGAGCGGAGAGTTAGTCGGTATCGATAAAAAAAGTGGCGATGTCAAATGGAGACAAGAAGGCATACGTCGTGCTTGGAACACTCCCCACATCGTGAAATTAGAAAACGGTAAATCAGAAGTCGTCGTTAGTGTTCAAGGTAAAGTTCTCGCCTTCGATCCCGAAAGCGGAAAGAAGCTTTGGGAGTGTTACGGCATTCAAGATTACGTTTGCCCCAGTATCATTTCAAAAGACGGCATCGTTTACGCCATCGGCGGTCGTAAATCTCAAGCGATTGCAATCAAAGCTGGTGGGAGCGGCGATGTCACTGAAACCCACCGAAAGTGGGTTGCCAATGCCGGGGCCAATGTTTCAAGCCCCATCATTCACGACGGTCACTTGTATTGGGTCAGCGATCGAAATCGTACCGCCTATTGCTTGAAACTCTCAAACGGCGAAGTCGTTACGAAAAGACGGTTTCCCGCCCAGCCCTACGCCTCAGCCCTCTTCGGAGACGGCAAAGTTTACATCGTCACTCGAAGTAGTGGAACCTACGTTTTAGAGGCAAAACCCGACTTTCCCATCCTTTCCCACAATGATATCGACGATGGAAGCACTTTCAATGCGAGCCCCATCGTAGCGGATGGTAAACTTTACTTACGAAGTGATAGTTACCTTTACTGTATCGGAAAATAAGCCCGATTCTCACTGAAGTTTAAAACGATTCTCTCGGATGCCCTTTCAACGACTCATTGACTCTTCAATCCGATGCTCTACTTTGCTCTTCCTCTTTTTGGGAATCAGCGCGGCGGGCTCTACCTCCCTCCTCGCTGAGACTCAGAAAAAGGAAGGGCAAAAGTTGTTAGAGAAATACTGCTTCAAGTGCCATCGCGGAAGACGGGCTAAGGGTGAACTCGATCTCAAAGAAATCTTAGAACTCAAACCGCTCGTCATCAAATTGGACCGTTGGAAGCATATCGCTCAGGTCCTCGATGAGGGTTTCATGCCTCCTGAAGATGAAGAGCCTCCCACGAAAGTAGAGAAAGATAAAATCCTCGGGTGGCTAAAGAAGGAAGTCTTCGAGTTCGATTACTCCACCGTCAAAAGCCCGGGTTACGAGCCGACTCGCCGAATGACCCGCCATGAATACGAGCGTACCGTTCGCGATCTATTCTATCGACCCGACTTAAAACTCGAAGCTCAGTTCCCCACCGATCTCAAAGGAAAAAGTGGATTCTCGAACAGTGGTAATACCCTCTTCATGAATCCTCTCACCTTAGAGCGATTCATCAGTGCCAGCGATGAAGTCTTGAGACTCTGCTTGCCCGACAATCCTAAAACGGAATCCGAACTCTTAACTGAAAAAAGAATCTTTCAGCCTGAGGAGTTCAATGAAGGAACACCCACCCTAGAGATGGCTAAGACCATCCTTACAAAATTCTTACCCCGTGCTTTCAGGCGGCCGATTACTGAAAGTGAATTGAACGACTTCCTAAAGCTCGTTCAAACGGCTCTGGATGAAGGACTCACCCTGAAAGCTGCGATGAAAAGAGCGTTTGCGGGAGCTCTCATCTCTCCCTTCTTTCTCTTCAAAATCGAAAACCACCAGAAAACCGATCAACCCTACCGCATTTCATCTTACGAGTTAGCGAATCGCTTATCTTATTTTCTTTGGGCTTCGATGCCGGATCAAATCCTGAGAGATTTAGCTAAAGAGAATAAGCTCCAGCAACCTGAAGTCTTGAAAAAACAAGTCATCCGTATGCTTGAGGATCCACGCTCGGAAGCTTTAGGAAGTATCTTTTGTGCCCAATGGTTTGGCTATGAAATCTTGGGGACGCGAGTACGCCTCGATCCCATCGACAAGCCTTGGTGTACCGATTCCTTGATGAAAGCGATGCGAGACGAATCGGGACTCTTCTTCTCTTCGTTAGTTCGGGAAAATCGTCCGATCGATGATTTGATCAAAGCCCGCTACACTTTCCTCAATGAAGAACTTGCCAAGCACTACCGAATTCGTGGGGTTAAAGGCGACCACATGCGCAGAGTTGAACTCTACAGCTCAAAAAGAGGTGGCCTCATTGGGCAAGGTAGTATTTTGGCGATCACCTCGTTCCCCGGTAGAACCAGTCCGGTGGTTCGTGGTCGTTGGATTTTAGACACCTTGCTCGGGACTCCCCCCCCGCCTCCTCCCCCGGATGTCAGTGAACTTTCAGAAGAGATCGAGGAAAGGGAACGACTGAGCCCTCGTCAAAAATTAGAACTCCATCGGGACAACCCCAAATGCGCGAGTTGCCACGATCAGATCGATCCCCTGGGCTTCAGCTTAGAAAACTACGACTATTTCGGACGATGGCGTGAGAAGCATCGAGGCAAGAAGATCGACACTCAAGCCAAATTACCCGAAGGGGTTGAATTTGAAGGCCCCCGCGGTTTAAGGAGAGCCCTGCTCAAAAATCGAAAAGACGATCTGAGAAAGCAGCTGGTTCGAAAACTCCTGGCGTACGCCCTTGGACGCCAGTTAGAGTATTACGATGAAGCCACGATTCGAGAAGTGTCGCAAAAAGTTAAAGCGAGTGGAGATCGCTTCCATACTGTGATGTTTGAAATCACATCAAGTGATGCTTTTCAAATGAAACTCAATCCTAAAGAGTAAGTAATCAACCGATGAATTTTTCTACGAATCCTGCCAAGCGAATTTCACGTCGTACTCTCCTAAAAGGTTTAGGGGCAACGATTGCACTTCCCTTGTTGGATATCATGGAACCTTTGGCGGCTACCACTAAGAATTCAAGCCAAACTCCAGTTCGATTAGCTTATCTCTATTTCCCCAACGGCGCACCCGAAGGGACTTGGGAACCGGAAAAAGTTGAAGCCAAATCAAAGCTTCAAAAACTCAATGAATGGATGAGTCCTCTCGAAGATCTGAAACAAGACATCAATGTGTTCAGCAACTTTTGGACTCCTCGAGGTAACGGTCACGGTGCGGGTACAGCCACATGGCTCACCGGAGGCGGATACAATGGTCGAGAAGTGAATGCGGGAGGAATCTCCTGCGATCAAATCGCCGCCGAATATTTAGGTAAAGATACCCTCGTTCCTTCCTTGGAACTCTCGACTCAAGGGGAAGGCTACTTCTCAAACGACCTCCCCCGAAATTCGATCTCCTGGAGCCGGAACAACACTCCACTCCCCCGAGAAACTCAACCTCGCTTGGTCTTTGATCGCATGTTCCGCAGTACTGATCAAAATCTCAATAAGAGTGTTTTAGATTTAGTCATCGCCCAAGCGAAAACTCTTGCCCAACAATCGAGCCAATCCGATCAACGCAAAATTGAAGAGTATTTAGAGTCCATCCGCTCAGTCGAACGAAGGCTCGCTTTCGCAGATAAGCAATCTAAGGAAGCCAAAAAAGATAATGCTCTCACGGAAACGTTAAGCCGTCCCCAACCTGGAATCCCCCTTCAGCATCAGGAGTATATGCGTCTGATGCTCGACCTCTGCGTCTTGGCGTACTGGGGAGACGCCACTCGTGTCACCAGCTTCATGTTGGATCACGGCCAAAGTAATCGCTACTTTAACTTTATCGATGGGGTGGAAGGAACTTGGCACGCCCTCAGCCACTGGAGAGACATCAGTGGAGAAACGGAAGATGACGACGGCAAAACATCTTGGAAGTCGAGAACTTCTAAAAAATCGATGTACGCCGAAGTGGTGAAATGGCATCACCAACAAGTGGCCTACTTCCTCAAGAAGATGAAGTCGGTCCAAGAGGGCGAAGGCTCTTTACTCGACAACTCGCTCATCCTTTACGGGTCGAGCTTAGGTGACGGACACGAACACTCTGAGACCAACCTGCCTCTCATTCTTGCGGGTGGAGGTGGAAAGACTCAAACAGGCCACCTTCTCAATCCGAAGAAACGAGTTTCCGTATCTAAAATCCATTTGATGATGCTTCAACGTGCCGGCGTGAGGATCGATGAATTTAAGGATGAGGATCAACCCCTTAACTCCATTTAAAATTCGTCTACGAACAATTACCTTACGTAATTCTGCAGCCGGAGTAATTTCGAATGAGGATTGAGGTAAGACTGAATTCTTAAATATTCCACTTCAAACACATTCACGAAATGGGCCAACAGAGTGAGAGGAGTATTGAGTGGAATCAGACCGCTTGTATAATCATCGATAACCTTTATTAATTCTTTCTTCTGAGTTGAAGAAAGCAATTTCTTTAAAAATCCCATGAAGTGTAGCAACACATTTCGGTGTTTCTTGGGAGAAGTCAATTGAGACATACCTTCCATATAGATCTGAATATAACGCTCCTTAATTTCTTCTCGATTTTTCCCCTTGGCTTGAGCAACCCAGCGGCCGAGTTCTCTGTACATCTTTTCATCATGAGCCAAAAGCAGAAATTTTTCTTGGGCATGAAAAGAACTCAAGCTCCCGATGGACCAATTTGAGTTAAAAAAATCTTGAAGCCGAGAATAGGCAAATACTCGTTCAAAGAAATTTTCTCTTAGCAAAGGATCATTCAGTCGACCTTCGTCTTCCATCGGTAACCAAGGAAAGGCGTCCTCTAGGGCTTGAGCAAAAAATCCCTTCCCATTCTTGGCTGGAATTCCTTTCGAGCTATAAACTCTCACTTTGAACAGACCACAACTAGGAGAGTCTTTTTTCAAAATAAATCCGTCTAAGTTCAGTTTCTGAATCTCTTCGACTTTAGATTCTGTGAAAGAAATCATCCTCTCTGTATGATCGATCTCATTTTTATTATCAACGAGTCGAAGTCCCTCAGGCTTCTTCTGAATTTGGAGGGACGGACGCGGTATCCCCAAACCCATCTCAAATTCAGGGCAAACCTTGTGGTAATCCACTAAGCCAGCTAAATCATTGACTAAAAAATGACTTCTCTTATGACCCCCATCGAATCGCACTCGATCCCCTAAGAGGCAGCTTGAAATTCCGATTTGTAACTTGCGTTTCATGGATAAACCTGTTTTAGATTCCAATTAATAAACCTGTTCTCTGCTATTCAATCGTTCATGATCGCAATTAATTACAAATATTAAGGCGTTTTAATAAAATTATTAAAAACGAAGTTAGTTCTCTTAAATCTATACAGTTTATATACTTTAGAATTCTTCCTATCCTCGAACCTGGCCGAAAAAAACTCCTCACATGAGAACATTAATTTGGTTTCGAAGAGACCTCCGAATCAAGGACAATCCCGCCCTCACTGAGGCTTGTCGACGAAGTAGCGATGGAGTTATCGCTCTTTACCTCATCTGTTCGAAACAATGGAAGCTTCACGGAGACTCACCCCGTAAAATCCATTTTTGGCTTCGAGGTCTTCGCGAACTCTCCCAATCACTCAGCGAAAAGAACATTCCACTACTGATTAAAAATTGCGATAGCTATTCAGATGTTCCATCCACCATTCTGAAAATCACTGAGAAGCACAAGGTCTCTGGAGTTTACTTCAACAAAGAATATGAGATTAACGAAAAGATCCGAGACAGTAAGGTCATTCAAACACTGACTCAAAACCAGATCGAATGCCAAGACTTCACCGATCGGGTGATTGTCGAACCGGGTAAACTCCTCACGGCGAATCATTCTCCATACTCCGTTTTTACCCCTTTCAAAAACTCATGGTTAAAAACAGTTGAAGCGAGTTGGAGCCCACCTTTAAAAGCTCCGAGGGCTCAGTCTAAAATCAGCCTCACTCCTGATCCCATACCTGAAACGTGTTCTCATTATCAATTTGAAAACGTACGAGAGGACCTCTGGCCTGCAGGTGAGGAGGAAGCTCAGAAAAGGTTGAAGCGATTTGTTAAGAATAAAGCCCTTCGTTATCAATCCGACCGAGATATTCCATCAGTGCCGGGAACGAGTTTACTTTCCCCTTACTTAGCCGCAGGTTTTATATCTCCCCGCCAAGCAGTAGCCAGTTTATTGAAAAATGAAGCTAAGATATTCAAGGAAAGAGATACGGGGCCCGCAACCTGGCTAAACGAAATTATTTGGAGGGAATTTTATACTCATGTCTTGGAACTCGTGCCTCGAGTTTCGAAGAATCGCCCGTTCCAACTCAAAACTGAAAATCTCAAGTGGAGCACTTCTATAAAAGATCTAGAACGCTGGCAAAGGGGGAAGACCGGATATCCCATAGTAGATGCCGCACAGCGCCAGTTATTACAAACGGGCTGGATGCACAATCGATTACGCATGATCTCTGCCATGTTTTTAACGAAACACCTTTTGATCGATTGGCGTGAAGGAGAAAAACACTTTATGTCCCACCTGATCGATGGAGACTTAGCCGCAAATAATGGAGGTTGGCAATGGTCAGCTTCGACAGGAACCGATGCCGCCCCTTATTTCCGTATTTTTAATCCGAGCTCCCAAAGCTCAAGATTTGATCCTCAGGCTAAATTCATACTTCGATTTTGTCCTGAGTTAGAGGGGCTACCTCTAAAACAAATTCATCAACCAGAACTCATATCCACCGCTGAACTCAGAAAGAGAAACTACCCCGAAAGAATCGTTGATCATAAAGAAGCGAGAGAACGAGCGATTCAGGCCTTCAAGGATTTAAAGTAGTCGGCTCAAGGTAGTCCGCAGGCTCCGCGTGCGGATTGTATTCGACTCACGGGGTGAACCGAACCGCTCCAATCGAACGATTTAAAAACAAACATCATCCTTATATTCATTCTTTTTCGTATCATGATAAAAATTAATCTTTACCAGTTTTCTCTCATACCATCCCGGCTCACGGGGTGAGCCGACTACTGTACCCGCACCCGGCGGGTGCGGACTACCTTGAGCCGACTACTTTATGTTCCTACAACTCCATCCCAACGACAACGTTCGAGTTGCTACTGCTTCGCTCAAGCAAGGCGAATGTATCGCTGATCAATTCGAACTTCTCAGTCCCATCCCCCAAGGCCATAAATTCGCCCATCATCCAATCCAAAAAGGAGATTGGGTCTACAAGTTCGGTTCAGCCATCGGAAAAGCGACTCAAGCCATCCAGCAAGGCGAATGGGTCCACACCCACAATCTCAGTGCCGAAAAATTTGATCTTCCACCACGATCTGATTTCTCATCCCAAGAGAGTCAGATAAAAAAGGACTTCTCCTCAAAATCCTTTCGAGGCTTCCTTCGTCCCGATGGTCGAGTCGGAACACGCAATTATTTAGCCATCGGCTCCACTGTCAATTGCTCAGCCTTTGTCGTCAAAGAAGCCGTTCGTAAAGCCCAAGAGAAGTACAAAGGAAAACTCGAGAACGTTGACGGCCTTTTTCCAATCACCCATCCCCGAGGTTGTGGCATCGATCGAGGGAGCTCTTCTCACCACCTCATGAATCGAGCTCTCGCCGGTGTACTCCACCACCCCAATGTGGGAGCGAGATTGCTCGTCGGTTTGGGTTGTGAAAAAAATCAGGCCGAAGCCTTCATAGAAGAACATAAGTTAGTTCAGATTGAACTGCCCAACGCTTCCTCTCGAACAAACTCAATTCCCCTCAAAGTGACGATTCAAGATGAAGGCGGCACGGAAAAAACGATTCAAACGATTTTAGAGCACGTCGACCGCCTTCTTCCGATCATCGACCCATTCCAGCGCTCAGAACAATCCATCGAACATTTAACTCTGGGAACTCAATGTGGAGGCTCCGACGGATTTAGCGGCATCACCGCCAATCCTCTCATCGGAACCGTGAGCGATTTTATCGTGACTTCAGGGGGAAAGTCCGTATTCGGAGAAACCTCTGAAACTTTCGGTGCATCTGAAATCATCACTCAACGAGCTTCGACTGATGAGGTAGCCAAAAAGTATCTCAAAATCCTCCATGATTACCGTAAATACCTTCAATCCTTTGGCACGGACTTCCATGCTAATACGGCGGTCGGTAATTTTATGGGAGGGATCTCAACAATCCCTGAAAAGGCCTTAGGTTCGGTGATGAAATCGGGACAAGCTCCCCTCAATGCTGTTTATGATTACGCAGATTCCATCGAAGAAGCGGGCTTAGGGTTTATGAACACCCCGGCCTATGATCCGGCCTCCTGCACTGCAATGCACGCCGGTGGAGTCAACATCGGATTATTCTCTACGGGAAGAGGAAGTTGCTATGGCTCGAAGCCAGTTCCATGGATCAAGATCGCGAGCAACTCAGATTTATTCCATCGACTGAATCGCGATATGGATTTTAATGCGGGCCGGCTCCTTGAAAGTGAAAAGGATCTTCCCAACTTAGGTGAAGAGTTGCTCGACTATCTGATTGAAGTAGCCAGCGGGAAACAAACCTGGAGTGAAGTTCACGGTTACGGCGATGATGAGTTCGTCCTTTGGGATACGGGGCCGATGACGTAAGATCTATTCACATTCCTGTTACTCCCGGTCTCTTGGAGCATTCAAAATGACTACACTTCTTCTACCAGAAGATCTTTCAACCGTTCATTTAGTTCCTCTCACCCCATTTACTCCCTCGAGTGAGGTGAACCTCGAAACGCATTCGATTCACATTCAACGGTTGCACCAACAGGGAATCGAAGTTTTCTTACCGGCAGCGGCCACCAGTGGGTTTTATCAACTCACTGCCAACGAGATCAGTTCCATTGTCAAAGCCACCGTTGAAGCAACTCACGGCCAAGCCAAGGTTTTTGCTCCTCTCGGCTTAAATTTGCTGGAGGCAATTCAAATCGGGAAGCAGGCAAAAGAAGATGGAGCGACGGGAATCATGTTCATGCCCGCGACGGCTCCTTACTTAAGCGATGAAGGATTGAAAGCCTATTACATCAAGGTCATGGAAGAAGTGGGCTTACCCACATTGATCTACAAAAAGGCTGCGCTCCCCAGTAACAACTTACTTTTGATTCTTTCGGACCACAACCAACTGGTGGGAATCAAATACGCCTCTGCCGACATCGAAGCCTTCCACCAAGTCGTTCAACAAGATCAAGGACGCTTAGCTTGGCTCTGTGGGTTAGCGGAGCGGTATGCGAACGCTTTTATGGCTCAAGGCGCGGGCGGCTATACCAGTGGCGCAGGCAATCTTGCGCCCAAAACCACATTAGCCCTCCACAATGCCCTTCAAGCGGGGGATCTTAAAGAAGCGCGTCGGCTTCAAGAGATCTTACTCCCCATCGAACGCTACCGAGGTCGAGCGGGTGATAGTTACAACGTGAGCATGCTTCAGTATTCGATGAGGCTTTTGGATGAACCCTTAGACTATGGTTCACCGCGCTTGCCCATGCGAGAACTAACTCCAGAAGAGAAGATTGAAATCGAAGAGACGTTGAAGCCGATTTTGGAATTTGAAAGGAAATTGTAGTCATTCTCGCCAGAGATTGGGTCAACAAGCTTTAAAGTCATTACCACCCAAATTCTGGCGAATTTGGCTACACCTATAATTTTAAAATTAAATTGTCTCTCTCAAAAATGCCAACAAATCGGCCATATCCCCCAATGACATCGATTCATCCAATTCCTCAGGCATAAACGATCTACCCTCGGTCTCCATGTTTTGAATGTCTGCTTTTAATAAGGTAATGGATTTCCCGCTAGTGTCCTTCAAATGAATACTGGTTGCGGTCTCTTCTTTTATTAATCCCTTGTACAAAATTCCACCTTTGGTAAGCACTGTATAGTCATGAAAACGAGGATCGACCGATCGATTAGGGTCCAAGATCGATTGGAGCAAGGCCTGGGGAGATTTATCCGTTAATGCTCGTAGATCAGGGCCGATGGTCGTCCCGATGTTCCCGATCTGATGGCAAGTTGAACAATTCTTTTTAAAGACATGCGCGCCTTCCTCCCCGCTACCATTGAGAGTCACTGAAGGCCAGTAAGCAAGAACCTTGTTTCCACCGTACGACTTTGGCTGTTTTGAAAATAAAGCTTTAGCCTTCTGAGCTATTTTTTTATCTTTCCAACGTTCAAGGATTTGACGCTGGGCGAGACTGAGGTCATGAATGGACAATTGTTGATTCTCAAGCGCGGAAAGAAAGCTCTGCGTCCAATTTCCGTTTTGGGAAATGATCCTAAATAATGCGGCTTGCTGATCGGGCAAACTCTTAGCGTAGAGGCTTATGACGTCTTCAGCTTGCCCCTTCAATTGACTTAATTTCGAAGCCACTGCCAATTGGAACTCTAATTCTGAACTTTCTAGTAACCATTTCGAAAGCAGCACAACATCTCGCCCCTTGCTATGAGGAAGGGCACCCATAAGCTTCACCAAGGCAATTCGAGTGTTTAAGGAAACCTTTCCTTCCTCAATGATCTCAGGCACTCTCAGAAGGAACTTATCCAACGCTTGCTTTATAGCTTTGAACTTGGGATCGTCCTTAGTTAAGCGATCCAACGAACTTTGGGAATGATTCAGCTTAAAAAAAATAGATTCTAAAGCTTGGAGACGCCAGAGGTCTTTCGAAGGATCCAGCTCTCCCTCGACCAGAGCTGCAATTAACTCTCGAACAACCCCCCTATTGTTTGACTTAATAGCCGTCATGAATAGCGGAGAAAACCAAGCTTCAAATACCGGCCCTTTTTCCTGAACAACGGTCCTTGAAACTCCTTTTAGATGGGGAAGGAGTGAACTCGCTATCGCAGAACGAAGCCATGGATTTTGATAATGAAGAACGGCTAACCGCCCTAAGGCTTCAGAACATTTTGAAGATTTAAATTCTCCGAGAGTACAAGCGAGTTGTAAGATCAACTTCAAATCTGAATGGGAGACGAGCCTTACAAGCTCGTCTTGAAGACCAGCATGCTCAGGAAATTTTTCGCTCATCCTCAAAACTTCAACCACAAATTGGGCTTCTTCATAGTTGAGAGCCGCAACCAGTTCCTCAGGCTTAAGAAGGCCCCAGCCATCTCTTAAAGACAAAAGATGAAGATCCATTAGAGCATTGTGCTCATCGACGATCTCCATACTGTCGGGCTTTTTAAGGAGAAGTGTTCGGTGAGCTAAATCTCGAAGGATGCCATTACGACTCCCCAAGAGCGACACGAGATTGCTCGGAGAACCTTTTGAAAAATCCGGTATTCGGGGAGATGGACCTTCTTTAGGAAGAACTCGATAAATTCTTCCTCGCTCTTCACCCGATCGATAAAACGGCTTGAGTTCTTCTTTACCATGAGGAGGTAACCAATCAGGATGCTCGATCATATAACGATACATATCGACGATATAGAGGGCTCCGTCGGGGCCTGTTCGCGTCATCACCGGGCGGCACCAACGATCTTCACTTGCAAAAAAATCGTGCCCGTTTTTTCCGGGAACTCGCTTCGCTTTAAAACTGACCCCGGATGAAGTGAGAACAGTATGCTGAACAATGCCGTGAAAAGGATCACAAGTGAAAGCATGAGTACGGCCATCCTTTTCGAATAAAAGGCGGTCTCGATAAATGCTCGGGCCACAAGCTGAAGTAAATTGGGTCGCATCGGCAAAACTGTGATAACGCTTCTGAGGAAACTTAGCGGGATAGAGCTTGGAGCTGACCTTGCGAATGAGATCTTTGGCCGAAGGAGTGGGAAGATAGGGATTCCGTTTCGCGTACCGATCCTTCAAGACGTAATACCAAAGAGGACGTGAATTTTGAACTCCGAACCACCGGTTCCAATCATCGCGCACTCGACCGAATTGAGAGGGACCGGACTCCGGTTGCATCTCCCAAGTGACGGGATTGAAGCGAATGTCACGACTCCCGATATGAACCTTTTTACCAGTAAGAACAGCTTCGATTTGGCGTTTTGCTCCGTACCCGGCGTGATGCCCTCCACTAGCGCAATAGATCCAATTATCTAAACCCCATCGAAGGCCGTTGACTCGAAGTTGTTGGTTCCCAGGTAAAAAACCATCGTAGAGAATGACCTCACGATCGGCCTTTCCATCATCGTTATGATCGGGAAGGTAAATGATATGAGGCGCAGTCGTCACTAAAACACCTCGATCCCAAACCATCAAACCGTTAGGAAAACTGAGCCCTTCAGCGTAGAGCACCGAACGATCGTAACGACCATCGCGATCATCATCCGTTAGAATCCGAATGCGCCCTCCTGGTTCGTCGCCTCCCTTCATACCATCAGGATAGTCCGCCATTTCGGCGACCCACAATCGACCTTTGAGATCCCAATCGATCGCTACGGGATCTTTTACAAGGGGTTCTTGCGCTACCAACTCTAAACGAAATTGAGGATCGATGTGAGTGATTCGAAGAGTCTCTTCAGGACTCTTCGGTAGGGAATCCAGCTTGAGAGTTTTCTCTGAGTTCGAATTATTGGCTGACTTGTTTCCCATTCCCGAAGCTTTGAAGTGTTCGGCAGCCTCCACCGGGCTTAAAGCTCGATCGAACAGGGAAATTTCATCGAGTAAGCCTTCCAAGCCGGGTTGGTTCTTATGGTCTCCTCCTAACATCAACTTCGCCGTTGGGTCGGGTTTTAATTTTACAGATCCTTCTAAATCCAATTTTCCATTGAGGAAAACTCGAACAAAGTTCTTATCGCGAGTGAATACTAAATGATTCCAGCCCTGACCGAAGGTTTGCTTCCCTTGAAGCGATCCGATGGATAGTTTCCCTAAATTTTCACTTCCACCATCGACGATGGTTAAGAGATCCGAACCCCAGCGAAAAATTTCTCCTCGAACTTTTCGGTTATCTTTGATGACCTTATTAGAAAACCATAGCTCAACGGAATATTGATCTTTGATTTGCTGAGCTTGAAACTCGAGCCAACCATCGATGAGATGCAAGCAACGATTGACATGTTCATTTGAGAATGCCGGAGATTGAGGACCACGTAAGTAAAAGGCGATTCTTGGCTTTACTTTTAGTTCGTTTTTATTCCCACTCGAATCACTAACGGATTCACCACGGAATTCTTCCAATCGCCAATAAGCTATAGGTTTCTTTGACAGGATCAAAGAGGGGTAAGCTCCCTTCGAACGAACGGGAGCCCTCTCATTCTTACCGCTGACTTTTTCCAACAACTTGACAACGCTTCTCACGATGATGGGCTCCGCCTCGATCGCTAAACCCGCCGTACGGGCGGGCCAAGTATTGTACCCACCTAAGGCGTGTTGCTCGGGTGGCGGAATGTAACCGGCAGCCCCATTTGCCAATGAAAGGTTAAAAGTCGGTTGCAGGGGACTCCGCATTTTGAGTTCAAGACCCGTTAAAGCGTAGACTTCACAAGGTATGGCGGTGATTCCCATCGAACCAATTCGAGCGGCCTGCAACACGACTTCTTCTTTTGGATTGTCTCTCAAAAAGAAAGCTTGCTCAGCGTAAACTTGAGGCCGATTTTTGGGACGCACGTTAGGATCAGGCCAAGTCTTCTTGGCCCACTCCAATCTCTTTTCGTCGGGAAGACGACGATTAAAAGTGATTCGCTGCTCTTCGATCCCGATAGGAACATTTTTAAAAAAGCGAATTTGCTTGTAAGCTTTCAATGATGATTCAACGAGCTCTCGAGTGTATTTGTCGATCGGAGGATTAACTCTCGGTTTCGAATAATCCCCTCTCCATAAATCTCCACTCGTCCCCTGAGAAAGAATCCCCACAAATCCCTGAGTTTCTTTCCCGAGCTCTTTTTCAATTTGATTCGCATAACGCCCGAAGTAATCCGCTGAGAAGCCACCACCGAAGCCGAAGTAGTGCATCGAAAAGTTACCCATAAAAAATATGGGCTTTCCTTCATAGTCTCTAGCAGCCAGGATCGAAAATCCCGCATCCTCAGGTCCCGAAGGACCGACGTAATGAGGATTTTGATAGCCCGGATGCATCATCGCTTGCACGGTGCGTTCGCCGAAAGGATCCAAGTCAGGGCGTCCCACTCTACGAATCCAACGTCGATTAGCCGTGTGGTCGGGAGCTTGAAATACAGTATGCCCGACCTCAGCTGGGCGAACTCGTTTCGATGCTTCGATGATGCTTTTTGCAATCCAACCGGGTAAGACTTTGGCGTACTCAGGATCGATTCGAGTTCCTAAGCAATAATTCATCGCGCTCGGAGCAGTATGGGTGTGAGTTGCCGAAATTAAAACGCGGTTAGGTTCTAAGCCGATCTCAGAATGAACTCTTCGCTTCACCTCATCGCAAAGAGTCCGCGGAAGCATGCAAGAATCAACAATCGCGATCGCTAATTGTTGCTTATCATTCTTAAAGTACGCCACTCGGGAATAAAGTGGGTCAGCAACTCGGTTCGTGACTCTTTCTAAAAATCCACCATTCTGGCGCGCGGGCAAGACCTTTGGGCTAATATCTTGCGAGTAGGCTCCGACTTGAATGACTCGATTGTCCTCCTGACTTAGAAGGACTGACGAGGAGCACAGAAACAGACAGATGATGATGGTCTTTTTAATGAACATCTTCTCATTGACACTTTCTTGAGAGGGAGAATATCGATACGATAGATATCTTGCTATCGCTCTATCGCTAAACCCATATTAAACTTATTTGATAGAAATCATCTCACCATGACTCGACACCAAAGTTCAATCATTAGAAATGTGATTCTACTCCTCACCGCACTAATTTCAGTTCAAGCCACGGCGTCCCCTGAAGGTAAACGCAATTTTGTCTTTCTTTTAGTCGATGATTTAGGGTGGGCGGATACGGGTTGCTACGGCAGTACGTTCTACGAAACACCGCACATCGATCGACTCGCCGCATCGGGTACTCGATTCACCCAAGCTTACGCTGCGGGCTCGGTTTGTTCTCCCACCCGGGCGAGCATCCTCACGGGCCGCCATCCCGTTCGAGTAGATATCACCGATTGGATCCCCGGCATGGCCACAAATAGAGCAAAAACGGCAAAGTTCAAACACATCAACGATCGAGATAATCTAGCCCTGTCAGAGGTGACCATCGCCGAAGAGCTCAAAGCGAATGGCTACCAAACATTCTTCGCGGGCAAATGGCACTTAGGCGACAAAGGGCATTGGCCTAAGGATCAAGGTTTCGATTTCAATATTGGAGGGAACAAAAAAGGATCACCTCCCGGTGGGTACTACGCCCCCTGGACGAATCCCACTTTAAAATCAAAACACAAAGGGGAATACCTCACCGAAAGATTGACGGAAGAATCGATCAAATTTCTGAAGACTCGTAATTCGAAAAAACCCTTCTTACTTTATCTTTCGTATTACAACGTTCACACTCCGATCACTCCCTACAAAAAGCGAATCGCACATTTCAAAGAGAAAGCAAGTAAGGTTCAATCCAAGGGCACCAGCATCGACGAACACGATGGCACTTCCAAGCTCACTCAAGACAATCCCGCCTACGCTTCGATGATTCAAGCGGTCGATGACAGCGTAGGAGAATTGATGGCAGCTCTCCAATCTCAGGGCCTAGATAAAAGCACTGCCGTCTTCTTTTTTTCTGACAACGGTGGTTTATGCACATTGAGAAAAAACCGAAGAGCCCCTACCAGCAATTTACCCCTTCGCTCAGGAAAGGGGTGGCTCTACGAAGGCGGCATTCGTGAACCCTTGATCATCAGTGCTCCAGGAGTTGGCAAGCCAGGATCGATTTGTAAGACTCCCGTTTTCAGTACGGATTTCTTTCCCACCATCTTAGAATTAGCCGGCCTTCCCCTTAATCCTGACCTGCATGCGGATGGGAAAAGTCTATATAAACATTTATCCAATAACGAAGATAAGAGCCCACGAAGCCTCTTCTGGCACTACCCTCACTACCATGGTTCCTCTTGGAAACCGGGTGCCGCTATTCGTGTCGGAGACTGGAAATTGATTGAGTTTTATCACTGGGAAAAAATTGAGCTCTATAATTTGGCGACAGACCCAGGAGAAAAGAAGGATCTGTCGAAGACCCACCCCGATAAAGCTAAAGAACTTCAAAACAAACTCAAGAGCTGGCAAAAGAAAATGAAGGCGAAGATGCCTCAGCGAATTTAAGACATCAACGCTTTATATATTTTTCAAAATCAGTGTCTTGTTTAATAAAGGCCTTCACATCGTCGATCTTGCAAGCGAGTCCACTCATATCCTTGTTGAGTCTCTGAATGGCAAGCTTGTTATCAACATTCGTAAAAATAAAGACATTGCCCTCCTGAGGATCAAAAGATGATCCTAAATAAGTAACTTTTCCAGTGACTCCATCCTTGGAGTCTACACTGAAGGTGATACGCGTTCCATCCGCTTTTTTGAGTTCCATGGTCGCATTAGCCCCCTGGTTATTGGTGGTCAATCTTCCACTGGTGCTCGCATCGATGTCATGGAGGAGAAGGATGCTCAGCCCCCCGCTCCATTTGTAGTAAGAGAAGGCCGCTGTTCCCAAAATAGGACTCGCTGAGCAACTGTTGACGCTCGTAGCTTTTCCCCCACCCGTATTCACTCTTACATTGCAACCGAAAGTGAGCAGGGCTATAGCCATCGTCAAGGTGATGAATGTGATTTTCATTTTGGTTTAAGTTTCCTGAAAAGAACTCTGATTTATAAATTATGCGAAATCCTTCGACATTTTCTCAGAATCTCTATCAGTCGGAGTTCCGCATAAAATTTTCAATAAATTCTACTAACGCATTTGAATTGTTGAATCGTTCCTCTTTAGAGGCGAAAACGAGGGTAACTTTATGGCTCTTAATAAGATCGAGGAGGCCTTCTAAGCCATCAACTTGATTACTGAGTTCCTCAAAATACTTGGACTTAAATTCCTCCCACTTTTCAACATCGTGTTGAAACCATTTTCGGAGTTCAGCCGAAGGTGCTAAATCCTTTAGCCAATGATCAACCTTTGCTTTTTCTTTCGACAATCCCCGCGGCCAGAGACGCTCGACCAGAATTCTTATACCGTCATCGGGTTCAGCGGGCTCATAAACTCGTTTTAATGCGATGGGGTATCTTTTCGCCATGTAAATTCTAAGATCGAGACCCGAAGGCCCACAAGTGCTTCGAAGACCGAAGGTAGATCTTGTTATCTACAACCGCTGGAGTAGCGTACAAGCCTTCACCGATTTGGTTGCGCTCCAAAATTTCAAACGGACCATCCGTTGAAAGAACAAACACGGTTCCCCGTTCAGCGGGTACGAGTAATTTATCTTTCACGAGAACGGGGGTCGCGTAATACTCTCCACCTAAGCCTAATCTCTTGGCCTGGTAAAACGGCTTACCGTTTTCTGAACTGACGCATGAAATGAGCCCACCCTTCTTAACGTAGTAGACTTTTCCCTGATGCACGACCGGAGAAGCGACATAAGGTAAGGCTCTCTTGTGTTCCCACATTACGTGAGTTTTGGTGATATTTCCCCTTCCTCCTCCTCGTATGGCAACGAGAACATTACGACCCGGAGCGGCCTTCTGATTAAAGAAGGGTTTCATTTCAAAATCTTCCCAATCCCCATTGCGATTTTTATCGAGGTACTTGAAGACATCTCGAACTCGACTGTCGGGTAGTTCGCTGCGCTGAATCTTCTTATCTTTATTCTTATCAAAATGATCCACGAACTTACTCAAGTCCTTGAGGACTTCCCGGGGTACATCGGCATCGAAACCGGTAACCAAGCGCTCGTTCCCCGGTATGTTGGAGGTCGTCCAACCGCCGAAGATAAGTTGATTGCCCGACGAAACGGGTGAGGTACAGACGAATGCCGGGAGATTCGTCACGACCCAAATTTCTTTCCCATCCTCCGCATTAAAACTTTCAAGCTTACCGGATCCCCCTACAACGATTTCGGTCACACCGTTTCGCTTCCAAACGTAGGGACTTGAGTAGTTCACCCCAATTTCAGGGCGAGGAACTTCCCATTTACGTTGACCCGTCTCGGCATTCCAGCAGGATAGGGTTGACAATCCAACGACATCTCGAAGGAGATATACCGAGTCCCCATCGAGAATAGGTGAAGCTCCGAAACCAAATGGATTTTTTGCCACGGGAAACTTCTTTTCCCAAATCATTTCCCCATCGTGGTCGAGGGCGATCAAACCATAGGCCCCAAAATAAATGATGAGTCTTTTGGAATCGACACAAGGAGTGGGAATCGCTGGAGAGGAATCTTCATGTTGAAACTCTTCTTTCCCCTGAGCCTTAAAACTCTTTTTCCAGATTTCAGATCCATCTTTTCGATTCAAGCATAAGACTTTGAGCTCGCTTTTGGCGTAAGCCGTCAAAAAGATTCGATCTTTCCAAATCACCGGCGAAGAATGCCCCGGGAGAACTTCAACCTTCCACAACAGATTTTTATTCGGTCCAAATTGAGTTGGAACATTTTGGTCGGGTGCAACCGCCAAGCCGTCGGTACCTCGGAACTGAGCCCAGCGGATGGCTTGATCTTCAGCGATGAGGTTAGAGAAGACGAGTAGTAAGCTGGTAAGTGAAAGTATGATAATTTTCATTTTTAAATTCAGTTAAATAGTAGTCGGCTCAATGTAGTCCGCACGCTCTGCGTGCGGATTGTAGTCGGCTCACCCCGTGAGCCGGAAGAGCACAGCGTTACAAATCCTGGCTTAATTATGACTGATTTGCGAAGTGACTCATACCGTCCCGGCTCACGGGGTGAGCCGACTACTTTAATTCTAAATCCGCCATATAAATCGCGGTAATTCGTTTCCCCTGCGCATCTTTCTCGTGCGAAGAGTACCAAGATACAACGGCTTTCCCTTCTCCGAGGTCGATGAATCCAGGATACGAATTATCTCCTGCACTCGGCAATTCGACAAAGGGATGAAGCTCACCCCGAACAAACCACTGTAAGACGGTCTTCGGCCCTCGGGGAGTATTCTTTCGACCACCTACTACCCAACGATTTCCCCACTGGGTGATCAATGGTCCTCCAATATATTCCTTAAGATCACGGCGTTCCCACTCTCGGTAGGGAGGCTTGGCAGTTAAAAATTCAGCCGCACTACGAGCCCTTCTCCCGATCCCCACGATGGTACCATCGGGCAAGAATTGAAAGGCCGTTTCATCGCCATGAGTATCTTGGAAAAAACCTCTCTTTTTCCAAATCAAACCATCCTCACTTTCAAGGATGACAGATTTCACGTCAACTCCCTCCCCTTTCGGCCCCACTCTAAAACTAAATTTTCTCCGCCCACATAAGTATGCCGTACCGTTGAAAGTATTAGCCTTCCAAATGTAGTGTCCGAAAGTACCTTCTAACAAGGTGGGTGGACTCCAATTTTTGGCATCGGGAGTCCAGACGCAATAACCTAAATGTTCATTCAAATCAAAACGGGTTCTCTTCGTTCCCGGTTTCCCGTAATACCAAGTTCCTGTGTAAACGAAAAGCTTCCCCTTAAAGGAAAGAAAGTGAGGATCGCGAGTGTCTCGCTCGGGTACTGAAAACTGGTGAACTGGACTCCAAGATTTTAAATCAGCACTTTTCAAAATAATGATACTGGCTGTGGGTTGAACTCCGTGACCATCCGGGCAACTCCTAAATGCCAAATAATAATTATTTTGATAAAGGATCAGATCCGTAAAGGCGTTGTGTTCTCCGTTGTGAAAGACTCGACGAATATTGGCGACCTTAACCTTCGGTAGATCTTTAGCTGAAAGCTTTTCGTGTCGGACGACTCGAAAACCGATCTTTGAAAGCTCTAAGGTGGGATTGCTGAAGAAACGCCCTGCAGATTGACGATTGTTCCCTAAAAACCAAGCCCCGGAACGCAAGCCTCTAAAAATCTTTCCTACACGCGCTTCATTCCATACCCAAACATTGTTATTTACGTTTTCGAGACCGTAGGCCGTCACCCAATTCTTAGGGTGACTCATCAAGTTGTATCCCCCGAGGAGTCGTGGGACGAACAATTGATATTTATATTTTTTATTGGAAGGATCACCGAGGAAATAAACAGCCTTGTACCATTCGTTTTCACTTGGAAGCGAATAACGAGCGTGAACGTTTCGAGAACTCACTTGAGTCCCTTGTATTTTATAAGCTCCATCTTCAGTCGTAGCGCTGGATTGCTCGCCCTGAGGCTTTCCATTATGTAACCAGTTCGCATAACGTGCTGCATCGTGAAAGGCAACAAACGTAACCGGAAGTTGGGCTTTGGTGTTTTTTACATAGTATTGATATTCTCCCGAGTCCCCCATTCTGAGAATGCCCCCCTGATTTGTACCCATTCTGAGATTGTATAAACCGTTCGGGTCGCTCTTACCGACAGCGTTGAGAAAAAAAGCATATTCAGTGTTAGTGATCTGCCGCTTGGAGATGTTGAAGCAATAAGTAACATCACCAAACACACCACGACCTTCATTATTTCGATCGGGAGAATTACCGGCATCCCCGACTCGTACAAACTCAATCGCCTGATCTTGGGGAGAGGAATGAGCTTCTAATGCTGTTTTGATGGGGATCGATCGAGAATCCGAAACGAGTTCTCGGGGTAGATCGTAAGGGGTCTTCCAAAACCGTTCTGGATTTGGAGGCGGTTTTCCAAACCAATGCCATTGAGCAAAATCTAATTGGGCCTTCCAATCTTCATCGTTAGAAGCATGCTTACCTCCGCGATAATAAAGACCATTCTTTTTGGGCACGCCATAAAGTTCAAAGACTCTGTGAGCCGCCACCGAAGTGGCTTGAGTTCCTTCTGGATTGGCGAATTCGTCATCCACAGATTCCGTACACAACAACAGTCGAGGAGCGACCAAGGCTTTAAGAAAATGTTGATCGAAAGGTAGGCGGTCTTCCTTTTCATCAAACCACTGAATGCGTTCGTGATACCAGTGAGGCTTATCGTTCATTCCCAAGGATTCAGCTCCCGGCCCCAGCACCCGGTAAGATCCTGCACCACCAGCCCCGGAACCATTGGGAACGACCAAGGTAAACCTTTCATCCAAGGCCCCCGCTAAAAGTGCCATCTTTCCTCCGCGAGAATGCCCAGTGATACCGATACGTTTGAGATCCACATCCTGCCGCGTTTCTAGATAATCGATCACTCGCATGCCGCCCCACGCCCAAACCGCCAGAGTTTCCCAATCATAGTCCGAATACTTTTGCTGGGCTGGGCCTTTCACTCCCTTTCGATCTGGATCTAAATCGTGCCGAGCGTATTCGATGAACATGAAACCCGCATCGAGAAACATCGGCACTTGACGAGTTCCTCCGAGGTGACCTTCCTCTCGAATGATCACGGGAAGCTTTCCCTCATTTTTGGGTCGATAGATCACGATACGCATTTCGAGAGGGCGCTGAGATCCGATCTTCAGCAGAATCCAATCCTCCGTTCCCTTGCCACTTTTATGAGGGACCGATTTAATCAAAGTTCCTGTGACTTGATCTGGACGAGGAGGAATCCGACCGTACTGGTAGTAAAGGATGATCTCTTTTAGGGTATTACGCCGTTTTTCCCAAGCCTCTTGAGTGCGGATGGATTCACCCGCCTCACCCATTAAGACATCGGGTAGGTTTGGAATCGAAGGTAAATCCTCATTCGATGCTGGGGGTTGCCATACCTTCTCCTCACTCGCCGTTGAAAGTGTGGTGATAGAACTACAGAGAAAGATGAACAAGAGGCTTAGTATATAAGACTTCAACGAGGACATTTCGAAACTTTCAATGTTCAGTATTTGTGGATTGCTGTTCTTCTGTCAGTAACCAAAAAGAGTGAAACCATCATCATGTTCAGATTCAGAGGGAGAATCAAGCTAAATGGCTTCCCAGAAGCACCCTCAAAGAAAAGTATTTTATTTCTTGCTTGTCGTTGATTCCCTTGCCACTATTGTCGCCTACTTCTTCGTATTTATTACTTTAAAAGGGTTTTAAGCTAAAGATCGAAGGAAGAGCTAAAACCCTTGTTAAAGCTGTAAAAGCTAGGAATTATTCAGCAGAGGAACACGAAATGGCGCAACGTAAAAAAAGAGCCCAACGAGACATCGAAAAAGATTATCCTAAAAAACAATTCATCGCAAAACTACGTCGCTTGGCGGATTGCCTGGAGGAAGGAAAACGCTTCCGTATCCAGGTAGCGGGTGAACGAGTATCGGTGGCCGCCGATTCCACCATCAACATCGAGCACGAACGATCTTCCTCAGAGGAAGAAATTGAGTTTCAATTGCGTTGGAAATTAGATGAATAGAGGCTAACGAACCAAATTCTGGCGCATAGCAAAAGACGCCAGCCATTTGGTGATTACACTTTAAAATTTCTTGATCCAAATTCTGGCGAATTTGGCTACGGGCGAATTCTATGGACGATACTCAAAATTTAAATCTTCCTAAGCGACTAAAAGACATCGAAGAAGACACCCAGTCTCATGGATTTTCGATGGCCTCCGACCATCAAACCGGCTCCTTTCTACGAACTCTAGTTGCAAGTCGTCCGGGGGGCCAAATCTTGGAACTCGGAACGGGTACGGGTTTAGGAGCGTGTTGGCTTCTCGATGGAATGGATAGCCAATCACATTTGACCACGGTCGATGATGATGCTGAAGTCGTAGAGATCGCCAAAAAACATCTTTCACTAGATGGTCGTATCACTTTCCACGTCAAGGATGGATCCGAATTCTTAAAAGGAGCCCAAAAAGATAGCTTTGACCTGATCTTTGCTGATACTTGGCCGGGAAAGTACTGGGACCGAGAATTGACCTTCGACCTCTTAAAAAAAGGTGGGATCTATATCGTCGATGATATGCTCCCCCAAGAAAACTGGCCCGAAGAGCACTTCCCTAAAGCGAAAGAACTCGTTCAAATCTTGGAGAATCAAAAAGGCTTTAAAAAGACCAAACTCAATTGGTCTACCGGGATAATAATTTTAGTCAAAGAATGATTCATGAAAATCAAACTCAATCGTCAATACGAAGATTTAGCGACAGAATATCAATTTCAACTCATCAAACTACTCGATGACGCTTTAAAAGAGTCGTCATTAAACCTCGACCAGCGCCAGGATATATGTGAGCGCTTCATGTTCGACATGGGTATGCTCCAAGATCAAGGCACCATTATCGCGAAAGGGCGCCCCTACCAACCCATGATCGCCTTTGTCGACAGCGAGGAAGTGCGCATCACAGATGGAGAGTTCGACCTCCATGAGTACGCCTTTGGGAATGTAGCCGAATATTTTGAGTCGTTGGAAGATAGATCCTAATTAGTTGAAACACTCCTCAGACTTAGTACGTCCTAATTTGCAGGTAATTAAATTTTAACTGCTATATCTCAACGTACTCTACTAAGACTGACGGAGGGTGATGAAAATCCTCGCATGTTCGGCGTCCCCATCTATAGGCGAACTCTTGCTAATCTACTTAGCATTTGTTTTTCCAGTGCTCTTAACGTGCTACCTTCAACATATCAGAAAAAAATATCCCTTTCATAAATATGTTCAGATGTCTTTGTTCTTAATCGGATTCGGAATCTACTTTTGGTTAGATCCACCGAGAGCGCGAGATCCTTACGGAAAGTGGAACAGATTTGAAGATATCTTTGCGAGTGAATGCCTCTTCTATGGAATTTTGTTCATCGTCATTATTTCGAGCATTAAGTACAAAACGATTTGGGATCTTTACATTAGATATTTTCTTTCCTCAGCAGCAATGATCCTAATCCTATTTCTATCAGCAAAAAGCCCACCCGTTTCAAATGCATCATTTACGGATTTTTGTATTACATTTTGTTAAACTCCAAGAAATCTAATAATTGAATAGCAGTTGGGACGATGGCTCTCTGTTGGATTCAGCTCGCATTTTCAGTGCTAAATAAGTCAACCTACCGGCCTCTTTTTTTATCTGTCTTACTTTTCATTTTTGTCATCGTTCTCTTTGCACAAGCACTCATTACAAATTACGATAACCATTTCCATCTCTGGAAAGTTCTACCCGAACACCCAACCGAAGTCCGTAGAGTCTTCGAAACTGTTAGAGATCCCAATCCTTTCAAGTGAATCTTCAAGGAGATTACGAACCCCCAATGAAAAACGAAATCACAATCGGCATCATCGGAGATTTCAACCCCGACAACCCATTCCACCAAGCGACCAACGCGGTCATCGAAACCGCGGCGCGACTGAAATCTATCCCACTTAATTTTGAATGGATTCCAACGGAGAGCCTAGAATCCTTTGACAAAGAATCGCTACTAAAATCTTTTCAGGGTTTCTGGTGCGCACCCTCAAGCCCTTACGTCAGTTTTGAGGGTGCCCTCAACGCAGTTCGTCTGGCCCGCGAATCTGGATGGCCCTTTATAGGGACGTGAGGCGGATTTCAGACGGCTCTGGTAGAGTACGCAAGAAATGTTTTAAATATCGAAAACGCCGAGCACGAAGAATCATCTCCCGATGCCGAGCGCTTAGTGGTTTCGAAATTAACTTGTTCGTTAAAAGATGTAGAGGGGAAGGTCTTCCTGAGCCCCGGCACTCAAGCCCGAGAAATTTACGGTAAAGAGGAATCCAAGGAATCGTTTCGGTGTAACTTCGGTTTGAACCCTAAGTACTTTCCTGCATTTGAAGAAACTTCATTTCGATTTTCAGGAAAAGATGAAGATGGCGCCCCTCGACTGATGGAACTCACCGATCATCCTTTTTATATGGGCACTCTCTTTCTGCCCCAGATTCGATCGGATGCTTCATATGTGCATCCGATTATCGATGCATATGTGGATGCTGTGGTAGAGAGCGCTAAGCGTTAAAAGATTCAAAGAGTGTCCCCTTAACGGGAACTCGCGCTCGAAACAATCCGCCCGCATGAGGCTGCTCTTGGAGTTGCTCAGAAGTCATTCGGTCTCGAGCGGTCGTGATATATAGATCGTGAAGATCCTCACCACCGAAAGCACAAGCGGTGACATGAGCTGAGGGCACAGGAATTTGACTTAAGATCGATCCTGATAATGGATCGTATCGAATAACCTGAGATCCACCCCACATTCCGACCCACAGCTTATCTTCAACATCGATCGCCATTCCGTCTGGAAAACCCAAACCGTCTTCCACTTTGACTGCAGTTCGACGATTTGAGATTTCACCCGACTCTAAATCGTAATCAAAGGCATCGATTCTCTTCGTGGGGGAATCGATGTAATACATAGTTTTTGAATCAGAACTCCACACAATACCGTTTGAAACTGAAATATCTTGAACGTGTTTTTTAACCTTACCGTCACCGTCCAATGAATACAAAATTCCATGGCCAGGGTCTTCTACCTTCGACATGGTACCCGCCCAAAATCGTCCTTTGGGATCGCACTTACCATCATTAAAGCGATTAGTAGAAATATGGCTCTCAGGATCAGCAAGCCGTTTTAGGGTCTGGGTTCCAGGGTCAAACGAAGCGAAACCATTTTCTAATGCTAAAGCCACTCCCCCTGATCGTTGAAGCACAACTGTACCGACGGCTTCTCCAATTTGAAAAACGTCATCGTTTTCGGATTGGGGGTCGAACCGGTGTAATTCCCCAGCAAAGATGTTGACCCACCACAGAACCTTTGCATCGGGATCCCAAAGGGGTCCTTCCCCCAATATGGCTTTAGAGTCTAAAACAAGTTCAACTTCAGTCGGCATCTCAATCTTCAGCCACCACTGGATTCTCTAAATCGCCGATCCCTTCAATGGAAATCGTCACGTTATCCCCAGGCTTCAAGAATACTGGAGGTTTTCTTGCAGCACCGACTCCATGAGGGGTTCCTGTAAGGATGAGAGTTCCCGGTAAGAGCCTCGTTCCGGCGCTGAGAAATTCAATAAGAGTAACGACATCAAAAATCATATCGTTCGTCTTCCAATCTTGCATCGTCTCTCCGTTAAGAACCGTTTTGATTCCTAATGATTGAGGATCCGTGATTTCATCGGAAGTCACCAAGCAAGGGCCGATCGGACAGAATGTGGCGAAGGTCTTTCCTCGACACCATTGCCCTCCACCTCCATTTTTTTGCCAGTGTCGTTCGCTGACATCGTGGGCGCAGGTATAACCCAAGACGTAATCCAATGCATCTTCCTTAGAAACGTTGTAACATTCCTTCCCGATGATCACTCCGAGCTCACATTCGAAATCGACGGTTTCACATTTCAACTTACTGGGAATGATGATGGGATCACCTGGATTTTGAAGCGCCCCGACATTCTTCATAAAGAGAACGGGAAATTCAGGATGGGGCAAACCACTTTCATCGGCGTGATGACCGTAGTTTAAACCGATGCACAAAATATCGGTGGGAACGATGGGAGCTAGAAGCTTGGCGACATCCGCAGCCTCTCCTGAATCGGAATACTCTCCGTAGATATCTCCGTTCAAGCGCGTCGCTGAACCATCGTTCTGTTGACAACCGTAATGGATCTCTCCGGAGGCATCTTGATATCGAATGATTTTCATTTCGAATCTCTCTTTAATCTATTTGAAGCTCATAAGTCGATCGTTGGAACCGACAGAGCTCACCGCAAATCAGAAGTGAAATTAAGGGTTAACGTCTGGTTTAAAAGAAGGATCAAGTTGAAGATCGTACCAAAAATCAATGGAGAATGATAACAAACATTGAGATCTATTGTTCACCCCGGTATCCTCATGAGTTCCAAAATTCACGAAGAAAAACACTCATATAAATCAGCTTGATTTCTATTTATAGAATCTCGGTTAATGCATTTCGTTATTAAAGGGGTTGGCGATGTTGATAATATCCAAATGGCGTTTAGTGTTAATCGGAGCTGCAATCGCACTTGCCGGAATTGGGGTAGTATCAAAAGGATCTAAAGAGAGCCGGCTCTCAGAAGTCGCAATGGCAGATCCCCAGGTAATCACCTGTAAAAAATTAGCGGAGGATGGCCCCAAAGATAACGCCCACATCATCCTTACGGATTTCATCTGTAGCCCTTATTACGTCTATGAGGGTAAAAAGTCTTCAGACAGCTCCAATTCTGCTTGGACTAAGGTTTGGATCCCGTTGATCCCTGCCGATGATCCCTGGTCGAAAGGCTATAAAGCAGCCTTGCTTCTAGGTGGGGCGGCCTTAGATAATTATCCCCCACCAGATTCCTTCAGCGTACTTTTACGATCTTCAAATATCAAATCCGAAAAAAGCCTGGGTCAATTCGTAGATAAAAAAGAGATCCAAGGAATCATTGTCAACGAGATTGAAATGATTTACGGAGAAGAGAAAAAACTCTTAACCGAAAATTACAATTTTGACCCCAGCAAAGCGTGGATCTTGGATGAAGGTCGAACTCTTTCAAACTCCATCATCTTTTTTGCGAGCGGAGTTCTTCTGATCATTGTGGGGATCGGAGCGGTGGCCTACGCATTTGTGAGAAAAGTTTGAGCCTGCTCTATAAATGCAGATCACTCTAGAGGATTTACGAAAACATCAACAAATAGGGACAGTTTAATTATGAGTAAAATTCAAGCTATTATCAGTGGCGGTGTTGCAATCGCCATCGGTGTTATCCTTCTTAGCGAAGCTCTAAAGGATTCGACAATTGCTTCAATCGCCAAAGAAAAACCACAACGAATCACCTGTAAACAACTGATCGCTGAGGGCCCAAAAGACAATGCCCACCTGATCCTAAAAGATTTTGTGTACTGCGATAATATGTTTGTGACTCTTACGGAAGTAGACGATAACGGAAGGGAAACCGATGATTTCTACTGGAAAGCCATTTGGGTCCCACTGGTTCCCGCCGACGATCCCTGGGTCCAAGGTTTTCTCGCTGCTCGTGAAGCGGGAGGTGACGCCTATGACAAATACCCACCTCCCAGTCAAATCAAAATTATCTTGAAGTCAAAAACAGTTCCTAAAGACGATTACTTTGCCAACCTGGATAAGAAAACCATCATCAAAGGGATCGTCATCAATGAAATTGAACAAATTTCGGGAGAAGAATTAAAACTTCTTCAAGATACTTATAAGTTCGACCCACAAAAAGTATGGCTTATCGAAGAGGGCCGAGCCCTAAAATCCACGTCTTCTCTCATGGGGAAATACGCCATCGCCGGAGTGTTGATGCTTGGAGGATTAATCTTCATCTCATTTAAATTTCTTAAAGGTAAGTAGCAGAGGGTCATTTCGCATTGCTCAAAGTTTTCGTTATTAACAAACGACATATTTCATGGAGGCTTCGATGAAACGCAGAACATTTATCCATTCAACCCTGGGAACACTCAGCGTTTTGGGCGCCCCCGCCATTTCCATCGCAGGGCCGAGTTCTTCTCCCCCCAAAAAATATAACGTCGGCATCATCGGTCACACCGGAAGAGGAAACTACGGTCATGGTTTAGACACGGCTTGGTTAGATTTTCCTCACTGTAAGATAACGGCGGTTGCCGATGCGCATAAGGGTGGCCTTGAACAAGCTTCAAAACGACTTAAAGTCTCGAACACTTATTCCGATTATCGCAAGATGCTCGAGCAGGAAAAACTCGACATCGTCTCAATTTGTCCTCGGTGGATCGACCAGCATGCTGACATGATGCTGGAAGCCGCCCGACGGGGAATTCACATCCTTATTGAAAAACCGTTTTGTCGCGATTTGGTAGAAGCCGACAAGGTTGTTGAAGCGCTCAAAAAGAAAAATGTAAAACTCGCCTTAGCCATCCCCACTCTATACAGCCCGAAATACGAACGAGTAAAAACCCTGATCCAAGATGGAGCCATCGGTAAAGTCTTAGAGCTTCGAGGGCGAGGAAAAGAAGACCGCCGAGGAGGCGGTGAGGATTTGTGGGTCTTAGGCACTCACATCATGACCATGATTTATGGCCTGAATGGTTTGCCGAATTGGTGCTTTGCGGAAGTCACCGACAAGGGTGAAAGGGTCACTAAGAAACACGTCTATAACGGCGCTGAAGGCATCGGTCCATTGGCGGGAGATTCGATTCAAGCCACCTTCGGTATGAAAAACGGAATCACCGCTTACTTCAATACGAATCGAAATCAAAGAGGTAATCCCAGTCGATTCGGGCTGCAAATCTTCGGCTCGAAGGGAGTCATCGAAATTTTAGAAGCCCCGATGCCCGAGGTAAAAATCCTTCAAGACTCCAGTTGGTCACCGGGGAGAAGCCGCAAGAACTGGAAAAATGTTTCGTCAGCGGGAATCGATCAGCCAGAACCCCTGAAGGGTGATGCTTTCAAACGAAATCATTACGCTATTCAAAGCTTGTTAAAGGCAATTGAAACCGATACTCAAGCCAAAGCAGGTTACAAAGAGGGTTTGGCCGCGAATGAAATGATCGCTTCGGTTTTTGAATCTCACCGTTTAAATCAACCGGTGACTCTGCCCTTGAAGACGAGACAAAACCCGTTGAGCCTTTTGAAGTAACCCAAAATCCATTCCTCATTTCAAGCGCGAAGCGTAAGCGAGTGTTTTCCCGCATCCCCCCAGGGTGACGCTTCACTAAGGTAGTCCGCAGGCTCCGCCTGCAGCCCTCCCGAGGGACGGTTAGCATCCCTCAACATTCGCTTACTCCTGATCGAGTCCATCATTTGGGTTCTCAACAGCTAGTACCGCCCTTACAGGGCTCAACATATTCTCACATTCATCCCAGGGTGACGCTTCGCTAAGGTAGTCCGCAGGCTCCGCATGCGGCCCTCCCGAGGGACGGCTAGCATCCCTCAACATTCGCTGACTCCTGATCGAGCCCATCCTTTGGGTTCTAAACAGCTAGTACCGCCCTTACAGGGCTCAACATAATCTCACATTCATCCTGGGCGACGCTTCGCTCTGCCCTGGGCTATAAAATTAGGGCTATCAGCCCTTGGTGGTTTGGGCATCGATAGATTTTAATCGAATTTCCCTGCGCCCTCTGAATTTCAACTTAGCGCAAATTCTCTTTCTAATGTTAATTCAAAATCTTTTGCGTTACTGACCGTCATCCCCCGTTAACACATTGGGCTTTGAATCTAAAATCAAACCTACCGTAATTCCAGTAGCTGCAAAGAGAAGTGAGAGTAAATAAGGATGTGGAATTGCAATAAAACCCAATGTAATACCAACGATTGAATTTAGTGAAATTCCTATAAGATAATTTAAATAGATTGCACCGATATAACTCCCCGCCCCAAAACTCATCGCTAAAAGCGCGGTCCATTTTCCCCCGGCCTTAAAAAATAAACCGATGATTACACAGAAAAAGACACCGGCCGTTCCAAAGGCCGAAGCTTCTTCCACTAGGCCGTACACTGAATCAGAGCTAAAGGCGAGGCCATAAGCAATAAAACCGAAGACCACCACCGCAAACCGATTACACTTCAAACGGGTCGAATCCTTATCGATTTTAAAAGCTTGAATCAAAACGTTGTGAGCTAAAAGAGAACCAGCTACAAGCAGTGCTGAATCCACAGTTGAGAGAATGGCCGAAATCAAGGCCCCTGCGAAGATGATATACAATGGAATCGCTAATTTACTTTTAGCTAATGCCATCAAGATTTGTTCGCCCGATTCTAAGTCCGGGATCAATACAGTTCCGGCTAAACCTAAGGCAACGACCAAAACCCCAATGCTGACATAAATGGTGCCCGCAGTCAGGGCCGCCCCTCGAGCAACGGAAGCAGACCTCGTAGCCACAATCCGCGCAACCAACTCAGCGGCGAAGACCGAGCCGCAAAGCGGGATCGCCCAACCCTCAAAAAATTCCCCCCAGCTACTGGTGGCACCTTTGAAAGTTAGTTTCTCTTCGGGTATTTCAGAAACATCAAATCCATCCGTAAAGAAATATACGACGACGAACAAAGTAACCACTCCGATGACGAGAACTAAGCCCTGAATGAAATCCGTCACGGCATCGGCTTTGAGCCCCCCAAATGCTGTGTAAATGATCACCACAGCTGCCGCACAAGTCGTCGTGATTTGACTATCCCAAGAGGAAGCATGGGAAAGAACTTCTCCGAATGCCTTGATCTGGGCTGCAGCCCAAAGAATCGACCCCGGAATTAAAAGTACCACTGATAGTTTCTCAGCGGCTGCCCCGAATCGCCTTCTAAAGAGATCTCCAAGGGTGGTTAGTTTCAATTTCCAAATACGGGCAGCGAAGAATGCCCCCATTAAAAGCACGCATAATCCGTAACCAAAGGGATCTGCTGTGTTCTCTTTAATTCCCCCATCGTAAGAAGCACCGGCTGCGCCAATACAAGTCTCAGCCCCAAACCAAGTAGCAAAGATCGTGAAGATAGCCAGTGTTGGACCTAAACTTCTCCCGGCGACGATATAGTCTTCCTCATTCGTAATTTTTCGAGAAACCCAGAAGGCGACGACAAGCTGAGCGAGAACATAAAGAATAATTGCGAACAGAGTCCAGGTCATGATAGCGGAAGGAAGGGATCTTTTTAGTCTTAACCATCACATCGATTGGAGCAACCGATGAATCTCTTACAGGTCGAACCCAAAACGGGAGGCTCGCCACCAATGAAAAGGTAAGAGAGTACCTGAATCGCATCGGAAAGATCTACTGTGTCATCCCCATTCGAATCTAATAATAATAAATTTCCAACACTATTGAGAGCTTCAGCTTCACACGGGAGTTCCTGCCCCTCCCCCACATAAAGGAACAGTAACAACCGAATGGCATCCCCAATTTCTAATTTAGAATCTTGATTCGCATCTCCAGGGAGACGGAAGCCCCCTTCCGTAACTCCCGTCACTTCACCTGGTGTTCCATGGAGCACGGGACTCGCCACCCAAGCCGTGGGATCACTCCATGTCTCCAACTCCTCTTCCAAATCTTCAACTTCGAGAGAATACCCCTCGCCATCCGTGGAAGGAACCCAGGAATCTAAGTAAGTCAAATCATGTACAATCCGTCCCCTTGGGCCCTTTAGAATAATTCGATCTTTGGCATTACTCAGCCGCCCTCTGAACTCACCGGCGATGATGGATGTATCCACGGAATACCTCAGCGAAAAGGCTTCTTGATTTTCAACCAAGAGAATAATGTCTCCGGGAGCTAGAGACTGGATCTCGCTCGTTGAAAAATCAAATTCTACCCCACCTTCGATTCTATATTCATGGAGGTCGATCTCTTGAGAGCCCATATGAATGAATTCGATAAACTCAAAGTCGTTTTCGGAAAAATCACCCACGACTCCAAAAGGGTGGTAGTGAATTTCACTCATCCTCAGTCCAGCGTCTCGATAGAAAGAACGATACACGAGAGGACTCCATTCATCTCCGACGACTGCTCGCGCCCAGATATTTTGAGATTGGGAAATCAAAAATTGCGCTTCTTCCTCTGAAGAAAATTGAACCGCATGCTCAGCGACTTCCCCGCCTTTTAATCGAGGATCTCCTTGAGTGGAATAAAAGATGTCTCCTTCACTACCTGAAACCGTAATTTGAAGGTTATGAGTAAAAACATCATTGAGAGGTTTGATCGTGGGCGCTTCAATCTCTGAGTAAAGACCGCCAACTCTAAACTGCCCGAGAACTCTTACCGAACGTGCGGGAAGGTGAGTCGTGGCTAATTCAGAATTCAAGGGTTCCCAATCGGTATCCGGTAAGTACCCCGGATTGGACTTACGAAAAGTTCCCCAACGCGCTGCTTCAGCCACCATCGCTTTTCGAATTTGATCGGATATATCTCGCCATGTCTCTCGCACGCCCGAAGGATTCATCGTTTGATCGATCACGTAGGCCTTATGTAAGCGGTCCGAAAACGTCACCTGAAATTCCTGGTTGACCTTGAGTGCATGAAAATATTTTGTAGGTGAAACACTATCCCGGCGATGAGGCAAAGTACGGTTGATACTGAAACCCTCGTCGAATGCGAGATCACTATCCCAACAGAAGAATCTGAATTTACCTCCGGGAAGTCGACTGGTAGTCATGTAATAGTTTCCCGGCCAATCCAATGCTGGTGCGAACATGTTCACGATCATGTAGTCGATCAGGCTATTGACGTCGAGAACCTCCAAAACCGATTCGTAGTTGGAGTCTTGAGTCAAATTGAGCTGAATGCGATCTAGAAGCTCATTATGAGCATTCCTATTTCCCGACTGTACTTCTTCATGGTTTTTAATGACGTCATAGTCTTCTTTGTTACCACCAAAATGCTCGGCGCTGAAAGAATCATCGGGTCTTTCAACGATTTGATAAACTCCCCAATACAGTCCATTGATAAAGAGATTAACAAAGCGCCCTCGACTACTGACTTGCCCCAAGCGACTTTGAAGCGATCGCAGGTATTCATCGTAAATATACTGCGCAGTGTTGCGCCGCCCAGAGTTGGTATCGATCCAGGAATCACGGTTGTTGGAACGAAGCACTAACGTGTCGAAGCGATCGACCTCTCCGATTCCGTAGAGCGGGTAGTTTAACTTACTGCTACCGTATTGCTCCTTGAACAAAAGCCTCATTCCCAGCTTGGGATTGTTAGAAACATTACGACTGGTGTTTCCATGAATCCTCAAACCGGCATCGATTTGAAAACCAGCGGCCTCTTCTGGAAAGATCCACTCTGCCGAAACCGGCTTCTCCCAACCAACTCCTCTTCCCCCCGGGTTTTGGTAAAGACCTTGAGAACCAAAAATATCATCGAGTTCGAGAACCAATGAAAGAGTGTCGACACTCTCAAAGGCTTCTTCAAATCGATCTGCGTAATCGGGATCACCCACCACCGCGGGATCCATATCGTATTCCGCTGTCGCACCATTCCAGGATGTGGGGTAACCAGCGGGTCGACTTTGACTCAAAATCGAATCTAAAAATAAATACGTTTGAGTATCAGTATTTGAAGATTCCAATCCCTCCTTAAAAGCCCGAGCTCGAACAACCGTTGTTCGGTCGATCACCAGAGGGCCTTCATAGAGAGAGCTCGATCCCGCTTCCGGCAAACTCCCATCGAGAGTGAAATAGATTTCAGCTCCCTCCGTTTCCGTACTCAATTCTAAAGAGATGGGCTCGGAGTAATATCCGCGGTCAAAATTGAATTTGGTGTCTTCGACAAATCCTAAAAGACTCCCCTGGTTGGGAGCACCAGGAGTCGCTTCAGAAAAGTATCGCGGAGCTGCTTCCAAAGGGGGAATCGCCAACAATTCAAAGGCGACATGGAAATCTTCATCATTAGAGGAGGTATTCAAAGCCTGAACAGCGAGTACATTGGGGCCAACGTTGAGAAGACCCGCGGGATCCGAAATAAGAACGCTCTCTTGTTCGTACGGAAACTCCCGTTCGGCCGTTGCTGTCGAATCCCATTCCACATCCCCTTGAACATGATGTCGAGCCACCTCCACTCCGTTGAGATAAGCGACAAACCCAGCATCGTATTCCACATTGAGAAGGAGCCGCTCAAAGACTTGCTCTTCGTCTAAATCAAATTCCTTTCGAAAGTAGGCTGTGGGATGGATTTCAAAGAGATCATCTTTAAGATCGGTGGCTTCCCCCGAGCCCGGCTCCCCTAAATTCAATGGAGAACCACCCGCAGCCAAGGCTTGAATCTCCTCTTCACTCAGCGCTTTTTCCCAAACTGAAACATCGTCGATAAGACCATCAAAGTGAAAGCTATCTGAAGCTCTCAATATGGCTCCAATCGAAGTTCGATTCAGGGTCATCGCCGTTTTTGAATACGAGAAGTCTTGTCCATCCAAGATCCCATCGACATAAAGTTCGGCTTGCCCATCGCGATCGATCCACGCGAGATGATGCCAAGTATTATCGAAGGGCTGCGTTTGCGAAAGACGATGGCTTAAGGGGCGGCTACCTGAAGGGAGTCGAATAAAGAGATCGACTTCAGAACCATTCCCAGAGTTTGTTCCAATATTGAAGACGGGTGTATTGTTCGAACTTGAACCTTCAGAAAAAACCCGTTTATCGGCCTGGGCTCCGCCCCGCACCCAAAGGGAGACGCTAAATTCTTCATGGGAATAAATCGGCAACCCTGAATCCTGATTCACTCGTACATAATCATTAGTGCCATCGAAATTGAGGGAACCTTGAGGGGCCCCATCGAATCCAGTAGCGTAAATGGCCGATCCCCCCACAAACGTGCCGTGATTTTCTCGAGCGTGATCTGAGACATCACCATCAAAAGGCCAGTACCCGACCAACTCCTCGGAAGGCCCCGCAATTTCTGAATGAGTGTAACCTGCGGGGAGAGAAATCGTCTGCCAATCGTTTCCGGGTGAATAGCTCACTTGGTTCCACTGCTCCTGATCGAGTGAGCTGGTGGGAACCCAAAATTCAACTTCGGAATTTTCTGGAATAAGAGTCAGGGGCTCAGCCGATAGTCCGTAGGTAAATCCGCTTCGTTGTTTTGGGTAAGACGGGGCGTATTCGTGATGAACCACACCTTGAGGATTCAGTAAAGCTAAATACTCGCCACTCGAATTGAGACTGAATGAAGTATGGATAGGGGAATCGATCTGATCTTTTCCCGAGGCGAGAACGACGAGATACTCTCCGGGATCGAGGTGAAGATCAGGAAAGCTCCAAACTTGGTTATGACTGGGATCATCGGTGAGCTTCCAATCGAGTAAAGAAACGGTACTCGAACCCAAGTTTTGAATCTCAATCCAGTCTTGGGGCTCTCCACTTTCATCTTCGATTCCATCAGAGGCCGTCGTCTGAATCTCTGAGATAACCAACACATCTTGAGCGTGAAGGACTTCAAAATTTGAAATCCAGACAAAAATCGTTGTGATCAATAAATGAAAATACCAAGATTTCTTATTCATCAACCTGAAGGAAAAATTATCACGACTATTGTGAATTGTTAGGAATTGAAATTACTGATTCGTAAAAAAGAAATCACCCGCCATTCAAGCCCGAAGCTTTAGCGAGGGATAAAAGGCTAGTAAAAATGCTGAAATTCCCAGAAAGATTAAACGGAAATACAAAATTCAGCACTCCTCCAATTTTACCCACCATAACAGCAAGAGTTGACTCTCCATTTAAAAGATTGAAAGATTTCCTAGAAATTCAACTCAATTAATAGACTGTGAGAGTGGATCGAGAGCGATTCTCCGTGGTATAAAAAAGGCTTCAACCCCATTGGAGAAATATCATGCACACTCTATGTACTACCATCTTTCGTTCTAAAAAAGTTTGGCTGGCCGCTTTATTCCTGTTTGGACTCAGCCCCCTGGCTCAAGCTAAAGAAAAAGGCTGGATCCAGCTGTTTAACGGCAAAGACCTCAAAGATTGGACTGTTAAAATTCGCGGGCATAAAGCAGGAGTCAACTGGGGAAACACTTTTAGAGTCGAAGATGGTCTGCTCAAAGTACGTTACGACGCTTATGAAAAATTTGATCAAACTTTCGGGCATATTTTTTACAAGAAACCCTTTAAGAATTATCGACTCAGAGCCGTCTATCGATTCGTCGGCGATCAAGTCAATGAAGGACCCGGTTGGGCGATTAGAAACAGTGGACTGATGCTCCACGGTCAAACCCCTGAAAGCATGACAGTCGGCCAAGATTTCCCGGCATCAATTGAAGTTCAACTCTTGGGAGGAAACAACGATGGAAAGAAACGCACCACCGCGAATCTTTGTACTCCCTCAACGAATGTTGTGATGAAAGGAAAGCTGTTTCGCCCTCACTGTATCCGCTCCAGTTCGGAAACTTATCATGGAGAACAATGGGTCACGGCCGAAGTTGAAGTCTTCGGAGACCGCATCAAGCATATCGTCGATGGTAAGGTTGTCTTGGAATACACCCAGCCCCAATTAGATCCTCGAGATGGTGTCGCTAAGAAGCTGATCGAAAAATACGGCACCAAGATGCTCACCGGAGGAACGATCTCGCTTCAATCCGAGAGCCATCCTATCGATTTTAAAAAGGTCGAACTCCTCGAGCTTCCCTCTCCCCAGAAGTGGGTCGATCTCACTCCCCAAAAAAATCTCGGTAAACACTGGACGACCAAGGGAAATTGGATCGTTGATGACGAGGGAGTGGTTTCATTGGTCCCCCGAAAAGATGACCGAGGTTGGGCTCGATTTGATGACTATCTTTGGCTAAAAGGCGAATACAAAGACTTTGAAATGTCCTTCGATTACAAAGTTAAAAAGCGCAGCAACAGCGGCTTCTATTTTCACGTCGGAGATCGTAAGAGCCCCGTTGCTAAAGGAATTGAAGTACAAATCTACGACACTTACTCCAGACCCAAGAATCACCGCCTCAATGATCATGATTCAGGTGGAATTATCCCCGGAATCCCCCCAACGAAAAGAGCAGCAAAAGCTCCCGGTGAGTGGAATCATTTCCACATCCAGTGCTTGGGCAACCGATTGATCGTCGAGCTCAACGGTGTGATCGTCAACGATGTCGACCTGAATCACAAAAGACTTAAGAATCGACCCAAGACGGGTTCGATCGGCTTTCAGGATCATGCCCTCGAGCTTTCATTCAAGAATTTACGAATTCGTAAACTATAAGCATAGACTTCTATCGGAGCTTGACGATGAACTGGATTCTAACTCTCATTCTTCTGTTCACATCCTTCGTGAACTTAAGTGTTGCGGGTGAACCTCAACCCACTAATGCGCCGAAAAAGGTCAATCGAGATTGGCCTTTTTGGCGAGGCCCCAATCGTAATGGAAAAGTTGCCTCTCAAAACATTCCTCGAAAGTGGAGCGAAACTGAAAACGTTGCGTGGAAGATCAAGATTGCCGGCCGCGGTCACTCTTCACCGTGCGTGATTCAGAATTACGTCTTTCTCTCTACTGCCGATGAGAAAACCAAAGTTGAAACGGCTTTGGCTTTTGATCGTAAAACGGGAAACACACTTTGGGAAAAGGTACTGACGAAGGGTAAATTTGACAGCCCCAGTCAAGCTCGACGCAGTTGGTCGAATTGCTCACCGGCCTCGGATGGAGAGCGCGTCATCTTTCTTTCTTCGGGTCACTCTCGAATTTTGGCTACAGCATTCGATTTCAAAGGCAATCGGCTCTGGAAGAAAACAGTCGGCGATTTCGTTTCCCATCACGGTTACTCGGCCTCCCCCACGATCTACAAAGATTTAGTGCTCATCGCCGCTGACCACAAAGGTGGAGGTTACCTCGCAGGATTAAATCGCAAAACGGGTGATATCGTTTGGAAAACTCCTCGACCCAAAGAACCATCTTACGTCTCCCCGGCCATCTATCCCATTCACGGTAAGGACCAACTTGTGATCTCAGGCTGTGATCTCTTAGCCGGATACGATCCTCAATCGGGCCAAGAATTGTGGTCTTACAAAGCCGTGACCACTGAGTGCGTGGGAACAGTGGTCGCATACGGAGACCTCATTTACGCCAGTGGCGGGTACCCCAAACATCTCACTGTTTGTGCTGAAGCTAAAAAGGGCGGGAAAGTTCTCTGGACGAAACCCCTCAGGACGTACGTCCCATCGATGCTCATTCACGAAGGGCATCTTTATACCGTCACCGATCGTGGGATCGCTTACTGTTGGGACGCTAAAACGGGTAAAGAAAAGTGGAAGGGACGCCTCAAAGGAACATTTATCGCTTCGCCCGTTCTCATCGGAGACACGATCATCGTTCCGAACGAACAAGGAACGACCTTCCTCTTTAAAGCGACTCCTAAAGAATTAAAAGTGGAAACCGAAAACCAACTCGGTAACCAAATCTTCGCAACCCCCGTCGTCTGCGGTGGTCAAATCTTCCTGAGAAGCACTCACGAAGGACCTAACGGGAAGCAAGAGTATCTTTATTGTTTAGAGAAGAAATAGAATCTTAAATTCCGAATGTAGCAAAAGACGCCAGTCTTTTGGGGAATGCGCTTCAAATACGTTCCTCGCCAAAAGACTGGCGTCTTTTGCTACAATTCGATCCCCAATCCTTTAAACGCCTCCAATAACAACAGCTTTGCTCCCATCGCTTGCTTAGAAAGTTTTCCCTTCAAAGCATTTTTCTCATCGGGATCGACGTTCATATCAAAGAACTTGCCGCTTTTATAAAACTTGAAGCGCTGAGTACGAACCCAACTTTTATTTTTATGTTCAGCGTAAGCAAATCGCTTGGGCCCGGGAACTCCTTTTAACAATCTTGAAGCGAAGCTCACCCCGTCGATCTTTCCCATCCCTTGAGGATCTGCACCAGCTAAGACACAGAAGGTCGAGTAAAGATCACTGACATCCACGAGATCTTCCACCACCTGCTTGGGCTTAATTTTCGCCGGCCAACTCACGAGCCAAGGAACTCGAGTTCCCCCATCGGTAAGCTTACCCTTGCCTCCCGGGATCTTCTTATCCCCTTTCATCGAGAAGACGGGGTCACGAATATACTTCCCATTTTTCGCCCGAATGATGGATCGCTGGGCCGTGCCGTTATCACCAACGAAGAGGACGAGGGTATTGTCTCGCAGTCCCGATTCTTTCAACGCCTTCTGTAATTTCCCCACCATGCGATCCATGTCGTGAGCCATCTCTTTGTAGTTGAGATAGCGATCCAAACCGGGAGGATACTCAACCGGTTTTTTAAGGTCATCCGTGACGTCGTGACAGAGCGCCATCGAATAAAAGGCAAAGAAAGGTTTTTTACGATCCGCCTTCATGAAATCGATGAGGAAATCGGTATAGACATCGGGTCCGTAAGCCTTCTCTAAGCCTTTTCGAATTTTCCCGTTTTGCCAAATTAAGGGATTGTGAAACCGAGGACCTTCGTGCCATCCAAAAAGACAAGATTCATCAAATCCCAATCGGTGGGGATGCTTGGGATCTTCTTTTAATAAAGTAAGTTGCCACTTCCCCGCCACCGCCGTTCGGTAACCCGCTTTCTTTAATTGCTGAGCGATCGTTCGTGACTCTTCCTTTTTGGGATAACTCCCCCACTTAGCTTTTTCCATTCGAAACGGATACCGCCCGCTCAAGATCGAAACTCGTGTCGGATGACAAACGGCCATACTGTATCCATGGTTGAAACGAATTCCGCTTTCCGCCAGAGCATCGAGCTGGGGTGTGGGGTAAGAAGTTCCTCCGTAGCACCCTAAGACTTCTTGGCCAACATCATCGGCAAGAATCAAAAGGATATTGGGACGCGGGGCTTCACTTTTGGGCTCTAAACTTAAAACAGCGTGTTCGACAACAAGGAAACTTAGGATGATGAACAATAAGTTTTTCATAATTCTTCTGAATCAATTCGTAGCCAAATTCGCCAGAATTTGGGGATTGAGAAACCATAAAGCGTATCGCTACCAAAGACTGGCGTCTTTGGCTACAGGTCATCGGCGATCTTATTTCGACTTCGACCTCAAAATATATTTAAAGTCGATGGCGTGCTTTTCAAAATCCGGAGGCAACTTGGGATGACCCGCGATGAGGGGAGGAGTGAATTTCGAGTTAAAAAGAAAGACTCCAATTTTGCTCGCCTTCACATCATTGTCGTGAGTGGCGATATGACAACCCCACGTCCCATCGAATCGAACAGGAGTGAGAGCTTCATCGTAAGAAGGTTTCGTCCACCAATGCCCGCCGACAAAGACTAAAGTGGCGACCTGTACCTCTCGAGGGCGAGCATGAAGAACCATCCCTTCGATCTTGCCTTTTTTCCCATACTTAGGGTACTGAGTAATCTTCAATCTTGTTTTACCCGCGCCCTGAATTAATTTCTTGGCTTGGTAATAATTCTTATCGAGCCCCTTATAACTCAGCGGAAAGAAATTTGCCTTCAGAACGCCCTTCTCGTTCCAAAGTCCCCAGTGAGCTCCCTGCTCTCCTTCTTTGGATTTAGCCTTCCAGGCTTCATCGTAAGAAGTAAACCAAAAGCTAGGCACTTCATTGGCATAAGCCCAATTTTGAAATTCTTTAAAGAAGGTTTTAACGTTTTTCAAACTCGGAATGGATTCATCGTGTTTTTCTCCACCGCTCGGCCATCCCGTTTCAGAAATCCAAACGGGCTTACCGTGAGCGATGGCTTTGACTCGCTGGTGTCGATAATGGAATCGTGAAATGGAATGTTCAATGGGCACTCCTTCCCAATAGGGGTAGGAATTGTAGAGAACGATATCGCACTCATTCACGATCAGGGGGTTTTTGATCAAAGAGAGGTAAATATCGGCTGTCGTCACCGGAACATTTGGCAAGGCTTGCTTCACCCGTTTGATGTAAACTCGATGCTCGACGGGAGTCACATCTTCACGGTATAAAACTTCACTACCGACGATCGCTAAATCGACAAGCCCCTTCTTGCCCAATTGAATTAAGGCTTGAATCTCAGCCTCATTCGAAGCTCGGTTTTCTCCGATCCAAGCCCCGGCGGCGAGTTTGAGTTTATACTTCTTCGCCAACATCCCCATCTTTTGCATCCCACCGCTCACGCTGAAAACTCGAACCCATCGCGTGTAAGGAGCGATCATTTTCAGGCGAGCCTCTACCTGCTCGTCAGAGATTTTATCTCCCGGTTTTTGACCGGGACCGATTGGACTAAAGTTGAGTCCTAGAAGTTTCCCATCGTTTTTCCTGAAATCCACCTTCAATGGGGTTTCTTTTCCTTCCAATGGTAGGAAGGTCAAAACAGAACAAGTGAGAATAAGAAAGGTCAATAATCGCATTAGATTTCGATTTAGAATTGAAAATTTAGTAAAACCAAATTCTACTATTGAGCTCAAATCAACAAATAGCTGATTCCCTAAAAAATAAGTGATTTATCGAAATGAGTTCCCTCATCACTCAGGACCACCGCGAACAATTCAAAGAAGAAGGCTACTTCATCCTCGAAAATGCGATCCCCGATAAACATATGAGCATTCTTGATAATGCCTGCGATCACTTAATAAAAATCATCGACGATGAATTCGATGCCCAGGGCATCACCCGTAATCATATCACCCACAAGGGAGTTCGCTACCATATCGCCAAGCGTTACGAGGAGTATCCCCCTCTCAAAGAATACATCTTTAGTGACTTGATGGAAGAGGTGTGCAAATCAACGATCGGGGAAACGGCATACCTATTTTATGATCAGTATGTTGTTAAATGCGCAGAGAAAGGAATTTCATTCTCTTGGCACCAAGATTCGGGCTACTTAGGATTTCCCCACGTCCCTTACGTTACGACTTGGGCTTGTGTCGATGATATGAGCCTTGAAAATGGTACCGCCTTCGTGATGCCCTTCTCCACGATCGGCATTAAAAGTTTAGTCGAGCATATCCTCGACCCCACCACCGGAGACAAAGTCGGCTATTTTGGAAAAGAAGAAGGCGTTCCTGTCATTGCGAAGGCGGGAAGCTTAGCCGTCTTCAGCTCATTGAGCTTCCACCGAAGCGGCGCCAATACTACGAATAAAATGCGTCGCGCCTACGTCACCCAGTACGCTCCAGCCGTCATCTGCCGCCCCGGAGAAACAGAGCCGATGCACTTAGCCGTTCCTTTTTTAAAGGATGGCCAAAAGGTATAACACTTGAATCCGAAGCCGGTCTTTGATTTTGATCTTCCTTGAGTGCTAAAATTTACAGTTCAAATTCTCTCTTAACCTGATGGAGCAAAAGGCTCCAGCCTTTTGGCCATTGCGCTTTATAGTTCTCTTTCCCAAATTCTGGTGAATTTGGCTACAAAAATGCAAAACTCAAAACTCCTTTGCTTAAACATTCTTTGGGCCATCCTTGGAATCATCATCTCCTGCTCACCCGCACTCAGCCTCGAACGCGTCACCTCAAAAGTCGTTGGCAAGCTCAAAGATGGTCGCCCCATCCATGAATACACGCTGAAGAACAAGAACGACTTAGAAGCGAGAGTCCTCACCTACGGTGCGACTCTTACTCGTGTTCGTATGCCCGACAAAAATGGCAAGATCGATGACATCGCTCTCTACCTCGACACGGCCGAAGAATACGTGAAAGGGCATCCCTTATTCGGTTCAGTTGTGGGGAGATACGCTAATCGTATTTCAAATGCCAGATTCAAAATCGACGGCAAGGTATATGAAATTGAAAAGAATGCCGGTAAGAATCATATCCACGGAGGGCGCGATGGGTTTCAGAAAAGATTGTGGACGGGAAAAGGGACATCGATTAAGGGCTCGGCCTCAGTCAGTTTAAAATTGACAAGCCCCGATGGGGATGCGGGTTATCCGGGTGAATTGAAGGTCGAAGTGATCTATACTCTCAATGACGATAACGAACTCAAGATGAGATATAAAGCGACTACGACGAAGGCGACTCATCTCAATCTTACCAATCATGCGTACTGGAATTTAGGGGGCGCTGGATCGGGGGATGTCTTGGGGCATATCCTCAATTTTCCTGCAAGCAAGGTCTTGGAGGCCGACCAACATCGTTATCCAACAGGAAAGATCCTAAAGGTTGATGGTACTCCCCTCGATTTTCGAAAAGCTCACAGCATTGGAAGTCGAATCAAAGAAGCAAAAGGGGAAAACTACGATGATTGTTATGTGGTCGACAGAAGAGCAATAAAGAGTAGATTACAGTTTATTGCCACTGTCTATCACCGAAAAAGCGGTAGGTGGATGGATGTATTGACGACTCAACCCGGATTCCAACTCTACACAGCAAAAGGCTTGAGCTCCCGCTGGAAAACCAAAGACCGAACCTACGGTCCCTATCACGGTTTTTGCTTAGAAACCCAAAACTTCCCTGACGCCCCGAATCATGCAAACTTTCCTTCATCTCTTTTACGACCCGGTGAAGTTTACGATCACGAAACCATCCATCGATTTAAGATTAATAAAAAAACGGGTTCCGCTCGAAGTTAATTCCCACCCCGAGGGGCTGTGAATTTTTAACCGAAAACCGAAGGAATTTCTTGTATCCCTCGCTAAAGCTTCGGGCTTGAGGGGCACGAATCGTTTTCAGTGTTTAATTTGTAATAAGGGATTTCACTTATTCCATCTATAAATTAGTATTGAAATCACCAACCTCCCAAGCCCGAAGCTTTAGCGAGGGATAATGAAGTCCCAACCGTCTTGAAAATCGATTAGCCCCTAAAAATTCACCGCCTCCGAGAAAAAAAAATGAAATTGAATCCTTACTCCCTCATTCTTCTTTTAAGCTTCGCCTCTCTTCAAACATTCGTAGCATCCAATACTGCGAATTCAGACGAACGCCCCCCCAACTTCGTCATCATCTTTTTAGATGACTCCGGTTGGGGAGACTTCCATCCCTTCGGAAATCCCAAATACAAAACACCTCATGTTCAACGTTTGGCTAAAGAGGGAACGCAGTTTAATAACTTCTACGTCCCACAAGCCGTTTGTTCGGCTTCGAGAGCTGCCCTCCTTACGGGTTGTTATCCGGGTCGTACAAAAGTCTTTGGCGCTCACCCCCCGAAAGCAAAAGGCTTAGATCCAAAATTCGCCACACTAGCTGAAGTCTTGAAGAAAAAAGGTTACGCGACCTGCTTCACGGGGAAATGGCACGTTGGAGATCAAGAAGCGACTCGCCCTCAAGCCCGCGGATTCGACGAATCGAGTGGCTTGATGTATTCCAACGACATGTGGGAGTTCCATCCCGAAAATCCCAAGTACTGGGGAAAGTTCCCCCTGAAATACTGGAAGAACGGAAAAGTCACGATCGAGCGAGTTACAAAAAAGCATCAACCTTATCTCACCACTTGGTCGACGGAACATGCGGTCGATTTCATTAAGCGGAAAAAAGACCAACCCTTTTTCGTTTACGTCCCTCACTCGATGCCCCACGTCCCTCTATTCGTAAGTGAAAAATTTGCGGGTAAATCAGGGCAGGGACTCTACGGCGATGTGATGATGGAAATCGACTGGTCGGTCGGTGAAATCATGAAAGCCTTAGAAAAGAACGGCGTCGAAAAAAACACTCTCGTCGCCTTTACTTCCGACAATGGCCCCTGGATCTCTTACGGCAACCACGCTGGCACAACCCCCTTCCGAGAAGCCAAAGGTACGAGCTTTGACGGTGGAATTCGAAGTGCTTGCATCATCAAATTGCCCGGAAAAATTCCTGCGGGTCACATCTCGACTCGAGCTTTCTCTTCTATCGATTTCCTTCCCACCTTTAGCTCGTTAGCGCAGGCACAACTTCCGTCTAATCCTGTGGACGGAAAAGATGTATGGTCGATCATCACCGGGCAGAAAAATGCCAAAAATCCACACTCCTACTACCCCTTTAGCAATGGAAGGAGATTCGAAGGCATCATCAGTGGAGATGGAATTTGGAAACTCCACATCCCCCATCGCTACCGCACGTTGGTCCAACCCGCCCACGATGGTCAAGCCGGAAAGTACAAGTCGATGAACGTTGAGCTTTCACTCTTTAAGCTCGATGAAGATCCACTTGAAAGTGAAAATGTCCTAAAAAAACACCCCGAGCAAGCCGAAAAAATGCTGCAAATGGCAGAGAAGCATAAAAAGACGTTTTACCCCAAGCAGAAGTAATAGGGGTGAAATCATCACCCTTCCTGATTTTTGTAAAAACCGTTAACTAGCCCGAAGCGCTAGCGAGAGGTTCTTTCCCCTCGCTAGCGCTTCGGGCTAGTTAATAAGCAAATTTTATGAATAAAAAATTCATATGAGAGATCTAATATGACGTGCTCAACCTCTTAATGTTTCGCCTTAAGAGGTACGAGGCCCCGTCGCTCACGCTCCGGGCTTATTAAGGGATTTTACAAAAAACTAGAACTCTTAGCCAACATCACCAACTGCACCATGGACATCCGCAGCCCAATTAGGGAAAATTAATGGTTACTGAATTAACGATCTGAGGTGAATTCTCATTCAATCCAAATGTTCCTCAGAATTCTAACGACCGGACACGCAAAAGATTCTGGAGTCGACTCAATATGAATCTATCAAATTCAATTCGATTGAAATTACTTTCTCAAGCCTTTGTGATTGCGTTACTCATCTCCCCTACCGTCAGTGCCGACAATTGGCCTTCATGGCGAGGTCCCGATGGAACAGGTGTCGCTAAAGGTTCGGCTCCCACGGAGTGGAGCGAAACTAAAAACGTGCTTTGGAAAGTCGATCTTCCTGGGCCCGCAGGCGCAACTCCCTGCGTATGGGGAGATCAAATCTTTTTGACCAGCGCGAAAGGGAAAGACTTAGTTCTCATCGCTATTAGCAAGTCCGGTGAAAAGCAGTGGGAGAAATTGGTCGCGACGGGTGATAAACCCGTTCGTAGAGATGAAGGAAACATGGCCTCCCCTTCTCCAGTTACCGACGGCAAGCACGTTTGGACCTTCATGGCCAACGGTATCTTGGTTTGTTACACCGTCAAAGGTGAAGAAGTGTGGCGAATGGATGTGCCTAAAAAATACGGCAAGTTCGAAATTCAATTTGGCCTCTCGAGTACTCCCGTCCTTCATGGCAACAATCTTTACCTTCAACTCATCCACGGCAAATGGAGTCCTTCACCCAGTAAAGGAATCGTTGTTGCCCTGAACAAAGCGAATGGTAAAGAAGTTTGGAAGCATGCCCGTGACACCGATGCCACGGAAGAATGTAAACACTCCTACGCTTCTCCTATCCTCTACAAAGATGGTAAACAAGAATACCTGGTAACTCACGGTGCTGATTACGCCATCGGTCACAGCTTAAAAGATGGTAAAGAGCTTTGGAGATTAGGCGGATTGAACCCCCGCGGAAAGGGTATTCGTTATCACAATACTCTCCGCTTCGTCGCTTCCCCCGCCATGGGCGATGGCATCATCGTCGTTCCTACTGCCAAGCGTTCAAAAGTAGTCGCGATCAAAGGGACAAGCAAGGGCGATATCACTAACACTGCAAATGTTCTTTGGATGCACCCTCGCCTCACTCCCGATGTTCCCACCCCCTTGGTCCACAATGGAATTGTTTATCTCTGTTCCGAGGGTGGCATGCTCTCAGCTGTCGATGCCAAAAGCGGCGAACTTTACTACACCAAAAAAAGAACGACGAGTGATCGCCACCGCGCCTCCCCCGTATTAGCCGGTGATAAGCTGTACCTCACGGCTCGAAACGGAACGGTCAGTGTTTGCCAAACAGGAAAAGAATTTAAGATTCTCTCCCAAAACACCTTCGGTGAAACGATGTCCGCTTCACCCGTCGTCGTCGACGGTGTCATCTACCTAAGAACCTGGGATCGCCTCTGGGCGGTAGGTTCAAAGTAGTCCGCTCACTCCGTGAGCGGGTATCAGCATTCCAATTAAATTTAAACATTCATAAAGCCCAGGGAAACGAAACGTTCCCCTGGGCTTTTTTAGTAGTAGGCTCGCTCCGCGAGTCGTATGAAACGAAATAACGAGTCAGTATCGATTCCACCTGAAGAACATTAAGGCGAAACTCGAAGGAGATATCGCCCCTCTTTCTTGAATTCTTAGTAACGCCCTTACAGGGCTTGCTTCTTAAGATGAATTAGCCCAGGGCGCCGCTTCGCTCTGCCCTGGGCTATGAAGTTACGGGCTTTCAGCCCTTGGTGAATTAAAATACGCCACATCCGATTGGTAATAAAACAATGTTGCTATTCCTGAGCGTTAGCTGATAAAGACTTGGCCAACATCGTTCGCATTTTGTTTAATCTTGATGATTCATTTCTATCAACTCGTTTCATACGACTCGCGGAGCGAGCCTACTACTATTACGTTCATTTTCAATTCAACTGTTTTAAAACAACGCTCTGTCTAATTTTTGTATTCCCACTTGATGCTCACCTTTTAAGTAGCTAAAAAACCTTCACTTAAACTCAATTTAAACAAATATCTTCAATGTGGCCCCATCCTTGCTTTTCAGTGATTCGATTCGTGAATCTCGTTCCATTTCAAATTCAAACTGGAGGCCGCCTATGTATAAGTTTTACCGCCCTGGGGCAAGTTGTGGGTTTACGCTTTTGGAGATGATCGCAGTGATTACGCTCATCGGAATCTTAGCGACGCTTGTTGTAATCAATCTCGATTCCCATATGAACACTGCTTGTAATATGAAAACGCAATCCGATTTAAAAACTATAAAAAGAAGTGTGGATGTTTTCAAAATCACAAAGGGTCGCTATCCGGTAGATTTAGAGGAGCTCATCCACACTCCGGAATCGGGATTAGAAGAATTGCCCTTAGATTATTGGGAGAGACCTTATATATACGAACTCATCGATGGTAGGCCCGTGATCAGCTGCTTCGGTGAAGATGGAGTGGAAGGCGGCGAAGGCATGAATCAAGACTATCACGAACCTAAGCAGAAGTAAGATTGTAACTTTCCGTGTAGCCGAAGACGCCAGCCGTAGCCGAACTCGTAAGAGTTTGGATCTTTAAGGCGTAATTCGCCAAAAGACTGGCGTCTTTTGCTACACGTCTTTGGCGACATTAAAGGTGTCTATCCATTCAGCCGACAGGTATTATAGGAAACTCTAAATGAACACTCTCCTGCTGGATCCTGTAAACACCTTTCATGCTACCCGAACAACCTTGCCGCCCCCTACTTGCGATCAACTACTCTCCCCAGGCACTTTCGCTTCTCAACGAAGGGCTGATAAATTTTGATTTATTCAAATTGCCCGATTGGCCTGATTTGGTCAATGAAATCCAATCAAGTTTTGAGGGAGAGGTTTACGTTCACTTTGATTTTCACCTCGGAGCGCAGGGTTTTGAGAAATCGAAAATTACTGAAGCAAAAAAGCTCTTAGGAATAGGCAAGACCACTCACATCAACACTCACTTTGCGCCTTCCAATCCGGAAGAAAGCTTGAACCAAGTGAGCGATGAAATCGAAGAACTTCTCAGCCATTTCGATCGGGATCAAATCTTAATCGAAAACGTCCCGTGGATAAATGTTCCCGATTACCCCATCGATCCCCTGGCCTCCAAACCTCAAGCCATCGCCCGAGTCGTTCGAGAGACAGGTTGCGGATTCCTCATGGATCTCGCCCACGCTAAAATCACATGTCTTGAAGAAAACCTTCAAATCGAACCCTACTTAAGTGCGCTTCCAACCGAACACCTGCAAGAACTCCATGTCACGGGAGTCAATAGGGATTCAAACGGTAACTTAAGAGACTCGATGCCTATCACCCCTGAAGATTGGGAAACCGTGGAATGGAGCCTCGACCGGATCGCAAGTGGAGAATGGCGCTGCCCCCGTATCATCACTTTAGAATACGGAGGCATCGGCCCCAAGTTCGAATGGCGAAGTGACCCCGATGTCATCGCCCAACAACTACCTCAATTAGAACGCTTACTCCTTGAACGGGGTCTTCGATGAGTCGCAAACGCTTAATCGTCGTTGGCGGGCCGGATGTCGATGCCCGAATTCCTCTTCTAAAGAAGTTGTCGGATTCTTACGAACCTATCGCCTTTGGTACGGATAAAACGCTAAAAGACACCTTCGACTCTCACGAAATTGAATTCCATCACTACCCGCTCACCAGAGGCTTCCTGAGCTTGAAAGATCTTTCGGCTCAACGTATCTGTAAAGATAAGTTCACTGCTCTCAAACCGGATATCGTTCACACCTTCGATACCAAACCATCCGTCTTCGCTCGTTTAGCGGCGGATCAAGCCCAAGTGCCCACCATCATCGGAACCTTACCTGGCTTAGGAATTTTGTGGTCTGGGAATCAGTTTTCACTTAGGTGGCGACGCTCATTCTATTCCGGCCTCCACACGAAAGCCTGTAAGGTCTCAAGTTGTACTGTCTTTCAGAACCAGGACGATATCGATCTGATGGTGCGTGAAAGGGTTGTTGAAGAATCCAAGGCTCGACTGATTCGAGGCTCGGGGATCGAAGCAGAATCTTACAACCTTCGATGGAACGAAGAAGAAAAGAGTGCCCTCAGAGAAGAGTTAGGTTTGAGTGAAAACGATTTTGTCATTACCAACTTAGGTCGGTGGACTCGTTCCAAAGGTATTCTTCAACTCATCGAAGCTCTCCCCTACCTTTCAAAAACGATTCCTCAGGCAAAACTCCTTTTAATCGGAAAAGAAGATACTAATGGTTTAGATCGATTGACTCCGAAAGAAGTTCAAAAGATAAAAGCCCATGCGCTATGCCCGGGATACGTTTCGGATCCGAAAAAGCTATTGGCCCTGAGCGATGTTTTCGTGTTCCCTTCAACTTATAGGGAAGGTCTACCGCGAGTGTTAATGGAAGCTGCACTTCTAAAAATTCCTATCGTGGCCGCGGATAATGTTGGTACTCGAGAAATCGTTCAGCAGGAGACGACTGGCTTGCTTCTCCCGCCCAACAATCCGCAAGCGCTTGCCGTGGGCATCATCCATATCTTTCAAAATGAAAAATTAAGCCGTAAGCTCACCACAAATGCCCACAATTTAGTTCTCAAAGAATTCACATTAGATAAAATTCAAATGGAGCACCGTCGCCTCTACGATGAATTTACCGCTTAATTTTTGAACTTGAGTGACTTTCGCTTTGAACGACCCGGATCTCTCTTCAGCCCATTCCTACCAAGACGAGCGCCAGCGCATCCTCGAAGCTTATAGAAAGCGTCAAGAGGTTCGTCCCCTGGAGTTTTCTGATCAAGGATATGAAAATCTGTCGCATCGCCTTCGCGTTGAAGAACGCTATCATGAAACTTATAAGATCATCAAAGATCAATTCAACCCGTCCATCGCCGACTTAAAAATACTCGACTTCGGCTGTGGCGATGGTAACTTCCTGAAGAAGACATTAGATTGGGGAGCACAGGCGGAAAACCTTACAGGAATTGAGCTGAGAGAAAATGTTTTACGGGAGGCACGAAAAAAGCTTCCCCATTCCCATTGGATTCAGGCCTGTGGATCAGAACTTCCATTGAGCGATCAAGGTATCGATATCGTCGTAGCGAACACGGTTTTCAGCTCAATTCTTTTAACTGATCTTCAAAAAGCGATCAGCGTAGAATTAGAACGGGTTCTGAAACCCGAGGGCCTTATCATCATCTATGACTTCCACCGAAAGAATCCTCATAACATAGATGTTCAAGCGATGCCCTTAGAAAAATTCAAACCCTTGTTTGGAGGATTTGATTTAGTTTATTCTAAGAGCATCACGTTTCGGCCCGATTGGGCGAGAAAGTTTCCTTCGATTTTTTTGAAAGCAATCTTTCCATTGCTTTCAGCCTTTCCGAGCTTTAAAACTCACCATCTCTCCGTCTTTAAGAAGAAATCCCCCAACTCAGACTAAACTCTCTGTGAACTCAAAAAAGATTCCCCTCGCCCGACCTTGGGTCGGAACTGAAGAACTGAAAAATCTCGAACGTGTTTTAAATCGGGGCTGGCTGACTACGGGTCCAGAGGTGAAACAATTCGAAGAAGAGTTTCGATCGCGGATCAAGGCTCAACACGCCATCGCGGTTAGCTCAGGAACTCAAGCCTTAGAACTGGCCTTGGCTTCATTAGATTTGAGGCCAGGCGAGAAAGTGATCACTCCATCTTATACTTTTGCCGCTGCACCGGAAGTCATCCTGCGTTTAGGAGCTCAAGTCGTCTTAGTCGATGCTGATGAAAGAGACCTCAATATTTCGATTGAAAAAACAAGGGAAATTCTTGAGAGAGAATCGGGAACTGTTCGTGCGATCCTCCCCGTACATTTAGCTGGACACCCTGTCGATATTCAGGGCTTAGATTCTTTGGCTGAAGAGTTCGGCCTAAAAATCATCGAAGACGCAGCTCACGCGTATCCGACTCAAGTGGGCCCCAATTGGATTGGTGGTCAACAAAACCGCCCCCATCTACACACAACCTGCTTTAGCTTCTATGCCAATAAAACTCTAACTACCGGGGAAGGCGGTATGATCACTACAGAAGACGAGGAATTAGCTCAACGCTTAAGAAAACTGACTCTTCACGGTATGGAGAAAAACACATGGAAACGAGTTCAATCCAAGAACCAACCCTCATGGGAATACGAGATTAACGAGCGGGGCTTTAAAGCAAATATGAGTGACCTCGCGGCCGCGGTGGGTTTAGCTCAACTTGAAAAAGCTCACCGAGCTCGGGAGCTACGAACGGAGAGAGCAAAGCAGTATCTGTCTTTATTGAGCCATCGAAAGGATTTGATTCTGCCCCCCGATGTTGAGGGTTCCTCTTGGCATCTTTTTATCATTCGCCTCAAAAGAGAAGCATTTCCAAATTTAATGGAAAAGCGTAATCAAGTCATGACCGACTTGAGTGAAGCCGGCATCGAAACGAGTCTTCACTACCGCCCTATTCATATGCACACTTATTACAAAGATCTTTTAAAGCATCAGGATGGGGATTTCCCTGTTTGCTTTGAGGGGTATCAGGGTGCAATCACGTTACCGCTTTTTGCTCAGATGACGGAGGAGGAAGTGGAGCGGGTTGTGGAGGAGTTGGGGAAGACTTTAGCGGACTACCTACCGCCCCATCAGCGCTAAACGAATTCGCTTCAAATTTGTAGCATGACTGGCATCATCCGGTTCCGCTTGAGCGAGGCGAGATAAAAAATAGATATGCATAGGGAAGAGCTCTGGAGCGCGGGTGTTTTGAACTAAAAGCCGTAGCGCCATCACCGATTTAGGATTTCGAGCTAACAACAATCGGGATAAAGTTTCTGATTCTTTCTTCTTACCCAGTCGGCCCGCTTCGATGAGCGCATCGTTAAGAGCAGGTTCTACGTCTTTCCAACGCGTCTTACCGATCTTCTTTAACCAAACGGGAAGGTTTTCTTGAGCTTCGGTGAATTCTCGCAATCGATCCTCCACTTTGTCTTGAACACTTTCCGTTTCATCTTCTGGAATCGCTTTCAACTCGGCGATGGCTTCCGCGAAAACACCGTGTCTTGCCCAAAATTCAGCGCGAATGAAATGAAGTTCCGTCGACGGCCATCGCCTTATACTGGTATTCAATTCTCTAAGCGCTCGATCCAATTCCCCTAATTGCTCCCAATTTCGAGCTCTTTTAAGAAACAGTTCATAAGAGCGCCCCTGGGCCTGTAAGTGCAATGCTCGCGATGATTCTCCGAAGACCTTTCTTAAATACTCGAATAACTTCATCGCATGAGCTGACATTCGGCTTCTCCGCAACTTAATCAACTGACGTGACGCTTGGAAGACGCAACGCCTTTCGAAGGGATTTTCTTCAAAGTAATCGAGAAGAAAGCTGAGGGAACTCTTCGGATTTCCGTGTTGACTATGAAGCAGCGCTAATTCAAAGCGGGCTTCTTGACGAGTAGTCGAATGATTTAATGCTTCGGTTAAATGCTTGATAGCCGGCGAAACTTCTCCCGTCTTCGACAAAGCGATGCCTAAAGCGAGATGTCCACGATATTCCGGTTGAGCTTCTACCCATGCTTTTAGGGGAATGATCGCATCTTGATAACGATGCGATTTTAAATAAATAAAGCCGGCTGTTTCTTGCGCGGCCGGCCCCGGAAAATCTTTCAATACAGATTCTACGATGGTCGCCGCCTCGGTGAGAATTTCTTGCAAGGCTAAAGTTCGAGCAAGGCGCAATCGACATTCCATCTTTTGGGTCGCCGTTAGATCTTTACTTTCACTCAATTGCCTGAGGACTTTTTCAGCCTCGGGATAATCCCCCAATTGATAGTGGCACTGCGCTTCGAGTTCTTTCAACTCAACGGAGGAGTTGGTCTTTGAAAGCTCCTGAATGTGACTTAAGGCTTTTTTGAATTCCCCTTTTTTGACATATTCACCGACAGATTTGATGGTCTCGGCCAGCGTGACCTGTGGGAGGAGAATAAGAAGGGTAAGTAACGAATAAAGGTAAGTACGGTTCATTACGGGTAACTCAAATGTAAATAATTATCGTTCAAATAGTCTTTTTATCCTAACGCGAGAATTTGGTGTACACAAATGTTCTTGAAGAACGTCATTATCCTGTAGCGCCTGGGCCCGGCATCGGCTTCCGCCAAAGTAGGGCCAGGCCTTCACCTTAAAGCCAGATTCGATTTTTAAAATTCACTAGACCACTTAAGAATAGTCACCCACAAGGGGTGGCGCTACAGGGTCAATTCCGATTTGAGGTTAGCGTATCAGCGGTGGCGCTACAGGATTGATCTCATTTCAAAAATAAATATCGTTGCCCCTTATTCAATGGGAGTTGTATCTAAAACGAATACATCCGAATTAGCTTAGCGATACCTCATAGCAAATTTTTACTAATTCGGCTACATCTCCCCGAATTTGGCTACAATAATCATTTAAATTTAACAATCGAAAGCACTTCCTTAAATGCTCAACCTCCTCTCCATCCTCTTACTCACCATCATTCAAGCGAAGCCGGAACCAAAGCCTTTATTCCATAAGGCAAAACTCCCTTCCCCCATCGCCTTCAATCACACTTGTGGATCGAAAGAAAAAGATTGGATCTATGAAGTCAATGGGAGTGGTATAGCCCTGTTGGATTACGATGGTGATGGGGATCTCGATATTTACTTTGTGAACGGTTCAAAGTTGGATCTCAAAGAGGATGACGAAAAACCCAAGAACGCCCTCTACCGAAATGATGGCAACTGGAAGTTCACCGATATCACGACTCAAGCGGGCGTGGGTGATACGGGCTGGGGTTGCGGGGTAGCGATCGCCGATATTGAAAACGATGGAGATCTCGATATTTACGTCGCCAACTTAGGGGCGAATGTTCTTTATCTCAATCAGGGGGATGGAACTTTTAAAAAAGCAGAAAACTCGGGTACAGAATCCCTATCGAATAGCTCTTCAGCGAGTTTCGGAGATTTTAACCGCGACGGCTTCGTCGATCTCTATGTCGCTAATTACGTCCCCTTCAAACTAGATCCAGAAAAATCGAGATTGAGCGGGAAGTGCGAGTACAAAGGTCGAAAGATCTTTTGCGGCCCGGGAGGCTACCCCGGACAAGCCGATCAACTTTTCCTCAATCGGGGTGAAGGAAAATTCGAAGACGTCAGTAAAGCCTGGCGCATCCAATCTTCAAAACCTTCCTTTGGCTTGGGAGTCTTAGTCGTCGACATTCAGGACGACGGCTTCCCAGATATCCTTGTTGCGAATGACACGAATCCCAACTTTTGTTTTCTCAATCAATCCGGAAAGAGCTTCACCGAAGCCGCGCAATTTTTAGGCATCGCCTACAACGACTACGGAGTCCCTCAGGCCGGAATGGGATTAGCTTCGGGAGACTTTAGAGGTCTCGGACTCGAAGATCTGTTCGTGACAAATTTCGAAGACGACACCAACACTCTTTACCTTAAAAATCCCAATGCTCCTTTTTATACTGAAGGCACTCATATCGCCGGCTTGGGAGGAGCCAGTTACCCGTACATGGGCTGGGGAACCTTTGGATTCGATGCCGATGGAGACGCCGATCTCGATCTTTTTGTCGCCAACGGTCATATCGCCCCCCAGGTGAAGGGCCTCCGCAACAGCCCGGGCTACGAGCAAAAGAATCAACTTTTCTTAAATGACGGCAAAGGCAAGTTCCGAGAATATTCGCCAAAAGCGGACTCAGCGGACGGTTTATCCATAAAAAAATCTTCTCGAGGCGCAGCCTTTGGAGATTTGGATGGCGACGGAGATCCCGACATTGTCGTCAGCAATATCGACAGCGCTCCTACCCTCTTAAACAACCGTTCATCGGGTCGTAAATGGATTTCTGTTGAGCTTGAAGGGGAAAGAAGTAATAAGTTCGGAATCGGTGCCAAAGTGAGTCTCATCGAAGCTACCGGGCAACAACTGAGAACGATTCAAAGTGGTAGAAGCTACGCATCCCAAGGCGAGCTCTACGCCCGATTTTCGCGTCGAAATCCAGCAACTGTCGCTCAACTCGTCGTCGCCTGGCCATCGGGCCTGAAAGAGGCCTTCGAAGTGAAAAAACAGGAAAAATCTCCCCATATCAGACTTTCTTTGAAGGAAGGCACGGGTAAACCGGTGTCGCAAGTTCGAAAGAATTAATGACGCGAGTGGGGGTTGTGATGTATAAAACTCTGCTGTCGATCGCGCCCAGTGGCCGACATGAGTGGGTTGAAATTCACCACTTCAAATCAAGTAAAGATTAACTACTGTTCATCATATCTTCATCTCAAGGTGGGAAGACCTTGGCGAGAGAAATAACAGGAGAGCCTCCATCATGAGCAACAATTTTCCGAAACTTCACAATGCGGGTTGGCCCGGGGTCGTTGGTAAAGGTCCCGATGCCGAAGAACCTTTTCTCGACTTAGATACCATGATCGATCACACCGCTAACGCTGAGGTCGACGGTGTGAAGTTCGATGGAATCGACTTGTTCTTGAGCGCTCCTCACGTCGATATTGAGTCGACCGATGACGATCTCAAAGCTCTCGCCGACAAGGTTCAGGCTAGGGGTTTAAACATCGGTTCTGTCGTGGCTCCTATCTGGCCCCCCACCGGTGGTGGTCCCGCAATGGGAACCGACGAAGAACGTGGCAAGTTTTTAGAAATGGTTCAAAAAGGTTGTGGTATCGCGAAAAAACTTCGCGAACTCGGTGTTCGTCCTTACGGAATCGTTCGTATCGACAGCGCCAGTGGTCCCGGTGACTGGGCGGCTGATCCCGCCGGCAACACCGCTAAGATCGTCGAAACCTTCAAACAAGCTTGCGACATCGCTGCTGATCACGGCGAACGTTTAGCGGCTGAAGGTGAGATCTGTTGGGGTGGAATGCACAGTTGGCGTGCGATGCTCGACACTTTAGAAGGCGTAGGTCGCCCCGACGTACTCGGCTTCCAAGCTGACATGGCTCACACCCTTCTTTACTTGATGGGTTACAACGCACCCGAACACCGCTTACTCCCTGAAGATTTCGAATGGGGTGATGACGACACCTTCTACGAAGCTTACACCAAATTGACCGACGCCCTTCGTCCTTGGACGATCGATTTTCACGTCGCGCAAAACGATGCCACCGTTCACGGTTCGGGTTCACACGACAAAACCGGTCGTCACTGTCAAGCTGACGATCCCAACGGTAAACTCGACATCACCACCGCTGCCGGTTACTGGTTGCGCGAAAACGGTGAGCTCACCAAAGAATGCAAAGTCATCTGTTGGGATGGTTGCATGTTCCCCAACTCCGTCATGGGCGACCCCAACACCTGGAACGCGATCCTCGGCGCTATGGTAAAAGTACGCGAAGCTCATGGTTGGTCGGAGTGATTTACTTCGAGTTGTGAGTTAAATCTGAATTAAAAAAGCCTGTTCACGAATGTGAACAGGCTTTTTTTAATGTAGTCCGCAATGTAGTCCGCACCCTCTGGGTACGGCCTTCTTTAACTATCGTAATACATTTTAAGATTCATAAACGATCCTCTACCTCACCCAACAGCGCTAAATCTATTCGGATCCAAATAATCGAATTGAGCTTCCTCAAATTTTTCTTCTAATGCTTCAATTCCATTTTGTTTCTTATATTCAACTTCAGTTTTCGTAATAGGAATGAGCCAAAGGAAACGAATGTTTCACCGGCATCATTGAACTTAAGAATTTCTAAACTCGGGCCATCCAAATACGGTAAAGATATTAAACCATACTCACATCGTGATCCTTGAATCCAAGGCCTCCCGAAGTTAACTGAATGACCTAACCCAATTTCTTTTCCAGTTCGATGGTAGTGGGAAATAGCTGTCAGAAGTTCGACATGGTCAAAGCTTTGAAGCGGAGAGAATAAATGAATCTCTGTTTTAAAAGAATCACCAGGCTGTGACATACAGCAAGTTGCGTACGCCCACATTTTTCGGCTCTCAGTAGGAGCAAATTCAAGGATTCTAAATTCACCCGGTAAATCCTCAAAGGAACCTTCTGTAAGACCTAACCCAGGGCGCCGCTTCGCTCTGCCCTGGGCTATGCTGTGGCGGGCTTTCAGCCCTTGGTCTTTTGGACGTATCTCAATCGTAACGATAGACACTATTTATTCTAAGTTCTTGATCCAGATTTACAAAATTGCATTGTACGGCTCGAAGGCCGAGCCTACCACCAGGCAATGAATGCGTTAGGGCTGTAAGCCCGTAAGTCTATAGCCCAGGGCAGAGCAAAGCGACGCCCTGGGTTTTTGATGGGAAGGAAATCAGCCCTGTAAGGGCGGTACTACATTTAAAGCGGAGAGGTGTTTTAAAGATGGTTAGACGCCCGACCCTCGTTGACACTTCGGACTTGAAATGGAATGTTTTTTTAACTAGCCCGAAGCGCTAGCGAGGGTTGGGCCTCGAGGTAGGCTTTAAGGTTGGAGTGTGGTGCTGTATCGGCTCACGGGGTGAGCCGGCTACTTTAGCCCGCACCCGGAGGCTGCGGACTACTTTGCTACCTTTTCCCTTTAAAAACCAATTTGCCGTTGATGATGACAGCAGTGCAGTGGGTCGTGTATTCGAAGGGGTCACCGTTGTAGACGGCGATGTCGCCGTCTTTGCCCAGGGCTAAGGAGCCGACGCGTTTGTCGATGCCTAAAATCTTGGCGGCGTCGATGGTGATGCTGGCTAAGGCTTCTTCAAAACTTAAACCGTTAGCAGCGGCAATCGCGGCCTCGAAGAGGACGATGCGGGTTTTAGGAACGTAGGGCTCATAACCACTTTTAATAGCGAAGGGAATTCCAGCCTTTTTGAGTTTCGAAGCCGTTTCGAAGCTACCGTTCTCTAAGTCACCACCGTAGCGAGCCATGGTGGGATGGAGGATGATCGAAATACCGCGAGCCTTGATTTCCTTTAATAAGAGATAACATTCACTCGCACCATCTAAAACCAACTTAATGTCGAACTCTTTAGCTAAGCGCATAGCATTAGCGATGTCTTGAGCCTTATGAGCTGTGACCACCAAGGGAACTTTCTTGGCGAGCACTTCGGCGAGAACTTCATTTCCAAGGTTACGCGGAGGACGCTTCGTTGGATCCTCAACCATTCGCTTCTCAAGATAACTTTTAGCTTCAACCAATTTCAATCGAAGCATCGACATCATTTTGCCCCGAGTACCCGGAGAAGCCTTGCCATCTTTTTTCGCGTGAGTGCTAAGAGTAGCAGCCACGGAGCTGCGCTTCACGATGACGGCATCGTCAACGGTATCCCCCACAGTTTTGAAAATAGCAAGCTGTCCAGAGATTAATTCACCGGGGACGTGACCCGATTGAACGGTCGTCACACCGAACTCACGCACCCACTGAACCAAACGTTCATGAGGGTTATAAGCATCGATGGCTCGTAGCTCCGGCTGAATGGGATTCGAACGTTCGATCTGATCCTTATCACTGTCTTGATTGTAGTAACCAGAAAGACCGATCGAACCGCGGGCATCCACTAATCCGGGAGTCGCAATGGCACCTTTAATAACTTTAAATCCTTCGGGTACTTTTAAATCACTGGCTTTGCCAATAGCAGCAATCTTTCCGTCTCTAACGATGATCATTCCATCTTCGATGACAGAACCCGCCATGGTGTAAATTTTCTTCGCTCGAACGGCGACTTGAGCTTCACTCGTAGTCGTTAATGAGACGAGAAGCAGTGCGAGGAAACTTAAGGTGAGGGTTTTTAGTTTTGTAATTAACATGGATCAGTCCTCCCCTCGCTCGTAACAACACTGATAGGGTTTGCGACTGGCTCCCGCACCGAATCCCCCCACCGCGTGTAAATAATCTTTGGGCAGGCTTCGATCGAAAACCTTCTTCCCTTCGACATAGGTTTCAAGCACCTTGGTATATACACTCAAGGGATCGCCGTTCAGGATAACGATATCCGCATCCTTTCCGACTTCTAAGGAACCGATCTTGGAATCGAGATCCATCATCTTAGCTCCTTCAATGGTGAGTGAAGCTAATGCTGCTTTTCTCGACATTCCAGCCCGTACGGCTAAAGCGGGCATCCGTAAAAACAAGCGAGAATCGGTGATCCAATCATCGGTGTGAAATGCTACCGGCACGCCCGCTTTTTCTAAAATCGCCCCCGTTTCGAAAACTAAATCGATCGCTTCCAATTTTCCGCCGGGGCTGTCGATTAAAATTGCCGAACAAGCGGCGCCGGCCTCTGCGATTTCTTTAGCAACTTTCCAGCCTTCACTCACATGGTGCAAGACGACTCGAAAGTTAAATTCCTTTGACAGACGAAGTACGGTGATGATGTCATCGTGTCGATGGGTGTGGTGGTGAACGATGCGCTTACCTTCTAAAACCTCGACCATCGCTTCCATACCCAAGTCTCGAGGAGGCAACTTGGCTTTGTCACCCTTCGCAGCTTTCACCTTAGCTTGATACTCTTGAGCTTGGATAAACTTCTGTCGAACGAGCGCAGCCGACTTTCCCCGGGTTCCGGGAAACGGAGCACCTCGCATAGAATTGGTTCCGTTTGCCATCTTCATTCCGCCGAGGAACTTTCCTTTTTCATCTTTGTAAGCAAAGTCGTCGATCGTTCGGGGATCTTTTCTAAGCTTGACGTAAATGGTTTGCCCGCTCATCAAGTGACCGGAACCCGGCATGATGTTGAGCGAGGTCAATCCTCCGGCAACGGCACGACGAAATCCAGCATCGTGAACATTCAAGGAATCAAAGATTCGCACTTCGGGTTGGATAGGACCAGAACCATCCCCACCACCGAATCCACCGAGGTGACTGTGAGTACAGATCAAGCCTGGCATGACCGTTTTTCCTTTTCCATCGACTTTGACCGCGTCTTCCGGAATTTTGATTTTATTCTGAGGACCGACAGCAACGATTTTTCCTTTGTGGATCACGATGGTACCCTTCGAAACTTCCTTAGAAGTGATCGGCACTATGTGAATCCCCGTCCAAGCGATCGGCTTTTCTTGGGAAAATGCTGTCACTGTTACTGATGTAATCAAAACAGCGCAAATTGAGAGTTTAAAGTTCAAGGGGAGTTCCTCCGAGACAGCTTCTTAATCGTAGTTTGATGATTTAGTCTGAAAGTTAAGGCTCTAACTATTTGGGCACGCCGGCGATGCACTGGTATACTAAGAGCATAACCACCCAACAATTTATCGGCTGATCGCCTCCAGTTCAGTACTGGAAATCAGTTCTGCCATCTGTCCCCAAAAGTTTGAATTCAACCAGATTTTGGGAACATTCTTTTAGCCCGGCTGAAGGTCGATCCGTCATTCATTACAGACTCTTACGCACTATCCTCACCCCTAAAAGGCTCAATTTTCAATGTCATTTCGTAGTTTATTGAAAAGCAGTTCCTGGATATTGGTTTTAGCCCTCAGCTTCACTTGGGCTCCCTGGGCTCAGACCCTCGAAATCGAATTCGATTTGGCCGCCACCGGAGGAGAACTTATATCGGAGGGAGATCAGTGGAGTTACTTTAAAGGCGAAGAAGCCCCCAGCGATCCCGACACCACCTGGAAGGAAATCGATTTCGATGCGAATCATTGGCTGGTGGGAGCCAGCGGCTTCGGTTACGACGACGGAGATGACAAGACCGAATTGTTGGACATGGAAGACAACTACCTTTCGGTCTTCATTCGAAAAGAATTCACGATCAACGAAGTCCCCACCGAAGGGCGATTGATCTTAGAGGTGAATTACGACGATGGCTTCGTTTGTTATCTCAATGGAGTTGAAGTCGAAAAACAAAATATCGTCGATGACCCCGTCACTTTTGAGACTGAAGCCGATGACCCTCACGAAGCCGATTCCTTCGAGCGCTTCGACTTAGGCTTAGCCTCCGAGCTCCTTCAAAACGGCAAAAACGTTTTAGCCTTATCGGGTCACAACACTTCATTAGGAAGCAGTGACTTCACCTTGATCCCAATTCTAAAAGTTGAATCGGGGGGAGCCCCCACGATCTTCCAGGATGGAAACCGTTGGATTTCGACTCGCCCCACGCTCTCGGTTACTATTCGACCCGAGGACAACGATGCCACTCAAGTTCGAATCGATGGTCAAAGCGTTAATTTCGATGAAAGTTCTGGAGCCTTTATCTACGAAGCCGATTTAGAAGCCGGCTTAAATTCCTTGAACATCGAAAGCTTAAACGATTCCGGTGAGGTCGTTGAAAATGAATCACTCGAACTCATCTATTTAGCCGAAGACGCCATCCTCGGTGGAGAATTGACCGAAGACACCACCTGGTCTCAAGCCCAAGGAGCTTTCTTTGTTACTTCCGATGTCATCGTTCCGGATGGCATTTCCTTAACAATTGAAGAAGGATTGACATTTTACTTCGAAGAAGATGTTTCCATTTTTGTGTTTGGCTCGATGAGCGTGAACGGAACGGAAACTAATCGAGTTCGTTTCACTTCTAAAAGTACGAACGAACTTTGGGGCATGATCGTCTTTGATAATGCGGAAACGGCGCAGATCTCTCACGCCCTCATCGAATATTCAAGTAGTACCAGCGAGTACGACGGTAAAGACTACTTCGGCGCCGTGGAAGCTATCAACTGTGCCCTCGTCATCGAACACACCACTTTTCAAAATCTACCCGTTTCAAGTTCGAGCGATGCCCCCCAGGGCGACGCCATCACTGTAATCGAAAATGCCACAGGAAAGATCAGTCACTGCCAATTTCTATCCATCGGGGAAGGTATTCACAGCGACCAGTGTTACGTTCGAATCGAACACTGCTACTTTGAAGATATCACGGGTGATAATGACGGAATCGACCTCGAAGGTGAAAGCGATCCGCCCTGTGAAGTTTTGTTTAATACCTTCATCGGCGCGGATGACGATGCGATCAATCCCACCGGCTCCTCAGCCCGGATCATCGGAAACTACATCGAGGGGTGTAGGGACCACGGCATGGTTCTAAGGAACAAAGCGTTTCCTTACGTCGAAAATAATATATTAGTCGATTGTCGAGCCGCCGGTATCGCCATCGAAAACCAAAACGAAGCTTTGCTCATCAACAATACAATCGTTCGATGTGGCCGCGGACTTCGCCTTTTCGATTTAGGTCGACCCGAATTGGATCCTGGTGGTGGTATCGGGACTGCGATCAATTGCATCATTTGGGACTGCCCTTCCCCGGTAACGATCGAAGATGATTCGATCCTCACCGCAACTTACTGCATCATCGAAGGCGATGAACCTTGGCCCGGTGAAGGCAATAGCAATGAAGATCCCATGTTTATCTCCGATACCGATTTTAGATTGCAAGCAGGTTCACCCGCCATCAATGCCGGTACTGAAGAAGATGCACCAGCCGTTGACCGTGATGGGAACAGCCGCCCCTGTGGAGGGGGCATCGATATGGGAGCCTACGAATACGACTGTGATGATCCACCTCCTCCGCCCGAGAATTTCATTCGTGGAGATGCCAATGAAGATGGGGTTATCAACCTAGGGGATGTTTTATTCAAACTTTCATACCTTTTTTTAGGGGCGGGCCCGATTGCATGTGAAAAGCCTTTAGACTTTAATGATGATGAAATCATCGACCTCGCCGATGTCCTGGGAAGTTTAACCTACCAGTTCTTAGGTGGAGCTCCCCCAGCACACCCCTTCCCCAATTGTGGTGAAGATGGGGATGATGGTTTACAGTGTAGTAGTTTTAATGCGTGTCCTTAGTAGTAGGCGCGCTCCGCGCGTCGTTTTACGGAAAACCACCTAGAACCAATTCGTTTGAAGCTATAGAAAGCGATACAGAAACTACGACTCATTGATTGAGTGTTAAATTATTAAATTCATGTTAAAAATGTAACCGGCTCTCCAAACCCGAAGCTTTAGCGAAGGATGGAATGCGGTTTCATGTGATCCTTAAACAAGCTTTGATTTACCCCATCGCAATATTTCACAAAGGGGAAAAAATACGACTCGCGGAGCATGCCTACTACTATGAGCCGGTTTAGGGACGCAATTGATATTTAAAATAAAAAAAATACGGCTCGAAGGTCGAGCCTACTACTAGTTGACCTTAAAAGAAAAACGACTCGCGGAGCGAGCCTACCATTATGGATAATCAACAAGGCACTGCCATCATCACCTACGGACGCGGCTGGCAATCACTCGCGGCAACTCGAAGTTTAGGTCAAAGAGGCATTCGAGTCATCACCGGAGATGAAATAGCCTTAACTCCCGCTTCGTTTTCAAAATACTCCAAAGCTGACTTTCGTTATCCCAGCCCCACTCATGAGCCCGAAAAGTTTTTAGATCGATTAGAAGAAGTGATCTTAAAGCACAAACCGGAAGATCCCTCGACTCCCTACGTGCTCATGCCAATCCATAAAGAAACGTATTTGATCGCCGAGCACCGAGAGCGATTCGAACCTCATATCACGATTCCGGTATCAACGATCGAGGCCATTCTCAAAGTTCATAACAAAGGAACTTTGGCAGCCTTTGCCCAGGAGCTGGATTTACCGATTCCTAAAACGATCCTTCCGAAAAATCGGGAAGATTTAGAGACTCAACTTCAAGACCTCAACTTTCCAGTCTTCATCAAACTGCGGGAGTCGGCTGCTGGTGTCGGTATCAAACGGGTTAAAACTCCCGAAGAGCTGCTGGAAACTTTCGACGAGTTTGTTTCTCACTTCAAACTGGCAAGTGCAGACTATCCCATCGTTCAAGAAGGAGTACCTGGAGAAGACTACTGCGTAACGACTCTATTTGATCAAGGCAAGTTAATCGCTTGCATGACCTACCACAATCTACGTCAATTTCCGGCTGAAGCAGGAGCGGGCGTTATCCGAGAAACTGTCGATGTTCCGGCGATGGAAAAAACAGCCGCCGAGATCTTAGGTCCCCTGAATTGGCACGGTGTTGCAGAACTCGATTTTCGATGGACGGGAAATGAAGAAGAGGCTCCCCAGCTCATCGAAGTCAATCCCCGATTTTGGGGAGGATTGAACCAGGCGATCGCTAGTGGTTGGGATTATCCATGGTTACTTTATTGCTTAGCTCGCGACGGCAAAGTCGAACCTCCCGAGGGAGGACGCTACGATGTAAGAACCGAAACTCCCTTGCTAGGGCTTCTCGCCACGCTTCAAGAAATTTCAAGCAACGACAACCGACTCGAAGAACTTAAAGGAGCCTTCAAAGGAGCCAAACACGAATTCCGTGAAGGCTCAAAACGTGCGGGCCTCAAGAAAGTCTTTAAAGGCTTAAGAAACTTCGTCGACATAAAAGGTCGCGTTTCCGAAGCCAAGAAGCAATTTGAGATTCACCATAAAAATAGCTATGACGTTCTTTCTACGGACGATCCCATGGCCGCTCTTGGAGCACTTTACCCCCTCGCCATTTTCTTTAAACACGGAAAAATCAATATGGAACTCCTGACATCAGAAGGCGGCCCTAAAGCCTCTGAGGAAGACCCCGACCAGGATTCGAGTCAAACCGAGTAACACCATTGATTTCTCCAAAGCCTGACAAACCATCCAAAAAACCTCTTCTTAAGAAAAAAAGAACAAAGACCGCCTTAGTCTTTTTGTTCATTCCGATCTTCCTTTATTTCGGAACCTATACCGCTATCAATGTGTGGAAGTCTTGGGGGCTCCAAGATGATGCTCCCCGCATCGCCATGACCGAAGGCGACGGCTGGCTCACCGATTTAGGTTTGACGACCGCCAGCTACGAACAAGCGATGTTACGAGCCGGGGGCTTCCTCATCGAATTAGAAAAACCGGAAACCTTTGATGCGAAATTGATCTCGTCTATTTTAGATACTGTCGATGGCTTGCTGTTAACGGGTGGAGGCGACGTCGATCCCACTCTCTACAATGGAGATCCCGACAAGGCTATCGAAGTGAATATTCAGCGTGACCGCTTCGAGTTAGCTTTGATCCAAGAAGCTCGAAGGAGAGGTTTACCCATATTAGGAATTTGTCGTGGTTGCCAAATATTAAACGTTGCTCAGGGAGGAACGTTAAAGAGCATTCGAGAAGATGCCGTTTTGGGAGCGCGTCACTTTGGTCTTTCGGGTCACAGCGTCAACATTGAAAAGCAGACCAAGCTCTTTGAGATCTTTGGTTCAGAGAAGCTCGATATGGTCGAAAGCTACCACGGGCAAGCTCTCGATAAACTTGGCGAGAATGTAATCGTCACCGCGAAAGCTCCCGATGGAATCATCGAAGCCATAGAAATCGACAGCTCCGAGGAATGGATCGTCGCCGTTCAGTGGCATCCCGAATTGAGTATCGATTCAGAGCAACAAAAATTGATTGAAGCGTTTTTGAAGGAGGCGGTGAGGAGACGGGATAAGAAAAAACGGTAGCCAAATTTTCCAGAAATTGATTGAGGAAGGTTTTAAAGGAAAATCATCCCTGTAGCGCCACCCCTTGTGGGTGGCCATTCCTTAAGGGTAAAAAAGAACCTTTAAAATTTAAAATCGCATTAAGAAAAAAGGCCTGGGACAAGCCCAGGCGCTACAGGGTGATGACGTTATCCTTTAGGAGTGCGTAAGCCAAAGGCTTACTTGCACGATGGAGCGTAGCGACCATTAAACACAGAAAAAAGCCCTTCGATCACCTAGGTGGTCGAAGGGCTTTTTATACTCAAAGATCAATAGCGCTTACTAAAGATCAAAGATCACAAACCTCATAACTCTCACAACCGAGGTCACCACCCACCGAAGCATCATCTTCAGTTGGATCGATACCACAGGTATCCTTACCGGGAGGAGCGGGGGGAGCGGTTCCTAAGAATTGGTGAGAAAGGTTGGCAATCGGATCGGTGATCTCCACCTTACCGTTGTCATCGAAGTCCGCGGCATCCAAGCAAGGTGGCGTGAACGTTCCGAGGAACTGGAATGACAAGTTGTTGATCGGGTCGGTGATTTCTAATGCACCATTGGCATCGGTGTCACCACGACGGAAGATCGGATCGTCGCCAGTGTTTCCACCACCAGCTGAAGAGTAGATTTTGATGGGGTTCGAATATCCATCACTTCCATCCGAGACCGCGGTGGGACCACCCGTACCTAAGTTTCCAGCACCATCAGCGTCACCACAGAAATCGATGGTGTCCCCTTCAGCTACTTCGATAAAGAGTGAGAAGTTAGCAGCGAAGCCATCAGAAAGACCGGCAAAAATCTCGACATCGTTATGGAAGATACGACCGATGATCCCATCCCCATTTTCATTCGTTTGGAAGGACCCTTCGATCAGGATATTTCCACTGTAGGTACTGACCCAACGACGTACGGCCCAGTGAAGCTCAGCATCGCCTTGACCATTTGCGGCGGGGTGGCCGCCGGCCTGAGTGATTTGAGTCCAAGGACCATGGCTCACAGGAGCAGCGTTGTTCAATAGATCCCACTTAACTCCATCCCAATGATTCGGTGAATCTTTCCAGGCTCCAGGAACAGGGTCATCACTTACAACCATCGAATCGTCATTTAAGAACTGAAGGAAATCATCGGCTTGATAAGCGCTGTCTCCTTCAGTGACATCGAGAAGTTGATCGTAGTAACCGTAGAGCCAACTGTTTTCACCTTGAGCGCCTTCGATCGACCAATCGGCTTGAGCGTCGGCGATCAGCTCAAGGTCGAGCGGAATGCCCGAGGGAGCTTCGTCATCGACAAAGAACCAGTTCGCAGATCCGTCGGATCCATCGGCGGGATCATCACCCACTCCTACTGGAGTCAGCGCGAGGTCGAGATTGTCACCTTCAGCCAAAGTAACACTAACGGCCCGAGTCACCCCGGTGGTGTCTCCACCACCGATGACGGCTTCGTCGATTAACTGACCATTGTGGAAAAGCTTAGCCGTAACTCCGGTACCGTTGGCATTCGTCTTCCGAGTATGCCAGGCAACAAAGTGATCGCCGGTGACGGTACTCGTCCAACGTCGAATCGTCCAATGCTCTTCGTTAGGAGCACTGTTCGTTCCATTAGGATGGTTACCTTCGCGGTCCATGAAAGTCCAAGGTGCGCCGGTCGCCCCCAAACGCCAATTAGTACCGTTCCAAGCATTGGTATCAGGATCCAGGTTATCCCAAGGATCAGGACGTACATCACTTCCATCGTTGACGAACTCTATGAAGAGTTCCTCTTCATAGGCACCGTCTAAATTGAGGGTGTGGTTGTAGTAGCCATAGGACCAACCCTTTTCACCTTGAGTACCCGTCGTCGACCAATCGTTGATCGAAGATGCGATCTTGACGTCGCAGCCATCACCTTGACCATTACCATCGAAGTCGGCTTGGTCAGGATTATCAATAGTTGGGCAATTGTCACAAGCATCTCCTAAGACATCAGCATCGGAATTGGCTTGGTCGGTGTTGGCATCGTTGAGACAGTTGTCGACAGCATCGACAACGGTATCTTCGTCGATATCACCACACATGTCTCCAATCCCGTCTTCGTTGACATCCGCTTGATCGGGATTAGCAGCGTCAGGGCAGTTATCACAAACATTTCCTAAACCATCATTGTCGTTATCCGCTTGATCAGCGTTCTCGACATCGGGACAGTTGTCAGCGGTGTTCTTGATACCGTCGAGGTCTCGGTCACCTTCTTCACTGATTTGCATGCCGAAGAGAGTGCTGTCGGATCCATCAGCAAAGTCACCGTTACCCTCTCCGGTAGCGGTATCGTAATTTTCAGACGTAAGAGCGAGGTCTAAGGTATCTCCATCCGAAACCGTCAAAGATACATCGAGAGTTTTACCGACTTGATCATTACCTGCAATATTCAAGCGGGCTTGTTCAGCGCCATTGTGATAGAGGATGATTCCAGTTCCCCCACCATTGGTATTTGCTGAACGTAACCAAATTTTGATGTCGACAGTTTCAGTGACCGTGACGACCCACCTTCGGATCGCGTAGTGAATCTCTTCTTGGTTCGATCCATTGGGGTGAGCGTTTTCTACACCGATCAATGTCCATGGAGGGTTCCCTTCAAAATCCCAAGCGTTACCGTTCCAATGATTGAAGTCATCGTCTGGATTCGTACCGACCCGAGGTAATTGAACCGTAGAGGGAGTTCCAGTTCCATCGTTTTTGAATTCGATGAAATCCTCTTCTTCGTATTCGGCGACTCCATTATCTAATTCGTCTTTAGACACATTGTAGTAACCGTAAAACCAATTATTGGTTCCTTGCTCCCCCGTGGGATCCCAATCGAGAACCGAGTCAGCGATCGGACGAGCGTCACATTCATCGCCCAAGCCGTTGCCATCGAAATCACGCTGATCTTCGTTATCGGCTTCGGGGCAGTTGTCACAAACATCACCATGAGAGTCAGCGTCGCTATTAGCTTGATCAGCATTGGGAATATCGGGGCAGTTGTCCGATTCACCCCCGATGATGAGATCGGGAACACCGTCTTCATCCGAATCAGGAGCATCTTCAGAAACTTTTAACCAGAAAAAAGAACCATCAGCACCATCGTGGCCCGAACCATCGAGGTTTTCTGGAGTCAGGGCGAGATCTAGAGTGTCTCCGTTGTTCAGAGTCACTGCGAGGGTTCGGGTCACTCCTACACTATCGCGTCCACCGACCACGAAACGGTCGATTTCTTCACCATTGTGAAAAAGAATACAACCGGTTCCGCCTCCACCATTCACATTTTGAGCTCGTAAATGCCAGGTGACAAAGATATCACCATGATCTTCGGAAGATGCGTATCGACGGATGACCCAGTGCTCTTGATTGGGTTCACTGTTGGTTCCGTTGGGGTGAGCTTGTTCACTATTTAGGAAAGTCCAAGGAGCGCCATTACCATCTAAACGCCAATTGGCACCATTCCAGGCATTGCTGTCTAAGACAGTGGGGTCCCAGGGATCAGGGCGAGTCCCCGAACCATCGTTAACGAATTCGATGAAGTCGTCTTCTTCGTATCCAGTCCCATCGTTGAGATCATCTTCAGTTTTGTTGTACCAACCGTAAAACCAACCGAGTTCACCTTGAGTACCCGTGGTCGACCAATCAGCGACTGAGTCGGCGATGACCTGAGCGTTGACTGATGATGAGAAGGTCAGCAAAGCAGCTAAGACCAAGCCCGAAAGGCCGATGGGCTTAACTAACTTTAAAGCATTTACGATTTTTAGAGATCGCATATAAAATCTCCTATTGAGTGAACTGCCATTAAGAGTTCACTTGACCAAAAAAAGAATTATTCATCAGGAATCGCGATGGAACGAACGTACCGGTTCGATCAGCATCTTAAATGCACGCGCTGACTGAAAATGGAGATGGATTAAACGACCCTGATTTCGTGACCTTAAACCAAAATTGATTATCACGCTCGTGGGTCAAAATTGGAACATTTTAATGATCGATCACCTATTTAAAGCGTTAAATTGGACTAATTAACGACCTCCGTGGTAGGTTTTGACGGAAATCCCAGCATTTTGAATTCAAATTAACTAGCCCGAAGCGCTAGCGAGGGGTGAATCAATTGTTGGTATTAAAGTGGGTATTAGGCGAGATGGAGTCACTCCCACATTATGTAGATTAAAGTCCTATGAGATCAACTCAACGACTCGTTCCCTCGCTGACGCTTCGTGTTAGTTAATGAACTAAATTTGAAATTCACAACTTTTGTTATTAATTTCGAATAATCTACGAGTAGCCGAATTCGCCAGAATTTGGGCGAAAAAACTTTATAAAGTAATCACCAAAAGGTTGACGCCTTTTGTTACAGAATTAGGCGGCCATAAAACAAAAAAAAGCCCGTCGACTTCAATGAGGTCGACGGGCTTTTAAACTACGAATTGTTAAACGCTCTTTTCAGCAATTAACAATTGGTGGGAGGTGATTCACAACCTAACTCACCACCGACATCATCCGCATCCGCAGTCGGATCGACACCACATGTGTCTTTTCCGGGAGGAGCTGGAGGAGCGGTTCCTAAGAATTGGTGAGACAAGTTGGCGATAGGATCGGTGATCTCAACCTTACCGTTGTCATCGAAGTCAGCGGCGTCCAAGCAAGGAGGCGTGAACGTTCCGAGGAACTGGAATGACAAGTTGTTGATCGGATCGGTGATCTCTAAAGCACCGTTACCATCGGTATCACCACGACGGAATTCATCTCCACCACCGGTGTTACCACCCGCAGTTGAGAAGATCGTAATTCGGTTGGAGTAACCGTCACTACCATCTTGAACGGCATCGGGGCCACCCGTTTCGAGGAGTCCAGATCCGTCAGAGTCACCACAGAAATCCAAAGTGTCACCTTCAGCTACTTCAAGTAAGAACGAGAAGGAAGCAGCAAAACCGTCAGAGAGGCCGGCGAAGACTTCGGTATCGTTGTGATAAATACGTCCGATGATTCCATCACCATTAGCATTTGTTTGGAATGAACCTTCTACCAGAATCGTTCCAGCGAAAGTGCTTTGCCAACGACGAACGGCCCAGTGAAGTTCGGTATCAGCTTGACCGTTAGCAGCGGGGTGACCCCCACCTTGAGTAATCTCGGTCCAAGGGCCCTTACTTACGGGAGCACCGTTGGCTAAAAGATCCCACTTGGTGCCATCCCAGTGATTGGGAGAGTCTTTCCAAGCACCAACAAGAGGATCATCAGAGACGATCATACTGTCGTCATTTAAGAACTCGATGAAGTCGTCAGCTTGATAAGCGCCATCACCTTCGGCGATATCAGCTCGTTGGTCGTAGTAGCCGTAGAACCAGCTGTTCTCACCTTGGGCACCTTCGATCGACCAATCAGCTTGGGCGTCGGCGATGAGCTCGATATCGGTGGGAATATTACTGGGAGCTTCGCTAGAGACGAACATCCATTGGAAAGATCCATCGGCACCGTCAGCGAGGTCGCCATTGACGCCTTCAGGAGTGAGGGCCATGTCGAGGTTATCACCTTCAGCGAGAGTGATGCTGTAAGCACGAGTCACGCCTTGAGTATCGCCACCACCGATCGTGACACTATCGATCAATTGACCGTTGTGATAGAGCTTCCCTGTAACTCCCGTTCCATTGGGGTTCTGTTTACGTGTGTTCCAGGCGACAAAGTAGTCACCAGAAACGGTACTGGTCCATCGACGGATCGTCCAGTGTTCTTCGTTAGGAGCACTGTTAGTTCCGTTGGGGTGAATATTCTCTTGAGCCATAAAGGTCCAAGGGGCACCGGCAGCACCTAAGCGCCAATCCGTTCCGTTCCACGCGTTGGTATCAGGATTCAAGTTATCCCAAGGATCGGGTCGAACATCGCTTCCATCGTTGACGAATTCGATGAAGAGTTCTTCCTCGTAATCGCCATCAAAATTCGCGGTGTGATTGTAGTAACCGTAACTCCAGCCGTTTTCGCCTTGAGTACCGGTGGTCGACCAGTCTTGGATTGAAGAAGCGACTTTCTCGTCACAAGCATCCCCTTCACCGTTTCCGTCGAAGTCAGCTTGATCTTCATTGTCGGCTCCGGGGCAATTGTCACAGGCGTCACCTAAGGAGTCACCGTCAGCATTAGCTTGGTCGGTATTGGAAATGTCGAGACAGTTATCGACAGCATCGGCAACAGTGTCACCGTCGAGGTCGCCACAAGCGTCTCCCTCTCCATCCCCATCGACATCTTCTTGACCAGGATTAGAGACCTCAGGACAGTTGTCACAAACGTCTCCAAGACCATCCTCATCGCCATCAGCCTGGTCAGCATTAGGATCATCAGGACAGTTATCAAGAGTATTCTTAACCCCGTCGAGATCCTTATCGCCTTCTTCGCTGATTCTCATCCCGAAGACGGATCCATCCGAACCATCGGCAAAATCACCATTACCTTCACCGGTAGCGGCATCGTAGTTTTCTGAGGTTAAGGCAAGATCTAAAGTGTCGCCATCATTGATAGCGAGTGAAAGATCGAGGCTCTTACCGACAGCGTCGTTTCCAGCCACATTGAGACGAGCTTGTTCTTCACCGTTGTGGTAAAGAATGATTCCCGTTCCACCACCATTAGTGTTTTGAGCGCGAACGTAAATGGTGATATCGACGGTTTGAGAAGTGTTACTCACCCAACGACGAATCGCGTAGTGAACTTCTTCTTGGTTGGAGCCGTTGGGGTGAGCTTGCTCAACTGCGATGAAAGTCCAGGGGGGATTTCCTTGGAAATCCCAGGCATTGCCATTCCAGTGGTTGAGATCATCTTCAGGATTAATTCCCGCACGAGGTAAGGGAACAGTGCTCAGTGCGCCAGAACCGTCGTTAGCGAATTCAACGAAGTCTTCTTCTTCGTAGACTTCCTCACCATTGTCAACACCATCTTTGGTACGGTTGTAGTAACCGTAGAACCATCCGTTGGTTCCTTGTTCACCATTAGGATCCCAATCAGCGACCGAGTCAGCGATGGGAGCAGCGTCACATTCATCGCCTAAGCCGTTGCCGTCGAAGTCACGTTGATCTTCGTTGTCGGCATTGGGGCAGTTATCACAGACATCTCCATGAGAGTCGGCATCACTGTTGGCTTGGTCGGCATTGGCGATATCTGGACAGTTGTCGGATTCACCACCGATGACCATGTCGGGAACTCCGTCTTCATCGGAATCAGGTGCAGTTTGAGTCACCGACATCCAATAGAAAACTCCGTCACAACCATCGGCACCACTGCCATCGAGATTCTCTGGTGTTAACGCGAGGTCGAGGGTATCTCCATTAGCGAGATTTACTGCTAACGTACGAGTGACTCCCTCTGCTCCATCTGGGCCACCGGCGATCACAAAGCGATCGATCTCTTCACCATTGTGGAAAAGGATCATTCCAGTACCACCGCCACCGCAACCGGGGTTTTGGTCGCGCATGTGCCAAGTCACAAAAATATCACCGTGATCTTCAACGGAAGCGTATCGACGAATCGTCCAGTGCTCCTGCAGGGGCTCACTGTTCGTTCCATTGGGGTGAGCCGCTTCGACATCGAGGAAGGTCCAAGGCGCTGCGTTTCCATCTAAACGCCAGTTGGCACCATTCCAAGCGTTGCTATCGAGGACGGTTGGATCCCATGGATCGGGACGAACGTTCGTACCATCGTTAACGAATTCGATGAAGTCATCTTCTTCGTAACCCGAGCCATCATTGAGATCGTCTTCGGTCTTGTTGTACCAACCGTAGAACCAGTTATTTTCTCCCTGCGTTCCGGTGACCGACCAATCGGCAATCGAATCCGCAATCGTTTGGGCACGAAGAGTACCCGAGAACACCATCAAAGCAGCCAAGACTAAGCCAGCGAAGCCGACTTGCTTGCCTACCCTGAGGCAATTAAGTGTATTTTGAGACCTCATATAAAATCTCCTATGAAGTGAAATCCCAAGCAGACTTCACTTAACCCAAAAAAAATACTCATCAGGTGTCAATTAAGAACAAACGTTGACCCAGATCGAATCCCCCTCTGATGAAACATACAAGCTGCACATAAATATTTATGAGATGGCTTTGATGTTCAGATGCTCTCCTTCAGGCGAACTCATTCGCCTTCACTGAAGGTGGGAACAATTAGAAATTCGATTTCAACTCGTGTTGTTGATGGGACCCCGCAATAACCGGCACTGGGATCATCCCAGGGATCATTGAAGTGTTCATAAAGACCCTGATCATATAGACCTAAAACCAGTTTCAATTATTCCCCTTAAGTCCACAAAAAGGAACTATTTTTAATACAGAAATTGAGGAATCGCGAGTTGGGAAAGGGGCAGCGTCTCTAAACGACGTTGTTTTCACTTTTAAATGTAATGCATCCCCCTTAAACACCTCTCTTAAAGCTACTTAGAACTTCCCTGAGTGTGAATATAAAAAAAGCTCCCCAGCTCAAATTTGAGCTGGGGAGCTTTTATCGAAAAATATCGAGGCCTGAAGATCAAGATCTAACAGCTCTCGTGGGGATTTTCACACCCGAGTTCACCTCCAACATCTGGAGCATCCTCGGTGGGATCCACCCCGCAGGTATCTTTACCCGGAGGCGCTGGTGGAGCCGTTCCTAAGAACTGGTGAGACAAACTTGCGATCGGATCAGTGATCTCGACCTTTCCGTTGTCATCGAAATCGGCCGCATCCAAACACGGAGGGGTGAACGTTCCGAGGAATTGGAATGAGAGATTATTAATCGGGTCGGTAATCTCGATGGCGCCGTTTCCATCCGTATCTCCACGACGGAACTCATCACCGCCACCGGTATTGCCATTCCCATCGGAACTGGAGTAGATCGTAATCCGATTCGTGTAACCATCACTTCCCCCTGAAACCGCTGCAGGTCCCCCGGTGGCCAAGTTCCCAGGGCCGTCGGCATCTCCACAAAAATCGATGGTGTCACCTTCAGCGACCTCAACTAAGACCGAGAAGTTGGCAGCGAAGCCATCGGAGAGTCCGGCAAAGATCTCAACGTCGTTATGGTAGATGCGACCGATGATACCGTCACCATTTTCATTCGTTTGGAACGAACCTTCGACCAAGATCGTACCACTGAAAGTGCTCACCCATCTTCTAACCGCCCAATGGAGCTCCTCAGCTCCTTGACCGAAGGCTGCGGGATGACCGTTGGTACGGGTAAGCTCCGTCCACGGTCCGTGGTTAACGGGAGCGGCGTTGAATAAGAGGTCCCATTTATTTCCATCCCAATGATTAGGAGAATCTTTCCATGCTCCAAACTCAGGGTCAGCACTCACAACCAAAGAATCATCGTTTAAGAATGGAATGAAATCATCCGCTTGGTAAGTGCTGTCACCCTCCTCGATATCGAGAAGTTGATCGTAGTAACCATAATGCCAATTGTTTTCACCTTGGGTTCCTACAGTCGACCAATCGGCTTGGGCATCGGCGAGAAGTTCGATGTCAATCGGAATATTAGTAGGAGCTTCATCATCGACATAGAACCAATTGAAAGAGCCATCAGAACCATCACTTAAATCACCACCCACACCCTCTGGGGTTAAGGCTAAGTCGATGATGTCTCCTTCAGAGAGAGTCACGCGAACGGCTCGCTTAACTCCAGCAGTGTCTCCCCCGGCGATCGTGGCCGAACTTAATAAAACACTATTGTGGAAGAGCTTTCCCGTCACTCCAGTACCATTAGCATTTTGTTTTCGAGTGTGCCAAACAATGTAATATTCACCTGAAAGGGAACTCGTCCAACGACGGATCGTCCAATGTTCTTCGTTCGGCGCACTGTTCGTTCCATTGGGATGGGAAGCTTCGCGATCTAAGAAGGTCCAGGGAGCATTTTGGGCTCCTAAGCGCCAGTTGTTCCCATTCCAGGCATTGGTATCAGGAGCTAAGTTGTCCCAGGGATCGGGACGAACATTGGATCCATCATTGATAAACTCGATGAAGAGATCTTCATCGTAATCGGCTCCGGCATTCAGGGTGTGATTGTAATAACCGTAGTACCAATCCAGCTCACCTTGAGTTCCCGTGAGAGACCAATCATGAATGGAAGATGCGATCTTTTCATCGCAGACATCGCCTTTACCGTTGCCATCAAAATCGGCTTGGTCAGGATTGTCGACAGCCATACAGTTATCGCATTCATCTCCGAACGAGTCGGCATCCGAGTTAGATTGATCAGGATTAGGTACAGTAAGACAATTGTCGATCGCATCGACAACGGTGTCGTCGTCGATATCTCCACACATGTCGCCCAGACCATCACCATTGAGATCTGCTTGATCGGGATTCGCAACATCGGGACAGTTGTCACAGACATCACCTAAGCCATCTTCGTCGCTATTAGCTTGATCGGCATTTTCAATGTCAGGACAGTTATCTTGCGAATTGTTAATACCGTCGAGATCTCGATCCCCCTCTTCGCTGATAGTCATTCCGAAGGCTGAGGTATCGGAGCCGTCACCAAAATTGCCATTACCTTCACCCGTGATGGGATCGTAATCTTCTGAAGTTAAGGCGAGGTCCAAGGTATCTCCGTCATCGATATCGATTGAAAGCTCTAACTCTTTACCGACCATATCGTTGCCAGCAACATTGAGACGAGCTTGCTCTTCCCCGTTGTGATAAAGGATGATTCCCGTCCCCCCACCGTTCTCATTGAGCTTTCGAAGATAAATCTTAACGTCGACCGAATCGGAGTCGTTAGCCACCCAGCGACGGATCGCGTAGTGAACTTCTTCTTGGTTCGAGCCATTGGGGTGCCCGTTGGTGGCTCCGATGAAGGTCCAAGGGGGATTGCCCTCGAAGTCCCACCCGTTTCCATTCCAATGATTGATGTCCTCGTCAGGGTTGATTCCCGTACGCGGCAATTGAACTGTGCTCAGCGTTCCCGTGCCGTCGTTTTTAAATTCGATGAAATCTTCTTCATCGTATTCGGCGACTCCATTGTCGAGTTCATCTTTGGTTCGGTTGTAATAACCATAGAACCAAAAATTACTACCTTGCTCTCCGTTTGAACTCCAGTCGGTTACCGAATCGGCAATCGGAGCGGCATCGCACTCATCACCTAAACCGTTTCCATCAAAGTCGGACTGGTCATCATTGGTGTTATTCGGGCAGTTATCGCAAACATCGCCATGAGCATCACCGTCGGCATTCGCCTGGTCAGCATTTGAAATGGAAGGGCAATTGTCAGACTCCCCACCGATGATGAGGTCTGGAATTCCATCTCCATCGGAATCCAATGCATCGTGAGAGACCCTCAACCAAAAGGCGGCACTGTCGCAACCCGCAGTTCGTGAACCCGTGACATCTTCAGGAGTGAGAGCCAGATCGAGGGTATCCCCATTGTTAAGAGTGATCATAAGAGTTCGGGTCACCCCCACTCCATCCGTTCCCCCGATTACGAAGCTATCGATCTCTTCTCCATTGTGAAAGAGATGTCCTCCGGTTCCATCGCCGCAATTTAAATTGGTAGAACGGAGATGCCAGGTAACGAAAATCTGCCCAAGATCTTCGGAAGAGAGATAACGACGGATCGGCCAGTGCTCTTCGGGAGGATCTGAATTTTCAGCATTGGGATGGGCTCGTTCTCTTTCTAGAAAGGTCCAGGGGGCTTCGGCTGCATCCAAACGCCAGTTCGTGCCATTCCACGCGTTACTATCGAGAACCGTGGGATCCCAGGGATCGGGACGAACATTGGATCCATCGTTGACGAATTCGATGAAATCATCTTCTTCGTAGCCCGTACCATCGTTCAAGTCATCTTGAGTTTTGTTGTACCAACCGTAATACCAACCCTTCTCACCTTGAGTACCTGAAGTCGAATAATCGACAATGGAATCGGCGATGGTTTGTGCGAGTAGCGCATTCGAGCTGAACACGATAAAGAGTGTCAGCAGGCTGCTTAAGCCGACAGCTTTCTTCATTTGAAATCTTCCAATCCAAAAACATATTTACCGGGCACGGTGTTTGCCGGTGAATTCAATACATTGGGGTATGTTCGCTTCATTTCAAGCCCGAAGCGTGAGCGAGGGATAGAATACAAATCCATATTGTCCCTCGCTTACGCTTTGGGCTTGAAATGGAATATGAAATAGAAATTCGGTGTGAAGGCTAATAGACCCAAACCTTCAAAATCCAACCAAGAGTCAATTATTCACGTTTATCTCCTAAAACGGAACAATTTTAGGACAGAATCTGAGGATTATGACTTCTTCTATGAGCATTCTTCTTTAGAATGCTGGATTCCGGCGTATGAAAGCGCATTTTAGTACATAAGCACTTTAAGAAAAGTTACCAATGAACTCCTCCACTCCCCCCACAAAAAGTTCGAACTCCAAGGGTTTGCTCCTCGTGGGAGTCCTCGTTATCGCCCTTGGTGGCGGCCTAGTCTGGTGGTTCAACCGAGACTCCGAGGTTGATATCAATTCCCTAAGCCAGGGAGGAGTTGAAGAAGCCATCGTTCCGGGATCACAAAAAGCAGTTCCTCAGGACTCTGCTGATGCTGATGGTTGGAATACAGAAGTTTTTAATTCTCAAGCGTCGAAAAAACTCAAGACACTTGGAAAAGCGATTTTAAAATCTTCTGAAATTCAAAAACTACCAGCGGATTTCTTTTATGATTCCTTCCAAAGTACCGAGTTAGAACCATCCTCTGGAACGGTGAGCACATTTAAAACGGGCCGAGTCGAGGTTTTCCATCTCACCGATCCTAATACGTTAAATTTTAAGTTCGCAGGAAAAGAAGGTGCCCAAAAGTGTATTCAATCACTCGGCGAACTCTTTAAGACCTCTCAAAACGCTCACTCAAAATTCAAAATTATCGATGTCAAAGTCGCTTCGGGAACAAATGGGCAAGAAGTCCTCAACCAAGCTTACTTTCAAGCTTCGGGCGAAAATGGAAATGGCACTCTTCAAATCAATGCCACTTGGGGTCTGACTTGGAGCTTGAATGAAAATGGAAACATTCATCAGCTCAAGTCCCTTCGCTTATTGGCTTACGAAAAAATCGTCACCCAACTCGAACACAAAGCAGCCTTCAGTGACTTGACCGATGCCCTCCTCGGTAAAAGCAAAGTCTTTGAAGAACAAATTCGACCTGGAGTCGATCAATGGTTAGGAACGATTGAAGCCAACTTCGGTTTAGACATCGGAGGTTGGCAAGGACTAGCGGTTGGTGACGTCAACAACGATCAACTGGAAGACCTCTACGTACTTCAACCCGGAGGATTACCCAACCGCCTCTTCGTTCAAAATGCCGATGGAACGTTTTCCGAAACATCCAAAGCCGCTGGCGTCGATTGGGTAGAGGCGAGTCACGCGGGTCTCTTCGCCGATTTAGATAACGACGGCGATCAAGATCTCTTGACTTCCACTTTAGATGGCGTCTTGATCCAAGCTAATGACGGAACAGGGAAATTCAAAACGATTCAGGCTAAGATTCATGCTTCGGCAATTTCCTACTCTTTTGGAGCTGCTGATTACGATGAAGATGGGGATCTCGATATTTTTGTCTGCGGTTACAACCCACGACAAGGTGTCGACCGTCATATTCTATTCGCTCGCCCCGTTCCTTATCACGATGCCAACAATGGCGGCCGGAATATGCTCCTTAGGAATGAAGGCCCCACCAAAAACGCTCCTTTCGTTTTTCGAGAAATCACGAAAACCGTTGGCTTAGACGAAAACAACAAACGCTTTAGTTACGCCGTCGCGTGGGAAGATTATGACAACGATGGAGATTTAGATCTCTACGTCGCGAACGACTTTGGGCGCAACAATCTCTACCAAAACACCAACGGAATATTTAAGGATGTTGCTCCCGAAGCGGGAGTAGAAGACATTTCCCCTGGTATGTCAGCTTGTTGGGGAGACTTCGACAACGATGGTTTAGTCGATCTTTATGTCAGTAATATGTTCTCCTCAGCGGGAAATCGCATCACGAACCAAGCAAAGTTTTTAAAAGACGCCGATGCTAAAACCCGAGCCGAATTCCGTCGTCACTCCCGTGGCAACACGCTCTTCAAAAACTTGGGGGACGGAAAGTTTAAAGACATCAGCATCGAAGCCGGAGTCACTATAGGGCGTTGGGCCTGGGGATCGCGCTTTACCGATCTCAATATGGATGGCCTTCAAGATTTGCTCGTGACCAATGGCTTTATCACTCAAGAAGATACGGGAGACTTGTGAAGTTTCTACTGGCGACAGGTCGTGTCGCGCTCACCCACCGGCTCTCAAGCTCTCAACCCTGAACAAAGCTACTTAGACTCTTGGTCCGAACTCGCCGAGTTGATTCAGCAAGGTCGCTCCTTCAGTGGTCGCGAGCGTAACTGTGCCTTTTTAAACACCGGCAAAGGAAAGTTCGCCGATGTCTCCGGCGCCTTCGGCTTGGATCTCATCGATGACGGCCGCACCGTTGTGATGACCGATTGGGACCACGATGGGGATTTAGATTTTTGGATCGCCAATCGTACCAGCCCTCGACTGCGCTTCTTAAGAAACGATCTCGCTCAATCCCAAAAAGCCTTGGCCATTCGACTCAAAGGTAATCCAAGTCTAAAAACAAATTTGGATGCCATCGGAGCTCGCGTAGAACTCCACTTAAAAGATGGCAAGAAACGAATCCAGACGCTCTACGGTGGCGATGGTTTCTTAAGTCAATCCACCAAGTGGCTTCACTTCGGAATTCAAGATGCTGAAGAGGTCGAAAAAGTTGTTGTACGCTGGCCGAACAAGGCGAATTCAATGGAAACGTTCTCAGGTATTCAAGCAGGAACCCGAGTTCAGTTAACTCAAGGATCGGGGAAGGCCCAAGTAATCCCCTCCCCCAAGCGTTCATTAAACTTTCAGCATCAAGTGGCGAAATCAGTTCCCGCCAGTGATCGAGCCCGAATTCGTTTTGCAAAACGCCCCAATCTAAAAGCCATTTCCTACCGCAACCTCGAAGGTCAAGCGAAAGTGATCACCACCGGAAATCGAGTGTTGCTGATCAATCTTTGGGCGCGTAAGTGCACTCCTTGTGTCAAAGAGCTCTATGAGTTCTCCCAAGATAAGGAGAAGCTCAAAGCCCAAGGAGTAGAAATCTTAGCTCTCAATGTGGACGACCTAGAAGGAGTGGATGCCCAAGCTCAAAAGGAAGCAAAGGATCTCATCACCAAACTTAAGCTGGACATCCCGGTTGGCTTCGCGCGAACCGAAACGATCAACGAGCTTCAAAAACCCATCCAGGGAGCGATTTATCGACACCGTCAACTACCAGTCCCCACAACTTTCTTAGTCGACTCTCAAAGTAAATTGGCTTTGGTCATCAAGGGCGCTACAAATACCCAAGAACTCTTAAAGGAAGTGGCTCAACTCAACAATTTAGACCGAAAACTATCGGTTCCCTTCGAAGGCAGCTGGTCGAGGGATATCTTCAAAACGCATACGATCGCCATCGCAAGAGCCTTTTTAGAGGGGCAACATCCCGAGGATGCAGTCGATTACCTACTGAAATTCATCGGGAAAACCCCAGCCCCCCCGGCGGGAGACAATTCCCCATTAGCCCAAAAAGTCCGTTTGCAACTTGGGGATGTCTATAACTTATTAGGCTCGATTACTTACAGAATGAAGGATTTTGACAAAGCAGCGACTTACTTCGGGAATGCAGCCGCGAACAGCCCAAAACTTCTCGTCGCTCAAGTCGGTAAGGGTGAATCACTTACACAAGCAAAGCGCTATGATGAAGCCCTGGAGCACTTCGAAAAAATCTGGAAACTCAAACCCGGCCTTCCCCCAGCGGCTAATGGCTTGGCGTGGCTCTTAGCCACCCATCCCACTCAAGCGAAAAGAGATGGAAAAAGAGCGCAGCAATTAGCTGAGTTGGCTTGTAAATCGAGTCGCTACCAAAAACCTGAGCCTTTAGATGCACTCGGAGCGGCCTTCGCCGATCAGGGCGACTTCAAAAATGCCCTCAAATGGGCAAGAAAAGCACTCCAAGAGGCGCAAAGACTGAGACTTCAGGAATTAGCCGGTAAAATTCAACATAGAATTGAGCTGTACCAATCGGGGCAAGCCTTCCGATCACCGCAATAATTCTAAGTAATTCGAGCCCCACTAATTATTTAAGAAAAGTAAGAAAATCGACCTATTTTCAGAAAATGCCCCTTGTCAGATCTTGGTCGGGTGCTTCACAATAGGAGTTTGGAAGTCTGGGTGGATTGGGCCCCCGCTTCCATCTCTCTATCTCAAAATTGAAATAGAGTTTTAGGGTTACCTAAAGAAATAAATAACTATCAGAATCTTTCAGTTCATCTGAAGTACGTATCGCTAGAGATTAACTTGCAGCAGTTCATCGCCCTGTAGGTATGTTCCGATTTTGAAATGATAGTAAGTACTTTTCCTAAAACAGTTGGTAATGGGTCTTAGGAATCTGTGCTTACGAAGCAATTCTGATGCATTGGGTTTTCATTTTTCTATACATACCTATAGAAAATTCATTTTGAAAATGGGTCAACTCGACCTGTCTTCGCCCCATCGAATGGATGCTTGGGGCAAATGTCTTGTCAAGCAGTTCAAACTGACAATGGCGGCACTTTTTGAGCTGCTACATTTGCCGGATCGAGGGTCGATCCCTATTCGATACTCAAGCGATACAGTTCGAGTCAAGATTTCCGGAGGAACATATGCATTCCAAGATTAGGAATACACTTCTCTTCGCTGGGCTTTGCTTAGCGCTGGTAAGTTCTGCCACTCTCCGTGCAGAAATTATCGCTGATTCAGTAGCCGACTGGGATCCTGCTGGTGTACAAGGAACCAATGGTTGGACTTACGGTTACTACAATGTTACCGATGATGCTCAAAATGGTGATGGTATCTACCAAACCAGTGACATGATCGAATTTATTAACGATGGTTCGGGAACAGCTGCTACCGCTCCCCTTCCCCGTTTGAATCAAAATCCTGTTGATACCAACCACTGGACGGGTAACAGCTACGATTTCCAAGGCAATCCTCCTTGGACCTTCATCAATCAAGCTGGTGGCCACCCCAATGGTGACAACCAAGAAGAAGAGCATCACGCTGTCAAACGTTGGACCAGTGATTATGCTGGTGAAGTTCAGATCCAATCGTTCATCAAAAAGAACAATGGAAATGGTAACGGCGTTACTGCCATCGTTTATCACAATGGTACTGAAATTGATCGCATCACTATCGCTGGTGCAAATCAAGCCGGTCAAAGCTCTGGTGTTTTAGCTACTATCGCTGTAGGCGACCTGATCGAAATCCACCAGTCACCTGAAGGTGCCGATGGACTCCACTCTGATGGTTCAGATTCATCTGATTACAACTTGGTCATCGACAACTCACCTCCAGATGATGACGGCGACGGAGTTCCTAACGCAGCTGATAACTGCCCCAATCGTTCTAATGAAGATCAAGCTGATTCAGACGAAGATGGTGCAGGTGATGTTTGTGATAACTGTCCTGACGATGCTAACGCTGGTCAAGAAGATCACGACAACGATGGTCAAGGAAACGTATGTGACGATTCACTCCTCGCTCACTCGATCCTCGACTTCACCGCTGACGGAACCTCAAACAATGGTTGGGATTCTGGATGGTACAACTTGACCACCGATGGCGATTCCACCTACAGTGCAGACGATGTAACAATCTTCAGTGTTGAAGATCACTGGAGAGGTTCTTCCTGGCGCTTGGTTCCAAGTAACGCTCCTTGGACCTTCGTCGCTGCTGAAAACACTCACCCCAATGGTTCTAACAGTGCTCCTAACGAAGAACACTGGGCTGTCCGTCGTTGGACCAGTAACTACGAAGGCGAAGTTCTGATTCGCGCTAATGGTAGAGCTCAAAACACCAATGGTGGTGGTACTCGAATCAACCTCTACATCAACGGTCAACTCAGAGATTTCCGCCAATTGGCTGGAAACGATCCTGGCCAAAAAATCGTCCATGTGACCAACGTTGCTGTCGGTGATGTGATCGATTTAGCTCTTACTCCTGAAAACGTCGATGGTACACGTGCAGACGGTGCTGACGGTACTTTCACCAGTATGTCTATCGACGCCTACGATGGCGTTGGTGTTCCTGTGGGATCACCCTTGACCTACGTCTTATTAGGCGGTCTCTTGTTGGCCATGGGTACTGTACTTCTTCGCAAAGTACAACCTGCTCAAGCTAGCTGAGCAAAGAGCTTTAGGAACGAGAAATAACAATATTTCTCATTCCTAAAAAATCAAAAGGGTCCAACCTCGATGAGGTTGGACCCTTTTTTTATGTGGTCATAGTAGTCGACTCAAGGTAGTCCGTACTCTCCGAGTGCGGATAGTTGTCGGCTCACCCCGTGAGCCGGGACGGCACTACGATTTAATCCAATAATCATAAATGACTTAAATAGCGTCACCTAGTAGTCCCTCTCTGAGAGGCGATTTACAGCCAAAACATTGACGCTCGGAATTACGGTTCGCTATGAATGGAGGCTTCACGGAAGGCTGAATACTCGAAAAGGTTGGCTTCAAAACATTTAATTTCTTTACCGGAGTCAAAAATCGCCCCGCGGAGCGGGACGATTACTAAAGTCACCTCTTCATGTAGATCCTGAATTTCTTGACGAATATCTCATGCTCAGGAAGGCCGCACATGGAAAGTGCGGACTACATTGGGCTCCTTTGTAAAATTTCTGGATGACTCGCCCCAAACCCCTGAAAATAAAGGAGTTCTTTAGAGCCACCGGGCGAAATCCCGAGTATAATTGCCACTTGGTCTCAACCCGGATATCCAGTTAATTCCCCACTTTAGAGTCTTAATATCTCACTTCAATCGAAAGCAATATTGCTTCGATCCAGGAGTGTTGACGAGGAATAAAGTCGCGGAATACATTCATCCCCTCGCAGGGAAATGTTCTACCCAAATGACTTTAAGAGCATTCTGGAATGATGCCCCAGGTCAACCGGGTTCAATGATCGGGTGGAACTTTGACTGAGAAGAGCTCGTTGAGAACCTAAAGGAAAGCTTTTTAGTTAGATCGTTAAAATTCAGAAAATGCTTTCGATCCACTAGAAAGTTTTAGGGTCTTCAATTGTTCCTGTTGAACCAATAGGAACTTACAAATTTATCCCACCTAAATGACGAAGAGTGCACCCAATGTCATTTCGATTCCTTAAGGCATTATTAGCCTTAACATTTTTACTAGCGTTATCACCCTCTTTAAAAGCCCAAGTTATCGCCGACTCCATCGCGGATTGGGCTGGAACCAATGCCCAAGGCGCCAATGGTTGGACCTACGGGTATTACAATTATACGGACGACGGTAACAACACTTACTCAACGGGTGAGTTTGAAGCCTTCACCGCCGGTCACTGGAGAGGAGATGCTTGGCGCTTAGTCCCCAGCAATGCTCCATGGACTTTCTTGGCTGAAGAAGGTGCCCATCCCAACGGAACGAACAGTTCTCCCAATGATGAGCACTGGGCGATTCGCCGCTGGGAAAGTGACCACACCGGTCAGGTCGCTATTATCTACCGACTACGAAAAACCAATACCAACGGTGCCGGTACCAGTGTTCACCTTTTCCACAATGGAAATGAACTCGGCAAGATCAGCGTCGGTGGCGGAGACGCCGTCGGCTTTGAAGAAGTCGCTATCGTCAATATTGAAGATGGTGATCTCATCGATTTAGCGATCACTCCCGAAGGACCGAGTGGAAACCGCAGTGACGGTAGTGACGGATCCGCCTTCAGCATGACGATCACCACGGAAATTCCGGAGATCCCCGACGAAGACGATGACCTCATCGCCGACGAAGATGACAACTGCCCCACGGTGGCGAATCCCGGTCAAGAAAACTCCGATGGCGACACCTTCGGTGATGCTTGCGATAACTGCCCGAATGTAACCAATGAAGCTCAAATCGATACCGATGGCGATGGCGCCGGTGACGACTGTGAAGATTCGGATGGTGACGGCCGGGTCGACTCATTAGATAACTGTCCCAATGATGCCAATGCTAATCAGGCAGACAGTGACAACGATGACGTCGGTAATGTCTGTGACAACTGCCCTAATCAATCGAATCCTTTCCAACAAGATCTCGATGAAGATGGCGTCGGTGATCGATGTGATCCCGATACTCCCGGTGGCTCTCCTGGCCCCTGGAAAGTGGCGATCAACGAAGTTCACTACAACCCACTTCAAGGCGATGACCTCGAATTCATCGAGCTCTATAACTACGGCACCGAAGACGTCAATATGACCTTGTGGAGGTTTGAAGAGGGAATCGATTTCCAATTTCCTGCCGGTTCAACTATCGGTGCGGGTGAATATTTAGTTCTCGCCCGTCACCCCGATGAACTCGCCTTGTTTTTCGGTTTAAACGAAGAAGATATCATTCCCTGGGGTGGTGGCTTCTTAGAAAACGGTGGTGAAAACATTCGCCTGATCGATTTCTTAGAATATGAAGTCGACGCTGTTAGATACGACGATCAAGCTCCTTGGACAGATTCGCCCGATGGGAATGGTGATTCACTCCAAAGAATCTGCCACTCAGCCTTAGGCGATATCCCAGAAAACTGGTCGGGTGGAAATCCTTCCCCCGGAGCTGCCAATGAAGTTGCTAACGCTTGTCCCGCACCTCAACGACCAGCACCTTCGATTGCGATCAATGAGATCAACTACCATCCACCGAATGGCCAAGATGCTTCCAATGAATATATTGAGTTGATCAATACCACTGCAGGAACCATCGATCTTCAGGGATATGAATTTACTCAAGGTATTACCTTCGTCTTTGAAGACCCTACTCCCTTAGGTGCAGGTGAAATCATTGTCGTCTGTAGAAACAAAGCCGACTTTGAAGGAACCTTTGGAGTCACCAATACGGTCGGAGATTTCGAAGGACAACTTTCAAACGGTGGCGAACGTATCACCTTAGTGGATGATTTAGGAGATCTCGTCGACTCGGTTCGTTACGGAGAAAAACGAGAGTGGTCGATGTCTGCTGATGGTCGCGGCCATAGCTTAGAAAAGATTTTAGCAACGGCTCCTTCGGATGATCCTTCGAGTTGGATGGACTCCGGAGCGGCTGATCCTCAAGCTGGCCCTGTCGATCCTGAATGGACCGAGGTTACCGTTGAAGGCGTGGCGACCAGTAGTCGAATTTACTTTTATGTTGAAGAGCCCGGTCAATTCTTAATCGATGATGTTCGCTTGATCAACATCGATAACCCCGGCTTCAATTACATGCCCAATTTTGGTTTCCCCTCCAATTTAGGTGACTACGAAGGTCGAGGAAATCACTCGACTAGCCGATGGAGCCAAGCTCCTGGCGGAACTCAATTCGACGAACCCGCCCTACACTTGATCTCAACGGGAACGGGGACTGGATCTTCTAACTCAGTCCGTTGTGAGGCGGTCGAAGCATTGAACCGTTCAACAGCCCTCACCTATCGACTCACCTTTAGGTACCTTCATGTTACTGGAAGTGAAAAACTCGTCGCTCGTCTTTCGAGTTCAACTCCCAGTCGAGGAATCTACTGGAGAAGAGGTGGAGCCGGCGCCGGAAACGTTAGCCCTGGTGTAGCGAACAACGTATCACGTACGGTAGTTCCCCCCATGGTTTCAAACTTTACTCGCTTCCCCGAAGAACCGACTTCATCCGATACCGTTTTGATCACCGCTCGTGCCTATGGCGATCCCACTGCCGTCAGAATGAACACTTGGTTGGGTAACACTCAACAAACGTTCAACATGAGAGACGATGGAAACGGTGGAGATAAGTATGCCGGTGATGACATTTGGAGTGTGGAAGTCCCCCCTCAATCGAATCAAACTGTAGTCACCTTCAACTTCACGGCGATTCGTGGCGGATCCGAAAGAAACAATCCACTTCGAACTGATGATACGGAACGCTACGGTTATTACGTCAACAACAACCAACCCGATTCCAACATTCCGGTTTTCCATTTCTTAGTTCCTTCGGGAAGTCCTAAGAGTTGGATTCGAGGATTAGCTTGTGGCTCTTATCGTGATTTCAATTTCGCCTTCCGTGGAGATGTCTACTACAACGTCAGTATCCGCCGTCGTGGAGGTAGCGTATGTGGTTCAACCAAACCGTACTTGAAAGTTCGTTTCCACAAAGGAAACGAAATGAAATTTTCAGAGTTCCCCGCACATAAAAACCTTAACTTCCAAAGTCTTTGGACGGATAAGGGGCTCATGCGAGAAAACTTAGCTTGGACCGTTTTCGAACAAATGGCTCGGGCTTACTGCACTCATGAGTACATTCGAATCCAGACCAATGGAACTTATTTTGGCCTCTATGCTGCGTTGGAAAGACCCGATGGTCGATTCCTCGATCGTAACGGACTGGATCCCGATGGCGATCTCTACAAAGCCACGGCTTCACGTGAAGATGCCAATGGAACCTACGAGAAGAAAACCAATGAACATGAAGGCGATTCACTTCTTCGCTCCTTCTTAACCGAGCTCAATACCACGAGCTCAAACAACTTGGTCGATTTCTTCCAAAACAATACCGACCCCGATGCCATCATGGATTACCAAGCGGGTCAAATCATCATCAACAACCGTGACTACCCCCATAAGAATCACTACCTCTTCCGTGATTCACAAACGGGTCTATGGCGCCCCACCGGTTGGGACCTCGACCTCAGTTACGGAAAACGTTGGAACGGTGGTAACTTGGGTGTCAACAATGACCTCATGGATAATCCAGGAACAGATCCTTGGTACACCACCTCTGCACGGGGTGGCGGCGACGGAAACCGCCTGTTGAATCGATTCTTTTCTACCGCTGGTACTTTCTACCAACGTTCCTACATGATTCGATTGTGGGAAGCGATGGAAGAAAAATACACCCTTCAGTACTACGCCGGGGTGATCGATTTCTTCGAAGATTACCTCTGGTTAGAGCAAGCTGATGACATCGCTGAATGGGGACGCTCAGGTCCTTCAAACAATGATCCCACGGCTCCTCCAGAATTCCTTCCCAACTTGGATCGAATCTGGACTCACATCACGATCCGCCGAAATTTCCTTCAAAACTACATGAGAAACAACGAAGGCATGGGTGACCACGACAGTCTCAAGATCACTGAGATTATGTATAACCCCATCGGCTCGGAGGATCTCGAGTTTATTGAGGTGTGGAACAACTCCGGTCGCGACATCGATGTCACCGGTTGGACGATCGATGGCTTAGGGGATCAAAACACCCCTTGGCCCTTCCCCAACGGAACGACGATTGCCAAAGATGAAATCTTCCTCGTCGTGAAAGATCCTGCTGACTTCGCCGCCGTCTACGGTAGCCCCGGCCGGGTCTTTGGTCCTTACTCGGGTCGCTTATCCAACAATGGTGAAGAACTTCGTATTCGCGACGATGGTGACGGTGGAGACGATTACCCCGCAACCGTCGAATACGTTCACTACAGTAAAGACGATACTTGGACTGAAGAAGCCAATAGCTTCGGTCCTTCCCTCGAGCTTACCGATGTTTCTGCGACTCGTAACAATGACGAAGGAGAAAACTGGCAAGCGTCACAAAACCGCGGTGGTAGCCCTGGTTTCGTTGAAGGGATCATTTCTCCCAACTTGATCGTCTTCAAGCGGGGTGATTCGAATGCCGATGGCTTCTTAGACTTGGGTGACGCTGTTCATACTTTAGTTTATATGTTTGTATCTGGCGACGCTCCTAAGTGTCTCCAATCAGCGGACACCGATGGCAACGATGCCATCGAGTTGAATGACCCGGTCATGTTCCTCAACCATCTCTACCGAGGAACGGCTCCTCCCCCTCCACCCTATCCAGCGTGTGGACCGAGTAGCGATGCCGGCACTCTCACCTGCCTCGAATCCACTCCTTGTACTTAAGGTAGTAGGCACAAGCCGTGTGCCGTCTTCACTTTGAATTTATAACAAACTGAAAAAAAGAAGAGGTTCTACTGCGAAGTAGAGCCTCCTCTTTTTTTTATAAACAACAAACTTTGACATGAGCACGATACTTTCACAAAGAATCAACTAAACTCTTTGTGAACATTTTCGATTCAGTGCGAACGAATCCCATATCGTGAATGACCATGAACTCACGTACTTTTTCCGTTCTCAGTTCAGACTTGGAGGGATTATCCAACGAACTAATCCCCCGGTTTGTTGAGGGTCTTTTTTACCTGGGATAGAACTTCAGTACGACTTCCTACAGCCTGAAACATCCGCCTAAATGTGCGTACTTCCTTGGTCTCAAACTTGAACATTTCATCGGCATACCTGACCCCTAAAGTTTGAAAATGTAATGAAGCTTCAATGGTTAGGGGCCAAGAGATCTGATCTATACTGATGGCATATTCAGTAAAATCTTCACCTGCCTTAAAATTACTATCTTTCCCAATACCGATGGGGCGGAGGCGCCGATCTTCTCCTTTCCAGCCCTGGGGAAGAAGCCGATTATCTTTTTTATAAGATGCTCCACGGAGCAATTGATAGGTAGGCTTACCTTCCACATCGGCCATCACCGCTTCATAAACTTGTACTTGTTCTGAAGAACTAATTCTCAATTGATGGGGGTAAACGGCCCCTCCAGATATTTCATTTGGTAGAGGCTTTTGATCGTGGCCTAAAAGCCTTCCTTCTCCATCGTAATCCCCTGAAGAGAGTAAAACCTTGCTCTTGGAATCTGTTACGGTCACCTTCAACCACAATCTTCGACTAGGGTAAGCGGTAGGCAGTTTATGGCCAGACAGATTAACCACCTTAACCGGAATATACAGACGACCTTCGCTTACAGAGCTGATTCCCAGTTCTACCCTTGCTGATTGTGAGCTTAAAAATTTACGTGTTTCATTTTCAATTTTTTTTAATTGCTGGGATGTAGCTGTCACCTGGAGCTCTTCTGAAAACCGAGAAAGCAACCGGGGCAATAGAGTATTTCCCCCAACAAAAATATGACGACCGTAAGGAGATCGATTTGAGGTGGGTGGAAAATTTCGCCCACCTGGATTCCGCACGATTCTAGTTTTAATAAGATTTCCATCTTCATCCTTGGTAGGAACATGGCAATCTTGACAGCTTTTCCCAGATTTGTTGGAAAAGAGAGAATTCTTCCACTCTAAATACGGACCTTGCTCAACGATCCCATGACCGGTAGATGTTCCATCTGGACGCAAAGCCTGAGTAGTTAATGTGTGACAAGTCGCACAAAGTTCTGATTTTTGAATATGACTTCCGTAAGTTGGAGTAAAACCAGTATGGTTTTCCATAGGATGTGAAAAAAGATCTCTATGCGGTCCAAATATTTTTGCTTCAGTATTTAACTTAAAATTTCCGTTGTAGCTTTCCTCATCGCCTAAATTATCTTCTGATATTTGATGGCAAACAGTGCAAGAGACCCCTTCCAGTGCCAATGCATTTAATTCTGTACCTTTGGTTAAGAGATCCTTCATTCCAAAATTTAAACCATGAGCTTTTGCAGCAACCGATGCTAAAGGGGAATGACAACGAAGGCACTTTGACTCGATGTCGCGCTTTTTAGATGGGGTGTTCAGAACTTCAATGGATACTTGAGCCCGCCAAAATGGATCCCGAGCGGAATTAGCCATGGCTGACGCTTGCCAAAGATCATAGGGCGCGATGGGACGGTTCTTTGAATCTCTCATCGCAGTGGCTCGTGAAGAATTGCTGTGACATAAACTACAATCCTTAGCGAGCATCAAACGTGGTTTGGCTTTTTCTTCTTCGAAACCAAATATCGACTGAGATCCAATGAATAAACAAAGCAAGATCCTAGTTAAACTCTTTAATCCCATCATGGCTCTTTCTCGTGCTTGTTGCTTGATTCCCAAAGTATTCAAGATATTAAAAATCATTGCTGCGTATTCATATCCACATATCGCTATATTACGACATGTTAAATAGAAGGAAAAATGTTAATTTATACTGCGACATTCCATCCTAGGGGTAAGGAGTGGTTACCTCTTCTGAGTCGTGTGCATAAGGTAGGACGAATTTTTTTTCCAGCTACGGCGCTAACGCTACACCTAAAATTCAATAGCGCCCTCCAGTTAAGTTTCATCCTCACCCTCGTTTACACTTCGGGCTTGAAATGGTCGAATCCGTCATTCCAAGCGCGAAGCGTCAGCGAGTGACGACTATTGATTGAATCGCGCTCAAAGTTTAGGACGAATATTTTTTCCTGCTTCGGCGCTAACGCTACACCTAAAATTCAATTGCGCCCTCAAGTTAAATTTCAGCCTAACCCTCGCTGACGCTTCGGGCTTGAAATGGTCGAATCTGTCATTCCAAGCGCGAAGCGTCAGCGAGTGACGACTATTGGTTGAATCGCGCTCAAAGTTTAGGACGAATATTTTTTTCCAGCATCGGCGCTAGCGCTACACCTAAAATTCAATTGCGCCCTCCAGTTAAATTTCATCCTCACCCTCGTTTACACTTCGGGCTTGAAATGAGATTATCGCTTTTGAGTCGATGGCTTCTTTCGTACGGAGGCTTGATTGCTGAGAGCCCCTGTTCGCTTCGCCCATTCCTCATAGAGTGAAGCCAACTTGGAAGCTCGTTCAGATTCAACTTGAATCAAGTTTTGGGTCTCCGTTCGATCGTTTGGAATATTGTAGAGTTCCCACTTCATACTTCTTTCCGCAACGAGCTTCCAGTCCCCCCAACGAACCGCGCGGTTTCCCTGGTATTCAAAAAATAAGGGGCGCTTTCGGTTAAGGGGCTTCCCCTCCAAGGCGGTTAAAAAGCTCTCGCCCTCTAAGGGTAAAATTTGCTTTCCATTAAACTTCTTTGGATAGGAAGCTTTAGCGAGTTCTAGAAGAGTAGGGAAAACATCGATCAAATGTAGAGCCGAGCGATCTGTGGTTCCAGGATTTTTAATCCCCTTCGGCCAATGAGCGATCATCGGGGTGGAAATCCCTCCCTCGTGACTCCATTGTTTATAAAGTCGAAACGGAGTGTTACTCACATTCGCCCATTCACTGTTATAAGTTCTATAGGACTCTTTAGGCCCCGGGGGAAGATCGGGGGTACGATCAAACTCATAGGGACAGCCACCATTATCAGAAAAAAATAAAATCAAAGTATTTTGATCCAACCCAGCCTTCATTAAATGTTGAGTTAGCCTTCCGATGTTCTGATCCAATCGATCGACCATCGCAGCGTAAACGGCCATCAACAAATCTTCCTCGTCCTTTTGCTTTTCGGTTAAGGTATCCCATAAGGGGACGATGGCATCGCGAGGAGTCAAAGACCATTTTTTTGAAATGATTCCCAGCTTTTTCATGCGCTCAAATCGCTCCTGCCTCAGGGCATCCCAACCTTTTTTATATTTTCCACGGTATTTCGCGATGTCTTCGGGTAATGCGTGAAGAGGAAAATGAGGAGCGTTATGAGCTAAATAGAGAAAGAAGGGTTTCTTCTTTGCATTCGCTTCATTGATAAACTCAATGGCATAGTCAGTAAAAGCATCGGTGGTATAAAAACCTTCTTTGGGAACCTTAAAGACTTCTCGATCTAAACGCATGAAATTTTCACCCGTAGCTCGATTCATACCGGTGAAAAAATTAACGGCTCCGTTCAGGAATCCAAAGTAGCGATCGAAGCCTCGATCGAGTGGGGTCTTACTCAGATGCCATTTTCCACTCATCAAGGTTCGATAACCCGAATCTTTTAGAACCTCTGCCATCGTAACGTGATTGGGGGTTTTTAAACTTTGCTGGGTTTGATGATGGTACAAGCCACTCAAGAGCGCAGCCCGAGTCTGAGTGCACTTCGCATTGTTATAAAACTGAGTAAATCGAATTCCTTCTTTGGCCAATCGGTCTAAATGGGGAGTTTGAATCTCACCTCCGTAACAACCGAGATCGGAATAGCCTAAATCATCGGCGACGATGACGATGATGTTGGGCTTGGGCTGGGCGAGGAGGATTAACGGAAGCCAAGCTAACGTGAACGCAACAATCCTGGTTAGAATACTCATGCTGTTGGTGACTTTAAGATCAGAGAAGTGGTGAAATAAAGAAAGATGAGCTTAACGTATTCAATAAAAAAGCCACCCACAAGATGTCCGTTTAGAAACGTATCTGGGGTGGCAATAAAAGTTTGATTCACTCCTGTAGGGGCTGGTCTTGTACCAGCCTTATCCCCGGAACGACGTCGATTCAATCGTTCACGCAAGCTGAAGAAACGGGCGTCCACCAGGGACGCCCCTACAGGCAAATGATGATCACGTTAAGAATTACTTTAAAAACCGAATGCAGACGGGAGTTGGAACATCCGCTTTATATCCCGTGGGAGTCAAGGCACCCGTTTTTTGATCGATACTGAAAACGACGATCGTATCGCTGCCCTGATTCTCGGCGAGTAAAAATTTACCGTTCGGGCTTAAAGCAAAGTTTCGAGGAGTGCGGCCTTGAGTGGATTCATGCTCGACAGGAGTTAACGTTCCACTTTTAGCATCGATTGAAAAAACGGCGATACTGTTGTGGCCTCGATTCGAACAGTAGAGAAACTTACCATTGGGGTGAGCGAGAATCTCAGCAGTCGAACCGCCACGAAAATCATGGGGTAAGGTTGAAATCGTTTCGATTTCACGAAGCTCACCCTTTTCTGCGTTGTACACAAAACTGGTGACACTGCAAGTCATCTCATTGTTGGTATAAGCAAACTTACCCGAGGGATGAAAAGTGAAATGACGAGGGCCGCCACCAGGCCTGACCTTGGCAGCTTTAAAGGTATTCGGTTCAAGTTTACCTGTTTTGGAATCGAACTTATAAACCAAGACTTTGTCTAATCCCAAGTCGGCGACGAACGCATATTTATTCGCAGGATCTAAATTGATCGAGTGAGCGTGGGGCCCCTTCTGACGGCGAGGATTGACGCTCGATCCCTCGTGCTGTTGAAAAGAGGTGATCTCTCCGAGAGAACCATCTTCCTTAATTCGAACGACACTACAGTTTCCCCCACCGTAATTAGCATTGAGAACAAACTTCCCCGTCGCATCGACATTGACATGACAAGGAGCTCCCCCACCGGTGACCTGAGAATTGATCTTGATGAGCTTGTGAGTCTTGGGATCGATTTTAAATGCAACCAAGCCTCCACTCTTTTTACCATTAAAATTCGAGATCTCGCTTACGGCGTAGAGAAATTTTTGGTTGGGATGAATAGCGAGAAACGAAGGTTGTTTCGCTTCAGCGGCTAATCCCAAATTCTTGATCTCTCCCGTTTTTTGGTTGAGCTCACAAAGATAAATCCCTTTGCTCTTCTTTCCGGTATAAGTTCCGACATAGAAGCGAACTGTATCTTTAGCTGCATTCAATCCAAGGGGATGGCCTTCCACCGACGAATTCGAAAGGAATAAAGCCAAAACACACAAGAGCAGAGGATAGAAGACTAATTGCTTTTTCATCACTGGAAATCCTTATTTCTTGCCGATGCAGTAAAGGTGTTCATAAGTTTTGATGAGGATTTTTCCGTCGACGAGAACTGGACTCGCCAAAGTGTATTCGGGAATTTTATTCGTAGAGAGAAGCTTATACTTATCTCCCTGGGCTAAGACATAAGTCGTGCCATCTTCTCGAACCACGTAGATTTTTCCGTCAGCCAAAATAGGGGAAGCACTGAATCCAGCTCTACCTTTAGCGATGTGTTTTTTCCAAATTTGATCACCGGTTTTATCGTTGAAGCAGGCGATCGTTCCCTTATCCGTTAAGACGTAAACGCGTCCATCTTTAGCAGCAGGAGTGGGAACATCGGCAGAGACTTTCTTGATCGACTCGACGTGAGACTTTGTTACGTCTCCCTTTCCCCCCATTTTAATGACGGTCAGTGTATCTCCACGAGCGTAGGGAGCCCAAACTTTATTCTTCGTGACAACGGGAGAGGCGATCGAGCGAAAGTATTTGTTTTGCCCGGGATTCATATCCCCCACACGCCAAAGTTCTTTTCCATCCGAGGCTTGATGGGCCGTTACGTGATCCGCACCTAAGACCACCAAGGTTTGCTGACCATCTTTTTCAACAACGACTGGAGTCGAATAACTTTGTGCCGCTTCAGAGGGAGCCCCTAAATCACGGTCTTGCTTCCAAGCTTCCTTTCCTGATTTCTTGTCGAAAGCAACCAAGAAGGAGGGACCGGAATGCATGACCGCTACGACGACATGTTTTTTCGTAAGAACGGGTGAAGTTCCCAAGTCCCACCAAAGAGTGTCTTCGCCGTATTCCTTTTGAAGATTTTTCTTCCACGCGACATCGCCACCGTGAGTCAATGCAACCAACTCTCCGCTTTTGTAATAAACATAAACATGTTGGGCGTCGACTGCAGGAGAAGGATTACAACCGCTTCCTTTACGGTGCTTCCCTTTGCGTTCTTTAGCGAAAGTTTTTTTCCAGAGTTCTTTACCTTTGAGATTAAGGCAAAGAATCGAGTTCTTTCCATTGATGTTGGAAGTAACAAAGACTTTGTCGCCCCAAACTGCGGGCGTCGAACCACTACCTGAGGGAAGGCTGTACTTCCAGAGTACATTCTTTGAATTGTCCCATGATTTGACGTAACCCTTACCGCTGGCCGTGCCATCAGAATTGGGGCCTCTCCAACCCGGCCAATTATCAGCTTGAAGAGTATTGAAAGTCAGTACAACGGCCGAAAGCAAAAGAGCTCTCTTCAACATGTCCATCTCCAATTTCTCATAAAAAATGACGTAGCCCCATTCGAATGAATTTGGGGGAAGGAAAGATTGTGCGCCTCCTCCCCCATCTCGGGTGAGATGGGCTACATGGATTGCATTTTCCGAATCGTAAGCAGAAGCCAAATTCGCCAGAATTTGGGAGAGGGAAACTTGAAGTTCCCCTCCCAAAGCTCTAGCGAGATTGGCTACGTTCATCATCCCTGAAAATTGGAAGGAATTTGTTAGAAATTCGGACCTGGAATCACCAGGAGAACTGCCAACCGACCGTCATTCTCCAAGATGTACTCAACTGAGGGCCATCGAGCTTCTCATAGACTGGAAATCCCGCCTCTAAGGCAATGCGATTTCCCTTCAGAGTGCCATCAGGAACCCAAATATTCACTCCAAACAGGAGGTCAATACGCTCGCCGGCGCGCCTATCGGGATCCGCGGTCGGCACCATCATGGGATTCAAGGAACGAAACGCTCCCCGGATATTGCCCCATTTCAGAGCTTCAACGCGTAACGATCCACTCAACCAACTCAAAAAGCGGTAAGCTCCCCAAGCCGTCAACGAATACTGATCTCCCAGGCGATAGCCGTTGTTGTTTCTACCGATTCTGAATGTCTCAATTGTCTGAGCCCCCCAAGAGACTTTCTCAGCCTGCCCTTGGTAGGTAAGACCGGGCATCAAATCAAAAGTTCCTGATCCCAATTGCATGGGGTAGGGAAGACGAGCATTCCTCATGGCGGGAGTGTCATCGCGTTCATCGATCGAACCCGTGGGCAAGCTTAAGCCAGCGTTGAAGTGAAGGCTGTGAGGACCTGAAAGCTTTAAGGGTCTCAAAAGGGCGCTGAGTTTGATATCTCCTAGGCCATCGGTATCGGTATGAAACTTAGCTCCCATTCGGGTTTGGTGATTCATCGATTTCCTGAGATAAGGAATCATGCCCATGATGGTGATCTCATCCGTGGGTGCGTACATCCCCCCGAACATGTGCATCTCCATTGTCATATCTAAGGGAGCGACCATAAAGGCATTTAAAACATCACCACGACCTTGAGAACTCGTTCCACTTCGATTCTCTCTCATGTCCATAAACATGTAGCGATAAGAGAGCATAAACTCACCCGCATTGTGAGCGTGGTCCCCCATCACTCCGATAGGTGCGTGACTATCGGGACGACCTGCCACAAGACCACCGTGAGAATGTGCTTCACTGGTAGCAACAACTTCATCGGCAGTGACCGTAAAGGGAACCATCAAACAAGGGATAAAAAATAAAAGTAAGGTTTTACGAATCATGATTGTTCCTAAATTTCATTCAAAAGACATTCTGAATTGAAACCACTCTCAAGAGTTAGCTTCAACAGAAACTCGAGACACAATTCCACCACGAAACAGACACGAAATCGTTTCTGGGTTTCTGATGGAATATCCAATTCTTATTTAAACGCTGAATTGGAACTTAGGAACTTTGTCGGGTTGATCTCCGAGGTGGGAAACAAGCGTGAGATCCTGAAGCGTGAAGGGTTCAGGATTGAGCGTAGGAAGGAGAACCTCAGTGGATTCTAAAACTATTTTTATCGTAATTTTAGTAACACTCAACCCCGACTGATGAGGCTGAGAATCACAAGGACAATTTAACTGACACAGCTGAGCTTGAGAACGCCCGGGTCTTCGGGATGAGACTTTACTGTTACACTGACAGGAAGAACAACAAGAAGAGGCAAGCGAGCTACAACAGCAAGAGCCCACCGGCTGAGCTGATTCCTCAACTGCTCGACCACCTTCTTGGGAATGATTCACCAGCACCATCGCAAAGGAACTGATGAACTCAGAAATGAGAAAGATGAGTGCAATTATGAAAAGTAGAAAGCTTCGACTCATTTCAGTTAACACCTAGGAACTAAGCCTGCTTGGGATCAAGCAGGCCGCAAACGTGGGCTTGCAGAGCCTACGTTTAGCGGAGTGAAGCCCGCAGCCCGTAGGCTATGCCAAAGACATAGCGAAGATTTGCTGGAACGGTTGAGGTTCATGCTATTCATTCAAGAAGACTTTAAACTCAGGTAAGGTCTTGAAGATCTTTTGAAAGGCTTCACGTGCTTTTTCACCATCAGAACCTGCTTTTCCCTTAAGAATGTTAGATTTCTCGTAGAAATCTTTAGATACGTCAAAAAAGCGACCATCTTCAAACAATTTGAATCTTTGATTCCGGATATAACGGCCCAATTTCTTTTGGTTTTTGAGCGCATTCGCTTTCTTTAGTGCTACTTTTAGTTTCTTCTCATTCTTAGGTCGCTTGGGAGGGCGAGGATTATAGTGACAAAGAGTCCACTCCCGTTTTCCCAGGGTGTTCTCCGTTAATACGGAAAGGAAGCTGAAACCATCGCAAGGAATTTTCTTATCAATAGAAGCCTTTGCCACATCAGCAAAGGTTGGAAGGAAATCGGAAAAGTTCACCAGCGCATCCGAAACGTGAGGCTTCTTAATTCCATTCGGCCAACTGACAACCAGAGGCACGTGATCTCCAGGATCCGTCATAAAGGCTTTCCCTCCCTGAATGGGGCGCCCCTTCAACTGACTCGAAATGTTGATCGCATTACCGTTATCTCCGGTAAAGAGAAGAATGGTGTTATCGCGAACTCCCAAATCTTTAAGTTTCTTATCGATCCTACCCACGATCTTATCGCAGTAAGCGACCATGTCGGGGAAATACTCGACTCCCCCTTTACGACCATCATATTTTCCTAAGCGCTCTCGGCTCCCCCCCGGTTTAGAATCGGGTGTGGGCACAAAAGGCCAATGAACTAAAGCCATCGGAAAGTAAACAAAAAAGGGCTTATCGTTTTTCTCAGTGATGAAGTCGACGATAAAATCAGCGAAGACATCCGGGCCGAATCGATCTTTAATTTTCTCAGTCATCTCAACCGAATCCTGAACGATGATCGGCTCCCAAAAACGACTCCCACGACCTTTTAAGTGCCACAAGCAGTGACGGTCGAAACCAAATTTTTTAACCGACTCTGAATCGCCTCCCAATTGCCATTTACCGGCGATCGCCGTACGGTATCCTGCTTCTTTGAGAACGTGCCCAAAAGTTCTCTGACCGGGCTCTAAGAGACCAAACTTCACGTAATTTCGATAATTGTATTGCCCCGTCATGATTTGCACTCGTGAAGGAGTACATAGAGGTTGAGAGTAACAATGACGGAAACGAACGCCCGATTTTGCTAATCGATCGAGATGAGGTGTTTGGTAAGGACTTCCCCCATTACTTGAAAGGCACTCATAGCCCATGTCATCCGCCATAATCAAAATGATATTGGGACGATCTTCGGCCGAAGCAGAAGCAACCGTAAATGGAATCAACAAAAAGAGCGAATGAAGTAAAGTAAACGTTCTTCGTGCTAAGGTAGGCTTTTGGGATTCAAACATTTTAGTCCTATTCATAAAACCAAATCCTGAAACAATGAACTTAAGGATGGGGCTTCTCAATCTTGAATCAAATTTGCAGAGTTGAATTTAGGGAGTTGTATTTGTGAGAATACCTCCCCAGTAGGAACCTTTTATTCTAATCAATTTCAAGGTAGAGATTCACACGAAAAGTGAATTCCTCTACGGTTTTAGGACGCAGACATGAAAAATATTCTTAGAGATCGAGTCGCACTCATCACCGGAGCCAGTCGAGGCATCGGGAAGGAAATTGCATTAGCTTACGCAGCAGAGGGCGCAAAGGTCGCCATCAACTACCATCGACAAGAAAGCCAAGCTCGAGAAATTTTGAGTGAAATTGAGCAATCGGGAGGAACGGGAATCGTCGTACAAGCTGACGTATCGAGCTCAGAAGAAGCCCTTCAGTTAGTCGAGAAAACTCGAAATGAACTAGGTCCCATCGAAGTTTTAGTTAATAACGCGGGTATCACCCATCCTCAAAAAATTGAAGACCTTACAGTGGAGGATTGGGACTTAGTGATGAACGTCAACTTGAGATCGATGTTCGTTATCACTCAAGCTGTTCTTCCCGATATGCGAAAGGCGAAATTTGGAAGAATTATCAACCTCTCATCTGTAGCCGCTCAATTAGGTGGCGTGGTTGGCCCTCACTACGCAGCGAGTAAAGCTGGAGCTATCGGATTGACTCACTCTTACGCCCATCTTCTTTGCAAAGAAGGCATCACTTCAAATGCTATCGCTCCCGCCCTCATTTATACCGACATGGTTTCGAGTAATCCGAATGCCGCAAAAGAACTGATTCCATTGGGTCGATTCGGCGATGTTAAAGAAGTATCCGACATCGCTGTTTTATTAGCGACTAATGGTTATATCAATGGTCAAACCATCAATGTCAACGGTGGCTGGTATATGAGTTCTTAATCGATATTTAACAGGTGATTTTTATTATGAGGTTTCACTTATTTAAAATTGTTTTTCTCAAAGTGTAGTTTTTCCCAATCCATTCATCTCGCTGAAATATTTCACACTTCTTCCCCTAAAGGTGAACTTATTCGCAGCATCAATTTCAATGAAATCCATTTGATACCTCAGCCTGTTCTTGAGTCGTCAACTTTCAAACTCCCGTCTTTAAAACCTTCATCTTAAAAACCATTTAAAATAAGGTTTTAAAAAACGATAACTGAAAGTTTTAGCTTGATTTGATTGTAAATAAATATTGAATAGTTCAATTCAACCGAGCATGAAACGTGCTCAACTTGATAAACGAAAATCTCGCCACGCCCTCTAAGGAGTTTGCATGTCTACTCAATTGGCAAAAGTCATCCGAGAAGAAATCGCCCGCCTATCTAAAAAAGAAGTCCGATCGAATCTAACAAAACTAAAAGAACAAGTAGCCCATTTGCGCTCTGACAATGCCAAATTAAAAAAAGAAGTAAAAAGCCTTCAAAAGGCTCTTCATTCCATCAATAAATCCCAACTCCAACAAACGAAGGCCAGCGAGAACTCATCGGGTCAGAAGGAGGGAACTCGCTTTTCTCCAACTTGGGTGAAATCCCATCGAAAACGCCTTGGGCTCTCGGCGTCGAGCTTTGGAAAGCTCTTGGGAGTCCATCAGCTCACCGTCTACAAATGGGAAAACGGAGAAACAAAACCGAGAAGAAGCCAATTATCTCGCTTGGCAGAGGTTCGAGGCATCGGTAAAAAAGAAGCTCTCAAACGCCTCGCTGAACTAGGTGAAGATGCCCTTCCCAAAAGACGAGGTCGTCCGCCTAAGAACCAGAAAAAGAAGGCGACTCAAAGAAAAACTTCAAGCAAGTAATTAAAGCCCTACACACGACACCAAATAAAAAAGAGGTGAAGCAAAGCTTCACCTCTTTTTTAATGCCATTATTCCAAAGTGAAAGCGCCCTTAGAAAGGGCATAAACTAGCCCGAAGCGCTAGTTAAGATGGAATAATAAAAAATTCGCAACCTTTTAACAAGGCCCCCAGAAGCAGTAATAAGTTTCCTTCTTCACCAAGCGCTCCACGTAAAGAGCTAACTCCCTGAAATGGTAATCTCCCCACATACAAGCTTCGCCTCGAGGAATCTTGGATCCCTCAGGCGTATAATCCCAATCGCGAGGTCGATGGTAGATCGAATGCAAAAGTAAGCCTTCGTGATTTGAGTCTAAACTTAAATAAGGTTCACTTAACAGAGTTTTAAATGTAGTCAGGCCCGCTTGATAATATCTACTGCCTAAAGTCTCTTCGCCATTAGCTCCAAGGTAAATCCCTAGACGGATCAAACCCTGTGCACTGATCGCAGCCGCTGAGCTATCGACGGGTTCATGATCGTTAAAGGGGTCTGCCGCTCGCTCTAAATAATTTCCTAGGTGGACCAAACCGGGAGCGCCAGTATCCCAATAAGGAACACCGTCAGCAGGAGTGTGGCGAATAAAGAACTCTGCGCTCGCCTTAGCTGCTTTGAGCATCATGTTTTCGATATCTTCTCGTCCACCGAATTCGCCCAACTCCTCATCCGAAATTGACTTTAAAAATTCTAATTGTTCGGGGTATCCCAAGAGAACCCAGGCGAGCCCTCGGGTCCAAGTGCTAAATGGTGAATAACCCTGTTGAGTACTCGGGCAACGATAACGCCCATCGTTGACATTAAAAAGACTCTCATGAACGACCCGACCTAATGTCTCAGAAGTATCGTATTTATCTCGACCTTCGCCGTAATAAACATTGTACTCAGCGGTAGCCCGAGCATGATCGATGGCTCGACCCAAGAGGTTGAAACGTTCATCATTCTCCCCCATCAGGGCGTGACCCAATGAATGAGACAACACCAATGCCCTCATCGAGCGAATGGTATCGCTAAATAATGACTGAGGTCCGTTGAAGGAATACACATACCCCCCGCCACCGTGAAGTCGCGACCATCGCGAAGCTTGAATCGCCCCGGTAATCTTTAATGCCAGCTCATAGAAATGAAGTTCGTCATCTTGTTGAGGAATTTTTCCTTCGAGCATCATTCTTCTCAGGTTTCCGTAAGTGCTCACGTTATTAAAGCCGTGATCGTGCACTCCGATATGAGAAACGTGTGAAGCCATCTCGGTGACGGTATTTTTCCTTCCGACCTCAAGAAATTCTTCGTTCTCAGTGGCATCGAACTGAAGTATGGCAGACCCGAATTGAAAGCCTTGAGTCCACTCCGTCCATCCTTGAGCTTGGTACTTCCCCTGAACCGTGAAGACGGGAGTTCCCGATCTCTGCTCCGTACTCTTTTCGATCGAACGGATTTTATAACCTGATACTTCCCATAGACGTTGAATATCACTGAGTAAATCTTTTGCTTCCAGATTAAAATCGATTTGAATCATTTGGATTGACCTTTTGCTGCCTTTAACTGCGTCATGGAGTCACTTTGTTTGTAGTAAGGATCTAATGGGAAGCATCCCGAGATGATTCCGTTTCGAGGAGCGGTCGTACAATCGCTAAAGGTACGGCAAATCTTTTTATTCTTTAGGGGCTGCCCTTGAACCACATCTCTGGGAAGATCTGGGTAGGAAAGAACTAAGCGTCCGAGCCCTACACTATCGACCCATCCCTTTCGAATCACCGCCTGGGCAACGTTAGGAATGTATTCTTGAAGGTAGGTATATCCTGTTCCAACTAAGAGCAAATTAGGAAATTGGTTCTTCAGTTCTTTAACGGCGTGAATTTGGCGAACAACTCCTACCAATGGATCTTCAGGAGGTTGGTATCCATCCGAAGGAGGATAGAGCGCCGGTCGTTGAATGTGAGGATTGTAGTAGGGGCTACCTGCCGATACGTTGACAAGCCTCACCTCTAAACTTTCTAAATGCTTCAACAATCGAATCGCGTCGGAAAGATCCACCTTAAATGGATCATCAGGATCAACTCCAAAGGCATATCTATAAGGAAGTGCACTTTGAATGTCCTCAGGGATACCGGGACCTAACTTTCCACCAGTAGCCTGACTGGCATCGGGAACGAATGGAGGCATATCGAATGCACTGATCCGTACTCCGATTTCCAAGTTCTTTGTTTCGGCTCGGATCCCTTCAATAATCGATCGTAGAAATCGCGTACGATTTTCAAAACTTCCACCAAACTTCCCTTCTCGAGTGTGACCCGCCAAAATCTCATGGCCTAAATACCCATGACAAGATTTGATGTCGACGAAATCAAAGCCTGTCTTTTCCGCAAGAATTGCAGATTGAATGAAGGCCTGAATTAATTCTTCGAGATCATCATCGGTGAGGTAACGAGAATCTCCCTTGAATCGCCCATCGAGTAGGGGATGCTTAAAAGCGACCCTGGGCTCGAGAAGATCTTTTCGGTAAGGTCGGCAAAACCTCCCCGAATGCGTTAGCTGTAAACCAACAAACAAATCATTCGTTTGCCCCATCGCTTCAGAGTGAGCATCGATCAATGTTTTCCGGAGATCTTCGATCTCTCGTTGGTTTTCTTTGATCGCCATCAATTGATTGGGATTGGCACGGCCATCCGGTCGAACGGCCATCGCTTCACCACCCCAAATCCATTTGGCCCCACTCAATCCAAAATGTCGCCACCGGCGAATCGTAGGCTCAGTAGGTTTACCATCGGTCGTTCCATCCCAACCCTCCATCGGATGAATACAGAATCGATTACCGATTTTAAAATCTTTGTAGACGAGGGATTGAGCGAGGATCGACTCGTCACCCGACTCCACTTCATCATCTACCGGTAGGTCAAGATTTAATTCCTTGAGGTAATCTCGAAAGGAATCCATCGATTTTAGAGTTGGGATACGCTTGAAAGCTTTGGGTGACATATGTGACAAGAAGAAGGCAGAGTAAATTTTGTTGGGATCAAATTCAACTTCGAGCAAGTTCAGAATCAGAGGAATATAACCTAATTTCCTCTTAGAATCTTCGATGGAATCATTAAAATATGACCCTCACTTTTCGATGAGACTCAAGGATACCATCGACCGTTTTCTATTCTCTAGGAGGATTCATGCCGAGACATATCGAAGACCCCACCGTCATTGAAGCTCAGGGGAACAAACCTAAACTGATTGAAGAATTTTTTGGGAGAGTCAATTCTAAAACCGAAAGTGTGAGTATCGCTAAGATGACCAGCCCTGAAGGTTGGGTTGAACCCGGGCAAACTCCAGAGTTCGATGAGTACACTCTCGTTCTTAGGGGCGAACTTCATGTTGAAACGAAAGACGGAAATACGATCATCGTCAAAGAAGGTCAAGCGATAGAAACAGAAGCAGGATCTTGGATTCGCTACAGCACTCCGACTCAGGGCGGAGCCCAGTACATCGCCGTTTGTCTTCCAGCATTTTCTCCTGACACCGTCCATCGAGATGACGACTAGGGGCGTCTCAATCTCCTTGCCACCCGGGATCTTCCAGTGGCTCACCTCGCACGAGCCTATTGAGTTTCTCTTCCTCTTCTTCACTGATTTGAAGGCGACTCACATCTCCAAATAAGCTGTAAATGATCCCCAAGCCATCATTATAAGCTTTGTGCCCCTCCATATCGGCAGGGAAGGGAATGAGGGTGACCAGGCTACCGAGAAATCCTACGGCCGCTAAGGACTGGATAAAAATCTTACCGAAGTCCTCTGAGCGCTCAGTTAATCCTTCCCAGCCAAGTACGTAGAGAGGAATAATTAATGCAGCGAGATGCACTGCGGGGCCAGCAAAGTAGACACTAGCACTTTTAAAACGGATCCAATTCTCATTCACCGGCCGCGCCATGACAAATCCTTCGAGAGGGAAGGCTCGAATTTGAATGGGCATATTGAAAAGTTTAAACTTCGCTAAGACCTGACCAAATCCAAGAACTAAGCCTAAAACTCTCCAACCAAAAATTTTGGCGCAGAGAGCATGCCCCAGCTCATGAAGAATGAGTAAAAGGATCCAACTTAGGAAGAAAAAGAGGACACCCATCTTCCCGGGTGAATAATTCCAAAAGATTTCTCCGAGAAAAAGAAGAGCGATCACCAAGACCGACCAAAATATAATTTGGCGATTGGTTTTATCCTCCTTCATTTTATTTTTTGGAGAAGAATCGGAATCATCATCGTAGAGCCCTCTTTGTGCCATTCGTTCACATCCTTCATAAAGCCATTATTAGAGAAGCCAAACGGATCAGTAGAATAGAATATCGTAGACAAAAACGCTAAGATGAATCCTAGGGAACGCCCCTTCATTAGTTTAATTTATACATTCCGAAATCTAAATCTAACACCTCCATCAACCCCAATGAGATTTTTTTATTCACAGCTCCAAGTTATCTTATCAGCTGTGATCCTACTAGGTTTTCAAAGCGCTACCGGTCGAGGCGAAGACCCTTCAAATCCCTTTCGCCCCATCGGCTTGGCGGTGAGCCCAGAAATGATCCATGTTGCCAGCCGAGATCAAGGTCGCATCGTCACTTTGAATTCAAATTCAGGGAAGATGATCTCGGAGTTCCGTCTCAAGGGCAGAATTCACGCCTTTATCCGCAGCTCCATCACCGGCCAATTTGGACTCAGCGCGACTGAAGAATCTAAGTTCTACCTCTTAACTCCAAATGAAAAGGGATTAAGTGTTCATCATAGAATAGATCTCAGCTGCCGCCCTTATGAATTAGCTTTTACAAATGACGGCTTAACGCTGGCGATCTCCCACCGCTGGGCTCATCGAGTCTCTTTTTTTTCGAGAACTGATCATCAATCTCACTTTAAGCAACGGAATCATATCGATCTTCCTTTTCCCACCGGCTTACTTACTTTTTACTCTGAAGGAAAAAAATGCATTGTCGCCGATGCCTTCGGAGGCCACCTGGCAGTTATAGACTGCGAGAAGGCTTCTATCTTGAATATCAAAAAGATCGAAGGACACAACATACGAAGTCTGTCCGTCAGCAAAAAAGAGCCGACGATCCTCCTCAGCCATCAAACTCTCAATGAGAAGATCCCCACAACTCGAGAACGAGTCTTCTGGGGAACATTGATGGGAAATATACTGAGAACGATCAAAATCGATCACCTCGAGGAAGGCACTTTAGATCCTGAGAAACTCCAGTCCAGAAGATTTGAAGAAGTGCATCATTGGAGTTTGGTGCCCTTAGGAGATCCCGGTAAAGCTGCGGGCGATCCTGGCCAAATGGTGCAAGCCTCATCGGGTGAACTCTTCATCGCATTGACGGGAGTGGGAGAATTGGGTTGGCTAAAAAACAGAGTGGCTCCCATGGAACGATTCCCTACGGGCTTGGGAAGCTCAGCTTTACACTGGGAATCAGAAACTCGCACCCTCTACACGACGAACACATTTGACGACTCGATCAGTATCCTCAAATTTGGAATAAAAAAGTCGAATCGTAAAATTCACCTCCCTCAGCCTAAGAAGGTGAACGCTAGTGATCGTGGAGAAGCCATATTCAATGATGCTCGACTCTCCTTAGACTCTTGGTACAGCTGCGCTAGTTGCCATCCAGATGGTTATTCAGTAGGTCTTTTAAATGATAATTTAGATGACGGCTCCTTCGACACTCCCAAAAAGATCCAACGCTTGGGAGGCCTCTCTGAAACGGCACCTTATTCTTGGTTGGGAAAAGAAAAGAAGTTGGAAGATCAGATCGTTCGTTCAATCTCATCAACATTAAGAAATCCTAAACCACCGACAAAAACGGTCATCAATGACTTATCAGCTTACTTAAAAAGCCTTCAAGCTCCTCCTTCCCTCCTTGAAGCGCGTGGTCTTCTTAAGAATCCTCAAATTAAAAAAGGAGTAGCGGAGGGGAAGAGAATTTTTCAAAAGCATTCCTGCGACCGTTGTCACCGTGAACCTCATTATACGAATCCGGAATTGGAACTCACCAACAGTCGAGATGAATCGGGACAGAGAAAGTTCAACCCGCCCGCACTCACCGGAGTGAGTCATGCGATGGGATTCCTACACGACAATCGGGCCAAAACTCTAAGAGAATTATTTCAAACGCATCGACATCCTCATGGTGACGCTATTCCCGATGACGAGTTGGATAAACTAATTCTCTTTTTGAAGAGCCTTTAAACTTAATCGAGGCCTAGGTCCATCCAGCTGATCTGAATTTCGCTTTAAAATCTGAGGACGAACTCGCCCGAATCGCTAGTTAATGAATGGCTGAATAAATCAAATCTACAAATAGTGGCTGCAATTTCGATTCATCCTAGTGTCTCAGAGCCCACCTCACGGGCGTAAATTTTGCACGAGTTTCCTAGCGCAAACACCACTCGGCAAGGGAAGGACCTATGAACAGTAGAAACTCGGGCTTCACATTGATAGAGATCATGATCGTGATCGCCGTGATCGCGATCATTTCGGTCATCGCGTTTCCTTCCATCCTCAATGCTAAAAAATCAGGGAATGAGGCCTCAGCTCAGGGATCGATGCGTGCCCTAACGGCCAACTTGCAACAATTTCGAAACCGGTTTTCGACCTTCCCGGCAACCCTGCCAGAAGTTCAGACTTTCGGCTTTGTCGAAGGTTTCATCGTAAACGGAAGCCTTTTAGAAAAAAGCGGTTACAGCTTTTCCTATGCTCGTCAAAGCCGAGAAACTTGGACTCTCAATGCCAATCCCTTGCTACCCGGTAGATCCGGAGACCGAACCTTTTTCGTCGACACTTCGGCTGTCCTGAGATATGAAAATGACGGCTCCCCTGCCTCCATCTCAAGCCCCCCACTTGAGTAAGCCATACGACTCAATCCGTAATAGAATTCCCTTCATATTCACCCAGACACGAAAAAAACCCCATGGAGATTACTCCTGGGGCTTTTTCTTTGTTCTCAACTTCATCTATGTCATGTGACCTATAGGGGAACGACAAAGTTTGTCGATTCCGTCCAGAAACAAGCTGAACATATCACTTTTTGACGCTTTTTCCGCGCAAAGTAGCTCACGACATCGAAGGAGAAACTTTATATCAATTAAAATCTAATCAAACTCACCTTCAGTTCAAGGAGAGATCATTAGCGGCGTCGACGCGTAGCCATGCGCTCTTTTTTACGAGCTAGTTTTTTGGCTGCACGGACAGCTTCTTTTTTCTCCCGGCGCTTACGATCAGAAGGTTTTTCATAAAACCGACGGCTTTTGACTTCGCGAAAGATACCTTCCTTTGCACAAATTCTTTTGAAGCGACGGAGAAGCATTTCTGGGTGCTCTCCAGGGCGACTGGATACTTTGATAGACAAGTGTTCGTTCCTTTCTCTCAGGTCTTAGGGAGCACCAGCCCGTAAGTCCTAAGAAGATACAAATAAAAGAGTTAACCTACGCCAACTCCAATGCAAAACTCGGTAACTGCACCGAAGATTGAGCAAGGAAAAGGCGTCTATGGGTCACGTTTTTGAAGAGATCGTTCCAGTGTGCTTGGAGGTCGAAGACCCCTATATTTGAAGCACTAACCGAACCCCTACTGACGCGTTAAGCGAATGTAAATAGGGCCCAAATAAAACACTTCGAGCTGAAACGAGCCGGGTATTTTACTCTCAAGCCCTCGGGGAGTAAAGAACTCTATTTTGATAATAGTCAGGGAATTGATGCCCCCAAAATCAGGTTGGAACCCCCTTCTCATCGGCTATTTTTGCCGGAATTCTTACTTTTATTTCGAACTCTGATCGGTCAAACTCGGCCCGCTTTCAGATCCAGTCCTCAGTGTCGATTCAGATATTTCTGACCTAAACTTCAAGATCACCCCATGGCAAAGAAAAAGTCCCCTCTCTACAGCCCCCACCCCGGTCTTGAGTACATGAAAGCCGTCATCGAAAATCTCAAAGACCGAACCGGGAAGAGTATGACTCAATGGGCCAAGGTCGTTAAAAAGGATGGCCCCACCACGGCTAAAGACCAAAGAGCTTGGCTGAAAAAGGAATTCGGCCTGGGCGGCACGACCGTTATGGCGATCACAGAAAACATCGCCGGAAAACACGCTTGGCTCAAAAACCCAACTGAGTATTCCAAAGAAGCCGAAAAAATGGTCGATGCTATGTACGGTGGAAAAAAGGCTCATCTCCGACCGCTCTACGATCAACTCTTAAAGTTAGCCTTAGCTCTCGGTAACGACGTTCGAGTGAGCCCCTGTAAAACCATCGTCCCCCTTTATCGAAAACACGTTTTTGCTGAGATCAAACCCGCAACTCAGAAACGGATTGACCTAAGCTTTGCTTTGAAGGCATCGAAAAAGAAAATCCCCAAAAGTTTCATCGATACCGGTGGTTTGGAAAAAGGCAACCGGCTCACGCATCGCATCGAGATTACTGAAGAGAAAGATATCAACAGTCTTGTCGAGAACTGGCTGGCGTATGCGTATGAGTTGGATGCAGGGTAGTAGGCACACGCTGTGTGCCGTCTTCTTATCGTCCACTCACTCAGTAAATCCGATCTCGGTAAGTTTATATAATTCGATCAGGAAACTTATTTAAAACAAACTGTAACGGTTAAAGATATGTATTTCGTCTCAGTAAAATATGATTGTTTCTAATCGCCCTTCATTTTAATAAACGATCTCACAAAGACAATTAGTGAACCGAACCCACTACTGACGGCACACAGCGTGTGCCTACTACCATCGTTTATTTCAAAAAATTCACCGCCCACCGAATGGTCTCTTGCAAATCGGGATCGTTCGTTCGTCCCAAAAGAGCTTTGAGCTTAGGAACAGCCGAAGACGCGCGTTGTTGGGTGATCGATTCCACCACCGCTCTCAATTGACGTGGAGTGTATTTGGGAGAATCTAATTGAGAGACTAATAAATCCAATGCCTTATCGGTACGAATCATAGCTAAGGCGCGAATCATGCTTTGGCGCTTTCTCTCACTGAGATCATCTCCATTGAGACGATCTTGGTAGATATCCACAAACTTATTGAGACTCGTATGATCTCCCTTCGTCTTTAATCCAAATATAAGCATCGCGTTTTCATTACCTTCTAAGAAGCCTTCTCGCATATGCTCAAGTATTCGAGGAAATTCGGAATCCGGAATGTCTTTGGTTTCAGAGAAAAAATCCATAATCGCATCGGCGTGTTCAGTGGCAACGCGCAATGCTGGAGCCATGAAGTACTCTTCGTGATGAACGAGACTTTGAAACTTTCGCATCGTCTCTTCTTCTTCTAATAAGCGAGCCAACTCCAAAATCTTTTCACGCCCTTCTTCCCCGAGCTTAAGTAATTCGGGAGCGAGTAAAATCAAGCCTTCGAGATCTCCTCGTTCGATGTAATCATCTCCCAATTCAGAGGCTTCTTCGATGGAGTAAGATGGAGCAGTTGAGAGTTCCTTTGCTACGGAGGGAGTCGCCGTGGAAACCTGTTCCCTTTGCTGTTTAAGCTGATCTATTAATGCGAGTTGCTTTTTTTCTTCATCCAAAAGCTGCTTTCTTAACCTTGAAAGAACGTCTTCCCGAGTTTTTAAATTTCCTTTTGTGATTCGAAGATCTTTTTGAAGACCGCGAATGTCTGCTTTGAGTTGATCGACATCTTCCCCCAGCTGAGTCGCATTCCCCTTAGCAGTTTGGAGCTCCGTAAAGAGATAGGCACCCGTTAAGGCAAACAAAACACAAGTGGTCGAAAGGGCTACCGTAATTTTTGAAGACACGACGACTCCTGTGGCAGTTAATGTGGCTGAAGATCCAGCAGTGGTGAATGAAGTGGCGGCAGTGCTCATCGCAGATTCGGCACTGAGCCCGGGGTGAGCCAAGATGAGCATCCCAGCAGTGAAGCGTTTGCGATTCTTTCCGAAGTCACGTTGGAGATCATTTCGGAGTTGATTATGAGCTCGCTTTAAACGAGTTTTTACGGTATCAACGGAAATGGATTGCCGACTGGCGATCTCTTGAACGGACAGCTCTTGGTAATACCGCATCAAAACCGTAGAGAGATAAGGCTCTTTGAGCTGTAGCACAGAGTCTAAAACTCGAACGGCAACTTCCTCTCGGTCGAGTTGTGAGTCTCTTTCCAACACCATCTCGCCGCGGGCCGTCTTCTCTTCTCGATGGCGAAGTCGGCTCTCTGATCGAAATCTGGAAACGGCTTTATTCTTGAGAATTCGTGCTAACCAAGCCTTAGCTTGATCGAGTCGATGGGGTGGTTTATGAAGGGTAGCCAGCCACGTATCCTGAACCAGGTCTTCAGCAACATTGGGATCTGAGACCAGAGCGCGCGATAGGCTTTTCAAAAAACTGGCGTGACTCAAGAGTGTTTCGGCGTTTTTCAAAACGTCCTCCTTTATTAAGTACACGCCACAGGGTCGAAAGAGGGTTCAGGAATTTCTAATTTTTTATTTTAAAGGATGGTCACGCCTCTTCGTAGCCGAACTTGTCAAAGTTTGGCCGACTTCCAGAGTCACATAAAAAGTCGTCTTCTCTCGAAATGAACCTAAGTCTTCAAGAATCCAAACTCTTACGAGATCGGCTACAAAAAAAAGCCAACGAGATCGAAATCTCGTTGGCTTGCTTGGAGGACCAAGCTCTATGACTTGCGGGTAAAACAAGTCAACCGGGGTTCAATGCTCTGAACAGTGTTCCTTTTAATATCAATTACCAACTGGGCAGCCGGAGAATTCCAAACAAGGTATGGAATCGTCGGTGGGATCTAATCCGCAAGATTCGTATCCCGGGAGGGGAGGTTGAGGACCGCCTAAGAACATGTTCCTCAGCATATAGATAGGATCGGTAATATTGAGGCGACCCGAGTCATCCGCATCGATCGAATCTAAACATTCGGGAGCTTCTTTCCCTAAGAAAAGGTACATGAGGGCCATCATGGGATCGCTGATATCGAAAGCTGAATCAGAGTTCACATCTCCACGTAAAAATTCGACATCTTGCCCAATAAATCGAACGGTAACCTTCAAGCTATGTCCCAGATTTAAAGTTCCCCAAACGGGATCTTCCGAAACCCGAACCGTTCCAGGGCCTTCATCGGCACCCGTGTTGGGACCCGCTTGTCGAGGAGCTTGATCGGGACCTGCAGCCCCAGCTTGATTGCGTTCGGTTCCGGCATCCCATGCCACGAAGGTAGACATAACTTCAGCCATCAAATCTTCTTGAGCTCGTGGCTGCCCTTGATCATCCAAGAGTTTCAATCCTTCAGAACCGAAAGCTAAAAAAGTATCATTCGAAGGCACGACCATGGTCGCGATGCTTAAGTAAGGAGCCTCGGCCGTTGGCATCACCGTGAAGACATACTCGCTTCCCGAGGTCAAAGGGCCCGGTCCATCTTGACCAGAAGGCATATTGGCTACACCAGCAGTGGCGACACCATCGTTTGATTGAAGAGAATTGAGCATCATGGAAGAGTCTCCATCTTCCGCCAGCTTCTCTAATCCTTCTGAAGCATCCTCCCCCACTTGAAACAAAGACACATCGGAGGAATGAACCGCCCAAAGAGCTGGAGTCAACAATCCAGAATAAGCACTTTGATCACTCTGATTACGAAGACGAACCTCAAAGCTTCCATCTTCGTTGGGAGTGATCATCAATGAAGTGAATCCCCCAGCCATATCGCCAGCCAAGTCATTCGTTGCATCCTGGTAAAGGCGAACGCCGACGATGGGATCAGCAGCCCCCGTATCGGGTCCCGATTGGCGAATAGGTTGATCCATTCCGACTCCCGGAACTTGATTGATTTCTGTTCCTGCATCCCAGACGGCAAGCTCACGTTGAATATCAGCTTCGATCATCTCTTGACTACGAGGTTCACCTTCGGAGTTGAAAAGTGAAATTCCTTCAGACCCAAACGCCAGGAAGGCATCATTCGATTCGACCACCATACAGGCGATCGTCAGCTTGGGATAAGTCGGCATAAGAGGCACTTCAATGCTATAGCTTTCCCCACTAAACGCAGGACCGGGATCATCACCAGGGCGTTGATCGGTTATCGGTTGCGCACCGACCATCCCTGTTCCTTCGACCCCATCATGCTCGCCTACGAGTCCGCCTGGTCCGCCATCTTCAGCTAAGCCTTCAAGACCAGCGGAAGCGGCTTCACCATTTTGAAAAAGACTCCACTCCTCATTGTGAAGAGCGTAGAAGACAGGTGCTATCGGAGTCACCATCGCTCCTGAACTGGCCGAACGATTACTGACCGTCACCGTAAACCCAGCCTCGTGAGGAACAACCGTCACATCGACGAGTTGGGATGGCGAGGGAATTGCGCGGGTTGTTGCTGTAAACAACGCTACTCCCCCTTCAGCTGCACCACTGTTGGCACTCGGTTGACGAGGTGCTTGCTCGGGCCCCATTCCTGGTGCTTCATTCACTTCCGTTCCGGCATCCCAAAGAAGGATCTCAGTCGTCCGATCCATAGGGAGAGTGGGATTGCCATCTTCATCGAAGAGAACCAAACCTCTCGATTCGGGGGCTGCAAACAAATCGTTGCTTTGAACGAGCATGCTCGCAAATGATAAGTAACGATAAGAAGGGTCTGCCGGAACCCGGAAGAGGTACGATTCTCCGGGGAAGATTGGGGCCGGGCTATCAGCACCAACGGGCTGATTGAAAACTCCACTCGAATGGACACCGTCGAGACCTTGAATCGATTCCAGTAATCCTCCAGGACCACCATCCTCGGCTAAAGCCTCTAATCCTTTTCCTTCGTCCGGCAGATCCGTTGAAAAAAGAACGTCCGGTGTGGCGTGCACCGCCCATACCCCGGGTGCGAACGGAGTGGGTAGAGCGGAACCTCCCGAAACATTCTCTAATCGAATTTCAAACATACCTTCTTGCGCGCTGAGAACCCCAGTTACCAGGCACACAAGCACCATAAATTGAATTGTCTTACCCATAGTTCTGTCCTCCTGTGGGCTAAATGAAACGTTTATAAAAGCGACCCCACCTATGATTTTGAGTGCTATAATCGATAAAACTATTTGAATTATTTCAATTTATCGTTCAGTTTTATTTAACGATTATTTGAGGTGAATTCGGGTTTACTAAGCCCCTAAGACTATGGATAGATTTAACCGCATTTCAGAGATTTGGAATTGGCTGCCCGTGTTTCGCGCGGTGGCAGAGACACAACATCTACCGACAGCTTCCGAGTGGTTGCACGTCAGCCCCGCCGCAATTTCGAGAACGATCAAACTTCTCGAAACATCTTTGGGTATGGAATTGTTTACGCGGGAAGGAAAACAGATTCGCTTAAATCCCAGCGGGGAACTCTTACTCCAATCGATAAGAGATGCGATGCGGAGGGTGGATGATGGCATTCAAAACATCTTTGAATCGGAATTTACGGGAGCGATTCACCTCAACGTAGCGGGTCCCTTTAATTTCACTTTCGGACCCGTTTTAGAGCGCATCGCGGAGAGCCATCCTGAACTCTTACCGCATTTACATGCGATCTTACCTACCAGCGTCAATACTCAGTTGCTGAGGGGAAAATTGGATGTCGCTTTTACACCGGCTCCGGTACCAGAAAATGGATTAGAAATCATCAAAGTAGGTCATTTAAGAAGTAGTGTTTACTGTGGAGAGGGACATCCGCTCTATCGCGCCAGAAAGGTAAATCTAAAAAGAATCTTAGAGCATCCCTTCGCCGCACCGATCCCAGCTGAAAGTGGACCCGTCGCAGATGGCTGGCCCCGAGAAATCAATCGAACCATCGGTCTCTTCGTGCAGCATTTATATTTAGCCTTAGATCTTTGCGCCAAAGGCAAGTACCTTGCCGTTTTCCCTGACTTAGTCGTCAGCTCCTACCCGCAAGCAAAAAAGCTCAAGCAACTCCCCTTAGAAAATCTTCCTGCAATCCCCTTTTATGCCATTCGCAGAAATCGACTCACCAAAAAAGATGTAGTTGAAGTATTAATACAGATTGTTAAAGAAACTTTGATGTAAACGCAGTCGGCTCACCGTAGGTTGTGAATTTTTCAAAAAACCCAACTTCAAGTTGGTAAGCGTTCCACTATCCCTCGCTAAAGCTTCGGGCTTGAGGGGCGAAAATCGCTTTCAATGTTGAAGCTGTGACAAGGATTTTAATACTACCCATCTATAAGTCATATTTGAAATGACCAACCTTCCAAGCTCGAAGCTTTAGCGAGGGATAACCAATTACCATTCGGTTTATAATTTGATTTGATCTAAAATTTCACAATCTCCCTGTGAGCCGGGAGGGTAGCGCGAAAGATAGCATTGGAACAGAATTCGGTTCATAGAAATAAAAAAAGCCCAACGAAATGATCGAAATCATCTCGTTAGGCACGTAGCGGGTTGAATCTTAACTGAAGTCTAAGGCATCAAAACTTTATCGATGACGTGAATAATGCCATTGGAAGCTAAGATATCCTTAGTAACAACCTTGGCCTCATTCACTCGAATAGCTTTTAATGTCTTAAATTTCCCCCAGAACCAAGTGCGGTATTCGACGTCGATCTCGACATCGCTCCCCTCAGCGGTGGTAGCACTATCGAGTTTGACAATGTCACTCGATCGAACCGCGCCCGGGATCACATGGTAAAGAAGAATGTTGGTTAAGTCGGGACTCGCGAGCAATTCTTCAGCTGAAATATCTAATTCACCCAGCAATTCCTCAAAGGCAGCATCCGTTGGAGCAAGCACGGTGAAAGGACCATCTCCTTTGAGAGTATCGACGAGATCGGCAGCTTCTAAAGCTTGAGCCAAAATGGTGAAGCTCCCAGCTTCAATCGCGGTATCGACAATATCTTTAGGTGGCATCAAGACCTTATCGATAACGTGAATCACTCCGTTTGAAGCTGTGATATCTTTAGCTACCACCAAAGCATCATTAACTCTCAATTCCTTAGGACCCCGCGACCGTCTCCAGCCACGGTACTTCTTGCTGATTTCAACATCGCTTCCTTCGAGCGTAGTTGCGGACTGAAGCTTTGCGATTTCACTAGAACGAACGGCTCCAGGAATGACATGGTAGAGTAGAATGCTCGCTAAATTTGGGCTTGCTAAAAGATCTTCAGCCGAAATGTCCAGTTCTTCCAACAAAGCTTCAAAGGCAGCATCCGTTGGAGCTAAAACGGTGAATGGACCTTCACCTTTAAGCGCACCGATGAGATCTGCCGTTTCTAAGGCTGCTGCAAGAATCGTAAAGTCATCGGCTTCAACAGCAGTATCCACTAAATCTTTGGGGGGCATCAAAACTCGATCGATAACGTGGATGACTCCATTCGATGCAAGAATATCTTTTGCTACCACAAGGGCGTCATTAATTTGAATTTCAGTTACCCAACCACGACGTCCACTTCGAGTTCGCCTGGAACTGATTTCAACATCACTACCTTCGAGGGTCGTCGCAGTTTCCAATTTTGCGACATCACCGGACCGTACTTCACCAGGAAGAACATGGTAAAGAAGAATATCACTTAGGTTGGGACTCGCTAACAGTTCTTCGGCAGTCAGTTCTAACTCATCTAACAAAGCACCAAATGCAGCATCCGTAGGAGCTAAAACGGTAAAAGGACCTTCGCCTTTCAAGGCACCCACAAGGTCAGCCGCTTCTAATGCAGCCTGAAGAATCGTAAAATCTTCGGCTGCGACAGCAGTATCGATGATATCTTTGGGTGGCATTAAGACTTTGTCGATGACGTGAATAATGCCATTTGTCGCTCGAATATTCTTAGCTACAACATTTGCATCATTCACCTTGATCTCAGTGACGATACGGTGGATCCACCAGAAGAAAAAGCGTTCTTTGATCCTTCTTCTTTCGACCTGAATCTCGACGTTGTCTCCTTGCAAAGTCTCTGCAGAATCAAGCTTCACAATATCCGAAGCAGAAACAGAACCCGGCAATACATGATAGAGCAAAATGTCGGTCAAGCTTGGGTTAGCTAACAACTCTTCTGCTGAGAGGCCTAAATCTTCTAATAAGGATTCAAAAGCTGCATCGGTCGGTGCAAGAACCGTAAGCTCACTGTCTCCCCGAAGAGCTTCCTCTAAACCAGCGGCTTGAACAGCCGCAACCAGGATCGAAAAATCCCCAGCTTCGATTGCTGTATCCACTAAATCTTTTGTTGGATTTGAGTGATGTCGAGCCTCCAGCTGAGAAGAAGGTAGAAAGAGAAAAAAAGAAAGTGCAACGAGCGTTAAAGAAACAAAGTTAAGACGAAACATGAAACGTCCTCCATGAATAGACACCGATGACCGTCATCAATAGTTCCCCCATCAATTGAGCGCTTAATCATCAATTGAGCTCAAAATTTGGCGTTCACCAAACAACGATACACTTCGGGATAAAATCAAAATGCTTACATTTTGCATTCTGTAAATTAATCGAAATTTATGAGTGCCCTGACTTGAGAAAGTTGAAATGTGGCACTCATGACCCATGGACTTATTTCGTATATCCGTTTAATTCATTACAAAGATTTCAAAAAAAATGCGCTCACTTAAGTTAAAGGAAATCATTATGATTCCAACTTGAAGCGAGCGCTCAAGAGTTATTGTCTTAACAGAAGCAGAAGAGTGATCGAAGAGATCAACAGTTTAAATTCATTGCAACTTGCGCACTGGAATAAGAACTTCATTCCTTCTGAAAAATGGTAAAGTCCACGGAGGGTCATAGCCCGCAAGTTTTGCTTCACCGGTGGCTTCATAACCTTGTTCCTCAATCCACTCTAGCAACTGAGGTTCATATTTCTCCAGATCACTTTCATCTAATAACCAAGTGAATCTACGCACAGCTAAAAGCTCTCCTTCTTGAGGAAGAATTTTTACCTTTTCTGGATGGTTGGGTAGAGGAAGATCTTCTAAGGCATATTGCTTAGGCAGGAAAAACTTCATGCTCCAATGGTCTTCAGACTCTTGACTAGAATCGGATTGTTGAGTTCCACGAATCATTTCAACCGGAACCGTCATCGCAATTTTTTGTTCTTCTTGATTTTTCCCAAATATGTATCCGGCCAAGTTTCCAAAGGATTCACTTTGTCCACCCGAAAAGCTTCCTTCCGTGGTGGTCATCGCGATTAGACCCGGTTCATATTCTCGGATCTCATACGAGCTATCCTCAATCACAACTTTATGAGATCTCTCTTCGTAACCAGCTCGAATGCCAACGAACGAACAAGCAAAATTTGGAGCCAGGACCAAGAGGAGCAAAGTCAGCATCTCAAGGTATTTCAATAACTTTCTTATAAACATCATCTAATTTCCTAATACAGAATTTCTCTGGAAGAAGTCATCTATCTCCCAATAAACTTTATGTACTTAAAATTCGTATCTGCAGTAGGAATCTTACAAAGATATTTCACTAAAATGAGATACAGCGCCAACACCTTAAAACTGACGTGAACACTACGAGCCCATTTATTTGTGTTTTTGCATCTCGAATTGAGTCAAATCAATGATTTTGGACATGAAGCCCGCATAAGAGTATGAAAAATAATAATCCCATTTTCTTAAAAACCGATCGTCGTAACCAAGAGCTTTAATCTCTTCGGATTTTTCTAGTAGAGTCTTCCTCCAATGCACTAAAGTTCGAGCATAATCCAATCCATGTTGGCTTAAATTTCCAAAAATCAGATTGGAACTATTACCCATCTCCTTAGCTAAGGTTCCAACGGAAGGTAAGTGCCCACCGGGAAAAATATGCTTACGTATCCAATCGGACCCTTTCCGGTAGTTTTCATAGTTGCGATCACAGATGGTAATGACCTGCACAACAGCCTTTCCCCCCGGCAACAAAGCTTTATCACAGCTAGAGAAAAAGGTTTTCAAGTCGACATGTCCCACCGCCTCGAGCATTTCGATAGAAACTATTTTTGTAAACTGCCCCTCAATTTTTCGGTAATCACATAGCTTCAAATCAATCTTGTCACAAAGTCCTGCCTTTTGAACTCGATCTTGTGCCAATTTTAACTGTTCGGTAGATAAGGTTATTCCAGTAACTCGACAACCCGTTTGCCGAACAACCTCAATAGCAAAGCTCCCCCAACCACATCCGATCTCGAGGACATGATCATCAGCACCAATATCTGCTTTGTTAATGATGGACTGTAACTTATTCCGTTGGGCTTGAGCCAATGTGTCTTCTTTGGATTTAAAAATGGCTGAGGAATAAGTCATACTTTCATCTAAAAGTAGAGCAAAGAATTCATTACTTAAATCGTAATGCTCTCGAATATTGCGAGCACTTCCCCGAAGGGTATTCGCTCTCAGCTTATGCTTTAGATAATTCAGCCAACGCCCCAGCTTCGTAACTTTTAGATTCTTGTCATCCAAATCGTTCTGATTTTTGGCTAACAAAGTGAGCAGCCCCGGAAGATCATCGGAGGACCATTCACCTTCGGTGTAAGATTCTCCGAATCCAATATCTCCAGAAACCATCACTCTCCCAAAGAACTGATGCTCTTTGATGTTCATTTGATATTGAGGGCTGGAATTGGATTCCCCAAAAATTTCTTCTACTCCATTCGGGTACCTCACATTGAGCTTTCCTTGTCGGAGGCGTCCGAAGAATTTTTTGAAAAGAACTGAGCCCAATCGATCGAGCTGACGGGGAGGTACGGGGCGAATGGTCATCGTGTTTTGGGGTACAGGTTTTTTGTTCACAGGAAGTTTCCTTTGCCAATAAAGACGAGCCGCTTGCCAAAGGATACGAGGCATAGTCATGCTGGCATTTAGAGGATGTCGAAGGAGAGTTCTCAATAAGCTTCCAGTAGTAAGGGGAACTCCTTTTCCCTTTAATGAAGCAGCCAAAGTCAACTTTTTAGCCTGATAAAAGTGCACCTGATTATGAAGTTGGTCGTCTGGATCTGTCAGGTGAAACTGATAGTAGCCATCACCCTTCATAAAGGGAGAAACATGAAATTCCTTACCACAAGTAAATTGAATTCGAGCAGTGTTTCTTTCAGGCAACGATTCAGGCAGATAATGATAGAGATGCATCTCTCCAAATGTATTGTTGACTTGCATAAGGACACAAGTCAGCTTTTGATCACAGTCGTAACAGTAGAAAAAGCTGATCGGATTGAACGCATAGTTAAAGTAAAGCGCCGAGGTAACCAGAATCACTTTATGGGGATGTTGAGGCATTCCAATCAACTGAAGAACGCTATTTAATTTTTCTCGAATCGATCCTTCGCCAGGAGAAAGGAAGTCTCGATCGCGAATTGCAACCGGTCGGAATTGGTTGTAACCGAACAGTGGAATTCGTTCAGAGAGTGCGGCTAACTCATCTACATCGAATGAGAAAAAGCAGACCGAATAGTGAAATTTGTGCTGAATCGGGTGCTTTCTATGATGCTTGACTTCTCCTTGATAAATCCTGGAAATCATAGACTCACCCCGAAAGAAGCTCCGATGGCGTTCGCAGACCGAACGGCATCTTCATGAAAGCCATAACCAAAGTAACTCCCACAAAACCAACTGTTTTTTTGGCCATTGAGACGGGGAAGATCCTTTTGAGTCTTTAATGAAGCAAAATTGTATTGCGGGTGATGGTAAATCATTTCCGCAATCACTGATTCCTCCGGAAAGCTTTCCTCTCGGTTTAATGTGACACAGTAATCTTGATGCGATTGAAGACCCTGCAGACGGTTCATGTAATATGTCACATAAACTGGTTCTCCCTCAGAGTCTTTGGATCTACGAGTAAAATTCCACGCAGCCCAGGCTGATTTATTCTTTGGCAATATCGAAGTGTCCGTGTGTAAAACAGCACGATTCAGTTGATACTTCCATTGGGAGAACAAATCCCACTCATCCGGACTGGGGTCACCCAAGAGTCGAAGGGTTTGATCGGCATGAGTAGCCAAAACGAGCTGATCGAACTGTTGACTTTCTCCATCCCGAAAACAAAGCTTAATTTTTCCATTTTCCCGATAAATTATTTCAACCGCACAATTCAATTTAATTTCACCCTTAAATTGGCTTTGAAATTCTTTTACATAAGCAGAACTACTTCCTTCCACCGTTTTCCATTGAGGCCGATCTTTAAATGAGAGAAGGCCGTGATTTTTAAAAAATCGTAGAAAGGATTCTGCTGGGAAATCAGAGATTTGAACTGACGGGGTCGACCAAATTGCGGCCGCCATCGGAAAAAGGTATTGTTCGATCAAAGATACGGAGCAGTTTTTTTGGCTAAGATACTTCCCAAGGGTGATCTTTGGAAACTCACCCGAGTTTAAATCCTTTAACGCCTCTTTGTTGAACTGAGTGATCTCATAAAGAAAGCGATAAAATTTATAATTGAATAAATTCGTTCGCTTAGCAAACAATCCATTCAGGGAAGTACCAGCGTAAACTTGACCCGTTTCATGACATTGAAATCCAAAGGACATTTCGGAGTCTCGAGTTTGGACTCCCAATTGTTGGAGAAATTTTTCAAACAAAGGGTAAGTTGCATCGTTTAAAACGATGAAACCCGTGTCGATTAACAATCCTTCATCCGGGCCCCGAGGTATCTTAATGGTGTTGGTATGACCGCCCAGGTAATCGTTCTTTTCGAAAACTGTCACCCGATGATTTTTTTGCAATAGCCAGGCACTGACAATTCCTGCTACTCCGCCACCAACGACGGCAATTTTTTGCTGAGGTGGGATGTGTCCTAGATTCACCTTGCCTCCCCTCGCTTAGGGAACCATGGAAAAAAACGACTGGTCTTAGCCTTGTAGGATTTAAACTCAGGGCTCTCAATATATTTGGATTCCAACAGAGGAACTCCTGAAATCCTCAATAACAAAAATCCAATTAAGATCGGGCTGATAATGGCAAAAGTGCCATTGGGAGAATTGAGAGAAACAAAAAAGACTCCCCACCAAAGCAAGGCTTCTCCGAAGTAATTGGGATGACGAGTCCACTTCCAAAGGCCAGACCGCAAGATTCGCCCTTTATTCTTAGGATTCTTCTTAAATCTAAGAAGCTGCCAATCACCGATAGTCTCAAATAAAAATCCAATGAACCAAACAGAGATCCCAACGAAATCCAAAATGTGGAAAGAGCCTCCCGGTTGATCTATAACGATGAGAAGTGGGAGCAACATCAAATAGATGACCGCTCCTTGCAACATAAAGATCTGAAGATAGCTCCTCCAAACAAAACTGTTGCCCCAACTTTCACGCCACTTTCGGTAACGAAAATCTTCACCCTTTTCCGTCTTCTTTCTGAAATAGATATGAAGAGATAATCTCAGCCCCCAAATAGTAATCATGCTGAGGATTAAGATTTGACGCAGGTGAGATTCTCCGTAGAAAAACGCAATCAAGCCACTGACCAGAACAAATGCACCTCCGTACGCAACGTCAACGATGCTATTATCCTTTTTGAGAAGGGCTACCAGGAAGACCCCAGTCATAAAGATCCATAAAGTGATGATGGCGAATAGGAATAAACTCATGAGACTAATGGATCTAAGAAGACTTAAGGTAGCTCCCAATCAAGTAACTAGCGAGGGCCACGCTACTACAGAGGAATGTTCCCCATGCAATATCAACGATCACAATCTTTAATGGCCAATTTTTCAGAGTGGCTAAATTGGTGAGATCATAGGTCGCGTATGTAAAAAATCCAAAAAGAGCTCCCCACACGAGCGCCTTCTTCAGTGAGCCTTCTTCCAATGCGGGACGTACCGCAAAAATAATAATTCCTACGATATACATTCCGTAAAATGAAAAAGCTGCCGCCCAGTTAACTTCTGAGCTCATGAGATGGCTAAGGCTCTTCCTGTAAAAGTCCTTGGCGACGATACCAAGCCACAGTAAATCAATTCCGAAAAAGACCACTGCAGTCAGAAGATATAGCTTCAGTTGAAAGATCATTGCACTATGGTTGGAGTTCGGCTTAGAAATTAAAGTCTCTAAACTTGGAATCCATGTCCCCAGCTATCATTAAAGGTAAAGGCAAAAAATTGTGATCTCAGCTCGAAGGATTTTTCCTGAGGATATTACAGGATCCACCCTCAGCTTCGCAGCGCCCCGTGAAACGCAATCGATTTTTAGCAAAGACTTTGTAACCGAAGTCAAGCAAATGAGAAATCAGGGGAAACCTCGAGACTTTGACGAGAAGCTTGAAACCAACAGCTTCGTAGAGCTTCCTAAAGACTTCCACTCCTTTAATCCAGGTCCCATCCCCTAGACGAGCATTAATTTCTTTCATAAACATGTCGAAAGTCATACCGTAGGAAGCGGGCTGAAAGGATTCAGAAGAGATATCCACAAATTTGATTTTGCCGCTCTTGTCGAGCCTTTTAAGCAATGAAATCTCTCGTTTACAAAGGGGGCAGCCTCCGTCGAAAAAGAGTTCTATCTCTTGCCGGTCGGTAAGCTCGACGGGCTTGCAAGCTAAAATGTTGCCTGAACTACTCATTACTTAAATCCCTTTATGGAAAAAACTTAAGGCGACTTATCGAACCCTCCCCAAAAGACAGGATTCTGACTGCTACCTTAAGTTCGAGTACGAGTTTAATTTATTACAATAAAGTCAAAATTGCCCCAGCAGTCCAAATCGACCACCGATGTTAAATTGAAGGAGAGCCTGACAATGAATGGCTTACCTATACAGGGTATATAGCGACATGACTTCATTTCAGTGTCCTGATCCTGATCAATTTTGGATTTCTGCTCAGTTTCCGTAGGATCACCGCTAAAATTTCAAGACAGGTGGAAATTATTATGTAATATTCAGGATTCCTGAACGATCTTAACCCAGAATATACAAAAGCAGAGCGAGATAAGCTCTGTTGGTAAAGAGCCTTAGTAAAACCTTGGTAGCAAAAGATTGAATCCAAGAATCGCACCCAGAATTGAGTACATCCATGTTGACCTGTAAGCAAGTAGCAAAACACCTAAGAGACAACGACTACAAGAAACTTTCTTTTTTCAAAAGAATCTCTCTTAGGCTCCATGTTGTATTTTGCTTTGTTTGCGGCCGCTACCAGCGACAAGTCATGAGATTTCAAGATGGAGTCCGTAACTACATGGGAAAGGAGTCTTCCAGAAAGTCTCCCGTACAAAAAGATCTAGCATTGAATCAGGATGATCGATCTTCAATCGCCAATGCCATCAGCGAAGCCTGTAAACATCACGACCACCATCAGGATGACAACACGTCGAAAAATTCATAAACAAAAGAACAACTAAAACTAAATTTTTAATCCACAAAATGGGCCTCAACTAGAGGCCCATTTTGCATCCAACCCTCTCTATTTATTTCGGCGGCGGTCAAACTCAAGCTCTTTATAGAACTCCAACATTATCTTTAAGACTCACTCTTTTCCTGGGCGAGGTATTGAAGGTATAAACTCCGCTAATGTTTGCTCAATTTAAATCAGCAGAGCATCTCATGGTTGGAGCCCTATGTATCTTCTCCTCTTAATCAATAAATTCATCAACGACATCTTTACTTTGAACAAAGCGTCAAAAATTTATTCAGATAGCCTGTAATAATTTCTTTACTAGTTCGATTTGCCTATGAAAAGTTTAAAGCGTTGCTTCAGTAATCACCCGGGAAATTGATCAAGACTGTTATTGTTCAACGCATAAAAAAATTAACCATTCTTACTCTCTACCGGAGGAACTATGTCAGTTTACATTCGCTCAATCGTTACCGCTTTATCAGTTTTAGTGGCGACACTCAGCTTTAACACTTTAGTTGACGCTAAAGAAAAACATCCAACCATCGTTGAAACCGCAGTACAAGCAGGTTCGTTTAAAACCTTAGTAGCCGCTCTCAAGGCAACTGACCTCGTCAAGCCTCTCAATGGAAAAGGTCCCTTTACTGTTTTCGCGCCCACGGATGAAGCTTTTGCAAAACTTCCCAAGGGAACAGTAGAGAAACTTCTTCTCCCTGAAAATAAAGGCACTCTTGCTGCAATTCTCAAGTACCACGTCGTACCTGGGAAAGTCATGGCTAAAGACGTTGTGAAAGTTAATGCAGCCAAAACTCTCAATGGACAAAGAGTTGATGTACACGTCAAAAAAGGAAAAGTAAAAATCGATAATGCCAAAGTCATCAAGACCGACATCTTAGCGAGTAACGGTGTGATTCACGTTATCGATTCTATCGTCATGCCCAGCACCTTGAACATCATTCAAACCGCTGGAAAAGCTGGAAGTTTCAAAACCTTAGCTGCTGCACTTAAGGCTGCTAAATTGGTTAAGACGATCAACGGTAAAGGTCCTTTCACAGTCTTTGCACCGACTGATAACGCTTTCGCAAAACTCCCTGAAGGTACCGTCGAACAACTCGTCCAACCCGAGAACATCGATAAACTTAAAGCAATTTTGACCTACCACGTCGTGCCCGGAAGAGTCTTTAGCTCAGATCTTAAAAACGGTATGAAAGCTAAAACAGTTCACGGTTACGCACTCAATATCAAGATCTGCAAAACTAATGGTGTATCGATCAACAATGCAAAAGTAGTCAAAGCTGATATCGACGCAACGAACGGAGTTATCCACGTAATCGATACCGTTCTTATCCCCACCGCAAAGCAACCTGCTATCCAATAATCGATAAGAACAACAACGCTTCAGAACCCTCTCTTCCCTTCTTTTCTCAGTTGTGAGCCCTCCGAGATCTCCGATCTTTGGGGGCTCACAATCTTATAAGGACAAAACCATGATGATCTCCACCCTCATTTTTCTACTATCGCAACCTTCACTTCAGCTTGATCGAGAAGAAAATTTAAAAACTCTATTTGATTTCTCAAATAAAGAAAAAAGTGGTACCTGGCGCTCCGTTAATGACACGGTAATGGGGGGAAGGTCGAGAGGAACTTATCGAGTAGACTCAAAATTAAAAAGACTTGAGTTTTCAGGTTTCCTCTCATTAAAAAACAATGGAGGATTTTCCTCCATTAGAACCCGAGGAACATCTCATGATCTCTCAGCCTACTCAGGTATTCAACTTCGAGTTCGAGGGGATGGCCGTCGTTATTCATTAAATCTCAGAACCGGTAATTCCATTTTTAATGGGTCTTACCGAACTTATTTTCAAACGAAAAAAAATCAATGGGAGACTGTTTTTGTGCCCTTCTCTTCATTCAAATTAACCTGGAGGGGACGTCTTATTAAAAATGCCCCCAAACTCAACCTTAAAAAGATTAGTTCAGTGGGAATCACCTTATCCGATAAGCGCGAAGGTCAATTTAAATTAGAAATCGATGCGATTATGGCCAGTAAAACCGCCCCTAAAAAGAAAGCTAAAAAGGTTAAATTAATGTACTTTTGACGGTTCAATCGGTAAGAGCCAGCTCAAAGTATTGAATTTTTGACGTAATTCGTGAAAATATTAAGTTTGGTAAAAACACTCCAAGATTTAATACCTTCAATAAGCTGAAGCTTACTTCTCGAATCCCAGAGATTTGATTAGAACCTCAAACAGTGTAAACACTGATCCGCTAAAAAACTGGCATTGATTTGGATTCCCCCGAGCAACAACCCCAACCCAACCCGGACTCTGATCCTGAAAAGGACATCGAAAAGAAGCCAGAGCTTTGGCTTGATCTCTACGGAGACATTCTTTTTCGTGATGCCATGGTCCGATTGGGCGATCGCGCTGCGGCCTCCGATGCAGTACAAGAAGCATTACTAGCAGCGATCAAGGCCGTAAGAGACAATAAGTTCGATGGCCGGGTGAAATTTATCAATTGGCTCAGAGTCATAGTTAGAAATAAAGCTATCGATCAAATTCGGCGCCGAGTGCGTGAACGCCCCTTTGATACGACGGACACCGAAGGCATCAGCGAGACTCTTCTTTATAAGCTAACGGGTATCCCTACCACCCAACCTGATAATTGGGCTTTCGATTTAGGAATGGCGTTTGAAAAAGAAGAATTCTGGGGAGCCTTTGAGGTTTGTATGTCGAATTTGACCGATGTTCAACGCTCAGTGTTCACCATGAAAATTCTTGATGAGATTTCAACTCAAGAGATTTGTGAAACCCTCAGCATTTCGACAACGAATCTGGGAGTACTCCTGTACCGAGCCAGGCAGGCATTAAAACTTTGCTTAGAAGGTAAATGGTTCGTCAAGCCTGAATAGCTGATCTTCTACCTTCTCTTCTTCGGTGGCCAGGGCTTAAACACTCCCCCCACCTGATCGCGCAACTTGTCGCAGCGTATTCGCATATCTTCCAGCACTTTTTTATATCGAGGATCGTTCACGAAATTATCTAACTGCTGAGGATCAGCATCCAAATCATGTAAGAATTCATACACGGGCTTCTGCTCAAAATACCGCGCATAAACGTAACGCGATCCGCGAATACCTTCATACTTCGGAATTGCTCCATGGTTCATGAGGTGCTCGCAAAAGAACTCACTTCGCCATTCTTTAGGCTTCTTTCCTTCAACTAAACCCTTCAAATTTCGACCTTGATAAGTCTTCGGAATTTCGACTCCCGCATAAGCCAAAATCGTCGCCGGAATATCAATATTCAAGGCCATGTTGGCACTGAGCTTTCCCTGATTTTTATTGCTCTTCCTTAAATCACGGATGATCAATGGCACTCTTAGTGAATCTTCATAGTGAGACCACTTCCCAGCGAAGCCCCGAGCACCGATGTAGTAACCATTGTCTCCCGAGAAGATCACGACAGTATTCTCTGCTAAACCTAAAGCTTCAAGTTCCTTCAGCACTCTCCCCATCACATTGTCGATCCCGCTGATCATGCGATAGTAACCTTTGATATTCTTTTGATACTTCTCAGGTGTATCCCAACGCCAATACCATCGTTGACGGTTGAGTGATTTTTTCAAAAACTCGGGTTGGCTTTCAAAAATCGATTCATCGGAAAGGCGAGGCGCAGGTACGGTGATGTCATCGTAGAGGCCGTCCATAGCTTTAGGCCAAGGGAAATGATTTTTCTTATCGCCATCTTCAGCGTGAGGAGCGTTAAAACTCACCGACAGACAAAAGGGCTGTTCTTTCTTACAAGACTTCAAAAACTCGATAGCATGATCACCCGTAATCTCGCTGACGTGCCGAGTTGTTCCATCTTTTTGTTTTTTGTGGTACGGACTTCGCCCCAATCGCTTGTTGTAATCAAACATCACTTGGTGTTGACCTCGATTGATCCCCACACCAAATTTACCAACGAATCCGGTTCGGTAACCTGCCTTCTTTAAGAGAGCTGGATAACTGGCCTCGGTATGAGCTTGAGAAAGAGGTGGTGTACCAAAGGTATAACGATGGCTCCGCTCGTACTGCCCGGATAAAAGTGAAGCGCGACTCGCAGCACAAATCGAAGTCGTCACAAACATATTTGTGAAACGCACTCCCCCTTTGGCCAGGGCATCCATTGTCGGAGTTTTTAGTATCGGATGACCCGCACAACCCATCTGATCGTTACGTTGATCATCGCTTAGGAAAAAGATGATGTTGGGTCGTTCGTGGTGGTCAGCGGCTTGGATGCTTTGAGCTTCGCAAAAAATGAGGAGTATCAACAAACCAAAGCAGCCAAAACCAAAGGAGAAGCGAGACATAATTAATACCTTTAAAACAGTTCACAGCTCATTGATCCCTCGCTAAAGCTTCGGGCTTGGAAGGCGAATACCACCTTCACAGCGAAACCACTAACAAGGGTTAAACCCAATCCATCGGACGCCAACGATTGAAATCACCATCCAGGGAAGCCCGAAGCTTTAGCGAGGGGATCAATAGGAGAGATCATCAAAGACCCCCAACGCACCCCATCCAGCGAGCCACCCATCTTAGCCCACTTTATAGAACAGAAACCACTCCAACCACAGATTCAGCCGCCCCCTCTCGAAGGGAATGGGGACTCCTGATCTCAACCTGCGCAGAAAGTTCTACCATTTTCGTCCTACGTCGACCTAAAAAACCGAATTTTGCCCGATAATTAGGCACCTTAAACCATTTCAAAAAAAAGACTTAGATCCTTTTGAATAGCGTATTGACATAGGTTGCTCCCACCCTATAATCACCAGTCGGCTTTGAGGAAGTCATGAGCTTAATTTCAGATTCGGCTCCACTTATTTTCCTCACAACTCGATATAAATAAGCACAACGTTATCCAGTTAAAGCCAAACGATAATAACAATTAGAATTCCGCTCCCCTGTAGCTCAATTGGTAGAGTAGGTGGCTGTTAACCACTTGGTTTTTGGTTCGAGTCCAAACGGGGGAGCCACAGTATTCCAAAAGCGAGCCCAAGGCCTAACGGTCTTGGGCTTGTTTTATTTTGGGGTGATGGGGAAAGGGTGATTTGGGGCTATACGCTTTGGATATAGGGGTTTGGCGCGCAGATGGGACGGTATTGATGCTATTGAGAGGTGGATTTATTAGAAGTGCATTCCGGGGTCCGGAATTTTGAATTCGAACTCTCGATGGGTCGATGGCTCTCCGATTTGGGGTGGAGAGCCTCTCTGTTTTTATGCAAAGTGGTTAACACATTGTAGAGTAATTGGGGTCAATTGGGTGTTCGAAATGGGAATTCTGATACCGAATGAGACTCGAACATCTTGAAACGGAAACAGGAACGATCAATCAATTCAGTTGAACTTCGGGACGGGGGTTCGATTCCCGTTCCCTCCATAAAATACAAGCAGCCTATGGCTGCTTTTTTTATGCCGTAGGGGGGAATCACCGGTATCCTGCGTTGCCACGCAGGGTGCCCATCGGGCACAGGCCCCCGCCTCCAAATTTCCCGCCTTTCAGGCTGTCTCTCACAGCCTACATATTACTTTGCACCGCATTCGTCATCTATCAAACGAAGCAAATGTCTCGCGCTAATATAGAAGCACACGCGCCAACCTCGACGATCCTGACGCTTGATGTTTGTATTAAAACTTCGGGACGACCCACCCATTAAAAACGTCCATTTTCACTCAAATCTCCCCCATTTGCTCTCATCCTCTCAAACACATCGGGACTTTGGCCATCCCGTCCCGAAGTCAGAGGTTGCTTTGAATGTTTAGGTTATGAGATCGACGTTTTTTGAGTTCGATTTTGATGCGATGAGTCGGTGGGGATGCTGGGATCGAAACTTGGATTCACGACCTTACCTGGTAGAGGTTATTAAATAATTTTGGTGAGGTGAGTCGCGGAATAGCGTTAGTCTTAGTCACAAAAGTCGAACTTGACAAACCCTGATGAGAGCGAGTCCAAGAGTTCCTTATCTCCACGAGCGTAGAGAAACGTTGAGTCTTTTATGCCAATCTCAACCCCCTCTGGGGTACGAAGATGCCCCCAGTAAAAGTACTCCTCTTCGCCCAACAATACGGAAAACAAATCGTTGGCAGGCAACAAGACTCGCTTACCTGAGTCCAGTTTATCTTCCCACTCGCAGATCGTAGCGCCGTAGCCATGTGAACCGGGTAGAACTTCCCACTTACCGGTTAAGGCCGAAGGGCAAACAGCTTCAAATTGACGGAGAAGCATAGAGAGCGGGACAATTAATCCGCTCCCATCTACCCTTTTATCGAATATCCTCAGCTCCATTTTCCAATCCTAATGATCCGATGCCCTTATCAGATAGAGGTTATTTTATTCATTTTAAGAAATCAAAAGGTTCCCCGTCATCATTTACAACCTTATCTACTCCGATATCAATTAATAGTTGTCCCAGCTCTTTTTAGGTATGGAGATGAGCAGATATGATTTCAATCCAAAAGTCATTAGACTTAATGATTAGACGAACGTCATACTCCCATGTGTTAAGCGAATCTACTCCTTTTAACCAAAACTCATCCTCCTTTGGTTCAGCAACGAAAGCAGTCAAATTTCTAATTCGTTTTTTTACTTCCATGGGATCGGAAATTACCAAACAATTTTTGCCATAAATAACTTTTAAATCCAATCCCATTTATTCTGATCCTAATTCGCTCTACTAAGTTCCGTGAGGCTTAACCCTGCTGCTCCCCCCACCATTCTAAACTTTCAGTCTCGATGATGAAATTTCGAGTCCGATATTGATAAGATGGTTTGATTGAGAGATTACGTCTAATCAGTCATTCAAGCTATTCATAATAAACAAGGTGATATATAAAATTCCCGACCTTTAACTTTCGCCAAATAAAACCAATGTCCACAAATTAGAAACTTATTAATCTCAAAGCTGCAAAATGAAACCAGAAATAGATGCTTCTAAATTACTTAACAACGATATTTGTTGTGATATTCCTCCATGGAATAGCGGCGTTGAAACCTTAATTGAGGATTTCTTAAGAAAATTAATAAGGGATATAGAACTTAGCACAGATACAAAATCATTTGCTGAGTTCGATCACTATGGATCAGGCGGTTCTTCATATGTTGATGTTTGGTTTTATCGCAAAACTGAAGAATTCAAGAGAAGCAACAATAAACAGCATTACAACGGTTTATTTATTCTGATGTCAAGGCAGGCTAATTATTACGTAGTGGGTGAAAGTGAAAGAACTTGGACTGTAAATGAGAGTACTTCATCATTTGAGCTACCAAGCCTAAAAGCCGTTGATCATTTTAAACATGATTGCGTGCAAAAACTCTCTAATAATATAGAGCCAATCTTGAACAGCCTTGGATTAATTCGATTGAATAAAGAGGAACTAAGTAAACCCCTCGATCCAGATTTAATTGTCCCAACAATATTATCTGATCCTCCATTTGCCCTCTTTGACGCAATATTTAACTGGGAAGACTAAATCTCCCCCATTTGCTCTCATCCTCTCTTACACATCGGGACTTTGGCCATCCCGTCCCGAAGTCAGAGGTTGCTTTGAATGTTTGGTTTATGAGATCGGGGATTTTTGAGTTCGATACGGATGTGATGAG
>JANQLS010000177.1 GCA_028280485.1 Planctomycetota bacterium
GTGGCTTCTAAGACATTATCCGAGGTGATCGTCGCCCCGATCGCGATGGAATCGATCGCCTGGGCGAATTTGGGTTCTCGGCGAACGGGTGGAGGGCGATGAGCAAAGGGAGCTTCAAAATAGACTAAAACCCATCGAGATTCTTTGTATCCCGTTTTTTTTGCGTCGGCTAAGGAGTTCTCCCAGAATTTGCTGAGATCATAAGTTCCCGCATTGTTGTTTTGGGGAGTAGCTAAAACCGAAGGAGGTGAGGTGATCTGAAAGACCGAGGGAAAGAAATAATTGCTGCCCACAACACTTCCCACCACGAGGGTGAGAGTGAGAACAAGAATTTTGATTTGAGGATTTGATAAGTTGTTTGTAAGCCCTGTCATGATTCTCAATTATTAATACATTGAAGGCAGTCGGACCTATGCCGCCAATTGTACTTGGAAATTTACTGCGAAATACACTCCAAACTCACTGGAGACTCGAGCCGAATTTCTCTCCCTAAAACCACCCTAACATTCACCAGCTTAATCCCCTAAACCTTGTTCCGAAAATATATTTTCTATGATTTAGGGTTAAAGGTTCCTCCTCAACGACCCGATCCTGAAAAGGGAAAAGACTACACGCGCTTCATCTTTAGGAGAGTAAAAGGCTGAAGCCTGAAGTGGATCTCACCTCTGGCCAAACCGGGAATGGGTCTCGGGAATGCCAACCACCGTTTTTCATTGGTTCTGATGGTGTCTCAATTCATAAACAATTCAACATTGCGCACGAGACTCCTCGGTCTTTTGATCGTAGGCCTGTGGAGTGCTGCCCCTATCTCGGCTGGAGATTGGCACAGTGCTTATGAGAGTTTAGCTGAAGCGCCAACTGAAGTGAGCCCTCTGGCTTCCGATGATTTCATCTTGGAGGAATCGGATGTCGTTATTCCGGTTGCTCCTGAAAGAGAGTTCCACGATTTCTTAAACACTGCCCCGAAGCCCAAAACTCCCAAGCCGGCTAAAAAGACGAAGATCGAATACAAGGTCGATCGCGAAAAGATTTATTGGGGGCAACCCGAAAGCTTCAAATATCCTGCCGTAATCGAAGCGGAAGAAGTCTACAAGCAAATCCCGGCTTACAAAAAGATCCGCGAAGAAAAGTTAGAAAAAGACGATCCTGAATACTGGCCGCTCATGCGTAAAGCCGCTCGCAGCTTCGTCAGTGCCCTCAAAAAAGCCTGCAAGTCGACCTCCCACGACCTTGTAGGCGAAATAGGTTCCATCAAAGCCACGGGAACCACCATCCCCGACATCACCAAAAAGGTGATCTCCTTCCTCAGCGTGAAGCCCAAAAAGAAACGCGGCCCGAATCCGACTCGGGTTGAGTGATCGGCCTGGGCTCTAATTCCATCTCTGAAAAAATCTAATCCTCCAACCTCTATCGATATCTATAGATAGGTTGAAATTTATGCACTGACTTTGCAGTCTTCTGTTGTGGAGTTATAAATCGTTAGGTCTGCAATGAAGGGTGGGTTGAAAGATCTCACCCACATGATATCATGATATCATGGCACAGTTAATAGTACGAAATATTGAAGACGACATAAAAGACAAGCTCAAAGAGCTTGCTGCTTTCAATGGTCGAAGTATGGAAGAAGAAATTCGCGCCATCCTCAGAGCTGCAGTATTAAAATCGAATCCGAAAAAGGAAGATAAACTAGGTTCCAAAATTTCAAAACGATTTAGAAAGTGTGGATTTAAGGAAGGCGAGATAGAAGAGTTTAAGGGACAGCCTGCCAAGCCTGCTGATTTAGAATCTTGATCATTTTAGATACCAATGTGCTTTCTGAAGTTATGAAGAGTGAACCCAATGAAGATGTCCTCGAATGGTTGGATCAGCAGCCCCCAAGTTCGGTATGGATCACAGCAATAACTGTCTTTGAGATCGAATATGGCATTCGGAAATTACCCAGAGGAAAACGACGCGATAACTTAAAATCTTCATTCAAATCCCTTTTAAGTGAAGATCTAGAAGAACGAATTCTTTCGTTCGATGAACCAAGCGCATTTATTGCTGGTGAGTTAGCAGCCAAGTTAGAATCAAAGGGTAGACGAGCTGACATCCGAGATCTTCAGATTGCCAGTATCGCGAAATTCAGAAATGCAACGGTGGCGACGAGAAATGTGAAGGATTTTGAACTTGTCTGTGGGGCGGTGAATCCTTGGGAAGCTGGTAATTGAGATGACGCAGATATAAATCTGCCCCTGAGTTCATTACAAAATGAGATAGGGCTCAAAAACAAATCCATAAGCACGATTTTTAATTTCAACTGCAATCGAAGGTTTTCAAGTGGCTATCGGCGATTGGGGGCTCTTTATGGGCGACCCCGAAAAAGAAATACAATTTTTACTCCCAGAAAACAGCGAAGGTTTCGATTTTTTAGAGCTTGAACTTCACGGAAAATTACTTGAGTGTATCGACGAAAAGGGAGGTTATACTCAGATTCGATATAAATCTCTCGTATTCAGTGTTCGGGCTAAAGAATTTCTTATAATGCCGAAACCAATTAAATCATACGGCGAAGTAACTCATATACATTCGCTCTCGCAAGGGAAGAAAATTGAAGTCGAAATTACTGACATTACCTGGGATTGGGCGAGACAACGAATCGATTATTCCATATCAGTTGATGGTCGAAAGAAAAATAAGCGTTATATTGGAGAAGATTTTATTGATTCATAAAGGATTATTAACACGAAGCTATCATTCGAAGCGCGAAGCGCCAGCAAGTGATCTTTTCACCTAAACAGGCGCATCGTTTCAAGCAGCATAAAAACGAAGATTTCGCAGCCCTATTCCTATAGTTTTAATCCGTTTAATTAGATGATTTCGAATCCTAACCCTCGTTGACACTTCGGGCTTGAAATTGGGTGCTTTTCATGAGGGGATAAAACAAAAGCATGATCTGAGTTATACTTTATTCAGTTCATGCTACAGATACATTTAACCACGATTCATTCTCGGGGGATTCATCATGCTTAAAGTTGGAATGTTCTTCCTCATTGCTTCCATAGGAATTTCTTCGGGTTCGAAATTCTCCCCTCCGAAAAAACGAGTTCTTCCAGATCCCGTCCAAACCGCTCAACTGTTTTTCTATTTCATGGAGAACAACGAGATCCCGGGCTCTTTAGCACTGATGTATAAAAAGGGATTATCCTCAGAGCAGATAGCAAAATTGGAAGGGCAGCTCGAAAAATTTTCTGAGGTAGCTCAAAGTAAAGGTTTCAAGCTTTATGTCCTTGGGAAGACGGTTAAGAAAAGTGTCTCACTGTGTCACTTCTGGGATTACCAACCTCAAGCAACCAGGGTAGATATTGATCCCATCTTTTTAGTAAAGAGAAAAGAAGTCTGGCAGGTTCTCCCCATTTTCACTAAGCCTGAATTCCCAATTAGTAATCTAACAAAAGAAGAGAATAAGATTTTAGAAGTGTTGCTCAAAGAATACATGGAAGGATCCCCAGAGCAAGCGCAGAAATACGCAGAGAAATTCCGAGTAAAAAAGAAAGAATGATTCAATCGCAGTTGTAGGAAGCGCAATACAGATGTCGACGAACGAAGCCATCATCCGTCAAAGACGACTTTCAAAAATAGTCCTTGGAACAACCCTAGGCGTATGCGCATTCATCATAATCAGTTTCATTTCTTATAATTCCATCACTCACTACAGTGAGGTTTCCGAGCGAAGGACCAAACTCAAACAAATCATGGCAAACCATCCTAATTTGATTCGAGATGTTTATGCTTATATTGAAGCCTCCCATGAGGCGAAGGAAGAGATCAAGAAAAAATTCAAACACCCTGACATTATAAAAATTGAACAAATCACTCAAAGTGCTCCCAACATGACCGTCAACTACACGATCGCGAATAATGTATGGGGCTTTTTAGATGGAATAGATATTGTGGATGGCCCGATGCAAATCAGCGAAACAACTCACAAAGATTTGGAATTTGGCGTATTTAAAATGAAAGATGGAAGTTCCTTAGACTACGTTACTCATATTGAATTCACCCCTGGTAGTAAGCCGCTTTTTAAGATTACATTCAGGTTAGAAGAGCCATTGAAGCTCTAAGAAAACTCTGGCCCCTAATTTCAACTGATACACTCAGTGAGATTTTTTGGATCTTTTAAATCCATTGTGGGTAAACTTTTTAGAACAATGAAAAGGACAATAAATTTGTAACTGTGAATATATTTGTTCACTTTTCACAGAGGGACGAAACCAATTCGAAGGTGAGACAAAAAGACTGAATCTGCTCACTCCACAGGTCCGGAGCTCGCTGAACCCGTGGAGTGTGCAAGCTCAATTTGTTTTTATGACTTTCGTATTGAGATATCCCCTCCTTGAAAGAATTAAAGGAATTCTAACTTTTTCACTTCACAATGATCCATTAGTTTACTCGAAAGAGATTCAGAGGAACCTATTTTTTGAATGAGAAATATATCCCACACACAATGAAACAATGTAAATAAGAAAACAATATCACTCCTCCTCCATAAAGCAGAGCCCCTTGGGGAGTAAACAGAATAAATTCATCTTCAATAAAATAAGCTACCGTAATTAAAAGAGCTAACAAACCAAGCTCTAATCCGAGCATAACAGAAACACCACTTGACTCTGCGTTTTCCTGTTCATTTCTTAACTTTATTAAATGATATGGGACTCCAAGATTGAAAATTATTTTAAGGACAAATATGGCTCCAAGTATTAGATAAATAGACTTATAGAAATAGATCATCTATTCAGAACAATAATATTTAACAGAGAGAATAATTCTACTTTAACTTAAGCCCTTCACTCTAATTCTAAAATCACCTAGTGAATTGAGCAATCCTCAATTTCCACTCGAGCTAATTGGATTCAACTCACAATAAAAAAGCCCGAGGCATACGCCTCGGGCTTTTTTTATCTTCAAGTCAACGTCTCTCGCAAAAGCTTAACTTTGAGGAGGAGCCTCTAATGCTTTCTTCGAGAGTTTGATTCGGCCTTGGTTGTCGACGCCGATGCACTTCACATCGATGCGGTCGCCGATGCTGACTTCGTCAGCTACATTTTGAATGAAGCCTTGGCCGAGCTCGGAGACGTGAACCAATCCTTCTTGACCAGGAAGAACTTCTACGAAGCAACCAAAGTCTTTGACAGAAACAACGCGGCAATCTTTGTAGATTCGGCCGGGTTGAACTTCTTCGGTGAGGGCTTCAACCATTTGACGAGCGGCTTCGGCACTGGCCAAACCATCTCCCCAAATGTTGACGGTACCATCTTCTTCGATTTCGAGTTTGGCTTTCGTCTCTTCCTGAATCCCTTTGATAACTTTTCCACCGGGGCCGATGACGATACCAATTTTTTCGGGATTGATTTTGATACGAATAATTTTCGGAGCGTATTGAGAAATCTCTCCACGAGGACGATCCAAGACTCCCAACATAGTACGTAAAATTTGAATTCGCCCCTCACGAGCTTGACCTAATGCTTCAGTCAAGACCTCTCGCGAAATTCCACCGATCTTGATATCCATTTGAAGGGCGGTAATTCCGTTTTGAGTTCCGGAGACTTTGAAGTCCATGTCACCGTTATGATCTTCGCTTCCTAGGATATCACTAAGGATACGAACCTCTTCGCCTTCCTTGATCAATCCCATCGCGATACCCGCAACGGGTTGGCGAATCTTAACTCCAGCATCCATCATGGCCATGGTTCCACCACAAACTGATGCCATGGAAGATGATCCATTCGATTCAGTAATTTCAGAAACCACGCGAACGGTGTAAGGGAATTTATCACCGTCAGGAAGTACGGGAACAATGGATCGACGAGCTAAAGCACCATGACCAATCTCACGACGCTTAGGACCACGGTTGGGCCAAGCTTCACCTACACAGTAAGAAGGGAAGTTATAATGAAGCATGAATTTTTCACGTTCTTCACTGAACAATCCATCAACGATTTGTTCATCGTCTCCAGTTCCCAATGTAGCGACGACCAATGCTTGGGTTTCCCCGCGGGTAAAAATGGCTGAACCATGAGTTCGAGGCAAGACCCCAACTTCAATTTCAATAGGCCGAATATCCGTTAAGCCCCGACCGTCTGCGCGGCGGTTCTCGTTGATAATCAATCCGCGCTCTACCTTCTTACAAACCTTTTCAATCAACCCTTTGATCAGTCCTTTGGAAGGAGCATTTGGATCTGGGGTTTCAGAAGGATCGAGCTCTGGGCAATATTTTTCAAGAACAACCTTCGTCACTGCTTTAGTGGCAATTTTCTTGTTCAGCTTGCCTTCAGTCAGGATAGCTTCTTTGTATTGTTCTGAAAATTCAGACGCAATTTGGTTTTCCAATTCCGAATGATCTTCAGGTTCCTTCAACTCAAACTTGGGCTTAGCGCTTTGCTTGGCGAGACTTTCGATTAGCTCGATCACTTGCTTGATCACATCGTGACCTTGAAGCAAGGCGTCAATCATCTCATCTTCGGGAAGTTCTTTCGCTCCGCACTCCACCATCACGATCGCATCTTTTGTTCCGGCGAGGACAAGGTCGAGTGTACTTGTTTCAAGTTGAGTTTGAGTTGGATAGAAAACCAATTGGCCATCTACTTTTCCCACTCGCACCGCACCCACGGGGCCGTCGAAAGGAATATCAGAAACAGATAATGCTGCTGACGCGCCAACCATAGCCAGGAGATCTGGATCGTTTTCTTCATCTGCAGAAACCACCATGCTCGAAACGGAGACTTCGTGATTCATGCTATCGGGAAAGAGCGGACGAATAGGACGGTCGACAAGTCGAGCAGTCAAGATTTCTTTAGTTGTGGGTCTTCCTTCTCGCTTGAAGAATCCACCAGGAAATTTTCCAGCTGCGTAAGTTTTCTCTCGGTAATCTACAGTGAGGGGAAAAAAGTCTACATCTCGGTCTAACTCAGCTGCAGTCACGGCAGTAAAGACAACCGTATCTCCATAGCGCACCATCACTGCGCCGTTAGCTTGGCGAGCGATTCGACCTGTTTCTATACTTAACGTTTTCCCATTGATGACGATTTCATTCTTGGCGATAACCATTCTTTTAGCCTCTTTATACCTCTGTCGCTCCGATGTCTAAAGTACTCATAAAGATTCGGAGAGACCGTTTTCGTTTCGGACAACTTCTAACTACTAGATTCTTCGGTCCTCTTCTAAACCGCACGTCACTGAATTGACTTTGATGTTTCTATTCAAGGGGAAGGGATAGCTTTAAATTTGGCCACCCACAAGGGGTGGCGCTACAGGTTAAAATCCAATTTAAATAAATTAGGCTTTAGAGAGCGCCTGTGATGATCCAAGCCAGATCAAAGACGAAACCCTTGCAACCTGAATATAGAAACGAATTACTTTCTTAGACCTAAGCTCTGAATGAGATCGACGTAGCGCTTGTGACTCTTACTTTTCAAGTAGCGTAAGAGCTTGGCTCTTCGACCGACGAGCATGAGGAGACCACGGCGAGTGGCGTGATCTTTTTTATGCTTGGAGAGATGGGTGGTGAGATAGCGAATACGCTCGGTCAAGACGGCGACTTGAACTTCAGGTGAACCGGAGTCTTTGTCGTGGTTTCGGTATTCTTCGATGACCGAGGTTTTCTTTTCTTTAGAAAATGATGCAGGCATTTGGATTCAATGCTCCTTTGTTGGAGTGGTGAAAATGGAACGTTTCCACTGGTGAATCCTCCAGGAAGAAAACGTCGTAAGAAGTGGAAAAGCGCGTCATTATAAACAGTTCAGAAGATCCCCAGAAGGCCTAAAATAAGGCTTTTTCGCTATTTTCAAAAAAATCTGGATCAGGATTATCGGGCCTCGTGGATTTCAAGCGCGAAGCGTTAGCGAGTGCCGAAGATTTAGCCTGAGCGAGTTAACAATCCGAGACGAATGAATCGCTCGAGCTCCGACGCTGACGCGCGCCCAAATATCCAATTGCGCTTAAAAATGAATTAAAATCCCACCCCTCGCTAGCGCTTCGGGCTAACTAAGAATCTTCTCGTTTTCTCGAATCCAGGAATCCCTGAAGGAGGATCTGCGCCGCGACCATGTCGACCTTCTCTTTGATCTGGTGACCTTTCAGGCCGCCCTCTCGGAGGTAGGTTTCGGCTTCAAAAGAACTTAAGCGTTCATCCCATTCGTGAACGGGCAATTGGAACTGATTTTCGAGCTTCTTGATGAACTCACGAACCTGAGCGGCTTTTGGGCCGGCAGTGCCATCCATATTGAGAGGAAGACCCACAACGAGCTCAACAATCCCTTCCTCAACGATCAACTCACCAATACGCTGGATAACCCCTTCCTCACCCTCGACCACTTCGAGAGGTCGCGCAATCAGCTGCATAGGATCTGAGAGGGCTAGACCGAACCAACGATTACCGTGATCGATAGCTAAAAGACGCATAAATGGAATTAGGAGGCTTGAACGAGCTCTTCTTCGAACCGACGGGCTTGTGAACAACCGGGGTCGAGTTCGAAGGCTTCGGCGAGATTCAATCGTGCTTGGGCGAGATCGTCTGCTTTGTGGAAAATGCGGGCAATTTCAACCTTCAGTCGAGCCCGCTCTTTGGCTTCTGGGAAGAGTTCAGTTGGTGCTTCTTCTAAGAGCTCAACTGCTTTGGTGGTGGGTAAACTCTTGGGAAGATGCCGCAAATAAAGTGATTTGAGGTGATCGAGCACCAAAGAGTAATGAGGCCGTCTCAATCGAGGGCTGTGTTGCTCTTGGAAGGCTTTTTCGAGGCGCCGGAAGGCGTCAAAGTAGCGTTTTTTCTCTATGAGGTATTCGCCTAAGAGAAAATAACAGTCGAGGCAGTCGTTGAGATCTAAATGCTTGAAGAGCGAGTGATCCCCGAGGCGATCTTCGATCTCTTCAACGAGATGAATGGCCTCTTTTCCCCTTTGGTGCATGAGAAAATAGAGCACTCGCATCGCCAGGGCTTCATCGTCGTTCTTGCGAAAGAAAAAGAGGTCTTGTTCGGTGGGCTTCCGCCGCTTTTTAGGCGTTGCTTTCTTGAGAAGGAGTTCCTTCTCTTGGAGTTCACGATCGTAGCGTCGACGACGTGAAGGATCTCCGAGGACGTCGAAGGCTTCGAGAAGGCTTTTAACCTGCTTTTCAGACCATTCCCGCTTCCCCGGGTTCTTATCGGGGTGGGCCATCAAGACCAAACGCTTATAAGAGCGTCTAATCTCTGTAGTTGTGGCCTTCCTCGGAACTTGAAGAACTTCGTAAAAGTTCCCTTGTTTCGAGTCGGTTGGAATCTGAAGTTTCTGATATCGATAAGCCATTAACGCGACGCCTTTTAAACGCCCTCAAGGGGCTCAAATGCGGCCTAAAACAGCCAGACTCTTTATTATATGTGACGGTTGAATCCGGAGTCGAGTAGCGCTCAGGTAGCGCTCCCTGGCTTCGAATCGGTAAATTCACAAGCTACTGACTGTATACTGTGAGTCGCAGAGGTCAACAGGAAATTGAATTCAAGCCGAATTCAAATGGCTGAGAGGCTCAAAAAGCTTGAGAACTGTCGAGCAGGAGGGTCACCGGGCCGTCATTGACCAGGGCGACATCCATATGAGCTGCGAAGACCCCATCTTCAGGAGGAAACCCGAGATCCGTCAGGCAGCTCTTCCAGAAGTCGTAGAGTTCTCGGGCTAGATTCGGCTGCTCCGCCTGAGTGTAACTCGGCCTTCTCCCCTTACGACAATCGCCGTAAAGCGTGAATTGGGAAACAGATAGGACCCCAAATCCGGTACTACTCGGATCGCTTGCCCCCGAAGCTGAATCTTCATCTTTCAGTTGCCTTAAAGACTTATTCATCTTACCGTCTCGATCCTCAAAGATCCTAAGCTCAATTATCTTTTCTGCTAAATATCGCGCATCTTCCTCGGAATCCCCCTGCCCGATCCCCACGAGAACCAGAAGTCCCCGCCCAATTTGCCCCGTGATCTTCCCATCGACTGTCACCGAGGCCTGGGAAACTCTTTGGACTACTAATCTCATTTCTCTGTTCCGTATCAAAGTAGTCGGCTCACCCCGTGAGCCGGGAATTGCCTATTGGTTAAACTGCAAGCAGGCCTCACGACCTTTTCACCAAACAACCTGAATCGAAGCCACGAACCAGGGAAGCCCGAAGCTTTAGCGAGGGACGGGCTGCGATTTGGTTGAATCTATGGGAAGTAGTGGGTTCTCCTGGTGATTACCTACTCGCGCCAACTCTTAGGCGGTATACCCTATTTAGCTAGAGGGAAATCCATCCCTCGCTAAAGCTTCGGGCTTCCCTGGGTGAGAGTTGCCTATTAGGTCATTTCGTTTTCGATCCCTCGCTAAAGCTTCGGGCTTCCGTGGGCGGGAGTGGCTTTTTAGGTCATTTTGCTTTCGATCCCTCGCTAAAGCTTCGGGCTTCCGTGGGCGGGAGTTGCCTTTTAGGTCATTTCGTTTTCGATCCCTCGCTAAAGCTTCGGGATTCTTAGGCTCCACCGGCCAATTTGGCCGCTCACTCTCAATATCAGCCCCCGTTTTATACCGGTAAATCGAATGGTCTCCCTAAAAAACCCCAAAAAGACGTGTTTTTAAATTGGCACGAGATTTCCTTAGCAACCCCAACAATGACTTTACATCTACCGATGTTCTCGGACCTAAATAAATAATCAGGCTCGAGAGATGGGATTCATCCCTAAAAACCTAAAATGGAGTTTATATGGAACTCTCACTTTACGCAGCGAGAAGCGCCGTCATGGCCGCGACTCAAAACCAAAGTGTCATCGCCAATAACATGGCAAATGTGAGCTCGACCGGCTTCAAAAAAATCACTCAGCATCACAGTGATTTTATTCTCCCCGGAACTCAAGTCGTCTCGACTCGCATGGACTTCACGGACGGGAGCGTCTCCCCCACAAATTTTAAAACCGATGTTGCCATCCAAGGGGACGGCTTCTTTCAAATCGATGTGAATGGAACGATCGGATATACCCGAGCCGGAAATTTCACCGTCGACGCCGATGGAAGCTTGGTCACCCCCAGTCGATACAAAGTGAGCCCTAATATCACTGTGCCCGAAGGCTACGATGTGGAGTTTACCGACACGGGGCTGATCTTAGCTCAAGATAACGATGGTAACGAAGTGGAGTTGGGAAGGTTGGAAGCCGTTCGCTTCCCCAACAATCACGGCCTCGTTCACATCGGAGATGGAATTTTTAAACAAGGCCCTAATTCTGGTTCACCGATTTCAGGAAACTTTGGTGATGACGGCTTCCCGGGTCTCCAAACCAACGCGCTCGAAGAATCCAATGTTGATTTAGCCGATGAATTCACAACTCAGTTAGTCAACCAACGTTGGTTCCAAGGAAATATTCGAGTCTTCCAATCCACCGATCAGATGATCGGGGAGACGATGGATATCATCCGGTAGTCAAATTCATAATTATGTAGCCGAACTTGTAAAAGTTTGGCGAGATAAGCTTACTAGCCAAATTTTTACAAATTCGGCTACGTTTCATTGATGAAAAAAGGGCTGGTCTTAGACCAGCCCTTAAAGTTGATATCTATATTTTTTAATCCATCCGGCTCACCCACGAAAAGGGCAGGCACCAGGCCAGCCCCTACAACTGGGTTGTGAGCTTCACTCTCAACTCAGTGACGATCTTCGCGTATCCGGCACGCGTTCACTGGCGAGGTAATCGGCCTTGGGGAAGCGCGGCTTAGAATCGCCTGAGCCCGACCAAAGTTCTTCTACTTTAGCTTCAATCGTTTCGAGGTCTAAACCACAGAGCTTAAAGAGTTCTGGGCGACTTCCGAAAGTGATGAACTTATCGGGAATACCAATACGAGCGATCTTTGAGAATTGAATGTCGTTATCTAGACAAGCTTCGACAGTCGCCGATCCAAATCCCCCACTCAAGACCCCTTCTTCAAGGGTGATCAAAGCAGAGTGATTTTTTGATAATTCAGCGAGAAGTTCGTGATCGATCGGCTTGGCGAATCGAGCATTCACGACGGTAGGACGGATGCCTCGTTCTCGAAGATTCATGGCAGCTTTGTAACTCTGCTCGACCATACTTCCATAAGCAAAGAGAACCACCTCTTCACCTTCGAGGAGGACCTCTCCCTTACCCACTTGGAGAACAGGGTCATCGGAAGTAGGTAAATCTTCAGGAACATTTCCCTTGGGATAACGAATACCAACGGGGTCGGTCGATTGATCGATCGCAAGTTGGAACATACTCCTGAAGTCATTCATGTCAGCAGGCGCCATCAGGATGACATTGGGGATACACCGCATGTAAGCGATGTCAAAGACTCCGTGGTGTGTCCAACCATCTTCACCCGCTAAACCGGCGCGATCCATGCAGAAGATTACGGACTTCTCTTGGATACAAACGTCGTGAACATACTGATCGTAAGCTCGTTGCAAGAAAGTGGAGTAGACAGCGAAGACGGGACGCAAACCGGTGTAGGCTAATCCCGTCGAGAAAGCACAACCGTGTTGCTCTGCGATTCCCACATCGAAGTATCGATCTGGGAATTCAGTTTTAAACTTCATAAGACCCGTACCCCCCGGCATCGCAGCCGTAACAGCAACGAGGCGTTCATCTTTACGAGCGTGTTCGTGCATCAACTCAGTAAAGGCATTCGAGAAAGATTTAGGACTGGGTTTGTCCGGCTTCTTCTCTTCGGCGGGTTGGGGGTTTCTAAAATTCTTTAACGCATGGTATTTAACGGGATCTTTACACGCGTCTTCAAAACCATGACCCTTCTCCGTTTTCACATGAAGTAAAACGGGTTCACGGATGGTCTTGAGATCTTGAAACATCTTGATCAATGAAGCGAGATCGTGACCTTCGACTGGGCCGTAGTAATTAAACCCTAGTTCTTGAAAGAGAACTCCTGGAACTAATGCGCCTTTGACTTTCCCAGCAACTTTATCGATAGCTGAGTCTAAAGACTTCCCGACGATCGGAAGCTTCGATACCGAATCGTGGATTTCTTTTTTGAGGTCTTGATAGATCGGGCGAGTTCTAAACTTTGAGAAGTACTCGGAGAGAGCCCCCACGGGATGATCGATCGACATGTTATTGTCGTTGAGGATCACTAAAACGTTAGGTTTGACTTCTCCACCATGATTCAAACCTTCAAAGGCCATACCGGCCGCGATAGAAGCATCCCCCACTACGGCGATCGATTTGTGTTCATCGCGACGAATCTGATCAGCAGCAGCTGTACCTACCGCGAGTGAAACTGCGGTTCCTGCGTGACCGGCATCAAAGAGATCGAAGACGCTTTCCTGGTGGTTGCAAAAACCACAGATTCCGCCGAATTGACGCAGCTTGTGAAAGTTGTCTCGACGTCCCGTGATCAACTTGTGAGGGTAAGTTTGGTGACTGGTGTCCCAAACGAGACGATCGTGAGGTAGATCATAGACGTAGTGAAGAGCTAAAGTGAGCTCTACCGTCCCCAAGTTGGAGCCCAAGTGGCCACCATTTCGGTCGACGGTCTCTAGTATCTTTTCACGGATCTGGTGAGCTAATGTACCAAGCTCATCGATGCTCAGTTTTTTAACATCGTGTGGATGATTGATCCGGGAAAGAAAATCCGACATTCTTAAACTCCTCCAGGGAGATCATTTCTCAATTCACAGAAGTCTCAACAAGTACAGCTTCTTTTCGACGATCCAAAGATGAGAACAGTCGAGAAAGTTGTAAACAAGGTGTCATCTCATTGAGTTAGAAATTGCAATAACCGAAGATTATACCAAGCGAGGAATGACTAACGCGAAAGAATTCACGTAGTTACTTCGCATATCTGAATTAAGAGCCCGATAATCCACCGCCGAGATCCACAAGTATTGATTTTCAGGGGAAATAAAGAAATGGACTCCCCCCTATAACCGCCTTCCAAGAGGGCTCATAACTCCTCATCTTCAGAAGAATTTGCCTCAGCCGTAAAATCGGACCAGGCTTCTTCATCCGAGGGGAACTCTTTCATGAGGATTTCGACCCGATCCTTCGCCGAGTCTAGAATCTTGCGACACTGACGATAAGACTGGCTTCCCTTCTCCAGGGCCTTAAAGGCTTCTTCGAGAGAAATATCAGGGGCTTCTAACTTCAGAACCGCATCACCGAGAGATTCGAATTCTTCATCGTACTTTGAAAAATCGACGGCTTCAGGCTCAGTGTTAGAACCGGTACTGGATTTAGTTTTTTTCTTTTTGGGGCTCATCCGACTAACCAAATTAAATTTTACTGAGTTTGCTCAGGAAGGTGCCTCAGAACTTTCTTCGTTTTTCAAATCGAGGGGATTTTCAAGTGGGGAGCTCTCTAACACTTCCCTAACTTCCACTTGAGCCTCACCCCTGGCGAGAATCAATTTTAACCTTTGACCCGGTGACAATTCTTTTGCATCGCGAACAAACTTTCCGTCTTCAAAACGAGTGGCCGAGAAACCGCGCTGAAAGACTTGATAAGGATTCAATGCCCCCAGCTTCTCTGCTTGAAGGTTGAGGTGAGATTCTCTCTTCAGCATAAAATGCTCCAGAGCCGCATGCATTCTCAATTGAATTGATTTCAATTGTTCTTTTCGGCGAACTAAAAGCTTTTCAGGACTGCTTCGTTGTAAGCGCCCGCCCCAATCTATCAATCTTCGAGATTGAGCTTCTATGAGAGCTTGAATCCCTCGAAATATTCGATCGTGAACAGTTAAAAGTTCATCCACGATAGCTTGAAAATCAGGTACGACCAATTCTCCGGCGTGAGTGGGTGTTTGCGCGCGCACACTCGCGGCGAGGTCGACCAAAGTAGTATCGATTTCATGGCCCACTCCAGATACCGTTGGAAGGGTACATTCACTGACGGCTCGAACGACAGGCTCTTCATTAAAAGTCCACAAATCTTCGAGGCTTCCCCCCCCTCGAGCGATGATCAAAACATCGACAGGCTGAGGATCCACTTCAGCTAATTGAATGGCCCTCACAATCTCTCGGCCGGATCCCTCTCCCTGAACTTTTGCGGGATAAATTTTAACGTGAACTGGAAACTTTCTTTGAAGTGATCTTAAAACATCCTGGACTGCCGCTCCCGTTGGTGAAGTGATCAACCCTACGGTTCGGGGCATCCACGGCAGAGGTAGTTTTTTTTCAGGATCGAAGAGCCCTTCGTTAAAAAGTTTCTTCTTCAACTTTTCTAAAGCTTGAAGGAGAGTTCCTTTCCCTGCGGGCTCAATTCTATCGACGATGAGTTGATAAGAACCGCGTGGTTCATAGACTGTGACCCGTCCCGTTGCGATAACTCGAATTCCATCTTCTAAGGGAAATCGGAGACGGCTCGCTGGCCCTTTCCACATGACGGCTGCGATCTTGGCATCGCCCGCAACCTCACCTTGACCGTCGTCCTTCAAGTTAAAATAAACATGACCCGACCGCGGACGAGCTAACCCGATGACTTCACCCTGAACTCGAACAGTTGAAAATCGTTCCTCCAACACCCCACGGATCTGCCGGGAGATTTGACTCACCGACAGAGGCGGCGGCGAAGGCGCCGTTCCTTCGAATGAAGATTGAGGGTCTGAAGAGAAGGTGAAGTCCATGGGTAAGTTAGCGTTTATATATTTCTGTAGGGGCTGGTCTTGCGCCAGCCCTATTCCTCGGAAATCGTGACGATCTAAATTCGCTCCTGCTTGCTTGGGAAACGGGCGCCCACAAGGGACGCCCCTACAGGGAAAATACTTTTAAAGCGCTCTTCGTCCAAAGTCTGGCGACTTTGGCTTCGGGCTAACTAAGCACAAGCACCATTTAAAAAGATATACCTATTAACTAGCCCGAAGCGCTAGCGAGGGGTTTCAACCCCCCACGGCTGTCATTAAATGAGTGCGTGATTAAGTCAGCTGAACTCTTTCAATATGAGTCGCCTTACCCGTTTGAGTATTCAAGGTCACCAAGGCACCACAGAGACGCGGGTCGCCCTGAGCGACGTGGAAAGGTGCGTGCATCGAAGTTTCAAATTTGTAGAGGACGCTTTTTTTATCTCGACCGATCACTGAATCGTAAGGCCCCGTCATGCCTAAATCCGTAATGTAAGCCGTACCCTTTGGAAGAACGCGTTCGTCAGCAGTAGGTACATGGGTGTGCGTTCCAAAGACACAACTGACTCGACCATCGAGCTTCCACCCCATAGCAATTTTTTCACTGGTCGCTTCTGCATGAATTTCGACGAGGATCAATTTGATCGAAGGATCGAGGTTCTTTAAGGCTTTATCTATGGTGTGAAAGGGACAGTCGACGGGATCCATAAAGATTCGACCGAGAAGCTGGATCACTGCGATCCTCACCCCTAAGGGAGTGGAATAAATTCCCATCCCGCGCCCCACACATTCCGGTGGGTAATTCATGGGGCGAATCAATCGTTCCTCAGCCTCGAGCAGAGGTAATGCTTCTTTTCTGCGCCAGGTGTGATCTCCCATGGTGACCACATCCAAACCTTCTCGAGCGATCTCTTTGAACAAGTTGGGAGTGATGCCGGAACCTTGAGCTACGTTCTCCCCGTTAGCGAGAACGAAGTGCACTTCCCTACGGCGAACAAAATCACCGAGAGTACGCTTCAAGACTTCGCGTCCCGGCTTGCCGACGATGTCACCGATGAGAAGAACTCGTAAATCCATGGGAGGTTATTCTAGGTGGAGGAAAACTTAAAAATCGCGTAGCCCATCTCGACAGAGATTGGGTGAATTCGCCTGTAGGGGCTGGTCTTGTACCCGCCCTTTTTCAGGGTAAACATTGCGATCTAAATCGCTATCGTTTGCTTGGGAAAAAGGCGCCCACAAGGGACGCCCCTACAGGTTCTATCTCGTTTTAAAATTGGAAGCTTATCTCGCGTATTCAACGACGCGAGTTTCACGCAAGAGAGTGACTTTGATCTCACCGGGGTAAGTCAATTGTTCTTCGACTTCCTTGGCGATATCTCGACACAACTTAACGGCTTTCTTGTCATTCACCTTTTGCGCATTGACGATGACTCGAATCTCACGTCCAGCTTGAATGGCGTTCGCCTGCTTCACTCCGGGGAAGGTCATCGCTACAGACTCTAACTTTTCTAAACGCTTGATATAGCGTTCCAATGTTTCACCCCGAGCTCCCGGTCGAGATCCGGAGATGGAGTCAGCGACCTGAGTGATCACCGCATAAACGGTTTCTTGAGGAACATCGTTATGGTGAGCCGCGATCGAATTCACGACCTCAGGAGACTCATCGTAACGTTTAGCGATGTTGGCTCCGATCTCGGGGTGACCCCCTTCGATCTCGTGATCGACGGCCTTTCCGATATCGTGAAGGAGTGCACAGCGCTTCGCCAGCTCGATATCCATGCCTAATTCAGCGGCGATCAAACCCGCTAAGTGAGCACATTCTTTAACATGGTAAAGAACATTTTGACCGTAACTTGTTCTGAATTTTAGGCGACCCAAAAGAGTGACCAGCTTCGGGTGCATCCCGGGGATATTCAAATCATAAATAGTTTGTTTACCCTCTTGCTGAATCAGCTCGTTCATCTCTTTTTTAGCTTTGGCGACGATCTCTTCGATTCGCGTGGGATGGATACGTCCATCGGCGATCAATTGATCCATCGCTCGTCGAGCCATCTCGCGGCGAATGCTATCGAAGCAAGACACGATGATCACTCCCGGCGTATCGTCGACGATAACATCAACTCCGGTGGCTTTTTCGAAGGCTCGAATATTCCGACCTTCCCTACCGATCACCCTTCCCTTCATTTCATCGTTGGGAATTTCAATCGTGGAAGTCGTGATTTCCTGGCAATAAGTAGAAGCCATACGCTGAAGGCAGGAGGCTAAAATCTCTCGACCTTTAGTTTCAGCTTGTTCTTTCATACGGTCGATCATGCGCGACAGCATGACTTCTTGCTCGTGTTCAAAATCTTTCTCAAGCTTTTGAAGGAGCATCTTTTCGGCGTCGTCTTTATTGAGATCGGAAATGCGATAGAGAACTTGTTTCTCTTCATCGATGAGCCGTTCGAGCTCACCTTCTTTCATTTCCAGGGCATCGGCTCGCTTGTCGAGAGTTTTCTCTCGCCCCTCTAAACGGCGCTCGTTCGACTTTAGTAAATCGTGCTTTCTCTTGACGCTATCTTCTTGCTTGTTGATACGTCGTTCGATGTCTTCGAGCTCACGTTCACGATCGTCGTAATCATCTTTTAGCTTGCGACGCTCGCGGTCGATTTTTTCTTTAGCTTCCGTTTCGAGCTTAACCGCGATGGCATCGCCTTCTTTTTCCGCTTCATCTAAAATTTGTTGGCGCGAGTTCTCAGTGCTTTTTTGACGAGTCCAGAAGATTAAAAAGACAACAACCGCACCGATCACCAAGCCGACAATCCCGTAAATAAATCCTTGAGACCCACCGGTACTTTCATTCAAAAGTATCGGGGTCAAGAATTGAAGCAAAGTATCCATAATTGACACCTCTCCTTCAGGGAGACGAATCGATCGTGACAAGTACCGCGCAACGCTCCGTTCTCAGCTGGATATGAGCAGAAATTCTGCTAACGCTGCGGGCTTACCATCTTTGAGGATTCGTTCCGATGCCGACGCCAGGTTGACTCAAAGGAGTCTCTGTCTCGGGGCAGAGGGCATAAGTCGAATCCAAAAAGACGCTCTACTCAGTGTCTAACGATCATTTCGCTTCACTGAACGTGAAAATAGTAGAAAAGTAGTGAATACATTTCCCGAACTTTAAGAAAAGGCTGTGAATGTCTTTATGAGCCTTACTGGCGCCTAAACTTTAGTGAATGATAATACGATACTGTATTCCATCCCTCGCTAAAGCTTCGGGCTTCCTGGGCTCATTCCCTTTTTCGAGGGAAGATCATCAATTCACAATTTCTCCCTAAAAGTATAGAGAAAATGACTCCCAAAGGAACCCATCGCGTTCAGTGATCCCATGGAGTTGCCGATTAACCAGCAGCTCGACGATCTCAACTGAGACAGGTCTCTAGTGAGAACAACAAGTCATATTGCTCTGATTTTCGAGGAGCTTTGCTCCAGGCTAAAAATCAAAACTTACAAAGAAATCTCTTTTCAAAAATCTCTTTTCATCTTTGGGAGGGAAAGAGAGGCTTCGCAGAATGCGATGGAGGAAGGAAGGAATCTACTAGGCTAACTCAATTTCGAATAATTGAAATTGGATCAATAGCCATCGAGACTCACATCTCAAACCCCAGCGGAAGGGGTTGGAGTATTTCGCGATTTAAAATACTACAAACTCTAATCGACCTCAGGCCGAAGCGTTATTTCCCGCTTCGGCCTGAGGTCAAAAAGAAATCAACCCCCAGGCTGAAAACCATCTCTAGGTGAAGAGCTGCTAGCGATTGGCTAGGACTTCTACTCCAGTCACCATGATGAGATCGGTTCCGTATTTGGGTTCTAATTCCAAGACAACACCTCGGATAGCGATTCGCTTCCCAAGGTATTTATCTAGGTTGATGCTCTTGTCTTGACTACGTAAGTAATAGCGCACCCTGTCTCCTTTATAGAGACTGTGCGTTCCTTGTCTTCCTAAGTATCGGCCGTTGCTTTTGATCCACCCGCGGGCGATCGGGGCATCGGCTTTTTGGTCTTTACCTCCAAGTGAAAATCTCGAGATTCGAATATTCTTTAATAGAGTTCGCAATCTTTCGTCTTCAGCTTTGGCTCGATTGAGAATATCCATGGCTGAAAGAACGGTCGATTGGCGACTTTTTAGGTGATCTATGTACTTGATTCCATCGCGAGCTTGACGGATCTCAGTGAGATCTTCTGAAGTCATAATGATGCGTTGGAATGACAAACGTGGCCCCTCTAAGTGAGTGGTGCCTTTTGGATTCTTGAGGGTAGCTAATCGCAATTGCTCGTAGATCGAGGCGAGCCTCTTACTGACCAAACGAGAAGGAATAGTGATTCCTTTTGCACTCTTATTGCTGGCAGCTAAACGAGCTTGCGATTGCGAGTTGATAGGATTTCGGGGATTGATCCCTGCGTTATTGATATTTCCGTGAGTGCGACGAGGAGGGATATCTGCCTTTCGTCGACTTTGAGCTTGTGATTGGGGGTCGAGCTTCGTGATGGGCTGAGGGGCGACCCCTCTCAAGCGACTCCATACTGAAGCGACTTCGCTCGTTGCGAGAGCTCTTGTTTTTTGAATGTATTTTGAGGAGACCCAAGCCGTTGCGGTACCGACTGGAGGTGTGATCTTTAGCCATTCACCCGTGGCACCTAAAATTCGAACGTGAGTCCCGCGAGGCAAAACACCGATGTGCTCGTGTTTTTTTCCGGGAACAACTCGAACAGCTAAACGACTAGCCGTCACGATTCCAGTGCTCGCCGCACCCGTTTTGATGTACGACTTATGAACGTAAACTGGGATCCAACTGGGAACCAAAATTTGGCTCCAACCTCTGGCTTCTTGGACGACCACCAGAGATTGACCTCGGCTGACGTAACTGAATGCGTGATGGTTGAGGGATCCACCGGTTCGGATGCGAACTCGGTCACCTGTCATACGGGCTAAACTAGCGTTAAGAGCTGGCTTCGTCTTGGATGGCACTGTATTGGACTGCGCTTCAGCAACAGAAACTAAACTGATCCCGAAAACACACACCAAAACCGACAACATCGGTCTGCCTAGATTCAAAAGTTGAGGGAAATATGTATTTGAGCTCATGGCTTTCGCCTCTCCACTTCTCTTTTTAGGTCAATCTCCCCTAAATTTATGTGCTGAATGCTATTAATAACGATGTTTCGAGCACAAAAATGGAGGATAGAGACAGCAATAATCAAATTGAGGCTCTCTCGATCAACCTGTGTGTATTAAAAGGTTTCACAAACCTTACGTTTCTCTTCTTAAACCGGCAAAAAAACAATCGATCTGCCGGTGACAACTGAGATCCCACTCAGAAGTCTCTTAGATGCTCTATTTATCGAGACCTAACACGATTTTAATCAAAAACTCTAATCAGAACCTTAAACCACTATATTTAAAAGGCTTAAGAAGAGCTTCAGTCCGTAAACAGTACCGTTCTTAAAGCTCAATTCGCTTAAAGCTCTGGTGCTGAAATCGGGCACATTTTTGATAAATAGAGTCTAGCGCGGTCATTATAGAAGGCACCATCGATGAATGTCAAAAAATTACGTCAAAAATCATTTCTGTAAATTAATCGGGTCAGCTCAATTTCGATTGACGCTTCATTTATCCCTCGCTAAAGCTTCGGGCTTGGCGGGTTTGCAATTTTAATTAAAGTCATTTGATGGACTAAGCGTGTTCAGAACCTATATTTTGCCTTGAAGGCGATTTCCACCACTCAAGCCCGAAGCTTTAGCGAGGGATAATTGGAACGCACAAACCAATATTCAAGGAGTGAGAGTCATTTAAAAACAGCTATTTCACCCAAAGACTTCCGCTTGATATCCGGCACTTGAACTCCATCCGCCGGATACCCCACCGCCAAAACGAGGAACGGGCGTTCTCGTTCGGGGCGAGAAAGGATGGGATTGAGAAATTTCATGGGGCTGGGAGTATGAGTCAATGTGACGAGGCCAGAATGATGGAGCGCCGTGATCAAGACCCCCGTCGCAATTCCCACCGACTCTGAAATGTAGTAATGCTTCTTTCGATTCCCTTCATCATCTAAACCGTAACGATGCTGGAAGATCACGATGAGATAGGGAGCTTCCTCTAAAAAGGGCTTATTCTCATCGGTGTCGAACGGTTCCAGATCCCTCAAATACTCTTCCGATGCTCGTTGATGGTAAAAGAGGGACTCCTCTTTCTCGGCGCCGATGCGAATTTCCTTTTTGAGATCGGGATTGGAGACAACAACGAATGTCCATGGTTGTTGATGCGCCCCACTCGGGGCTGTACCGGCAGCCTGCACACAATTTTGGATCACTTCGACAGGAACTTCGCGAGTTGAAAAATCTCTCACCGTTCGCCGGCGGTTGACTTCGTCGTAGAACTCTTTTGAGCGGGCGATCATTTCTTCGGTTGGGTATTCGCGATAGTCGGTGTAGGGAATGAAGGAATTGTGGTTTTTCATATCGAGTACATTATGGAAACAAATTGGGTTGGGAGCGATCAATCCATACAATCGTAATATAAGCCGAAAGAATCAGATATCCTGAAGAATAATTCTGAAGTCACGACATCATGAAATGCGAAGGCCTAAGATTTCAAGCCCGAAGAGTCAACGAGGGTTAGGTGGTTAATGAGCTTAAAAACACAATTCCATTCAAGGCGAAAAGCAATTGGCTTTTAAAATTATGAATTAAAATTTAGGGCAGCCCTCGCCTATGAGCTGAATGTGGCACTCGCTTACGCTTCGCGCTTGAAATGGTGATTTTGTTTATTAAATGGCGAGGTCATCCCAAGTCGCTTATCATTTGTTTAAATTGTCTTGCACAGGGAAGGGTCAATTTCAGGGTGGATTCGGGTAAATGAATCGTATTTTCATGAGAATCAAATATTCATTTTCAATCTATATTCTTTCCGCGATTGTCGTTTTCATTCTGGGTTGCAGTAAAGAGAATCCCCCTCCTCAATTTCTAAAGATTGAAGCGCCGAAGATACCTGAGAGTAAAGCGCTGATATCGAAGTTACCCAGTTCGTTAAAGAATTATTTACAGTGGGAAAGCTTGAGTGGTGTTAAAGTGATCCCTCGAAGAGGCTGGCTAAACTGCCAATCTAAACAATTAAGAAATACCCCAGCTGACTGGAGAAACCTTCACCGTGGCTTTGCAATTTCAATTTATGCTAACCCCAAAGCTGCTCAAGCGATCAATAGCAAAGCTTACCCACTACCAGAAGGATCCATAATCGTTAAAGAAAAGCTATTAAAAGGCAAGCTCGTTGGGATCGGTGCAATGATCAAGAAAAGTGCAAACTACAATAAACTTGGCAATAACTGGAAGTATTACTATCGCCAAGATAAAGAAGCATCGACACAAGGAAAGCTAGAAACCTGCCACGGCTGCCATCTCAA
>JANQLS010000191.1 GCA_028280485.1 Planctomycetota bacterium
GAATCTGAACTCATGGTCAGAATCACCTCGGATGATCCTGACGAACGCATGCCTCCAGTCGATGATCATCCAGAAGGATTGAGTAAAAATGAAATCGAATTGATTCGGAAGTGGATCCAGTCAGGGGCTCCCTGGGAAAAACATTGGGCTTACGAAAAACCCAAAACTCACCCAGCCCCGAAAGTTTCAAATTCGAACTGGGCTAAGTCAAAAATCGATCCTTTTGTTCTCCATCGCTTAGATCAAAAAGGATTTAAGCCTTCACCAGAAGCCGATAAGGCGCAATGGTTGAGGAGAGTCTCCTTCGATCTCACTGGCTTACCTCCCACCCAAGAAGAGCTTGAAAACTTCAAAGCGGATTCCTCTGAAGAAGCGCACACAAAAGTTGTCGAACGTTTACTGAATTCGAAGTCATTTGGTGAACGTTGGGCGGCGATGTGGTTAGACCTCGCTCGCTATGCCGACTCCCAAGGCTACGAGAAAGACAATCACCGAAGCATATGGGCTTATCGAGATTGGCTCATCCAGAGCTTCAACGAAGACATGCCTTACGATGCGTTCACCATTAAACAACTCGCTGGGGACCTTCTCGAAAACGCCACGATCTCCGATCAAGTAGCGACAGCGTTCCACCGAAACACGCAAACAAATACCGAAGGCGGAACGGATGACGAAGAGTTCAGGCTCTCCGCTGTTATCGACCGAGTAAATACGACCTGGACAGTTTGGCAGGCCTCGACCTTCGGTTGTGTTCAGTGTCACTCTCATCCTTACGATCCCTTCGACCATAAGGAGTACTACAATTTTTTAGCTTACTTCAACAACACCTCCGATGCCGACCTGAACGATGATTTTCCTCGCCTAAAAGTCCCCTCCGATCCCGCTCAACACGAACGGGCAAGAGAACTCGATAATGAGATCAAGGATCTCAGAAAAACTCTGAATCATTCGGGAAATTTGGCGACCGATCCCAAAGGCTGGAAGAAAGTAAAAGTTAAAAAAGTTGAGGGCCCGAATACGGCTAAGTTCCTGATCAACGATAACGAGGTTGAAATTGAAGGCACGGTTCCTCAAGGATCCACTTACAAAGTAGAGTTGACGGGTCAGGGGAGAATCACGGCTCTAAAAATCAACCTCCTACCCAAAGAGCGAGATTCTAAAAAACTGCCCGAGCATGGTGCCGTACTTTCCCAATTAACAGCTGAATACTTCAACAAAGAAGGCAAGAAGGAACAGATCAAGTTTACGGAGGTCTTTGCTGAATCCTTAACCGGCCCCTTCGACCCTTACGAGAGTCTGAAGAAAGGGGCCCAAGGCGGGGGAAGTTTCCCGAAACTGTTCAAACCGACTTGGCTCGTTTTTGTCTTGGAAAAACCGCTTGTAAGAGATGCTGAGGATCCATTTTTCCTCTACGTGAGTTGTCGAGTTCGTGGAGCCGAGACAAAAGGCGCCATCATCAACCGGTTTTCAATCGAACAATCCTGTGAGACGACATGGGAAAAACTGTTAACTTCACCCAAGCGAATTGAAGTCAAAGACAAATGGAATCAATTGAGAAGCGAGAGAAATAAAATTCGATCCATTACCGTACCGGTGATGAGAGAACGCCCCGAAAAAGCGAAGCGCCCAACGCACGTTTTTGTGCGCGGCAATTTCTTAGAAAAAGCTCAAGCCGTTCAGCCGAGAGTCCCCAGTTTAATGGGAGATTTAGGCACGGAAGCATCCGCTCCTCGACTCAAGATGGCGAAGTGGATCGCCAACCCCGAGAACCCCCTGACCAGTCGAGTATTCGTCAATCGCATCTGGGCTGAACTGTTTGGTCTGGGTATCGTAGAAACCATCGAAGACTTTGGAACGAAGGGAGAAGCTCCCAGCCATCCCAAACTCTTAGATGACTTAGCTTCAAGATTTCAAACCGAGCATCAGTGGAAGTTAAAATCCTTACTCAAAGAACTCGTTTTATCGGCAACATATCGACAAACTCACAAAGTGAGCCGGGAGCACTTAGAGAAAGACCCGCGCAATCGTCTATTTACGCGAGGGCCGAGGACTCGATTGACAGCAGAGATGATTCGCGACCAAGCCTTAAAAGCCTCTGGTTTGCTTTCAAAGAAAATGCTTGGCCCTTCTGTCATGCCCCCTCAACCCGACGGAGTTTGGACGGTGGTCTACTCTGGAGCAAGGTGGCGCGTTCCTAAAGGGGAAGATCGCTACCGCCGCGGACTTTACACCTACATGCGAAGAACGAGCCCCTACCCTAGTTTCTTAACCTTCGATGCTCCGAGCCGAGAAGTGTGTGTCGCTCGTCGAATCCCCACGAACACTCCCCTTCAAGCTTTGGTCACCCTGAACGATCCGGTTTACATCGAATGCGCGCAAGCATTAGCTAAGAAGATGATGGAGAAAGGGGGAGAATCCCTACTCGATCAAATCGCTTACGGCTACACGCTCGCCACTCAAAAAACGGCACCCCCTAAAGTGATTACAAAGCTCAGCCAACTCTACGAAATTGCTAAAGTGAACTACCAAGAAGATAAAGAAGAGAGTGACGCCTTAGCGAAATCTCCCGGCGAAGCAGCGCTGGTACTCGTTGCGAATACGCTTCTCAATCTCGATGCTGCTTTGACGAAATAAGGAAGACTCATGAACTATAACGATTACTTAAAAAATCAAACGCGCCGACACTTCCTTAAAGGTTGCTCGATGGGCTTAGGAGCCATGTGGCTCAATTTGGCAAATAACCAATTAAATGCGGCCCAAATTCAACGCGACCCCGCTCGTCCCTTAGCTGCACTTACCCCTCATTTCGCTCCGAAGGCCAAAAGAGTCATCTACTTGCACATGGCGGGTTCGCCGAGTCAATTGGAACTCTTCGATTACAAACCGGATCTAAAAAAATTAGACGGCAAAGAGTGCCCGAAAGAGTTTCTCGAAGGTAAACGATTCGCCTTTATCCAAGGTGTGCCTCGAATGTTGGGTCCCCAATTTCCATTCAAGCAGGTGGGAGAAAGCGGGCAATGGGTATCGGATCGACTCCCTCATTTTCAAAAAGTGATCGATGAAGTTTGTGTCATTCGATCGATGCATACCGATCAATTCAATCACGCACCCGCTCAGTTGCTCTTACACACCGGAAACCCCAATTTAGGTAACCCTTCGATGGGATCCTGGGTAACTTATGGCTTAGGCACTGAAAACGAAAACCTACCGGGCTTCGTCGTTTTAGTCTCTGGAGGGAAAACCCCTTCAGCCGGTAAATCCATCTGGGGTTCAGGCTTCTTGCCGAGTGTCTACCAGGGAGTGCAATGCCGTTCGAAGGGAGACCCTGTTCTTTATCTCTCGAATCCCAAGGGCATCCCCCAAAAGATGCGCCGACATATGTTGGATGCACTCAAAGCCATCAACGAAGAAACTTTAGAGTCCGTCGGCGATCCTGAAACGCGGACACGTATCGCTCAGTACGAAATGGCTTACCGCATGCAGATTCATGCCAGTGAGGCCTTTGACATTTCGAATGAGCCTAAAGACGTACATGAATTTTACGGTACTCAACCCGGTAAAGAATCCTTCGCCAACAATTGCCTCTTAGCTCGACGCTTAGCTGAAAGAGGAGTGAGATTCATTCAACTCTTCCATTGGGGTTGGGATTCTCACGGTGCCGGAGAAAACGAAGCCTTAAACGGTGGCTTTATTCGTCGTTGCAAAGAAACGGATCAATCTATAGCTGCATTGATTTCAGACTTAAAGCAACGAGGTTTACTCGATGAGACTTTGATCATCTGGGGTGGAGAGTTCGGTCGAACTCCGATGCGCGAGAACCGTGGAGGAACGAAGATGCGTTTCGTCGGGCGTGACCACAATCCCGGAGCCTTCACCATGTGGATGGCCGGTGGTGGAATTCAACCCGGTATTTCTTACGGTGAAACCGATCCTATCGGTTATCAAGTTGCTACGGATAAGATGAGCGCCAGAGACATGCAAGCCACTGTTTTGCACTTGTTAGGTTTTAATCACCAAAAGTTATCGTATCCCTTCCGCGGCCTTGATCAGACTTTACCGGGCGTAACAGAAGCAAGTCGGGTGGTGAAGGAGATATTGTTGTAGCCCAAAGTAGTCCGCACCCTTTGCGGTGCGGATTTCCTTAGGAGGCTCATTCAGTTTCAAGAATACTCGATAATACAAGATTCCTTCATCGCTAGTAGCGCCTGGGCCCAGAATCGGCTCACGCCAAGATAGGGCCAGGCCAAACTTTAATATATAAGTAATCTTTGATTTTTAGCCTATAAAAAAAGGCCACCCACATAGGGTGGCGCTACAGGGCTAATTTCACTTCACGTTAAATAATTGGGCTACCTCTCAACCTCCACCACTGCTAAATAAATCGATGTCTTCCCTTCATGGGATGAATAGTAGCTCACATACAATTTACCTTCGTGCCAAACCAAGCCGGGGTAACTCGTATCTCCACCTGATGGCAGGGTAACTAATTCATCGAGTTTGTTGTTTTTTATATCTAATCTTGAAATCCCCGTGCGAACTTTCCCATCGTAAAAACGGGTCGCTGTGATGATCTCTCCACCTGGGATTTGAATCATATGCGGCCCTCCGATGCGCTTATTGAGTTCCTTCCAATTCCAATCCTTGTAAGGAGGTTTCGATCTTCCGATCATTCCCTTATGAGGATCACGCCTTAACAAACACAAAGCCGATCCATCCTTCAGAAACAAAATTGAAGATTCATTAGGATAATTCTTAATCCCCAAATCTTTCACGTAAGTCTTAAACAATTTCCCATCGGTACTTTTATAAAGTCTTACCGATCGTCCTCCCGAGGTTTGGTAAGCAATTCCGTAAGCCTCTTTACCCTTAAAGGTCACACGCCAAAGCCAGAAATTGGGGTCGCCCACATTTATAGCTTTCGACCATTTCTTTCCGTTATCACTCGTCCAAAACATCGACTGATGCTTCATCGCAGCCGGCTGATGGAGAGCTGAAGCTCCAAACAACATCAATTGATTGTCAGCGTTGATCGTAATCTTAGCGTCGCGAAGATCGCCCTTGGCTTGTTGAACAAAAGCATACGATTCCCACTTCTTCGCATCCTTCGAGCCGATGATCCTCAATCCTCCATCAGGAGAGACGTGCCCCGCCCCTTCGCGAAACACACAAATCCAATTCCCCTTATAACGAATGAGATCGGTGAAAGCATTGTGCTTCCCTTGGTCCCAAATTTTTTGGACACGAATTAATCGTGCTTTCAATCCTTGCTTTGCCACCGGCTTCTCGGTGTACAATGCGGAACTAGTAACGGGTAAATTTTCCTCAGGGAATCCAAAGCTAAGATTCTGATGGAGTGAAACCAATAACATGACCGTGATAATGAGTTTCATTAATTTAATCGTTGCTTGAGTCATCGCTTAATCCCAACGGATGGAAATTCTCTTTAAGGTGAAGGGTAACATGAAAGAAATTCGAACAATAATTTCTAAACTTCCCGAAGTTTCTGAAGGTACATCCTGTAAAAAAATAGCCTTTAAAGTCAAAGCTAAAAACTTTGTCTTTGTGGAGGAATTGGAGGATGGCCTCCATGTGATGTTAAAGCTCAAAAATTCCCTGAGCGAAGCTCAAGCTTTAGCCAAAAAAACACCATCGAATTTCAAAGCTGGCTTAAACGGCTGGGTGAACGCGACCTTCACCAAAAAAGTAAAAGCACCAAAGGGCTTACTAAAAAAGTGGATCGAAGAAAGCTTTTGTCTCATGGCACCCAAAAAGGTACTAGAGCAATTCACCTCTTCTCCCACCCAAGCCAAAGCAGCGAAAAAAGTAACAAAAAAGAAAGTCAAAAAATCTAAAGTCACCACCAAAAAGACGAAGAAAAAAACCTCTAAGAAGAAGAAAAAGACGAGTAAAAAACGATGAGAATTCTCGGCCTCCTATTAGCAACTTTACTTTTTAATCCGCTTAGCCTTTACGCTGAATCCCAACAACCCAACATCCTCATTCTCTATGCTGATGATTTAGGGTACGGAGATCTCAGCATTCAAAATTCTGAATCTAAAATCCCCACTCCCCACTTAGACCAACTGGCCAAACAGGGTTTACGATTTACCGATGGCCACTCCTCTTCAGGGATTTGCACTCCCAGTCGATATGCCCTGCTTACCGGTCGACATCATTGGCGTGATTTTCACGGCATCGTGAACGCATTCGGGAAGTCCGTTTTTAATAAAGAACGTCTAACTCTACCTGAAATGCTCAAAGAAAAAGGTTACAACACGGCTTGCATCGGAAAGTGGCATTTAGGTTGGAATTGGGATGCCATCAAAAAGCCAGAAGCGAAAGCCATTAAGCAAGGTCGCCGTCGTGCTTGGGGACCCGAAGCTTTTGACTGGAATAAAAAAATTCCCGACGGACCCTTAGCTCATGGTTTCGATCATTATTTCGGAGACACAGTCATCAACTTCCCCCCTTACGCTTGGATCGAAGATGACAAAGTGACCCAAGCTCCCGATGTTTGGATGGATACTAAGAAATGGAAAAAGATCAAAGAAGGGAACTGGGAGTGTCGCCCGGGCCCGATGGTCTCTGATTGGAATCCGTACGATGTCATCCCCACCCTCACTCAAAAGGGCGTTGAGTACATCAAGAAACACAAAGGTTCGAAAAAGCCCTTCTTCTTGTTCTTTGGTTTTCCCTCTCCCCACGCGCCAATTATTCCCAACGATCAGTTCGATGGAAAAACTAAAGCTGGTCCTTATGGTGATTTCGTGTACGAAACCGATGATTCTTGCGGCCAAATGCTAAAAGCCTTGGAGGAATCCGGCCAAGCCGATAACACTATCGTAATCTTTACGGCAGATAACGGCCCTGAGCACTACGCTTACGCCCGCGATGCTAAATTTAATCACTGGTCAGCGAAACCCTTCAGAGGTCTCAAGCGAGACATCTACGAGGGCGGTCACCACGTCCCCTTCATCATCAAATGGCCCAAATTGACAAAGCCCGGAACGACTTCCCACGCCTTAGTTTCTCAAATCGACTTCATGGCAACCTTCGCTGACTTCTTAGGCTTTAAACTTCCTAAAGATGCCGCTGAAGATTCACACAGCCTTCTTCCACTGCTTACAGGCAAAGTCAATAAAGTTCGTGACACCCACATCCACAACACGAGAAAAGATCATTACGCCATTCGTCACGGCAACTGGGTCTTGATCGATGGAAAGACTGGTTACTTGTCAGGTAAGCGACTGGGTTGGGAAGAGAGGCATAAATATCCCAAAGATGATAATCAACCCGTCGAACTCTACGACTTAGAAAAGGATATCGGTCAACGTAAAAACCTCGCGTCCGAGCATCCCGAGAAAGTGAAAGAGCTCAAAGCCCTCTTAATAAAAATTCGAAAGCAAGGTTATTCGGCGCCACGCTTAGCTAAGTAAATTGTTTAGCCTCAAGCTACATTGCGCATTTATAGATGGCCTGGGACAAGCCCAGGCGCTACAGGTAAACTATAGGTATTTAAACTTTCATGATTCCTGTAGCGCCACCCCTTGCGGGTGGCCTCCCGAAAAAATCCACCAACTGATTGATAGGAAGAGAACATGGAAATCGAAAAACAAATCTACGATGAAATTGCGGAGATGATCCACAGCGACCAAAGCCCCGTGGGTATCGATGCGAAGAAGACGCATATCTATATCATTCATCTGCTTCAACGAATCGAGGAACGCTTGGATCGATTAGAGAAGGCGCAGTCGTAAGAGAAAGAATTATTACCCGTAGCCAATTTCGGTTGAATTTGGCTACGGGTAATAATTGGAATCTAGTTTTTCGCAATCTTATACAGCTTCGTCAATGACCGAACATAAACCGCGCCATTCGCAACGGCTGGGGTTGCCATACACATCTCTTCGAGATCGTTGTTGGCCAAAATTTTAAATTCGGGTCCGGCTTGCACCACCACCGTGTTTCCATCTTCATTAAGGCAGAAGATTTTCCCATCGTAAGCCCATGGGGAACTCGTAAAGCTCATCCCTCTCCCTAAGCGCTTTTTCGAATAGACGACTTCACCGGTTTTAGCTTTGTAACAGGCCATGAAACCACGATCTAAAAGCACGTAGAGATACTCACCGTAAGTAAGTGTCGAAGGATTGTAAGGAGCCGCGAGAGGTTGATACCACGCGATGAAATCGTTTTTAGTCTCTCCTTTTTTGAGAGAAATATCTCCCTTAGCCCCAGGCTTGATTCCATAAATCGGTCGATGGCGATCTAAGATATAGCCAGAACTCACGATCAACAGGTCCCCCACTGAATAAGGGGTTGCAATCGTGATGCTCGACATGCCTTTGTAATCCCATAGAAGATTTCCTTTGAGATCGTAAGATCGAACTCGCCCCGTTCCCGGAGTAATGATTTCACTTCGGAGTTTGTTTTTCCAGAGGTAAGGAGTCGCCCAGTTACTTCCTTCTTCTCGATTCTTTCGCCAAAGTTCGTCGCCCGTTTTTTTGTTGAGGGCTAAAAGGTAGGACTGCTTTTGGTTGTCGTTAACGATGATTAAACTATCACCCACAAGAATGGGAGAAGCTGCACTCCCCCAACCATAGCGATAGGGATTGGCTTCGATGGCTTTTTCCCAGATTTTTTCTCCATTTAAATCGTAGGCGTAAACCCCCACGTTTCCGAAATAAGCATAAACTCGTTCGCCATCGGTTACCGGTGTTTCAGAAGCGTAAGTGTTTTTGATGTGAATGGGTTCATCGGGTTTACTACTCTTAGCCTTTTTCTCCCAGATGGTTTTTCCAGTTTTCGTGTTGATACAAAAAACCGTCCAGTGGTGAACAAAGGGTAGAGGATCTTTACGATCGCCTCCGTAGTAGAGTCCTTTTTTAGGATCGTGATCTTTACCTTCGTTCACAGCAGAGAGGATAAAAAGCTTGTCCCCCCAGACGATGGGCGACGACCAACTACGCCCGGGTATCGGAATCGACCACACAACATTCTTTTTGGTGTCCCATTCTGAAGGCAAATTCTTCTCTTTTGAAACACCTCGGGAATCAGCCCCACGAAACGAAGGCCAATTGTGATCAGCCTGTAGTGCCGAACTCAAGGTTAATACGGCGGGGAGTAACGCTAAAAAATAAAGCTTTAACAGCTTGCCCAATTTCATAGTCATGTTCTTGATCCTTGAAGAATTATTGTGAATTAAAGGTTCAGGATAGGGTTTTTACAGACAATATTCACGATCTTTCAGGATCCATCGGTGAATTAATTGATGAGATTTCCCCATGTTCACTTATCCTCGTCTCCAGGTCTCTAAATTCTTAAAAACAAACTTCAAGATGTAAGCAATTCGAATGAAAAACGTCTTTATGCTCATTAAGTCCTTTCAAATTGGGTGTAAATATCGAAACCGTCGGGATAAATAGCATGAACAGATCAAATTATTTATTTAGCTTCCTCAGCATCTTCATTTTTATTTCAGCTCCCAATCTCCTTCTCAACGGTGCTGAGAATTCAAAACCAACAACAACCATAAATTTTGATAAAGAGAGCTTCACAAAAGATATCTCAATTGAAATTAAACGCATTCTCAAAGAGGTGGGAATCCCCTCCATCTCAATCTCGGTCTTCAAAAAGGACGAGATTCTCTTAAACGAGTCCTGGGGGTACATGAATTTAAAACTTAAGATTCCGGCGACTCCCGAAACGATCTACAGTACGGGTTCTTGCTTCAAACCCATCACGGCGATGGCGATTCTTAAGTTAGTGGATCAGGGTAAATTGGATTTAGATGCCCCTATTGATGCAGTTTTAGGTGAAGACGCGATTGGGAAATTTACAAAAGATTCCAAAGCCATCACGGCCCGCCATCTCTTAAGTCACTACTCAGGACTTCCCAATACCTACGAATTACTTCCGGTTTGGAAAAGAGTACTTCCAAAATCCTTGAGCGAATTCACTCGAAGCCTCAATCCTGAAGGTGAACCCGAAAAAGAATTCCTCTATTCCAATGCGGCTTACGCCGTCGCTGGTTTGTTAGTAGAAAAAGCCTCGGGGCAATCGTATGAAGAATACATTATCGAAAACTTCTTTAAACCCCTAGGCATCGAAATGGATGGATTTGTGCATCTGACAGCAAAGATGACCGAAAACTTATCCATTCCCTACAAAATTGAAAACGATCGTCCCGTCCCTCAAGATCGTCATCGATTCGATGTATATCCTGCAGGTGATATTTATATGAGTGCACCCGAAATGGCCAAGCTCTTAACCGTTCACGTCAATGATGGAAAATTTAAAGGGATTCAAATTCTAAAAAAATCTTCCGTTGAAGAAATGAGAAAACCGCATTTTGGGGGTAACTCGGGTTTAGATTTTGGAATTCGAAAAACTAAAGACGAACTCTACCTTCAACACGGCGGAGGTGTTCCAGGTTACAACACTAAGTTTCTCCTTGAAGTCGAATCCCAAACCGGTGTCTACCTAGCTGCAAATGCCAAGAACTGCATGGTTGCATTGGATTACCTGACTCAATACATCTTGAATCGACTCCGCAATAAACCGCAAACGCAAAAACTCACTCGGGAAATTGTCGGATTGGGTACAGCGCTGGCTGAAGACAAAAAATCAGATTTAATCAGGATTGCCAGTATCATTCCCAACTCACCCGCAAGTCGTTCTGGCTTATCCGCAGGCACAAAAATTAAAAGTATCAATGATGTTTCACTAGAAGGAAAATCACTTCAAGAGAGCTTGAAGTTGATGCGAGGCCCGAAGGGAACGAAAATTAAATTAGAAGTCTTGGAACCATCTCAAGTAGAATCTCGCGTAGTCGAATTAACACGAGGAATTGTGAAATTGAGAAATTGGATTATTTTACCAATTTAGGGTAGTAGGCACACGCCGTGTGCCGTCCTGGAGAGAGCAATTTGCCTGCTCTTCTGGTTGGGATTAATTAAACTTATTTAATGTCACGAAGCAAACACTCCACCCGCAAACAATACAAAGACGAAAAACGCTGGGACTATAGCGATCCCAAACTCAAGCGCCAAAGGCTGCGCGAGATAGCAGAAGAAATCTGGGAAAAGAGAAGGATTAAGTACGAAGTTAAAAACGAGCGATCGCAACAGAAAGCACAAAACCTTCCAGTAGAATCACCTGACACTATCCCCGTTCAGTTCAAAGACGAGGAAGAGTATGTTCATTATTTTACAACTGAAGAAGAAGTCAGAACTCTATTAAGGTTACTCCCCGAAGACTTAACCCACGGCCTTCAAAAAATTGAATTCACGATTGGGAAGGAGTATCAAAAGGAACATTATAAATCAGAGTACGATGAGGATGATTTGGATGATATGGATCCCTATCTCAACAGATTTGGAATTGAAGTATTCCCTAATATTCATTCAGGGTTTGTCTACGGTACTTACGATCCACAAAGCACTGTTATTTCCTGTTATGCCTTCATTGGCTCCTCAAAAAGCGAACATTGGAATTTTATATCTCTATTTTTGAAGCTTCAAATTCTCTCGACTCTTTTTCATGAATTAGCTCACCACGATGACTATATGAGAAGAACCCGACAGGGTCGTTGGTTAAAGCACCAAAAAGAAAAGGTAGAGATCTATGCTGAAAAGTTTCAGCACATCTGGGGGCAAGAAATCCTTCTTCCCTACCTTCACAAAACTTACCCCAACGAAATTCAATGTTTTGAATACTGGATAAAAGAAAAAATCAAAGTTCCATTTCCTTTCGAATCATTTTGCAAAGACTCCCGCAGAACGATGAAAGGGGGAGGAATCAGTCTCAAATACTTCTTACGAGACCCGCTCGGCATGTTATGTGACCTCTTTCTCGACATCGAAAATGATGTACCGGAGCATGAATTCAGAAGGAAATTTGCGGAGGATCTTCATTTCACTAATGAGTTTGAATTAGCCATACAAGTCATTGAGGAAATCCTAAAAGAGAACCCCAACGATTTATTAGCCTTAACGGAAAAGGCGGATTACCTTCATCATTTAGAAAGAGATTCAGAGGGAAGAGAAATAGCAAGAAAAGTAGTCAAGCAAGATCCTGACATCCTTCAAGCCTGGCGAGTCATCGAGAACACCAGCGAAAGCTTATTAGACTGGGAATCCGCTTTAATTGCTTATAAAAACATCCGGAGACTCAAAGAAAAACGATCTCCCATGGATTTAATTAATGAGGCAAGGTGCCTCTTAGAACTTGAACAATACGATGAATTTAACAAACTCATCACCCAAGCAAAAGAATATGAATCCATCTACGTACATCTTCGAGCCTCTGGATTAATCGCCATTTCCTTATTGAGGCAAAACCGCTTCCAGGAAGCTTTAGACTTAGCTCAAAAAAATATCGCCGAAGCGGAAAAAACAACTTGGGCCTACGAGCTCCTCGCCGTCGAATTCGAAGCCTTACACAAATTAGGAAGAGGAAACGAAGCTAAATCCTTAGACGATAAAACTCTCAATCGTTTAGAAGGAAGAAACTACGGTCCTTGGGTCGATACCCTTAAAGGCTTAGGGTAGTAGGCACACGCCGTGTGCCGTCTTTTCAATGCACTGAATAGTAGTAGGCTCGCTCCGCGAGTCGTATTCCCCGAAAAATCAAAAAACTTTACAAATATAAAAACGGATTCTGCTCACAAGCATTGCTCAATTGCTCATCAGCCTAGATTAAAAATATAAATTCAACTGGCTCCGCACGGCTCGGAGGCCGAGCCTACTAATTACAACGCACGGAATGCGTCTACCACTTTGACGGCACACGGCGTGTACCTGCTACTCCCTTTGATCATCTTTACTTTCAAACTCGAGAAACCACTTAAGGAAGGCAACGATCATGATAACTAGAACGAAAACATAAAAGATGTATTTAAGGTGAGGAGAAAACTTCCATCCCTCAGCTCCAGGCCAAGAAGATCTAAATCTATAGGTGTGTAGAATGGCATAGAGAGGAGCTAACACTATTAAAGAAATGGCGGCAAAAGAATTCCCGCTTTGATTTTTAAAACTTTTATAGATTAAGTATCCGCCTAAACATAAGATCACATTGAGGGGCAAAATAACAAAAAATAACCAACTGTATAATCTTTGAGTTGCATCGGCATTATAAAATGAAAACAGCAACGACGTCCCACATAACTGAATCGATGAAATCAGAAAGAGAATAAAATAGGTATTAATGCGCCCCCCTACAACCATCATTAAAGGCACAGCAATCATTACTATCGCGTAAAGAGAACAATAGATCATTAACCTTGTTCCCTGAGGGAAATCGATAAAAAAGGAGCTACAGACTATGGGCAATAAAACCATCAACACAATAAAATCAACAAACCAAGGTACTTTAGTCGAGTCATCAATTTCCTCGGCCTTAATTAGTCTTTGATTCTTCCAAAGACTTAATGCGAAACCTGCCCCCCAAATAAAGGCAAAACAAGTATTTCTAAATTCTTTATAGTTCAGTTTTATCAAAAAATTCCTAACTTCATTTGCCCAATCCACGCTCATATCGGTTGGAATCCAACCTCTGGAAATAGAGGCTAAATAAGCCAGACAAAGCCCGGTACCTCCTAAGAGTATCCCCGTAAATGTTAACCGAACTGCTAATGAATCTTTTCGAAAACGTTTCAGGTAAATCATCAACCCAATCAAAGCAACTAAAAATCCTCCCCAATATTCAGGAACAGGCTTTGTATTTCCATACCATTTTGGAATTACCTTCACTGAGAAATAAAGTGTTGGAAATTCTTTTGAGTAAGGATTGAAGGGTTTATTCAGTAAAAGCACACCTAAATGCCACAAGATTAATAATCCAAGTGTGATGAAAAATACTTCCGAAATTTTGTACCTCTTCCCACTGAGCCCCATCCCTAAGAACGCACCCCCAAAACCAATCCACAACGCGCCTTTAAGAAAGAGACCTATAAAACCCCAAGCATTTAAATTTACTTCAGTTATTTTTTCTGAAGCAAATAATCTAAGTGTAGATCCATGATTTATGAAGCAGCCAAAACTTAAAGCGATGACCATCATTGCAGCAGCTCTTGCTGCGGTTAAAGCGGATGCCCTGGGGGCAAAAAACATAACCAGGGATAATGCAGCAAGAACACCAGGAAATTTAATGACAGGGACTCTATCTAACGGCCAGCGTACCCCCCAATCTAATCCTGCGGCCATACCAGTTGTAATGATAGCAACGAATAGGAAGGATAGACTTTTTCGCGGAGTTGGGTTGGATAGATCAATCGAATTAGAAGATGGATTATTAGAGTGCTCTGTCACCAAACTGCCTTGGATTTTAAAGTTTAATGTTGGTTCAATATGTTCGTAGATTGTATAGCCAATTCACTTACGACGCACGGAGTGCGTCTACTACTTTGACGGCACACGGCGTGTGCCTACTACCCTGGACTCCTTCGAATCACCAATCGCATGCCCCCTGCGAACACCAAGAAGAATGCAAACAGCATAAAGATCGTTTGATTCGGTGTTCTCCCCGTCCAATCTTTATTCCAGGGCCAAGCGAATTCGAAGAAGGCGGTGTTTAGACTGAAAAAGATCAGGGTCATGGTGATTAAAGCTGTAGCTGAAAAGTCACGCCCTTCTTGCTTCTTAAAACTTTTTGCGATGAGCATAGAAACCACCGCTAAGGCTATACTTAGTGGTAAACCTACCAGTAACACCCAACCAGCGACTTCAGAAAATTGATCGGATTTAAAAGACAACTGCCGGATCGTTTTACCGCAAATGGGAACTAAAGAAACGAATAAAAGCATCAGGTAAGGCCATACCCGGCCATTGACGATCATCATTAAAGGCAAGGTCACGAGCACCAATCCGTAATCGATGTAGATGTCTAAAAACTCCCACCCCTCAGGCATCGATAAAAATTCAGTGACCATGACAAGGGTTAAATGGATCCCCACCACCAAAAATTCAACTGGCACGGGAATTGTTTTTTCAGCTTCCTCTGAATCCAGGGAAATCAAATGACGGTTAAGCCAAACCCCGAGGGCTAGAACAAAACCCCAAATGAAACCAAAGGTGGTCTCCATCATGTTCCACCAATTGAAATGGTTAAAAATCTCTTTATAGTCACTCAACCAACCCTCAGTAAAAACTTCGGGATTCCAGGCGCGATAAGCCTGAATAGCCTGCCCTCCACAAAACCCAAGTCCCCCGGCTAACATTCCTATCAAAGCCAATCGAATGGCTAAGCTATCTTTGCGAACAAACTTTAAATAGGTAATCGCTCCCGCCAATGCAAAGAGATAACCGCCCCAGATCTCTCTTCGCGGCTTTAAATTTCCATCGGGTTCGAAGCGCCAATCATCCGAAAAATAAATCATGGGAAGTTTTTTATTTGCCGGATCAAAAGGAAGGTTCAAGAGCCAAACTCCAACGAACCATAATCCGATCATTCCCAACATCATAAGAAAGACTTCAGTCGGTCGATACTTCTTCCCACTGAGCCCCATCCCTAAGAAGAGCCCACCAAAACCGATCCACAGCGCACCTTTTATAAACAAACCCACCATCCCCCAAGTGTAGGCGGAATGATTCCCGATCAACTCTTTATCATGAGTCAAGCCCACCGTCTGCCCGTAGGTCATCGAACCTCCGATACCGATAGCCACCGCCATCATCGCAGCGGTGCGTGCAGCCTTCACCGCTGACACATAAGGAAGGAAGAACATCACTAATGTGAGCGAAGCTAAAACTCCAGCGATCATCGCTCCTGTTTCGTGACCGTATTGACCCCGTATACCCCAGCCCAAACCTGCTGCCATCCCCGTCAGGAGGATGACTGAGGGACAAAGAATGAACTTCAACCACAGGGGTTCTTGCTTAGGAACTTCGTTGAAATCAGGAGTTTCTTGGAGGAAATCTTCAGACACAGTTTTTAAAATTAAATTGGAAATATGATGGGGGTAATAGCTTTCAAGAAATAACGAGACTTCTTAACTGAAACTTGCTTTTCAAGAGTAGATATATTCACCAACTTTGGACTACTATTAATAGTATGAAAAAGATGTTTAACCTTTTAAATCCACTCACGTCGATCATGACTGTAATGCCAAACTATAAAGCATTTATTTTATTTTTACTATGCGCTGGCTTCAGCCAAGCTCAAGAAGTATTTGATTACCATACGATTCGAGGTCGGGAAGCGAAAGGCTCTCTTGAGGGCTTGTACGAAGGAGAGCTCCTCCCGCGAAAATCAAAAAACATGCGCGAACAGGGGATGCGTCACTACGGTCCCGGCTGGAGTGGCAACTCACACCTCCTTTGGCATGGAGAATTTGGAGATTCAATAAAAACTACAATTCACTTTGAAGAGGCGGGCCCCTATCAAGTGGAACTCCGCATGACAAAAGCAGGAGATTACGGGGTTTGTTCGATCATCCTGAATGGAAAAGTTTTAAAGGAAAAGGTTGATCTGTATTCCACAAAAGTCGAACTGACACCCGTAATAAACTTAGGAAAGTTAGATTTAAAAGCAGGTGACCAACAACTCGAATTCAAACTCACTGAGAGTAACCCCAAAGCTCGCCCGTTTAGAAAAAATTTTTATATTCTTGGATTAGATTACATAAAATTTAAATCACTTAAACCTCCCAAAAAACTTACCCCTAAGAAAATTGAGAAAGTTGAACCGGAAGTACTACAAAAAGATTTAACCTTAGAAAAACTTCAACCTCTTCTGAACAGCTACTGTATCAATTGCCACGGTGGTGAAAAAACAAAGGGACGGATCAATCTCAAAGAGATCCATAATAAACAAGGGTTTCTCTCAAATATCAAAGTCACGGAGAAGGTCTATCACGCCTTAGCCTTGAGCGAAATGCCTCCCGAAGATGAGAAACAACCGACGACCGCAGAACGTCAACAATTGACCCAGTTGTTTCGTCAATATTTAGATGAGCACTTAAAATCAAATTCTCAGCTCAAACCCACGGTGATGCGTAGGCTGAATCGATACGAATACAGTAATGCCGTCAAAGATCTCCTCGACTTAAAAGGCCCTGTTTACCCTCTCCCAGAAATTGCCATACGAGCATTCCCCAATTATTTTAATCCGGCCAGTGGAAAATTTCCGGACTCCGTACGAGTGGGAAATCGTGCCTTGGGTAAAAACCAAGTCGAACAAAAAATATTGAGAGGCGTCGTCCCCTTTGCCATCGATTTACAAGCTGAGCACGGCTTCAATAATCGCGGTGAAGAGCTCAGTATTTCCCCCATATTTTTAGAAAGCATTGTTAAGCTCAGTCGCTCCATCGTTACGAGCCCCGACTTCAACAATTACACTCGGCTCTATAATTCTCTGTTTACCGCTCCGAAGGAAGCTTCGATCGAGGAACAAAAAACCTTAGGAGAAAAACGACTGCTCCCACTCTTAGAACGAGCCTTCAGGCAGCGCATCACAGATTCTATCGCCAACCGTTACATCAATTTCTTTCAACGAGAATTAGATCGTACGAAATCATTTGAATCGAGTATGAAAAGCGTGATCGCAGGGATATTAGCTTCTCCCCGCTTCATTTACATCGTGGAATCTAAAAGGGAGGCCAGCGAAAAGGAACTCCTATCACCCTATGAGTTAGCGGCAAGACTTTCCTTCTTCCTATGGAGCAGTATCCCCGATAAGGAGCTCATCAAGTCAGCGAGATCCGGCAGACTGACCACTCCAAGTGAATTAAAAAAGCAAGTTGAGAGGATGATCGAGGATCCGAAGTGCCAATCTCTCTCTCAAAACTTCGCCCGTCAGTGGCTACGACTGGATCAATTGATCACCGCAGTGCCTGACTTCGATCGATTCCAAACTTACTACGCACGGATCGGTTGCGAGCAGTGGAAGTTCGGCCTCCAAACGATGCTTGAACCCTTACTCTTATTTGAAAGCATCATGGTCGAGGATCGCTCGATCATGCTCTTGGTCGACTCTAAGTATTCATATCGAACCGACGAGATGGAATCTTGGTACCAAGATAAAGTCCCCTTCAAAAACAAAGGGAACCGCAATCGCTTCAACACTTTCAATCAAGTGTTCAGAAAGAGATCTCTATCCTCTCGACGAGAAGGAGGAATTGCGACAACCGCGGCCACTCTAACGATGACTTCCTCACCCCTGAGAACGAGCCCGATCATCCGAGGCGCTTGGGTGGCAACAGTTTTACTTAATCGCCCACCGCCTCCACCACCGGATGTGGTTCCCGAAATTGAAGCCGATGATCGGAAGATCGAAGAAAAGGGATTGACGATACGAGAGCGCTTGAAAGAGCACCAAGAAAATCAATCGTGCGCTTCGTGCCACGACAAAATTGATCCTCTCGGATTCGCCCTCGAAAGTTACGACGCCGTGGGACGATGGCGTGATCAGTACAGCTCGGGCTTAAAGATCGACTCTTCAGGAAAGCTCTTTGGCAAGGACTTCAAAGACGTCATCGGATTAAAAAATATCCTGCTCCAAGAACCTCAGTACTTTATGCGGGCGTTTTCAGAACACCTACTATCCTATGCATTGGGAAGAGAATTGGCCTTGTCCGACAAACCCGCTGTCGATTTGATTACGAAACGAGTTTTAGCGGAACACGGCAAGTTTTCTACAGTTGTATTAGAGATCACGAAGAGCTATCCTTTCCTGTATAAAACGAATCAGCAGGAGCCTGAAAAATGATATTGAAAAATAAAACTATTTCGAGAAGAACTGTCTTGCGTGGCTTTGGCGCCGCTATGGCCTTACCCTTCTTGGAAATCATGGAAAAGCACGGATTGAGCGCCAAAGAACCTCAATCTAAACCTCCAGTTCGGGCGGCATTTTTCTATATTCCCAATGGCGTGGTTCAAAAAACCTGGCACCCCGCAGAAACGGGAAAAGGATATCAACTCAGCCCGACTCTGAAACCCTTAGAGTCTGTTCGCAAGAAGGTTTCGCTCTATACAAAATTAGATCGGATCAAAGTTGCCGGAACCGATGGCCATGCTCAAGCTGGCGCTTGCTGGCTCTCTTCAGCGGCTCCAGATGAATTATCCCCGGCGGGCTACCCACTCAAGAAGACCCTCGACCAAATCATCGCCAGTGAAGCAGGTAAGCACACTGCCTTTCGTTCACTGGAATTGAGCTGTAATCCCTACGAAGACAATCGTGAGTCCGTTTACTTTGATAATATCTCTTGGTACGGTCACGGTCACGTCGCCCGTTCGATGCGAGATCCCAACGAAGTCTTCAATCGTCTCTTCGCAACCAAAGAGCACGCTGATCACGCCAGTGTCTTAGATCTGGTAAAAGATGATGCTAAGGCTCTAAATAAAGATTTAGGAAAAATCGATCGACGCAAACTCGATGAGTACTTTGATTCAGTGAGAACCGTTGAGCGCCAAATCGAACGTATCAAAGAGCGTCAAACTGAGCTCGATAAATTAGATCTTGAAGCCCCCGCTCAACCTTGGCAGGTTTTACGTCGCGATGAGTTTATCCAGGTGATGGGAGACCTCATGATCCTCGCCCTTCAAACGGATCTCACTCGAGTGGCCACGATGATGACAAGCCCCGAACGCTGGGGATCGCCCCTCAAAGTTCACGGATTATTCGAGAAACCGATCCAACATCACGGCATGACCCACAACCAAGGAAACGAACGAGTGAGAACCGACCTTCAAAAACTCGATCAGTTCCATGTGGAACAGTTTGCCCGGCTCGTAAAGAAAATGGATGCCATCCAAGAAGGTGATAGCACCTTACTCGATAATATGATATTTACTTTAGGTTCAGGCATCAGTGCGGGTGATCTTCATGTCTATACCGATCTCCCCACCGTGATCGCCGGAACTGGCGGTGGAAAGATTTCTACCGACCACCACCTAAAATCTAAAGAGGGCACCCCTATCGCCAATCTCTTCCTATCGATCGCCCAAATCATGGGAGTGAAAACCGATCGATTTGCCGATAGTACAGGTGCTTTGAATTTGAGTTAATTTTTTTACCCTTTCAAGCCCGAGGCGTTAGCGAGGGAAAAGATCCCGTCGCTTACGCTCCGGGCTTACTAAAAGAATTTTATACGAGTTCATCACGAAGGGCTGAAAGCACGTAACTATATAGCCCAGGGCAGAGCGAAGCGTCGCCCTGGGTGGACGTCAAAAATAAACCCAGCCCTGTAAGGGCGACACTACGTCTAAACCTATTTCACATAAACCTGGCGAAGGAACTTTCCCGTCGCTTACACTCCGGGCTTACTAAAAGAATTTTTGGTTGAATTTACGTTCAATGAAATACGACTCGCGGAGCGAGCCTACTACCTTTTAACCCTTTTAAAAAAGGAGGTGCAGCATGCAACCTATAGAAAACCTCCAAACCGAGTTCGACGAACGCTTTTGAATCGATGAGTAAACGACGTCGAGGATTCCCCTCCGAAACACGCGTCAAGCGCGGTCACCGAATCGTCAACGGTAACAAAGAACTTTTAGAGAAGTTAGGACGCAACGATCCTTGCCCCTGCGGATCTAAAAAGCGCTTTTAAGAATTGCTGCCTCAAGAAAAAGAAATTCGAAGGCAGCAATCGCGATTATTACTTTTAGAGAGTGATTAATAGTAGTTGGCTCACCCTTTCAAGCCCGAAGCGTTAGCGAGGGAAAAGATCCCGTCGCTGACGCTCCGGGCTTACTAATGTATTTCGAAAAAACTCCCGGCTCACAGGGTGAGCCGACTACTTTAAAATATAGATATTCAAACCCACATTGACGTATGATGACTTGAAACTATAAACCCCTCAAAACCTATTTATAGCCATGCATAAAAAACTATCCTCATTCATTCTGATTCTCTCACTCCCATTAATATCAAGTACCAATCTCCCCGCTACTGAAGTCGGCGTAGCCAAAATTGACATCACCCCCACCCATCCCGTGGTCTTAGCTGGCTACGGAGGACGCACCCAAGAACATGAAGGCGTCGATACCAAGATCTGGGCGCGCGCCTTAGCAATCGGAAAAGAAAACCCCGTGCTTCTCATCGCCGTCGATAACTGTGGCGTGGTTAAAGAATGGACTCACGAAGTAGCTAAAGCGTTAAAAAAGAAATCCAAGATTGATGATCGGCGCTTAGTCATCTGTTCGACACATACCCACAATGCTCCCGCTCTTCCTTACTACGCTAAAGTTCTCTGGGGAGGACGAGCCACTAAAGAACAAGAAGTGAATCAATTCAAGTACGCTAAATGGTTAGTTCAAAGAATGGTGAAGGTTGGCTTAGAAGCTCTCGACAACCGAAGGCCAGCAAAATTGGAATGGGGAATGGGCGATGTAAAATTCGGGGGCAACCGTCGTATTATGATCAACAAAACTTGGCGTGGATTCGGCCTTCAAATCGATGCCCCCGTCGATAGAAGCCTTCCCCTGCTAGTAGCAAAAGATCGACATGGAAAACCCTTCGCCCTTTGGACGAACTACGCCTGTCACTGTACCACTCTTGGAGCCGTCAATCGAATCGCCGGAGATTGGGCAGGATTCTCAAACGATGCTATCGAAGCTCATTTTCCTGGAACAATCGCACTGACGACCATAGGCTGCGGCGCTGACATCGGTCCTCAACCCGGCGGCAACGCCGGACATGCTAAAAACCATGGCAACGAAATTGGCCGAGAAGTTAAACGTCTTTTCCAAGCCAAACTCAAACCCATCTCCAAAAACCTAAAGATTCAATTTAAGGAAGTCCAACTGCCCTTCGAAAAAGCACCCGACAAGGCCCACTTCGAAAAGCTATCAGCCCAAGGAGGTTTCCACGGTGAACACGCCAGAAGAATGCTGAAGATCTTCGAAGAAAAGGGAGAGCTACCAAAAAACTTAGATTACCCCATCACAACTTGGTCCTTTGGTGACGACTTAGCTATCGTATTCTTAGCCGGTGAGGTGGTTGTCGACTACGCGGTTCGTTTGAAGAAAGAGCTCGATTGGTCAAGACTCTGGATTAACGCTTGGGCAGACGATGTCCCCTCATACATTCCTTCCAAACGCATTCTCAACGAAGGAGGTTACGAAGCTGATTTTTCACAGATCTACTACGATCGCCCCGCTAAATATGCCCCCGATACGGAAGAGATCATCATCAAAACCGTTAAGGATATGTTATCTGAAGAATTCTCACCGAAGCCCAAGCTCGGCCCCTCTCCTTATCATACTCATCCGGGTTTGGATATTAAGGAACTACAAAAGCCACCGGTACTTTCCAAAGAAAGAACAAAGAATCTTAGAACCCGAATAAAAAACCTTATCGCTAAAATCAAAAAAAATGAAACAGACATTCATTGCCAGGGTTTTGGTCGAGCCCTCGATCAAGCCCAAAATGGATTCAAGAAACTCACTAAAAATGATGGCAGCGTAGATAATTGGTTTAATTACACAGGAACGAAACGTTTTCGCCCCTTCATTCGACAAACTCAAGTGGGCAATACGATCGAATGGGAAACGCCCATTATAAAAAAATCGAAAGATGGCCAGATCTACCTCCTCTTCGTGGCTGGATCAGGATATTTAACCCAACCTCAAACGGAAGGCTTCAAACTTTCGATTAACGACAAGTTTCATTTGAATTTCGACGCGACCAACAAACCCGCAGAGTGGAAGAACAAAGAAGACAATCTTCGCATGTTCTTCTTACCGACGTGGACTTCCAATGACGACTCCGGGGGATTTTACTTTTTAACTTTTCCCGAAAACCATCTGCCCTCCGGCAAGCCAGCAAAAATAAAAGTCTCTTCCTTAGGAAAAGGCTCTTTAAGATGGTTCTCGATAGATTACTATCTAGATGCAGTTGGGATTTTTGATGAATTGAGAAATTAAAGTAGTCGGCTCACCCCGTGAGCCGGTTCGGCATAGATAATCGCTTCGTTAATAACGATTCTAACTATAAAACAATAAGAACCAATAATTAGTTCCGGTTGATTAAACAGGAACTAAGCCGAGTTGGGATCAACTCGGCGATGAATAAAGACCCTAGGTCTTTATTCCATTATTACTGCATAGGGGGCGAAGACCCTATGTTTAACGGAGTAAAAGCAAATCGGAGGTTTGCTGGAACGGTTGAATCTTCCTCCGAAGGAGCAAGATTCAACAAAAACTAACTAGCCCGAAGCGCTATATAAGAAAAAAATCCCGTCGCTTACGCTCCGGGTTTATTAAGAGAATTTTAGATTGAATTTACGTTCAATGAAATACGACTCGCGGAGCGAGCCTACTACTATGACGACACACGGCGTGCGCCTACTGCCCTTTAATCAGATCTAAAACTTTCCGAACAAGCTTCTTAATCTTTGCACCTTGAAGATTACACATTACAGAAACGGCTATATCGTCCTTCATCAGTACTTTCATATAAGTTGAAGTACCGGCTTGTCCTCCTGAATGAGCTAGCGTTTGCTGCTCATATTCTTTATCTACTCTCCAGCCCAACCCATAGCTGGTTTCTTTCCCCTCTTTTGTCTTTCCCTTAGTCCCCATCAATTTTACTGTTTCGGGCTTGAGTAATTTATTCGTCGCAACCGTATGCCCCATCAAGACGAGATCCTTAGGTGTTGACAACAAACCTCCACCTGGGATTTTCATACTCGTATCATGAAGAGGGGCATTAAATAGCAAACCATTATCTTCAGGATCGCTTGAAAATTTGATTCGGAAATATCCCCGAGTTCGATTCTTGATAATTTTATAGTGATTATCGATTGTAGATGAAGTCATGCCGGCCGGCTTGAAGATGATCTCCTCAAGGAGCTTTTCAAAACTTTTTCCACTCACTTCTTCAGCTACTACCCCGAGCAAATTATACCCGAAGGTCGTGTATTGAAATTGCGTTCCCGGCTCATGCAAAAGAGGTTCTTCAGAAAATAGACTCAGGCCCTCTTTAATCGTTTGAAAATGTTGAGTTGTCGTTGCCTCTGCTCTCGACTTATAGTGTCGTATGCCACCCAAATGTCCTAACAAATGCCTCGAAGTGAGTTTCCATTTCTTCTGAGGGAAATCTTTGACGTAAGCCTGAACGGCTTCATCAAGATCGAGTTTCCCGCTTTCAAATAAGGACAAAACAACGATCGCAGTCATTGGCTTCGCTATGGAAGCCGTGCGGTATAAAGTTTTAACCCTAGCAGGGATATCGTTTTCTACATCAGAGAACCCATAAGCTTTTTCGAAAACGATTTTACCTTTAATGGAACAGGCAACGGATAGACCGGGAATTCCTTGTTCTTTAATTTCTTTTTGAATGTACTTTTGAGCTTCCTTCACCCATTCAGGTTCAGCTTGTACATATGTAGTTAAAATTAGAAAAGACAGGAAGGTTTTCAGATAAATATTTGAAGCTTTCATGATGAATAAACGGATTTGCTTTCAAAAAGGCTGCTGTAGCCGAACTTGTAATAGTTTGGCGGGTAACGATGATTAGCCAAATTTTTACGAATTCGGCTACGGGGCTAAATCGTTAAGACGGTTAGAGAGGGAAAAATTTCACTGATTTATCTATCTAAGCGAGAATGTCATGAACGACTCTCGATTTTTCCACCCCTGTCAATTTGTAATCGAGCCCTTGAAATCTAAAGGCAAATCGTTCGTGGTCGATCCCGAGCAGATGGAGAATCGTAGCGTGAAGATCTCGAACGTGAACGGGATTAACAACTGCGTTGTAACTGAAATCGTCCGTAGCTCCGTAGGTGATTCCCGGCTTGATACCACCTCCTGCCATCCACATGGTAAAGCAACGAGGATGGTGATCGCGTCCACCGTCGGGACTATTCCACTTCCCTTGCCCCGCGACTCCACGACCAAATTCCCCCCCCCAAAGAACCAGGGTATCTTCGAGTAAACCTCGCTGTTTAAGATCCATAATCAGCGCAGCGCTCGCCTGATCGGTATCTCGACAGCGCGCCGTACACCAAGAGGTCAAACGACTGTGATGGTCCCAATCCGGATGGAAAAGTTGAATGAAGCGGACTCCACGTTCGATGAGCCGACGAGCGAGAATACAATTCGCAGCGTAGGTTCCCGGCCTTCTCGAATCGGCACCGTAGAGTTCAAAGGTCGACTCAGGCTCATCGCTGAGATCGTTGAGTTCAGGAATACTCGTCTGCATGCGCCACGCCATTTCGTATTGGCTGATGCGAGTTTGAATTTCGGGGTCACCCGTTTTATCAAATCGAATGGCGTTGAGATCCGCCAAACCATCGAGCATTCCTCGACGTAGATGGCGAGGCATACCTGCCGGATCATTCAAATAAAGAACAGGGATCTTCGCATTTCTCAACTTCACGCCTTGATAGCGTGAAGGTAAAAATCCGCTCCCCCAATAGTGATCGTAAAGAGGTTGATCACTCGAACGTTTCATTTTTGAAATTAAAACCAAATACTCGGGCAAGTCTCGATTTTCGCTTCCCAAGCCGTAACTCGTCCAACAGCCCAAACTCGGCCGACCGGGTATTTGATGCCCGGTTAAAAATTTGGTCATCGCCGGTGCGTGATTGATTTGATCCGTCACCATCGATTTAACGAAACAAAGATCATCGGCAATTTTAGTCAGGTGGGGTAACCACTCACCGATGGTGGCTCCACTTTCACCGTAACGACCAAACTTCGTTCGCGCAGGCATAATCAACTGTTTTTGATTCGCCGTCATGGTCGTGAGTCGCTGCCCCTGACGAATTTCAGCCGGAAGTTCCTTACCAGCCCATTTACTTAATCCAGGCTTGTAATCGAATAACTCGATCTGTGAGGGACCTCCCGACTGCGTTAAAAAGATAACGTTTTTAGCTTTGGGTTGATGATGGGGAAGCGCCGGTAAGCCTAATGCCTTTGCTTGTTGACTCGGCTCAGAAGCCCTGACGGCATCGAGCAATCCCAGAGCCATCGCACCCAGGCTAAAACCCGTACTTCGGTTCAGAAAACTCCGCCGGGAAATTTCTTGTCCCACGCGTTGAATCCAATTCTTTAGATCACTCATGAGTAATCGCTTCGTCTAAGTTGTAGATCATATTCGTTACGACCAAGAGAGATGCCACCTCGATCGGCTGACTCCCACCTCGATGCTCCGCTTGCCCAAAAGACAGTAGCTGATGAGCTAAGGCTCGAGTTTTTGTAAAACTCTCTTTGGCTCTTTGGTATTCGCGCTCCATGATATTCAACTCTGCCTCGGTAGGAGTACGAAGAACGATTTCTTGAAAAGCAAACTGCAAACGATCTTTTGTAGTCCCCTTGAGGATGCTGGCTCGACGAGCCAAGTGTCGCGAAGCCTCCAAGATACTCAAATCATTTAACAGAGTCAGTGCATGTAGAGGGGTATTCGTTCTCCGCGGTCGTACCTCACACACTCTCCGTTGAGCACTATCGAAAAGGAACGTCGGAGCCGCTGCCCGCCGCCAAAAAGCGTAGATTGTTCTTCTAAATTGAGACTCGCCTTGGCTTGGATCGTAACGAAATCTTCCCATGAAGATCTCTTGCCAAACTCCAGGAGGTTGATAGGGCTTGACCGTGGGGCCTCCTAAACGAGGATTTAACAAGCCACTCGATTTCAGTACGGCATCACGAATCATCCAACTCGGCAATCGAAATCGAGACCCACGGGCTAACTGACGATTATCCGGATCGAGTTCAAGCTGCTCTTGACTCATCACACTCGATTGGCGATACGTGTCGCTGGTAACGATCAATTTGAGTAGATGTTTGATATTCCATTCACTCTCGATCAGCTCAACTGCTAACCAATCTAAAAGCAGAGGATGAGTAGGTTTTTCCCCCTGTAAACCAAAATCTTCGGGTGTACGAACTAAACCCGTACCGAAACAAAGTTGCCAAAGATGGTTAGCAATCACTCGGGCTGTAAGAGGATTCTTTTTCGAAACAAGCCACTCGGCCAAGTCTAATCTTGAAAGAGATTCTTTCTTGGCACTCGTCAATACAGCCTTTGGAAACGAACGAGGAACGACCTCACCTTTTTTATCCCATACCCCTCGGACTAAGACGTGAGTCTTGCGAGGATCTTTACGCTCCCCTAAAACCATGACCTTGAGATTACCAGCCGCCTTTTTAACTTCATTTAATTGACGTTGAGCCCGGCTGAGATCATCTCGTACTCTTTGGTAGTGAGTGTGATCCGAAAGAAACTGCTTAAACAATCGATCTTTAATCTTGGGATCGAGTTTGGACAAATCCTCGAGCTTTAAAGTCGCTAGGGATTCCATCGGCATCGGATTGAATGAACGAACGGCATCTCCAGGTTGATCACTTACCGAAACTCTAAACCGACCGATATTGGCATCGCCTCGAGTGGAACGATGTAAAAGAACAAAAATGAGTTCATCCCCTTCTGCCATCGAAAGAGGTTCATCTAAGGCGAAAATAGCGGTTCTTTTCTCTTTGGCGTGTTTAGCTTCGGTCGTCCAACCATTGCGAGGATCATCGTCTAAGGTTCCTCTAACTCTTCCGTAATTTCTTCCGCCCACGTTTCTCTCAGCGTCAGCGATAGCCTGTGCGATCTCGACATCTTCAAATTGCAAACTCCCTTTACGGCGAACTTGAAGTTTGACGTCCGTCAAGACAAATCGACCATCCTGACCTCGAGAATGCATCCCATTAGTGTGGGACTTATGGGGAAAGACTTCCAGCCGAAGACCGGTGACTCGCTTGAGCTGAGTGGAAGCGATCAGTCGATAATCATCCTGGAAAGGATTGGGACCAATGGCTTGAACGACTCCTCCTACTTCTTTTTTAAGCTGAGTTCCTTCAACCGTAGAAATACGGTGTGGATCTAATATGTGCCAAGACTTAAAACCTCTCCTGACCGAAGTATTCGCCTCCGCCAGCCAAGGAATAAATTCTTCCTGAGCTTGGGCTAATGCCTCCTTCTCAAATTTCTTTCTCCGTTCAACGATCTCATTCATCTCCTTAACGGCTTCAGGAGCCTGGGGAGATTTGTAAGTCATGAAGGGTTTCGCCCCTCCCCCAGCTCGACCGTCTTCATCAATACTGTTGAAGAAAGCGAATAAGCTGTAATACTCTTTTTGAGAAATCGGATCGAACTTATGGGAATGACACTGACAGCAACCCAAGGTGAGGCCCATGAAAACCGTTCCCATCGTGTTCACTCGATCGATCACATAGTCGATCCGTGACTCTTCCGCCAACCTTCCACCTTCCCCGTTCGTCATATGGTTTCGGTTAAAACAAGTGGCGAGAATTTGTTCCTTCGTTGCGTTTGGGAGTAAGTCACCGGCGAACTGTTCAATCGTGAATTGATCGAAGGGCATGTTTTTATTGAAAGCATCGACAACCCAATCTCGCCAGGGCCAATTGGCACGGGTAGAGTCCGCTTGGTAACCATCGGTGTCGGAGTAGCGAGCAGCGTCGAGCCACCAAACAGCCATGCGCTCTCCGAAATGGGGTGATTTCAGAAAGCGATCAACATGCTTGAGATAGGCATCGGGAGAAGAGTCTTTTTCAAAGGATTGAACTTCAGCGTAACTCGGCGGTAAACCCGTGAGGTCTGAGCTGAGCCGTCGGAGTTGAGTATGCTTTTCAGCCGGTTTTGAAAACTTGAGCTTTGAACCTTTCAGGCGTTCCTTTACAAAGGCATCGACAGGATGCGGGTGGCCCTCAGGAACTTTAGGTTTTTGGGGAACTTCAAAGGCCCAGTGTTTTCCCCACACCGCCCCTTTAAGGATCCATTCCTTGATGATCGCCAGCTCTCGTTCATTTAAGGGTTTTCTGTGAGAGTCCTTTGGCGGCATCACATCGTCAGGGTCTTTCGTAGAGACCCGTTCCCACAGAACGCTCCTCTCAAGATTCCCCGGAGTGATCACGCGGTAGTCTTTTCGAAGCCGTTTGGCATCCTCTTCATCGTCCAAGCGAAGCTTCGCTTTTCGATCCCCTTCGTCGGGACCGTGACAGTGAAAACAGCGATCAGAGAGAATAGGAAGCACATCGCGACTGAAGCTCACTTCGGCGTGAGCCACTCGTGCTATATTGAAGAAAAAATAGCAAAAAACGAAAACCAGAATAAACCTATAAAATGGAGAGCTAATTTTTAACATCAGTCAATTTAGAACCAGTGCACAATCTAAGTAATTGCTTAATTTTAACCTTCAATTTTATAAGATAATCCAGTCTAAAAGAAGGGCCATTTAACACAATAAGGGTATCAAATGGACTTACCGTTCAATATTATTAAGGATCGCACAGAAAAACAGTCAGAAATGAACTTCATCCAAAGTAAATCAAGTGGCCAAAAACGTATCACAAACTAGGCTAATTTATATTCTCTCATTTATCGTTGGACCCATTTTTGTCGGTTTTGCAGTCGGTCTTTTTTTCTTTTATAAGGCTGAGTCGACCAAGTACAGAGAAGCGTCAAATTGGGTTCCAACTCCTGCCCAAATAAGAGAATTTTACTCTAAGATTCGGGATAAAAATGAAATAGAAAGTGCTGTATTTACTTACACCCATGATGGCAAAAAATACGTAAACCATCGCATTTTCCTCAAAAATGATTCTGATCAAAAATCTTCTTATTACTCTTCCAAACTTGAATATCTCCGCAACCAAGCGAAGAAGAAAGAAACGATACAATGCTGGGTGAATCCAAAGTCACCCTCAGAATCCTACATTTTTGACAACACAAAGGAAGAGCCCTTCAATTATATAATTGGACTCATTTTGGCTACTGGACTCTTGGGGATTTCGATCACAGGTGGAGCCGCTCTAACTATTAGAAAAAATTTTAAAGAGTTACGCCAACAAAAGAAATTCCCACGCAAACCTTGGTTATGGAAAAAGAAGTGGAATAGAGTAATCTTCAAATCCGTCTGGCATCATAAACTAAATATGCTTATCTTTCCGGCATTGTTTGGAATTCCCGTGTTAACAACAATTTGGATAGATCTATTTCGAGGGAGTCGATCTATTTTTAATGAATACCTCAAACCCTTTTTAATCGTTTCAGCCATTACGTTGGTGATCTTATTCATACTAAGTAAATCTATTTACCGTGCTTTACTTTGGTTTTTTTTTAGATCCTCCAGATTAAAATTGGATTCTTCCCCGGCGAAGATAGGGCAAGAAATAAACGGAATGATCAGCACTCCAGTACCTCAAGAAAAACTTAGTTCTTGCAATGTAAAGATTGAATGTCGGTGGACTCATCCCGCTGACAATAACAGCAGCGCAATAGAAACAGAAATCTTATGGGGCAAGACTCACCAAATTGATATCAAAAATTTGATTAACAATAAAAATAAAACTCAAATCCCATTTTCCTTTTTTATTGCGGGACACTGTGATCCCAGCGATGAAACAGATCTGGAATCCAAAACAAACTGGTTTATTGTAGTGACCGGGCAAAACCCAGGTTTAGATTATTTTTCTGAATTTGAAATTCCGGTATTTAAATAAACTTCCATAGCTCAATTAAATAAAAGATTTTATATGTCTGCGTATTCATCTGTTTCAAATTTATTTAAAATAGCTCTCATTGGCGCAGTGGGTATGGGATTTTTAGCGGTGGGAATTTTTATGTTCGGGCAGTTTTTCAAACTCATAATTGAGTTTAAAGAAATTCAAAGTTGGGATACCGCACCCGCCAGAATTCTTAGCGCTGAATTAATCGTTGATAAAGCGAGTCGTAAAAATGAAGGCGACACTTATTCGGTTTCCGCCAGCTATAGCTATATATACGAAAGAGATTTCTATAAAAGTGATACCGTCTACCCCAGTTCCAGCAGTGACAATTTTGGAACTTATCATCAAGACAATGCGGAACTATTAAAGCGACATATGGCCTCAGGTGAAAATTATGACTGCTTTGTAAATCCTGACCTACCCGTTGAATCAGTCTTGTTCAATGACCTGCGGTTTTCAATGGTATTTTTTCATTTACTCTTCATCACGGCATTTGGGGGAGGAGGATTTTGCTCATTATATATTCTTTTAAATCCAGCATGGAAATTTCTTATTGGACACATTAAAAAACTCGACGATAAACCCTGGTTGCTGACAAGGAAATGGCGTTCTCCAAAAGTGGGAACAAAGATGACATTAAGCTCTATAATCCTCTTCGTAGCTTCTCTGCTTGGCGTGACCTTATTTGTTTTGGCCACTATTTTTTATATCTATTTGTTTGGAATCACCTTCACCACCAAATTCTCTGTTCTTGTAGTATTCACCTTACTTTTTCTATTTTTAGCTGTAATAGAACTCAAGTTATTCAAGACCTGGAATCAAAAGAAACGAATCTTTATTCACTTGGATCCTCACCCCGGTAAAATCGGAGGCAAAATTGAAGGAACATTTGTAATCCCATTTCAACTCACTGATTGCGATCAGCTAAATGTAAGTTTGAAGAACAGAGTTGCAATCGTGACTCCAAAAGGCATTTCAGGTTACGAGTATCTCTACGAGAAAGAATTCACTATTTTAGCTAAGGAATTCATTTCGAGGGATAATCAAATAATGGCCCCATTTAAATTTGATATCCCTCAAACAGCTAAACCTAGCCGTGCATTTAATTTATTAACTGGAAGCTCCATTTGGTTTCTCAATTTAAAATTCAAAGACGGGAAAAACCGGTTTGAATTTAAGTTCGATGTTCCTGTGTTTTAATCCCCTCAGTGAATTATATCTTCAACTTTTCAGCCAACTATAAACCATCCATCATTAAGATGAGTTACCATGGAGGTTTGATAAATTGTTATTCTTAATTCTGGAAGACTACTAATCACTCCATTTCAATGAATCGACTTGTACTTTTTTCATTCATCTGCTTGTCAATCCTTCAGCTGCCGATTGCAGCTCAAGTTAAAGAGGATCGAATCCCTTGGACCACATCAAAAATAGTCGGTTCCCCCGAACCTCCACTCCCCTACACCACTGAAGCTATTTATACTGAAATTAAATTTAGGCGCCCCATTCATGCCATCACTGAAGCAGGAACGACAAACATAATCGTGATTCTTCAAAATGAAGGCGGACCTGCAAAGGGATTACTTTTCGAAGATGAAAAAGATGCAAAAGAAACCACTCTGTTTTTTGAAATTCCTCGATTAGTTTACGGAATCACCTTTCACCCCAAATACAAAACCAATCGAAAAGTTTACATCTTTTCAAATGGCGATGTCGGAAAACAAGGTCGACACAATCGAGTGGCTGAATATACAGTTCGAGAAACTGAATCCCCTCGTTGTGATCCAAAATCAGAACGAATCATTCTAGAGTGGCCGTCGGCAGGTCACGATGGAGGTGATTTATGTTTCGGTAATGACGGCATGCTTTATTTGAGTTCAGGGGATGGAAGCACCGACTCCGATACCCTCCTCACCGGGCAAGATCTTCGTGACATCAGGGGTGGGGTCTTACGCATCGATGTCGATTCTCATTCGAATGACCAACCTTACTCCATCCCTGAAGACAATCCATATCACTCCTTCAAAGAGGCTAAAAAAGAACTCTGGGCTATTGGCCTTCGCAATCCGTGGAGGATGTCTTACGACCGAGAAAGCGACCAACTTTGGGTTGGTAATAACGGCCAAGATCTTTGGGAAACCGTTCACTTGGTTCGTAAGGGTGAAAACTACGGTTGGAGTGTTTACGAAGGTAATCATCCCTTTTACTTGAATCGCAAGTTGGCTCCAGTGCCATTCACCCCTCCCACGGCTGAACATCATCACCGTGAAGCCCGTTCCCTTACGGGTGGAGTCGTTTATCGAGGGGATCGACATCCTGATTTAGTCGGTGCTTATATTTACGGAGATTATTCGACGGGAAAAATTTGGGGCATCCTTCACGATGGTAAGAAGATTATCTGGAAGAAGGAATTAGCCGACACGGTTTTACAGATCGCCGGGTTTTCTAATTCGCCTCGAGGCGAGTTACTCATCGTCGACCATGGCGGCGGGATTCATGCCTTGAGAAAGCGAGAGATTCAAAAGAAGGTTAACAAGTTTCCACGAAAACTAACGGAAACCGGGCTTTTTAAATCCGTCAAAAAACATCAACTTGAAGAAGGAATCATCTCGTACTCCGTTGCGGCCGAGGCTTGGCAGAATGGAGCTGAGGTAGATCGATTTATCGCCGTTCCCGGATCACAAAGATTGCGCTTTGATCGGGATCGTGCTTTCGGATTCCCCGAAGGCTCTGTCATCCTTCAAACTATCCGAGCCGATCAACATCGAATTGAAACGAGATTATTAGTTCTCCAAGACAAGGAGTGGGTCGGGTATTCCTATGCCTGGAATGCCGATCAAACCGATGCTCATTTGGTCGAAAGCGAAGGCAAGGCCATCGATATTCCCCATTTCGGGAGCTGGAAAATTCCCAGTCGAGCCGAATGTATGTCCTGCCACAGCCGAGAAGCTCGCTTTGTATTAGGGGTAACAGGTAGACAATTGAATATTGAGGTTGAGGGAAAAAACCAACTCGACACTTTCCATCGATTGAAGATTTTAAACCGTCAGCCCAATAAGAAATTTGATGCTCTGACGAATCCTTACGACAAGGACAAAGATCTCACGAAGAGAGCGAGGAGTTACTTGCACGTCAATTGCTCTGCTTGCCATATTCGGGCGGGCGGCGGAAATTCACAGATGGAACTTCGAATCGAGCGGCCGCTAAAGAAAACCAACACCGTCGACATTCGGCCCCGCCATCATTTCTTCGACATCAACAACGCGATGTTGATTGCCCCGCAACAACCCGATCGATCGGTTTTATTGAAGAGACTCGAAGTCTCAGGCTCAGGGCAGATGCCACCTATCGGTCGACACAAAGTCGATAAGCAAGCAGTGGATTTGTTCAGAGAGTGGATCCAATCTCTAAAGCGTAGCCGAGAATTTGTTCGTAAGTGGAAATTAGAAGATTTCAAATCAAAATTGAATAGTGTTCGAAAGGGTCAAGTTAGTGAGCAGGGAAAAAATTTGTTTATGGAAGCCGGCTGTCAGCAATGCCACAGTATCGGTGAACTAAAGAGCGAAGGAGTGGGACCGGACTTGTCGTCTTTAAGAGAAAACAACGATGCGATGGGGTTGTTGGATTCCATTTTAAACCCATCAAAAAACATCGCCCCAGAGTATAGAGCGACAGAAGTCATCACCAAAAATGGGATGGTGGTGACCGGCCGAATAGAACATGAAGATGAGAACAAGATCATCATCCGTACTCCCGATGCTTTCAAAAAGCCCATTGAGATCAATAAGGGTGACATCGTGAAACGTTCATTAAGTGACGTCTCCACCATGCCCAGCGAGATTTTGAATGAGTACACCCAGGATGAGATATTGAAGTTATTGAGTTATTTGGTTTCGGTTCAGCGGTGAGGAGTATTGAGGGTGAACAGGGAGATCGGGTTTTAGTTTCGCCTTACAGGGCTTGAATATTTTTTCTCTTATACCCAGGGCGGCGCAGCTTCGCTGCTCTGCCCTGGGCTATAAAGTTTCGGGCTTACAGCCCTTGGTCGCTTGAATCCACAAGTTCACAAGCATTTAATGATGAAAAAATCACACTTTCAGAAGGCTAAGAGACTTGATTTAAGAAATCCTCAAAGGACTGGTAAGTCGAGTGAATCTGAAAAGGCTATATTGAGTGTAATTAGCTTTTGCCCAATTTAATCCAAGGGCTGAAGGCCCGCCACTTTATAGCCCAGGGCAAAGCGGAGGGGCGAAGCCACGGAGCGTCGCCCTGGGTCTGGGTAAATAGGTGTCGAGCCCTGTAAGGGCGACACTCATCCCTAAATTCTCTAATCCCATAAATATCTCTCATCAAATTTTAATTTGTGTTTCTTCAGCAACCACCTCAACTCAGATTTATAACTAAAATTTGAATGATGCTCACGTTGGTTTTTTATGTAATTTCTCACTTGGTTATAGTTCGAATAACTCACTGAAAAACTTGCATAACCGGCCTGCCATTGAAAAAGGTCAACTTTCTCTTTCATCCATTTTGAACTACTCTTCTTGACTTCTTGGACCACTTTAACCAACGAAATGTATTTTGAAAGTGCGAAAAGAATATGAACATGATCTTCAATTCCTCCAACAACTATCTTATGACAATTCAGCTTCATCAAGACTCCAGAAATGTAGCCATACAAATCTCCTGACACCGACTCCTCAATCCATCGATATCTCATTTTCGTACTAAAAACCAAATGAACATAATTAACGACTAACGATTGCGACATACTCTCTTAAACTCATTGCTCCCCGAACCAAAAAACTCCTTTAATTTTTATAACTCCTTCCCCCAAAAATTCATGAACTAAATTAACGCCGATCGACATTGATACAATTCGCACGAATTCTTATTTACAGTGATATTCTTATTGAAATTACCCTATGAAAAACTATCCAATAGTTAGAATCATTTGGAAAACAATCATGACTTAGGAGCAAACAATGATTTCAAAATCGATCATTCCATCCGCCCTATTTTTATTACTTACACTTCATTCCATCTCTGCTAATCCCGACGAAAAACCCATCCTCTGCCGAGGAAATTACCATTCTGAAGCCGATGCGGTTAAGCAACTTAAAAGGATGGCGGAAACTTACTCCAATCTGGATGAGTGGAAAGCTCGTAAACAGAAAGTTAAAGAACAGATTTTAAAAGGGGCCAAGCTCTTCCCCCTTCCTAAAAAGACACCCCTCAAACCCATCATTCGCAACAAACGCGAATACGATGGGTACAGTGTTGAATCTGCGGCGATCGAAGCCTTCCCGGGTTACTATGTCTACGGCAATTTATATCGACCACTTGGAAAGAAAGGTCCCCACGCAGGAATCCTTTGCCCTCACGGTCACGCCCGTGGTCCACGGGGTGGTCGACTTCGCCCTGATCAACAACAACGTTGCGCCACTTTAGCTCGAATGGGTGCTGTGGTCTTTTCCTACGATATGATCGGATACGGTGATTCTGAAAAACACGGCTGGAACCACCGTCACCCTCAAGCCCTCACCCTTCAAACTTGGAGCAGTATCCGTGTCATTGATTTCCTACAGTCTTTAGATGATGTAGATAACGACCGAATCGGTGTCACTGGCTGTTCAGGTGGAGGAACACAAACTTTTTTGGTAACGGCTCTGGATGATCGAGTCAAAGTTTCCGCCCCGATTGTGATGGTTTCTGCTCATTTCTTTGGTGGTTGTCACTGTGAAAGTGGTATGCCGATCCACAAAACATCCGCCTTGGAAACCAACAACGCTGAGATCGCCGCCTTAGCCGCTCCACGCCCATTACTACTGGTTTCAGTCGGTGGCGATTGGACAAAGAATACTCCCCTCGTTGAGTTCCCCTACATACGCAACGTGTTTAAACTTTATAACAAAGCCCAACAAACCGAAAACGCGCATTTCCCCAATCAACAACACGGCTACCAGTACCTCAAACGTCAAGCGATGTACCCATTCATGGTGAAACATTTAAAGCTCGACAACCGAGGAGTCTACGATCGACAAACGGAACTTTACGACGAGAGTAAAAACGCATTAGAATCCATCGAACAAATGCGCGTCTTCGATGCTTCGTTCCCCATGCCTAAGCATGCCTTGAAGCCGGGATCGAAAATCGACTACCGTTAATTTCGTCCTTCAGCAAATAAGAACTACAAATCGATGAACTTTAAAACGAACTCTAAAGCTCACTACTTAACTGTTGCGCTGAGCCTGATTCTTTCCACATCAATGACCTCAGCCGAGGTCAGCACTCAAACCCTGAAATCACCGGACGGGAAATTTGAGATTGTCTTTTCGATTGGAAAGGAAGGTGCGGCCCAGTACGAGGTGAAAAAAGAGGGCAAGGTGATCATCGCTCCGAGTGGATTAGGATACACCTATGGTGATGGCATAGAAAATACTAAGGGATTTAAATTCATCGGGAGCTCTCCCAAAATAACTCTTCACGATTCCAACTGGGAACCAGTATGGGGCGAACGATCTAAGATCCGCAATCACTTCAATCGATACCTGATCTCCTTCGGAACAGAACCGACCGACCGAATGTTAATGTTGGAAGTTCGTGCCTACAACGAAGGGATTGCCTTTCAATATCTACTTGAAGGTTACGACAAAGAGAAAACGGTACTTATCCAAAAGGAACAGACCGAATTTACCTTCACTGAAAACCATGACATCTGGGCGGTTTACTCCGCTCAGGGTAAATACAGCAAAGTCAAAATCGATAAGATCAAGCACAGCATTGAACGCCCGGCCATCCTTGAAACTCGAGAAAACAAAGTCATCGCTATCGCCGAAGCAGCATTGGTCGACTACGCGAGGATGCGATTAACTCGCCACAAAACAAAGGCCAACACTCTCGTCTCCAACCTTCATTCTGAAGTGACCCTCAAAGCATCCGCAAGAACTCCTTGGCGGGTTATCATGGCCGAGGATAACGCCGGGAAACTCTTAGAAAACAATTTCCTCATCCTCAATCTCAACGAACCCAATAAAATCAAAGATCCCAGTTGGATCAAACCCGGTAAAGTCATCCGTGAAGTCAGCCTCTCAACCGCAGGCGGATTAGCTTGCGTCGATTTCGCGAAAAAGTACAACCTTCAATACATCGAATACGATGCCGGTTGGTACGGCCCAGAGCGAGATGAAAAATCCGATGCACGAACGGTCTCTCGAAGAGGTCTCGATCTTCAAAAGGTTTTAAAGTACGCGAAGAAAAATGACATCGGAGTCCTCGTCTACGTCAATCGTCGACACTTAGAAACACAACTCGACGAACTTCTCCCCCTCTATAAAAAATGGGGGATCGCCGGAATTAAATACGGCTTCGTTCAACACGGTTCCCAAAAATGGACCGCTTGGATGCACGAAGCGATTCGCAAAACGGCTGAATACGGCCTGTTGGTGGATGTCCACGACGAATATCGCATGACGGGCTGGGAAAGAACCTATCCCAATTTCATGACCGCTGAAGGCATCGGCGGCGATGAAACTCGTCCCCCCAACGAACAGGCCTTAGCCAATATGTTCAATCGCATGATCGCCGGGCCAGCCGATCACACCTTTTGTTACTACAATGGTTACGTCGACCGAACAACCTCTCATGCTTGCCAACTCGCCAAGATGGTTTGCTTCTTCAGCCCGCTTCAGTTTTTGTTTTGGTATGACCGTCCTTCCAATGCAAAAGATGAACCCGAACTTGAGTTCATTCAACATCTCCCCGTAACTTGGGATGAAACTAAAGTATTGCACTCCAAGGTCGGTGAGTATGGAACCATCGCTCGAAGAAAAGGGAGCCATTGGTTCATCGGGACAGTAAACGCCGTCAAAGCTCGAACCTTGTATATCAAGCTCGACTTTCTGAAGAAGGATCAGAAGTACACAGCTCATATTTATAAAGACGATCCTAACGTCAAAACTCGAACCAAAGTGGGAATCACCCGAGTTCTCGTCGATTCTGACAGTGTCATTCCAGCTCAACTCACGAATAGAAATGGAATGGCGATACGAATTACCGAAGGTGATTCGACTCAAGAATCAGTTTCTATCTTCGATGGAAAGTCACTTCAAGGCTGGTTTGCTCATCCCCAAGACAGTGCTGAAGATTGGCGAATTGAAGATGGAATCTTAATCGGAGAAGGAAAGAAAGCCCGTTTATCCTATTTAGTGTTTAATGAAACTAAGCTTAAGGACTTTGAACTTGAGATCTCTTACCGTATGAAAGGTAAAGGAAATACTGGCATTGAAGTACGAAGCATCAAGGATAAGACCGGTAAGCGCCCCTTTGAAGGCTACCACGCTGATTTAGGGCACGTTGGCATCGGCCCTCACATTTTAGGAGCCTGGGACTTTCATTTTGCCAAACGAAGAGAACATCCTTGCAAGAGGGGAACTCGACTGATCATCGACGAAAACGAAAACGGCCATCCCAGCAAGATTGAAAACGCGATTCAATTGTCGGATATCAAAAAGCAAGACTGGAATCACGTTCGCATCATCGCGAAAGGTAATAATTTTAAGTTTTATATCAACGGGAAACTTTCGTCGGAATTTACTGATAATGCTAAAGAAGGTCGCTTGACCGAAGGGGCCATAGGCCTCCAAATTCACGACAAAGGCATGCGGGTTGAATTCAAAAACATCCGCTTGAAGAAACTTTAAAATCAAAGGGAAGCATGATGAGTTTAAAGATAGGTCTCAGCGGCCTTGCCCTCTTAGTCGTTGTGGGTATTAACTACTCCCAAGCTGAGGAGCGGGCCCCTCGATGGGAGAGAAAAGAGTTCAATCGACTCCATAAGCTCATTCAGCCCCAACCCGGTGAAAGTCCCTGGAGGGAGATCCCCTGGTTCACCAGCATCACTGAAGCACGACAACAATCTGTTCGTGAAAACAAACCGATAGTGATTTTCACTGCTGCAGACGGTAGTCCACTTGGACGAACGTGAGGCGCTTGTACCTCAAATAGAGCTCGGTGGTTCACCGGCGATCAGGTAGACCCTAAGTATGTTTCAAAACACTTCATTCCCGTCGCCTTGGATACTTACTTTCGAGGCAATTCTCAAGAATTAGAATTCTGTAAAACGATCGGAGCGGGAGGCAACCACTTAGTGGTGACGACGGCCAGTGGAGAAGTGTTAAGCTCAAAGAGAAACTTAAGGCTAAGGGAAAAAGAACTTTCTCCCATCCTAAAAGAGTTTCACAAACTCACTGAAGCCAAACGAAAGCCTCAACTCCCCGATCCAGCAACGGCTAAACCACCCCGAAGGCCGCTCCCGAAGCTCCCCAAAGGGGGAATGGCAATCGAAGGTTTCTGCACCTATTTAGATACAGATAATCAAAACTCCATTCGGCGCGCCCAACGCTTTTACTACGAAAAGAATCCTGATCGTTGGGAAGTTGAAACTCAAAGTGACACCCTTTGGTTAAAAGAATCGGAGTGGAAATCACTCCTCCCTCAAGAACTCTCTCCGGGTAGGAAGCACACCGTTTCTCAGGTCATTCAAAATCGCTTTTATAGCACGATCGGAATCGATTACATGGAGGGAAGTGTCAATTCACTTCCCGTTCGAAAATCGACAATGCACCTTACAGTCAAAAAAGTAACTTCTTCAAAAATTCAGCTTGAGTTGGCGGGCTATGCTTATTTAGGGAAAGAATTTGATATCACTCAAAAAAATCAAGCTCGTAGTCGCGGAAGTGAATTGCGAATCGAAGGTAAACTTGAATTCGATTCAAAAAAGCAGAAGTTCACTCGTTTTGACATCGTTGGGGTGGGATCGGCTTGGGGAAATAAAATGAACTATACGAATAGAGAAGTTCTCATTCGACCTTACCCTTGGCTTTACGGAATTGCTTGTAAGTTGATTACTGGAGATTCGCCGAAAGATAAACTCCCACCGTACAATCTCATTCACTACGGTTCAGCAGGGGCGTATTTTCCTAAAAAGTAGTCGGCTGAGAATTTCAAGCCCGAAGCGTGAGCGAGGGATCATAGTAGGCGGTTCACCCCGAGGCTGTGAATATTTAGGGTAAATCAATTTTTAAGCCAAATGGCACTCCATTATCCCTCGCTAAAGCTTCGGGCTTGGGAGGTTGGTGATTTCAATACTTATTTATAGATGGATTGCGTTAAATCCTTTGCTACAAATTAAACATTGAAAGCGATTCGCGCCCCTCAAGCCCGAAGCTTTAGCGAGGGATAAAAGAAGCTTCATCGGTTTTGGGCTAAA
>JANQLS010000006.1 GCA_028280485.1 Planctomycetota bacterium
GGACTTGTTAAAGGCTCATTAACAAGGTGTCAGGTTTGATTTAAAAATATGTGAAAGAGTCTTAACGAAACCCTTGTAAATACAGCCTTGTAAATTGATCATAAAGAATTGTTAATTTAAGTCTGCCGGTAATGAGCTGAGTCGGTGCATTCCTAATAAGCTCAACAAAAAGTGAATTTAAAAAATGAACATACTTCGGTTTCACATTTTTCTAATTAATCTCTTATTGACAGGAATCGTTTTTGTTCCAACGACGATCAGTGCTCAAAAGCCCGAAGCGGAATCCGTCCCGGTTCGGTTGAGATCATTGAGTTCCCCTGGAACCGTCTTAATGATTGCAGCTCATCCCGATGATGAAGATAGCGCACTTTTAGCCGAACTAGCTCTTCGTCAAGGAGTGAGAACTATCTACCTATCGTTAACCCGAGGAGAAGGAGGCCAGAATCGGCTGGGCTCTGAAAAGGGGATTTCTTTAGGTCTCGTACGAACTGGGGAACTCTTGGCCGCACGCCGCCTAGATGGCGCTGAACAATTATTAGGCCCTTTTATCGATTTTGGATTTAGTAAAAGTGCGCAAGAGGGATTCGATCGTTGGAAGCGGGCAGATGTGGAACGAGTGATTGCCCAAGCGATTCGACTGACCCGACCCGATGTGGTGATCTCTATTTGGAATGGAACGAAATCGGATGGCCATGGTCACCACCAAGCTTGTGGATTAGCCGTGAAAGAAGCTTTCAAAAAAGCCGGAGACCGTACTGCCTTTCCGGATCTCTTAAAAAAGGGGTACCGCCCCTGGAAGAGCAGGGCTTTATATATAAGAGAAAGGAAGCGAGAACTCTCCCCCGCTCACCAAGCTCATCGTATTTCAGTACCCGTGGGTAAATTAGATTCCGTCTTGGGTCGCTCACCCCTCCAAATCGCTCTTGAGGGGCGAAGCTTACATCGTTCTCAGGACATGGGAGCGTTACAGCCGAAGGGCAGTCAGTACGAAGTTTATTATCGTTGGATCGCTGGCGAACCGTTCTTTCGACAACTTCAAAAAGAGACCTTGTTCTTTAATTTCAAAAGTGACCTTCCTCGAATTGGAAAGTGGGAATATTCCAAGGTGCTTCCTGGAATTTATCTCAAAGAATTAACAGATGAGTACTCTCAATTAGAAAAATATCTCACTCAAGCTTGGAGTCTTTACCACCCGGAGAAGAATACCATTTCCTTAAATATGATAACTTTGTCATTGAAATTGATCGAAGGAATTGAAGGCAAATGGAATCGGTTGGAAAAGTTAAAGATCAAGATCGATCGAGAAGCTCGAGAAATGATTTTCGCCTTCAAAGATGAGCTTCAACTCTTGAAGGAGAGGGTTATCGGGGTTTGGTTAAACCTCAAAGGGATTTCTTTCGATTGGGTGATCGAAAATACTCCCCTTGTTGAAGATCAAGATACGATCAGTAAGCTAACGGTATTTAACCGATCGGATAATCCTCTCACTTGGAGTGATCTTCATTTCGATCAAGCCCAGTCCGTGAACTTGAGCTATAAGAAATATTTAAAGTTCCCTTTAGACATTCCTCCTTACGGAGAAGAATCTTCGTCGCTTCAATTGGTGATCGACCGAGATCCACTCTTCGGCTTAAGGGGATCTCCACCATGGTTACAAAAGCCTTTTTCGCCGGGGAAGTATTTTGACTCCGAGGCAGAAGTTCAACTTTTCCCGGAATCTGGTTCTGATTCCTTAGCCCGAGCTTGGATCGAGATTACGGATCCAAAATCAAAACTTATAGTAGAAGCTCCGTGCCATCTTGAAGATCGAATACTAGATCCCGGACGGGGAGAACTTCGTTTTTGGCCTCGCTGCCTTCCTAAGTTGGAAGTGATGGTCGATCCCAAGCTTCAAGTCTTCCCTCAGAACTCCGTCGATCGAGCCCGAGTGTCAGTACAAGTTCGGTTGAATGATAATAAATCCCAGGAAATTGAGGTTGTATTGGAAGATATCGAGGGAAATAAGTTCATGGTCTTAGAAAAAAGAACTCTAAAACCGATTATGGGCTTGGCTCGGGAAGATTGGTCGGTAGAAATTCCCTTATCTCGAATCCAGTCTAATCAAGCGAGCTCCTTCATCGTGAAGGCAAGGTTAGTGAGCGACCCAGCATCAGAGAGCTATTCCTATTCGATGGGTTCAGTCGAGTACTCCCATATCGAACGATTTCAGGAGCCTCGACTTGCTGGGACAAAAATTGTGGTTGTCGATGCTGAGGTGAGTCGAAACCTTAAAATTGGTTATCTACCCGGAGCTGGTGATGAAATCGCTCAGGGATTAATTTCGTTAGGACTATCGCCCAAAACTTTGGATGTAAAGGATCTTCAGTTTAGTGATTTAAGTTCGTTCGATACGATCGTGGTTGGCATTCGAGCCCTGGAAGTTCGGAAAGAACTGATCGATCTTCGAGGGAGGCTTTGGGAGTACGTGAAAAAGGGTGGCCATCTCTTAGTTCAATATCATAAGCCTCGACAGGATGGTCCCCAGCGATTCGTTCCCTTCGAAGGAGTGACGATGACTCGACCTGCGGAGCGAGTGACTTATGAAGATGCTGAAATAGAGTTTTTACTTCCCAATCACCCCATCTTAAATCAGCCAAATAAGCTGACGGAGGAAGACTTTGACGGTTGGGTTCAAGAGAGAGGTCTCTATTTTTTAAGCACTTGGCCTGAAGGGCTCCAACCCATTCTCTCAAGTCACGATCCGGGCGAACCCGCGCGAAAGGGAGGATTGTTGGATGGTCGGCTAGGAAAAGGTACGTATCGATACTGTGCTTACGCGTTATTTCGGCAAATTCCTGCGGGTGTTCCGGGCGCTTATCGATTGCTTGCTAATTTGGTGACACCTCCAAAAGGCTAGCGCTATGGGGTTTAATGGGAGAAAACAACTAACCTTGGTTTTTCGCCGGTTCAAGCCGTAAAGAGATTCTAAACGTAGAGTTCCCTCGCTTACGAGGCTGTGATTTTTTACCGAGTTCAGTGAGGGCTGGGTTCCAACCCAATAGAAATCCAGTCTTAACTAGCCCGAAGCGCTAGCGAGGGGCCAGTACTACTAAGAATGGACCCCTCGCTTGCGCTTCGGGCTAGTTAAGGGAATCCTTCTTTTAGTTTAGGATTTAAAAAGTTAACTAGGATAACTCAAAATATAAAACTCCCCGTCGACTTCAACCACCGAATCGAAGACCCGTACCATCCCTGATTTTCCGGTATCAGGATCTAAGAGTTTGAGTTCAATCTTTCGATGAACGATGAATCCCTCAAATTCTAGGATTCCCTTGGTGACCTCGAATCCTAAGAGTTCAAGTTCGCGACCACCGTATTCTTGAATGGCCCCCTTAATTCCGGCCTTGCTTTCGGTGTCGATCAGCATCCAGTGGAGGTCTGGGGGAAGGTTGTTATTTTTTTTGTCTTTAACAAACTCAGGAAGATAAGTGCTCATGTATTCTTTTTTTTGCACTCTTAATCTACTGAGCTGCCTTTCGTCTTTATCGTTAAGGCCCTTAACCACTCTCTGAGCTAATTCATGAAGACTGGTTGGAGGATTCGGAAAGTTCTGAGGTTCTTCCTTTTTATCTGCATCTTGTGATCCTTTATCAGCGTCGACAACTTTTGAATTTTGTGAAAATTCTTGAACCTTTGGGTGAACTTTATCTTCAGAAGGGTGGGGAATCTTAGGCTCTTCCAGCTGTGCCATTTTTTGGGGTTCAGCGTCGCTTTGGCAGCCGGAGAACTGAAGTGTACAAAGGCCTAAGAAAATGAATTGTAGTAATTTGGAAGTCATAGTTTTTATATTCAACATGAGCCTGATTTCCCATTCACTCGAAACTCAACGAAGATTTTTGGCTTAAAAAGTGTAGGAATATGAAAGGCCTACACTGATTCCTTTTTTATACTCGATGGTATTAGCTCCACCTTGTTCATAGGTGAATTCATCGTCTAACAAGTTTTGAGCCGAAAGTTTTAAGCTCGCCGGGCCAAATTTTTTGGAAATACTTAAATCCAGAGACCAACGGGGTTGTTCTTTTTCGTCGGGTAAACCGAAGGCCCCTACTTGACTGATGCTCTCCCCGAAGGTGTTGGCGAACAAGGCCACCGTTAATCCCAGGTCGCGATTGTCATAGAGCATTCCGATATTCAAGACGTAGTCCGGTTGACCTTCGAGAGGTCGATTATTGTTAGTTTGATTTCCGAGACCCCCTTCATTGATTTCAACTTCAGATTCAATCCAGGCGAAGTTCGCGATGAAATTGAAATCATCGAGAATACTTTCATTTTCGTTGGGGCCGAGCACAAACCATTGATTTAGGAAGCCCAAGCTTTTTCGGATTTCGATTTCAAATCCGTATAGATCAGCAGTATCAGCGTTATCCCAACTTGTGATGATCGCGGATCCCGTGGGGATAATGACTTTTTCGATCGGAGAGTCAAAGCGCTTGAAAAACAAGCTCGTAGAAATCAATTCACCGGGATTGGGGAACCACTCCCATCGCAAATCTGCATTTAATATTGTAGCTCGTTCTAAGTCTTTATTACCCTTGGCGACGAACCCACTGACGACATCGTTAAATTGAAACTCAGCCAACTCTCGGAACTCTGGACGAGATACCGTACGACTTCCCGCTAATCTTAGTAGATGTTTTTCAGCTAAGTTGTAGGTGAGATTGAAGGCGGGAAGAAAATCTCCTTCATCGAGATCGGCAACTACTTCTTGAGGTGGATTTCCGAAGAGTTCAAAGGTCGTCACTTCCTGAACCGATTTTTCGTAACGTATTCCAGCTTCTAATCTCAGTAAATCAGGAATGATATCGAAATCGATTAATCCGTATCCGGCGAGGAGTAGTTGTTCGGCTTGGTAGTTATCCGTTGATCGAGTCGTTTCAGTGAGGATGAATCCACTAGGATTAATATTCGTTGCCCTGAAGATAGATTCGGGATCGGCGGTTTGATCGATTACATTTCCATCTTCGTCAATTGGATTTCCCGCGATGCTCGATGGAATGTAACGAAACCTACGACTGTCAAAGTCTCGATCGCGAACGACGTAGGCTCCTCCAAATTTGAATTTTTGATCGGGTTCGAGCTCATCCCATTCTGGGTCCGGATCGATCCAAGGGAGCGGGATAGCAATATCTAATCCTCCGTCGAAGATATTCTCATCGAGTTGATAAAAATCTCTCGACCCACTATCGCTCACATTGACCAGTTCAAACTCAGTCTCACCATCAAAGAGATCGTATCGAACCGAACGACGATCGGGCTCATCTCGTTGAGAGAGAGAGTACGAAGTTCTCCAATTCACATAGATGTCACCTACTAAAAGATGTTCACCGAAGAGTTGAGAGGAGAGCAGTGAACGTTCAATATTTCTAAAGTTCACAACTCGAATCTCTCGGCCTTGTTGCCCATCAAGCCCCGTTTGGAATCGAACTCGATCATCCATGGCTCTAGTGTAGAAATTGCGGATTCCCACTTTTTGAGTTTCCGACATCTCATAAGTGAAGTTGAGCATAGTGGAAAGTTCAGAAGTAAATTTGTAGGTATCGAGATTGAAGTCATTAAATACTCTTGGGTCCGGATTTTCGATCGTACCGAAATTCTTTAAGATTCGATATTTTTCATCCGTGATCACGCTGTAGGTGTTCGACCAATTTACCGCACCTAAAATCCCTACTTTCCCGATATCACCGACACTGTAGCTATCGCCAAAAGTAAGATCCAATTTATGCGCTGGAGGAGCCGTCATGGTTTCAACATTCCAAATGTTGTTGAAGGAACGACCAAACTCTTGAACATCTTGGGCACTGAATCGGTCACCCACGCGAACGATGTTGTTGGGGATTTCAGAAGGAAGTTTTCGGGTGTTGTCATTGAAGGTTAAGGTGTCGTAATTTCCTCCCTCGTATGTCTCGAAATCTTTCAGCGTTGAGAGAGAGTTGTACTTTAAACCTAGACCAAATTTTAAAAAGGGCTCATCGGGAATACCTTTGGAGTGAATCTGTACACTTCCTCCGGAGAATTCACCGGGGGTGTCCGGAGAATAAGTTTTTGTGATCACAATTTTTTCAAGGAGCCCCGCTGGGAATAAACTGAGGGGCACAACGCGTTTGTCGGGTTCTGGAGAAGGAATCGAGGAACCATTGAAGAGTGTTTGGCTATACCTCTCCCCCAAACCGCGAATGTAGGCGAACTCTCCGCCTTTAAGGGTGACCGCTGGTAGTTTTTGAACTGCCCCTCCCGCGTCTGAAACATCGAGTTTCGACATTTGCTCATTACCGATGGCTTCGGTTTGTTTAATCTCATCAAGCCTTTCCATGATGACCGCCCGCTCTGAGTCGGGCTTCACCTTGTCAATAATCTCGATGACATCTACATCGTCATCCTCATCGTCTTGTGCCAAAACCCAGCTCGAGTCAATAAAGTGCAACACCATTATAGTGAGTATCGAGAACAACAGACGAACGGGTAGCCGAGAGCCACCAAATCCGTGGACCTTCATAGTTGTGAAACCTTGTAAGCGATTTTCTTGGATTAAATCAGGAAGTCACTTTTCCTTATTGGTAAAAGTGATTCACCGAGTGGATGAAATAAGCACTCGCTAAATTCTTCTTAACAATAAGTTCGAAGTTAAAGGGTGTCAGTTAAGTCCTAATGAAGAAGAAGTGAATTGCCCTGATTCGTTGATTCCAATAAAGAATTCAATGAGGAGTGCGGAAATAAAAAGAAGGATAGAAGCTCCCAAAGTTGGAAACTCCTATCCTGGAGGGTCTGGGCAAGGTTAATGTTCCCCAGAGAATCTGGGGAGAGAAGCTCTTGTTAAGATTTCTTTTAAAGAGCCTCTCTCACTCAGATCTTTAAATCGAAGCGATCAGCTTAGTTTTGCCAGTAACTTACCCAAGGAGCTTGGGTCCAGTCGTCGCCAGCGCCTTCCGGAGCCACTGCGCCGTAGTATTGAGCGGCGTCAAAGAAATCTCCTAAAGTAGTGGGATCGAAAGGACTTGAAGAGGCAGCTTCTTGCGAGCGGAAGTTCGGTGCATCCAAGTTGAAAGGATCAGCGATAGGTGAAGGATCGGCGATATCCAAGAGGATATTTGAACCAGCGGCTAAGATAGCAGCTTCGTCGATTCCATCGTCATCCGTACTGGCGTGTTTGTTTCCGTCAGCACCATTGTTGTGGAAGAGACAGTGGTCAATGATTAATTCGCCAGCGTCAACGCGAGCGGCAGTGACGTCGTCGTCGATATCTAAACCGTCAGAGAATCCAGTGATAACGGCGTTGTAGAGTTTTCCGCCGGTTCCACGACGTAAGGTCAAACCACTTGAAGAATCAGATCCTTCTGCGGGATCACCAATCAAGGTAACGTTTGAAATATTAGGATTCGTGAAAGGAGTAGCACTGAAGATACTTTCACTGTTGTCAACTTCAAAGCCACGGTCGGCATCGTCACCCCGTTGTTGGGCCACCCAGTATTGACCATTTCCGTTCCAACCGAAAGAGTAGTCGAAGCTGTCATCACGGATACCCGTTGCGATACCCCACTTCAAGCTTGCCGATCCACCGAACCATTCGAAACCGTCGTCCAAGTTATATTTGACTTGTACGTGATCCATAGTTGTGCCCGAACCCGCACCAAAAATCGAAATGGAGTTCACTTCGTTGTCGATACTGATTTCAGTTCCACCGAATTCGCAACGTACGTAGCTGAGGCGACCACTGTCGTCGTCAGCGATTTGGTTGGCTCCTCCACCCCAGAGTTGGCCTTGGAGACCTTCTGCTTCAGCTTCGCCACCTTCGACGTTGTTGATACCTTTGCCGAGGATGATGAGTCCACCCCAGTCACCACGAGCGCGTGAACCAACGGGTTTGTCGCTGGTGAAAACAACGGGATGGGTTGCAGTGCCGTTACAGATCAATTTTCCGCCACGTTCGACAATGAGGAGTCCTTGACTTTCAGAGTCACCGAGAACGGTAACACCCGCTTCGATAGTTAAGGTCGCACCATCTTTGACGAATACACCCGAGATCAGGCGATAAACTTGATCAGCGGTGAGAGTCATGTCTTCAGTGATTGCACCCGTGATATCCACTGGAGTTCCTAAACAACCGAGCCGATCGTCTGGAGTGGGGTCACCTTCAAAGACGGGATAGGGGCTGGCAGGAGTAGCACCATCGAGGAATTGCCAGGTTAGAGAAGCGATAGCGTCACTGATGTCAATTTCGCCGTCGTCATTGTAGTCGGCAGCATCTTCACATTGTGGAGGTTCCGTTCCGATGAACTGGAAACCCAAAGTAGCTACGGGGTCGGTGATGTCGATGATTTTATCATTGTTGAAATCACCCCGTAAGAAATGTCCTTGAGCTTGTACTGCAACTGGAGCTGCAAAAATAGCGATTGCGAGCGCAATGTATAGACGTCGCATAGAAAGCATGATTTATCCTCCCGAAGAGAATCGTTGTTCTAAGGGGTCTCCATTACTTAAGGAGATATTTTCCCTGTGTGATTGAAATGGAACGAGATTCCAAAACTCCTAAACCCAATTTTAATGATTTGTCGGAACCAACCTCTGTTAAGTTGGATATGAGTACTGTTTTCATTTGTTGGTCTCAATGAAATTGAAGATTCTCGTTCATGAGTTCAATGCTTCATCTGATTGAGTTTAATTATGAAAATAGCTCACAAACAACACTCTATTTAGTAATGATCCAAACCTTTGAAATTGAGTGATTTTTGGCTGGAGTCTGGGGCGCCACCAAACTCATATGCCTGACCGATTTCTTATTATGAGGACTAAGATACAGGGGAAGTGTGAATTCAGATTAAATGTTAAGTGAGTAATAGGCGAAATTTGTGTTGCCTTCTGTTAACCAACTTTACTCTTTGTTCATGGTTAGCTGTTGGTTCTTAATAATTAAAAAGATGGATCAGTTCATTTGGATCTCTATTTATAGAGGTAAAGGATTGTTGTTGTTATTGTGTTGGTTGGAAGTAAAGAAAAGCAAACCGTTCTGAATCTTTATATTCGAGGAAGGTTTATAAGATTTGTCTCGGTAAGATTATTTTCGATTACAAGTATCAAGCTCATCTCATAGTGATGACTAAGGTGTTGATTTTGTAAATGATGTTATTGGAAAACAGTCCGTTTAGGTTTTAGGGTGATTCATGTCATGGGGAATCTATGATTTGTTTTCGGGTAAAAAAAGGTACAAGCAAACTGCTTGTACCTTTTTAAAATTTACTCTTTTAAATAATCGATTCCATTTAAGTTTATAGAGGGCAGTTTAAGCCATCAGCGGTAGGATCCTGTCCGGGGTTGGGAAAGGGTGGAGCGATTTGAACCGATGCATCAAAGATAGCTTGGGTAAGGAGATTAAAATCGTCGATATCGATATCGCCATCGTCATCGACATCAGAAGCATCCTCACACGCTGGCTGGGTTCTGTTCCCTTGTAAGATTTGGTTTAATAGAACTGAATCTTCAAAACTTACATTGCCACTTCCATTGACATCTCCGCGAATAAAAGGCTCATTTGTGGGGCCCGGGTCAGTGTCTTTAGATTCTTCTGAGTTTTCTGCTAATGGTGTAGCGCTTTCGAGCAATAAGAAATCCCCGATCGATTCGAGATCTTCGTAAGGAATTCTTCCCATAGCTTGATCGACTCCCAGTCCACGAGTGTCGAGGTTAAACTGATCCCCCGATATTCCTCCCTTATCCCAAAGAACAAATAGGCCGGCAGATTCCTTGAGTTCGAAATTCGCGTGAAGACCGCCGAGGGTGTCCGCTTTTCCATCGACGTATATTATTAAATATCCAAGAGCAGGAATGATGGACTCCGGGCCTTCAGGTAGAGACCATTTTTCCGGTTGGAATAAAGAGTCCGAGAGGAACGCTCCACTCAAATCGATATCTTGATCATGAGGGTTATATATTTCTAGCCAAGGAGGTGTGTTGCCTTCTTCGTCGAGAACGGACCCTCCGTTATGAATGACGAATTCATTCATCTTCACATCGCCGGGTCCTAAAGGAGGAGGCACAAAAACCGGAACGGGGATTGGAACATTCGGGCCGCTGGTAAGGTCTTCACGATCGCAGCTTGTCAAAAAGACCAAGCTTATGCAAAGAATGATTAGATACCTTGGAATTGAAAGCATAAATCTAGCCCCAAGGGTTTTTAACTGTCCGAGCATCAGTTTAGAAGACCATTTTAATTATGAGTTGAGAATTTATATCCTACGCCCCGTACGGTTTCAATGTAGGTTCGTTGGGCACCTAATTTTTCTCTGATCGATTTGATGTGGACATCGATATTTCTTTTCGACAATGAATTTCGATCTCCAATACATTCGTTCAAGATATCTTCTCTCGAAAAGATGACGTCGAGTTTTGACATGAGTAATCGAAGGATTTTAAATTCCGTGATGGTGAATCCTAAATCTCGTCCTTCGCTACGCACACGAAAACTTGATAAATCAACTTCGATTCCTCGAAAGTAAATCGTAGAAGGAGCTTCAAGATGTCCTCCCGATGGTACTCTTCTCAGAATGGCCTTAACTCGCGCTACCAACTCTCGCGCCCGAACTGGTTTTTTCAAATAAGCGTCCACCCCTAAGTCGTAACATTTTAGAATAAGGTTTTCCTGACCTTCTTCAGAAACAATAACTTGAGGGATCGATCGAGTTCGCGGATCGTCTTTTAAGTTTTCACAAAATTTGAGCCCACCCAAACCCTGAGCGGCGATGTCATAAATTATCATCGCAGGCTCGTGGCCTTTGATCTCACCTGGATAGGCATGCTCCGTGTCCATTAGACAGACTTGAAATCCATCTCGTGAAAGGTGGAGGGTTAGTTGATCTATCGTCCAATCATCTTTATCGATGACCAGTAGCTTCTCTTTGGTTGACATAAGGTTTGCCTCTCACCTGCTTGAGCTCATCGAGTACGAAGCTAAGTTCGCGGGCAGATGACATTTTCCGTGGTTTTCCAATCTGAGAATCTTGGGCCGATGAGATGCCAGACCTTCCTCAGCTCTCAGATAGTGAGCTCAACGGATGGAAGAAGCTTACTGCTTGATTATGGTGCTAGTTTTTAATCCCGGTTAATTTCATGTAAATGTGAAATTATTTCAAACTCTATGAAAATCGGATCTGTATAGAGCCGGAGGTTTTGATGGAGTGGAATGAATCAAATCGTTGAAAATGAAGTAACTTATAGCGTTAAAAGCCTCAGGCTGGATCTAAAGGGTGCAATTCTAAGCGAGTGAATTGAATTTGAGAGCCCTCGCTTTGAATAAGAATTCGCCCGGATTGGGGTTTGATATTAGTGACTCGGTTTACAAGTTTGCCGTCAACAGTGATTTCGATCGTTGAATCTTTACATTCAATTTCTATTCGACAGCGATTTCCGTTAAGACCCTGTGAAGATTGGTTAAAGATATCCTTCCAATTAGGCTTTTTGCCGTAATGATTGAGCCTCCCCCAAGTTTTGATCACATGTTTTTTTCCCTCGGGTAAATAGCGGGGCCAATTTTCAGAGTCGAAGGTGGAAGCTACGGTGGATTCAACTTCTAGGGGAATTAACTTTCCACGGACATCATGTCCCCGAATTAGTAAAAAGTCACCGACTGCACCTTCCATCACATTGCACTCAATCGCCGTTTGAAACGCCCCTTCGGCATCGACCGAGTTTCCATCGGGTCCTTGACTGTGAAGAAAGATTCCTGAATCACGAGCTTTGCCCACGCGTTTGCCCCAATTCTTTTTCCCCCACTCAAACTCAGCAATTAATCGGTAGTTTTTGTAGTTTTGTCGTGTACCTAAATAGCCAAGAGTTTTACCTGTTACGAACAATCTTTTGTTCTCTAAACGAAAGTTCTTCTCTGGGTCTTCGTATTGTTTGTCTTTTAAGAAGCTGTAAAAATGATCCTCTAATTTACCACTTAAAAGATCTATCGGTTTTTGGGGGTTGATGGCTTCCCTGAGATGGTTCTCCCTAAATCCTTTGAAGGGAGAATTTGAAACGTAACGATATTTTTCCTTCTGAAATTCGCCTTCCATGTAAAAAGCGGTATTTTTGGGATACCACCAGTGATCCCCCTTAAAGGGAAGCTCAATTTTGTTTAAGGGCATCTCTTCACCGTAGCCCCACCATCTCAATTGGTGAGCATTCGATCCTAGTTGGGCTAAGGAGATAGCTCGGCTGTTGGGATGCTTGGAATCAAAGAAAATGGAATCTGTCCGGTAGGTGGAGCCCATTTTAGTTTTTAACTGAAGGCTATACCAACCCGTTTGATCGACAGGCCAATCGGCTTGTAGTAATCGAGTGGAATTGGCTTGAGGGCCCCAAACCCAATCGGGTTGATAATCGCCACGAAGAGTCGTCGAGGGTAAGGATGAATTGTTAGTTCTTTCCTTTTTCTCACTGGAGGAGAACTCTTTGATCTTCACTCCATCCTTTAATAAGGTGACGGATTCGAGCCCCTCAGGATCTCTGACACTCACCAAGAGATGGGAATAGAATTGCTTCCTCAGCTGAATGAATCTTGTAGCGTTACTGATTTGGAGGAGAGCCCCCCAGGTATTCTTAACGGGCTCGACTTGTTTAGCATCAAAGTAGATCGGGCTGGTGAGGGCCCAATCGCCTTGCTCATTTTCAGCTCTTAAAGTTAACCAGGGAGTTCCGACGATTTTCGTCGGTAATTTAAAATCAAATTCATACTCGGAGTGTCGGCCATGTCGGGGCGAAGCCCGGTCGATTCTTTTTCCTTGGTAGTAAAGTTCGATCGATCTCAAGGTATGCCAAGAGTGGATTTTGGCTTTAACAGGGTGAATCCTTCCTGATTCCGATTCGATTGTTGTACCAGGAAGTTTTCCATCGACGGAAAAGAAGGCAAAGAGAGGCCCACCATTGGTCGCAAAGGTCTTAGCTTGCTTCATTCCAGAGATGAGTTTTGAAAATTTAAATTCATCGGAGTGGACGTAGACTCGTCGATCTCCCGGAGACAAAGTTCTCACCCGCCCTAAGGCACAGTCGGTATAACTTGAGGCTCCAATAGTTAAGCCAAGATTAAGAACGGAATACCAGAGAAGTTCAGTTTGACGAGAATCGATATCAAGGAGATCGGTTCCCTTTTTAAAAACGGCGTTGTGAATCAACTCCGCTGCTCCCATCCAGTGGATTTGGTGGCGAGGAGTCAGGGGATGGGTGTGAATGGTGATCCCTCCCAGTTGATGGACTTTATCGGTGAGGGCTTGGCTCGGTAAAAGAGTTCGCTCTAATTCGCGGATCGTAAGTTGAGAGATAGGTTCACGAATTCCGGGAGTATTGATATGTCCTACAAAACAGCCTAATCGCTGTTCATCCGCTCGAGTCAGAATGAAGTCCGGTCGATTGAGAGACTCGAGCTTTTCGTAGGATCCATTGGAACCGGCTTCCGTCACAAAATCTAAACCGGCTGCTCGAGCTTGAATCGCCATGTATTCAAGATTCGTTTTAATGGAGGCTCTGGCATCATGTTGAGCGTGAACGTGATTGTCGCCCGAGTACCAGCCGTGATCTTGAGGTCGAAACCAGGGGCGTTGAGTGATCTGGTATCGATTGAGAGATCCTTCTGTAGAGCTTAATTGAAAGGTAGCATCCACAAAGTTGGGGCCAGCCTGAAGATTTAATGTGACAGGTCCAGCTGGAGCAAGAAATCGAGTCTTACCTTCGACGAAGAACCGACCATCGCGGTACAAGCCTCTCCCTCCCCCATCGATAAATTTTCCGCTCTTGTTTTTTACGATCAATCTGACGCACTGTTGCTCGCTCTGGCCCGAAGGAAGGATTTTATTGAATAGGATTTCAATCTCTCCAGTGCCTTGTGGCAGACCCGCTTTGGATTTCGAGCTGAGGGCTTCAATCTGATTCAACGGAGGTTGAGTCTGGTTTTTGTCATCGGATTGAGCGAAAAGCTGAATGTTGATCAGGAAGAACAGAAGACTTAGTCTAAGGAAAAGATATTTCGTGAATCTAAATTCGAATAGATTGATCTTTCGCGTTCTAATTCTTGGAGTTAACATGAAAGTTCTATTCATAAGCTCAATGATGACTATTTAGTTCTCTATAATTTTTTTTACTGAGATACATCCCGATCCAACTACAAATTATAAGTTAACCAGTGTCTGATGATGAATGGTTAAAGGTATCTCTATGATTAAATTTTTTACATCGCTAAGTTATTCATTTCTTGTTTTCACGACATTCAGCTGTGGAAATTTTGAAAACCGTTCCGAATTCGATGTGAATGAATACGTGGAATTGGATACCTACGACCAACCCGATGCCATCGCTCCGCCGGAACCCATGAATGTTTCTTGCCAGCAAGAAGGATCCTTAATTCGTCTCTCCTGGGAACTGCCGAGTGAAGTAAAATACCATACAGTGAAAGTCTATCGATGGAGCCAGTTGGTTTTAGTGCTTCCCGGAAATTGTACCACGGTTGCTGTACTGCATAAGCCGGGGGAAAACGTATACGACATCGAGGGGATTTACCACGACGGGTATTACGAAGAAGTTCCTTCCCAACGAGTCGAGTGTAAGGTGGATTGGATCTGTCACACCTGTGGTCGATACTTGGTTATTATGAGATCCGAGCAATCTATATGGGAATTACCTGAAGAGCTGGTTCGAGCAAAAAGGGATCCGATTGAGGGGTGTTCTTACTGCAAGCAAAGAATCAAAGAAGTGTTTTCTGAACCCCGATCCAAGAACACTCAATAAGAGATCGACATTCTTCACATTGAATGCTGTTCACAACCCTCCAAGCCCGAAGCTTTAGCGAGGGATAAAGAACCACAAAAATTCATTAAACAAAATAAGCCCAATGAACTTTAGATTCATTGGGCTTATTTTAGGTCTTATATTTCGTCGTGACTCATTGAGTCGGAATTCTAGGCTTCTAACATCTTCTCATCATATACTCTGGAGCCACTTAAATTGATCTCGAGTGGCTTTGAGTCTTCCAGCGACGAGTTCGGATAACTTTTGCATGAGGTGATAACCGAACGCTGGATTTTCATCCATGACCTTCACCAAGTGCTGAGCTCCAATGGTGAAAACCGAGCAATCAAAAAAGGCAACGGCATTTGCGGTGAGCTGATCTCCGCCAGTAAGAGCTGACCAGGCAAAAACTTCCCCCGGATTGACTTTTGTGATGCGAACGGCTTCCTCAGGGCGAGTTGGTAGCTGGTAATTAAGTTCTACTTGACCACTTTTGAGTAGAAAGAGCTCTTCGGCTAGATCCCCCTCACTGAAGATCACATCTCCCTGCGTGTAGGCTGATTCACTAACGAATTCACTCAACTTGTTGATCACCACTTCTGATGTTCCCTGAAAAAATGATGATTCTTGCCAAGAAATAGAACTTTGCATATAAACCCTCCTATATTCACATCCGAGTCAACCTATGCCTCATTCCCCCTGAGGTGGCAATTGAGAGGAACGATGAAATCGTTCAGTGCCTTGATTAGAGTTAATCGAATGAACCCTAGCGATAAAACCCATGTAAGGAATAGTTCTTCCTTACGAATCCCTTAATATTCTCCCTAATGGAATTAATGATTTGAATGATAGGGAGATTCTCTAACACTTTCTTAAGTGTTTTTACGTTTAGTTGTATCAGTATCTTCAATGAGCTTTCAATGAAACATCATAGAAGCCTTTAACTAGACGATCACCAACCACCCAAGATGTTAGATCTAATGAGTCCGGAATTCTATATTGTGCTTTTTTTCACAATCTTTCTTGGGCAAGGTTTAATGCTTAAAGTTAAAAAATAACGGGCTTTTTACTCATTCAGGGGGAAATGAGAATGATGGAGGACGATTCTTAAATGGGTGTTTATACATTGTGAATTATTTCACAACGGTTATTCGTTCATGTTGATTCAACATGATCGAAGCTGAGTTGGGATCAACTCGGCTGCAGGTGTTGACTCAAATTGGCTACGCTTGGCGGAGAGGTTGTGAAATTTTAGATTCCTATGATTCTAAAATTTATGCTTATTATTTAAGCACCAAAATTAACTAGCCCGGAGCGTAAGCGACGGGACAGAGCTAAAGTATTCCGTGGGTGATAGCTAAATACCTGAGCTATCCATAAAAATAAACGAATAGGGAGCTCAGCACGATGACACATCCCGTCGCTTACGCTCCGGGCTAGTTAATGAAGCCGAGTTGGAATCAACTCGGCCGCGAGTGTAGGCTCGAAGAGGCTACGCTCAGCGGAGTGGAAGAAAATCTGTGATTTGCTGGAACGGTTGAAACGGACTCAGATATCTACATCATCCGCTTCCGCAGCGCGTTCCATCACGAACGAATAACGTGCGGAGGTGTCCTTACCCATCAGGTCACAAACGATGCGATCGGTTTCCAATTCATCCGTAATTACCACTTGTTGAAGCGTTCGGGTCTTTGGATCTAAGGTCGTTTCCTTGAGTTGTTCACTCGTCATTTCACCCAATCCTTTGAACCGAGTGATCTCTGGGCGAACGTTTCCTTTTTTGTTTTCGATGATCTCTTCTTTTTCACGATCATCCCAAGCCCAGTGAACTTCTTTCCCCAATTGAACTTTATAGAGCGGAGGCATACCCAAATAGACGTGGCCCTTACGAAGTAAAGACGGCATGTATCGGTAGAAGAAGGTTAAGAGTAAGGTGGAAATATGATGCCCATCCGAATCCGCATCGGTGAGGATCACGACTCGATGGTAGCGTAATTTCCCCAGATCCATCTTCGTTCCCATGCCACATCCCAAGGCGCTGACGATGTCAGAAATTTCGCGGTTGGCGATAATCTTCGTGAGATTGGCTTGCTCGGTATTTAAGACCTTTCCCCTCAAGGGCAAGATCGCTTGGTGCTTCCGGCTTCGACCTTGTTTCGCCGTTCCCCCCGCAGAGTCACCCTCGACGATGAAGATTTCACTTTGGTCGGGCTTCGTGCTTTCACAGTCGGCTAATTTACCGGGAAGGTTGAGGCGATGAGAGACAGCCGATTTTCGCGTCACTTCCTGCGAAGCGGCCCTCGAAGCCGCTCGTGCCCGGGCCGCTAAAATGATTCTTGCGACAACGCCTTTGGCGATCGAACCATTATTATTGAAATACTGTTCGAGCGCTGGTGCAACCGCCCCACTGACCAGTGATGTGACCTCTGGGTTGTTCAAACGATCTTTAGTTTGACCCTGAAATTGAGGTTCTGCGATATAAAACGAGATGATGGCGCTCAACCCTTCACGGATGTCTTCCCCTGAGATTTTGACACCCTTGGCTTGAAGCTTATGAGTTTCCATATAGTTTCGAACGGCTTTCACGACTCCATTTTTAAAGCCTTGTTCGTGAGTACCTCCGATGGGCGTTCGAACTCCGTTCACATAACTCTGAATAAATTCGCTGGTTTCGTCAGTCCACTGAAGAACAAACTCCAGGCGAGGGTTGTCATCTTTTTGGAAGTAAAAGATGAAATCTTCGGTGGGTCGTTTGCCTCTCTCTTCAACGAGTTTTCTTAAGAATTCTTGGATCCCTTCTTGATGAGAGAAGGTCTGAGTGGTTCCGCTGGTTCCATTGCGGTAGACGATTTTCAATCCTTTGTGGAGGTAGGTTTTCGACTCTAAGATGTCCCCCACAAGTTTGGGATCAAAGTTGGTGCGAGAGAAAATGTCGGGATCGGGGCGAAAGTAAATTGAAGTACCCGATCCTCGCGCTCCTGATTTTCTTTTGAGGGGTGTGGTCGGTTTTCCTCTGCGGTACTTTTGCATGTACTCTTTGCCTTCGCGCTTAACGGAGGCGATGAGTTCTTTTGAGAGTGCGTTGACAACGGAAGAACCGACTCCGTGAAGTCCCCCAGAGTGAATATAGTTTCCTGAATCGAATTTACCTCCAGCGTGAAGTGTCGTCAGAATGAGCTCCAGGGCCGATTTCTTATGCTTCGGGTGTTTATCGACTGGAATACCCCTGCCGTTATCCGTGACGCGGACGCCTTTGGCATCTTTATCTAACTCGACTTCGATGGTCGTGGCGAAGCCGTTGATCACCTCATCGATAGCGTTATCCAAGATCTCCCAAAGAAGATGGTGGAGGCCCCGGTTGTCGACCCCACCGATATACATCGCTGGACGCTTTCTCACTGGCTCGAGGCCTTCTAATACGGTGATCGCTTTGGCGTCATAAGATTTTGTATTCCGGGAGACCACTTTCTTCTTACCCTTCTTCTTCGTTGATGCTGATGTCTTTTTCGCTTTGCCCTGGGTCAGTTTCTTTTTGACCTTCTTGGCGATCTTTTTCTTAACTTTTTTCTTCTTCTTTACAGCCACGGCCGATCACTCCTACTTTTTTTTCTTCTTCGAGCCGTTCGATCCTTTGCCGTTTTCCGCTTCGAGGAAATCAGGAAGGGTGATTTCAGGGGCTTCGATGCCGGCTAAGCGCCCCCGCTTGATGACTTCGAAACCTTTTCCTGCCCGGGAAGTGACTCGGTAAGACTGAGGAAGGATCGGGATCTTTTTGCCCCCTTCCCTCAGAACGGTCAATCCTTCGCGAGGTCTTTGACTGGTAGAGAAACCCAGAATACGATCGGTTTTATCTAATTTAATAATTTGAACGCCTTTTCCTGGTCCCGATAAAAAGTTCACTTCGGAGGCTTTACAAAGAAGCGCTCGTCCCTTTTGGGAAGCTGTGATCAAGACTTCTTTCCCGGCTATGAGGGTCAGCCCGACGATCTCTTCAGTGGGTGGTTTGACTCTTGCGAATTTTCTACCCGCACGAGTCGAAGCTTCACTGTAATTGGCGACAGAGAATCTCATCCCATAGCCACTCGAAGAAACAGCGATCGCGTGAAGAGGTGGTACTTTTCCCTCAGGAGCTTCGATCTTGGCGACGGCCCGAGGATCGAGAGAATACGCGGCGATCACTTTCTCACCATCTTTAAACTTGAAGAGTCTTTGAATCGGATCTCCGAAGCCCCTTGGGGAAGGAGGAATATCATTGATTCGAATGGTGTATGCGACTCCATAATTGGTAAAGAAAACAGCGGTGGATCGAGTGTTCCCTCCGATGACGGTCAAGAGTTCATCATCTTTTCGCAGACGGACCTTGGAGAGATCGGTCACGCGCTGAACCCTTCGAATCCAACCATCCTTAGTCATGAGGATGGTGGCATCCTCGTCGAGGATAAAGGTTTCTTCGTCGTAGGTTGTTTCCGTGTGGCCCGACACCATCACTTTGGTTCGACGCTTTTCTTCGAACTCTTTGCCGATCTCTTTAAGTTCCTTCTTCACGACCGTCCACAGTCGACGGGGGCTGTCGAGGATGGCTTCGATTTCTCGAATACGCTTTTTCTTATCCTTGAGCTCATCCAAGATCAGTTTGATCTCAAGTTTGGCGAGCTTGTAGAGTTTGAGTTCGAGGATGGCATCCGCTTGGATCGCATCGATTTTAAATCGAGCCATCAATTTTTGGGCGGCATCCTTTTTTCCATCCGATTTTCGAATGATTCGAATCGCTTCGTCCAAGGCATTAAAGATCTTTTTAAAGCCTTCGAGGATATGGACTCGATCCTTCAACAGACGAAGCTCATGACGGAAGCGTCGCTCCACCACGCTGTAACGGAACAAGAGGAATTGTTCGATCAGCGTTTTAAGGTTGGCTCTCTTGGGCTCCAAGGCTCCGCTCGGACCCGGAATCAAGCACGTGAGATTCACGCTGAACTTGGATTGAAGATTCGTGTGCTTGAAGATGTAGGCCATCACCTGTTCGGGATCGGAATCTTTTTTGATCTCCATCACCACTCGGATGTCATCCGTCGATTCATCTCGAACATCCAAGAGTTGAGGGACTTTGCGGGAGACGATAATCTGCCCGATATTCTCTACCAGGGTCGCTTTATTAACTTGGTAAGGAACGGAGGTGATCACGATCTGTTGGCTGCCTCGTTCCCCTTTTTCAATTTCGTACTCTCCCCGCATACGAATGGAGCCTTGCCCTTCTTCGTAAATCTGTTTGAGAGTATTCCTCGATTCTAAAATTTCTCCCCCGGTGGGGAAATCGGGACCTTTGATGATCTTTAAAAGATCCTTGGTCTCGATTTTTCGATTTTCGATCCACGCGATACAAGCATCGATCACTTCTTTGAGGTTGTGAGGAGGGATGCTCGTAGCTAAACCCACCGCAATACCGGTGGTGCCATTGATGAGGAGGTGTGGGATCCGCGCGGGAAGAACTTCGGGTTCCTGAACCATGCCGTCAAAGTTAGGACGGAAATCGACAGTGTTTTTACCCAAGTCCTCGAGGAGATGCATCGAGATCGGTTCGAGCTTCGCTTCGGTATAACGATAAGCCGCCGGGCTGTCACCGTCGATCGAGCCAAAGTTTCCTTGTCCAAAAACTAAAGGCACGCGAACCGACCAATCCTGAGCTAAGCGAACTAAAGCTTCGTACACCGCAGAGTCGCCGTGTGGATGGTACGAACCGAGAACTTCTCCCACAATCTTGGCGCATTTTCTCGTTTGCCGATCGGGGTAAAGATGCAGGTTGTGATACATCGTGTAGAGAATTCTTCTCTGTACGGGCTTCATCCCATCTCGAACATCGGGGAGAGCCCTCGAGGTGATCACTGAAATGGCATAGTTGAGGTACTTGCGACGGTGAGTGTCGTGAAAGGGAACTTCAACCACCTTACCGGGATTGGAAAAGTCTTCTTTAGAACGTTTTTTTCTTTTAGCCATAATGGATCGACAAAGTCAGGAGGATCGCCGTTTAATTTTTTGTTTAAGACTCAAGCTGAATGGACATCCAAAACCCTAGCGGAGTCCGCCATCGCAAGATCCAGTAGATCCTGCATGCTTTTAATTCAAGCTTAACTGTCGTCTTCGACCTAGGTCTTTACAGATCGAGCAAAGAGGCTTGGGCTCGATCGGGGGACAGTTTCTCTTTACACATTCAATTAGACTGGCTCGCTTAGCTCCTCATTCCAGAGTTTACTGGGCAAGCCTTCTTCTTTTCTGTTTCTTTTCTTGAGCTCTGATCATCTCGAGCTTCATAAGGAGCTATTAAAAGATCAGAACGCCCGTATTTCAAGCATCGTCATGACTTTGTGGTGAAACTTACCAATTGAAGTTGTCTATCTGAATCCAGATTGGTAGTCTTGAGGCGACTACATAATTAGGAGAATATCGATGCATATCACGTGGTACGGTCATGCGGCATTTGGGATCACAACCCAAAATAGTTCTGGAGAGTCCCTACGGATTGTCATGGACCCCTACAACTACCCTGATTGTGGCGGGTACCTCCCAGTTGGAGTTCAATGTGATCTCGTTTCGATCAGTCACGAGAACCAGAAATATCACTCCGATGTGAGTTCTCTGTTGGGTGATTTTACCCTTATCGACGGCCTTGAATTGGCAGCCTCGGGGGGTTCTAAGAGAGGTTCGGGAACTTTCTTGGGAATTCCCTTTGAAGCGATAGAGGTCTACGAAGACGACCAGTCGGAGGGACCGAACGCGATGGTGAAGTTCACCTCCGAGAATCTTACGATCGCTCACCAGGGTGATCTGGGGCATGCTCTTAATCAAGAGCAATTAGATTTCCTTCAAGGAGTAGATATTCTCCTCGCTCTTACGGGAGGGAATCCTACGATCGCATTGGAAGACCAAATGGATCTCATCGAACGAGTGCGACCATCTCTGATCATCCCCATGCATTACAAGACTGAAAAAGTAAATTTAGACATTTTGCCGAAGAAGAGTTTCCTCGATCAATGTGAAGGTTATCCCGTCATCGAAGAGGGTGATTTTTCCGTAGAGATCAATCGAGATTTTCTCCCAGAAGCCACCACGATTTTGGTATTGGAGCACAGTCGATAACGAAGCTCTTAAAAAAACGATTCGGGGGGCAATCAAAATTAACTATCCCGAAGCGCTAGCGAGGGGAAAAAGACCCTCGCTAGCGCTTCGGGATAGTTAATAGGTTTCGATATTTGATTTGTTTTTTATGGCGGGTGAGCCGCAGAGTCGGATTTCGACTCCGCCTCGATAAAGACGCGCTTAACAACGGGCAACTCGTCGCGGATTTTTGAAGTCATCGTCTGGATGGCGTTTTCGATTTGCTCAGAGGGAATTCCATCCTTGAAATCGACACTGAGGTTGGCGACAACAAAGTGGGGTCCCATGTGGAGAGTGATCACTTCGTTGACTTGATCAACTTCGTTTTGTTGACCAAGGATTTCATTGATTAGAGACACGTGTTCAGGCTCCGCGCTCTCCCCTATTAATAAGCCTTTAGTTTCAATCGCGATGAAAACTGCAGTGAGGCCGAGGATCAGTCCGATGAGCACTGAAGCAGCGCCATCGAAGTAAACGATTCCGGTGACTTGTCCCAAGAATACCCCTACCCCGGCGATGATCAATCCTGCCATGGCTGCGGAGTCCTCGAATAAGACAACCCACAGGGTCGGATCTTTGCCAGTCTTCACTGACTCCATATAGCTTTTAGAACCCTTTGATTTTTTAAATTCTTTAAAAGCAAAGAACCAGGCGAAACCTTCAAACACCATCGCAAAACCGAGGACGATATAGTTGATGGTGGGATCCCCCAGTTTTTCGGGAGGATGGAGCAGATGGTGAATGCCCTCGTAAAGAGAGATTCCTGCACCGACCGCGAAGATCATGATGGCGACGACGAAGCTCCAAAAGTAGATCTCTTTTCCGTGGCCGAATGGGAAGCGATCATCCGCAGGAAGTTTTGAGCGTTTAATTCCGTAGAGAAGTAGAACTTGATTTCCCGTATCCACGACGGAGTGGATCCCCTCCGACAGCATCGCAGAACTTCCTGAGATCCCCGCAGCGATAAACTTGGTGATGGAGATGAGTCCATTTCCGATCAGGGCAGCCCAAATAGCTTTTGTTGAGGAAGCAGCCACAACGATCCTCTCTTTTTGTCGTTATAGGGATTCTTAGAGTTCTTTTAACGCTGAGTTGATCTTACTGACGCTATCTTTAGCATCACCGAAGACCATCAAAGTATTCTCTTTGAAAAACAGCTCATTCTCGATTCCGGCGAATCCAGGATTCATACTTCGCTTGAGAACCATCACCGTGCGGGCTTTGTCGACATCGAGAATCGGCATCCCGTAGATAGGACTGGCCTTATCGGTTCGGGCCGCGGGGTTGGTGACATCGTTGGCCCCCAGGACGATTGCCACATCGGCTCTTGGGAAGCTGGGATTGATGACGTCCATCTCTTGAAGTTGTTCGTAGGGAACATCGGCTTCAGCCAAGAGGACGTTCATGTGCCCGGGCATCCGACCGGCAACGGGGTGAATCGCATAGAGAACTTCAGCGCCTCGTTCTTGAAGAGCTTTATCCAGCTCTCGAACTTGGTGTTGAGCTTGGGCGACGGCCATTCCGTATCCCGGTACGATGATCACGAGGCTGGCGGTATCCAAGATCATGGCAACTTCTTCGGGACCCGCGCTCTTGTAATTACCTTGAGGACCCGCTGGGCCGGCAGCTCCGCCGGAGTCATCACTTCCAAAGCCACCAAACAAGACGTTCGCCAAGGAACGATTCATGGCTTTACACATGATTTGAGTCAGGATGATCCCGGAGGCGCCTACCAAGGAACCGGCGATGATGAGGGCATCGTTTCTGAGGACAAAACCCGTGGCACTCGCAGCAATTCCGGAGTAAGAGTTCAGTAAGGAGATCACCACTGGCATGTCGGCTCCCCCGATGGGGATCACCGCGAGGACTCCTAAGACCAAACTGAGTGCCGTTAAGACGATGAACCAATGAGTCGCACTCGGATCGTTCACCATCAAGAGCCCTGCGCTGACCGTCGAAAGGAAGAGGACTAAGTTGATCGTTTTTTGAAGCGGATAGGAAACCGGTTTACTGGTAACGATCCCTTGAAGTTTTCCGAAGGCAATCAAGCTACCGGTAAAGGTTAACGCACCGATCATCATCGATAAAAACAGAGGCACCATCGTCATCGCTGAGGTGTCGGTGCCGTCGTATTTAAATTCACTCGCAGCCACGAAAGCGGAAGCTCCCCCACCCAAACCGTTGAAGAGGGCTACCATTTGGGGCATCCCGGTCATCTGAACTTTTTGGGCGGCGATAATTCCGATCACGGACCCGACGACGATTCCAACTCCAACGAGCACCCAATTGGATTCATCGCTATTGGCTTCTTGGATACAGACGGCGAGGATGGCGAAGAGCATCCCTAATCCACCGAGCATGTTTCCTTGCGGTGCGGTTTTGGGAGACCCCAATCTCTTGAGCCCGAAGATCAGAAGACCCGAGGCTACGAGGTATAAAATTTGTACCAGATGGTCGATATTCATGGATTCTTATTTCTTCTTCTTAAACATCTGGAGCATACGGTTCGTTACAGCGAAGCCCCCAACGACATTCACCGTAGCAAAGACAACCGCAAGAAAACCAAGGATAGCCGCGACGTTATCCGCGCGTCCCGCACAGATGATCGCTCCGATGATCGTAATTCCTGAAATGGCATTCGATCCCGACATCAGAGGAGTGTGAAGCGTCGGTGGAACTTTCGTGATCAATTCAAATCCAACAAAAACGGCCAGAAGGAATACCGTTAATCCCATCAAGAGAGTCGTGACCGGGTCTCCGGAACTGGCTTCTTGAGTCGGTGGGGTGACATCAGCGAGTAAATTTAGGGTTAGGCTGGAAATATTCATTTCGATCATTCGCCTCCCTCGATAAGTTTCTTGGTCAATTCGTGAATGACATCCCCTTCTTGGGTCACTAAGGGGCCCAAGGTGAGCTCATCTTCTAAATCGATGTGAAGACCATCGCCTTCTTCGTTGAGAAGGTGCTCTAAGAATGTCGTAATATTTCTAGAATAGAGTACGCTGGCTTGGAAGGCCATTTCAGCGGGAAGGTTGGTGGGCCCACAGATGGTGATGCCTTCAACTGGTGCATTTTCGCCAGGGCGTGTAAGCTCACAGTTTCCTCCGGCTTCAGCGGCCAAATCGACGATCACACTCCCTGGCGACATATCCCGAACCATATCAGCGGTGACTAAGACGGGAGCGGTTTTTCCCGGGATCAAGGCGGTCGTGATGACGACGTCTGACTTTTTGACGTGGCTGTGGAGGAGGTTTTTAATCTTCTCTTGCGTCTCTTCAGTTTGTTCTTTGGCGTAGCCACCTTTGTCTTGGCTTTCCGAGGTGTCCACCGGTAGTTCGATGAACTTTCCTCCGAGACTCTCGACTTGTTCTTTGACAACGGGGCGCACATCGAATGCCTCAACGATGGCTCCGAGACGCTTCGCGGTTGCGATGGCTTGGAGGCCGGCGACCCCCGCTCCTAAGATCAAGACTCTCGCTGCCGGGATCGTACCGGCTGCGGTCATGAACATCGGAAAGTACTTCGGGAGGAGACTGGCGGCCAAAAGCACTGCTTTGTAACCGGCGATCGAACTCATCGAGCTTAATGAATCCATACTCTGAGCCCGGGTGATCCGCGGCATGAGATCCATGGCGAAGGAACGTACTTTTCGATCTTGGAGTTTTTTGACAGTATCCAATCTCACCATGGGAGATAGATAACTGATCAGAGTGGCTCCTTCACTCATGAGATCTACTTCGTGTTTTCCTAAAGCTTCGTTTTCTACGGGCTCACGTACTTTCAAAACTAAGTTAGCTGAACTCCAGAGAGTCTCGGTGGAAGTCTCGATCTTTGCTCCCGCATTACGGTAGTCTTCATCCGAATAATTGGACTCGATCCCTGCACCGCTTTCGATGACGATTTCGACCTTATTCTTGATGAGTTTTTTGATCGACTCCGGAGACAATCCAACCCGTCTTTCGCCGGGGATAATCTCCTTGGGAACCGCGATGATCAAGGTGTCCTCCTTAATAGATTCATTGCAATTGATCGCTGGTGATCTTCGAATTCTGTTTGTGAGAGGTGTTCTGTTCGAATGTGGACCTAACAACACAAAGGGCCTGAATATACTTAAGTTTACGAATTGTTTCCAGTGGCGTCTAGGAAATCGGTGGATTCTCTCCGAGTATTTTTAAGCTTCTAAGAGTTGGCTGTGGGATTAGATGTGATCGCCACTCTGGGTACTCTGTCTGGAGTTGAAGATCTGAGGATGCTTCAGGGAGTGTAGAGAGAAGAGGGTGTTCGGGAGGGGTTTATAAGGGATTATTAATAAGGGTTTTAGGAGATTTATGGAAGAGTGAGGACCGTCATTTTGGAAGGAGACGGGCTTCCATTCGATCAACGAAATCTATGAGCCTCGATTTCGCTTTCGATCTTCAGGGGAAAGAAGGATTCTTGAGTAGACGTACTCTTTAGCTTTTTTGTCGTAAACCAAATGGCCGATCTCCCCGCCAAACTTTTGGTAATAACGCACTACGATTCGGTCTTTTCCTTCTTCCCATTCAGTCACCTTAATACAGTTCCTGAAGGTTTCATTATGGAGTGTGACCATGGGAGTTGCTTCGACCGTGACCTCAGACTTAACTCCCGCGACCTCATTGTGAAGGGTGAGTTTTCTGACTGTAGGGTCTTTGGGTAAGCTGAGAAGAGTTCTTCGTTCTAAAATTTCTAGTTCACCGGTTTCAGGGTTTGGTAGCAAGAATTCTTGATAGATCGAATCGGTGGATCGATCTAAGCCCCACCAAAACCGTTGCCCATCTTCAGAGCCTTCGACGAGGACTCGGTTCGGGCCATCCTTCGTTAAGATTTTAAATGTGATTCTGGATGGTGCTTGAAATTGAGTTTCGCCCCTTTGTTTACGGTGAACTTCATAGATGAAAGAACTACCCGCTTTGAGAGGGAAAAAATAATCTTCCACCTTTCCCGCGAGGGCTGGCAATATCTTGAATTGGTCTACCTGGTTGACATCTTCGGGGGGAACTTCTTTGGTGGGTTCTTTTTGAATCACCGGAGAGGCATTTGAGGAAGAAGCCTGCTTGCTGATCTTAATTTCAGTCCGAGAGAAGAATCCAGAGATCTGTTGTGAGTAATGTCGCCCTTGAGGAGATTGTAAAAACAATAAGACTCCCCCAAAGAATAGACTCACCAGAACTGAGAATAATGTGATTTGACTCAGGGTGGTCAAATTACGAGAGAAGATACCCTTTTTCTTTCCCAAGGCTTTCTCTACAAGGGGCAGTTCATCGATTCGATTGAGGAATTCTTCCGCTGAGGAGTAGCGAAGATCGACGTCGGTCGCCAGTGCTTTCGCCAAGACCTCAAATACCGAATGAGGGACATGCTGACGCGGAGACTTTCTCGAGGGGCGTACTAATCCCCCCTTGGCGTCTTCCAATTGGCGTTCACTTGGAGGAATTCCGTACAGCATTTCGTAGAGGATCATCCCCACCGAAAATAGATCACTCCGGGCATCGAGCTCGTCTCCCATCGCCTGTTCGGGGGACATGTAACGGGGGCTCCCGACGATTCCACCGTGAGTGATATCGAGCTCAGACCGATCGACCTCCGACAGATCCTTCGCTAAACCAAAATCTCCGATCTTGATTTGTTCTTGAATCTGACCGGATTGAAGAGTGAAGGAACTCACTTCTTCAATAAAGATATTACCGGGTTTGAGGTCGCGGTGAAGGATGCCTTTTTGGTGGGAGGTTTTTAGAACCTTCAGGATCTCGCGAGCATAAAGCAGTGATTGCTCGACGGGAATAAACCCTAACTGGGAGAGACGGTCTTTGAGGGACTCCCCTTCACAGTAATCCATCGTGAAGTAGAGCATGCCTTCCCGAGTTTGTCCTAACTCTCTCACTTGAATGACGCCCTGATGGGAAAGCGACATCGCGAGTCGAGCTTCTCTGAGAAATCGAAGGCGGAAACTTTCGTTTTTGGAAAGCTCTTTGTGAAGAACTTTCATCGCGAAGATCACGGGGTCATCAAAAAGGAGGGACTCCACTTTAAACACAACCCCGAATCCCCCTTCGCCGAGGACGGAGAGAACTTTGTAGCGTCCGTCGATCACTCGACCGATCCAAGGATGGTCTTCACTCTCTGACGGGCTTAACCATGGAGCTCGCGGATATGAATCTTGGGGAGTTGAATCTGGATCGACTTCGGAACTGATTTGAGTTTCTAAGAAACTATAACCACACTCTGAGCACTGACGAGATCCCGCCGGTGAAACGGCTCGACACTTCCTGCAGGTGATGCTTTCAAATTTGGAGAATGAACCACTGTCTCGGGTGAGAGAGCGTTTGATGAGTGGATCATCCTGGCCCTTTGGGGACCATACCATAAACTTACGTTCCGTAGTTTTTGTTATGGATCTTCGTGCGGTTTAACGTTGGTTTTAAATCGGGACTTCAACTCTGAGATGGCTTGACCGAAAAAATCAAACTTGAGAGTGAACCAAAATAAAATGGAGTTAGTGTGCTATTTCAGATCCGTTTGCGCGAATAGTTGACTCTTGGTTGACAGATAGTTTGCTAGCAGCCAACTAACTACAATTAACTCCTGTAACGAGTTACTGGCTACCAGACTTTTCGTTCTTTATATCCCATCCTAAGGCTATCAATTCATGGGTTTCAAAGGAAAAATCTACCAATATAGGGTGCGGCGAAGCTTCCAAACGTCCTAAAATGTTGGGGAGTATCTACGAGCTCTCAAAGACGAGCCTTCCGCCCCTACTTTTAATTTTAAAGTATGAACGAACCGACGGAAATCAAAGCGCAGACTCTTATTTAAAACTCACCATAGTTATTTACTCTTCAAGGATTTAAGCGTTCAAAAAAAGAAGGTGGTGCTCATTGTGAGTACCACCTTCTTTTTTTAAAGACTGTTTCTTAAACCGTTTTGCTCATTGAAAGCATCGTCGAGTTGGAATCAGCCCGGTCGCAAACGTTGGCGCGAATAGCCTACGTTTGGCGGAGTGAAGGCCAGAGCAAGATGAGGCATTGCCAAGGAGAATCATTGAATGGCCGTAACGGTTGCTCGCTGCTCTGAAAGAGCAGGAAAAAATTAGTTACAAGTGAAAGACTCGCAAACTAAGTTAGGGCTCACCCCTTCACCTGCTTTTCCACAATCGGGGAAAGGTGATTTGGGTCGCGTTCCACCTAATCCGAATACGTATGAAATGAGGTTGATCGGATCGGTAATCTCGACAGCATTATTGCCATCGATATCGAATACCCCTAAGCAAGTCTCAGCCGTACCGAGAGTCACCTCGTTGGCTAATTCCGTATTGAATTGATAGCGGAGCATGTTGATCACATCAGTGATATTAACGTTTCCGTTTTGATCGACGTCTCCACGAATAAAATCGGCGCCACCGGATACGCTACCCACTTGAATTGCGACTGTGGTCGGAGGATTGTTACTCGGGGCGATCAATTCTTCGGTTTTTCCAAAACGATCGATGGCGATCGCGACTTGAGGATCACCTAAGTCACCCGTCAAAGCGACCTCAGCTGAATCCCCATCGTTGCCGGTGAGGTTCATAGATAGAGTAAAGAGATCGTGGGGACTCTTCAAGGGATCTAAGAAGACCGAGTTCTCATCGTCAGAGAGTAAGAGAGCAACGGTGATTCCCAGTTCTTTTCCTTGATCGTCAGTGACGACAGAAACGGAATAGAAAGGGTAATCTTCACCTGGTGCCTCGATGACATCGAGGAGTCCTGGGCCCATCGTTAATTCGTTGAAGGTGACGACGTCACTGTCGTAACCGACGCCGAATGAGAATCCACTAACGGGTAAAGGTGAATTGACGAGCTCAATTCCGATATCTACAGAAGTGCCTGGGTCTCCCGAGGCAGCAGCAGAATCGAAATGAATTGAGTAGGCAGCCTCGCCGCCGACGACGACTGAAAGGGTGGAGTCGGTCGTGGGAACGATTTCTTCACCAGCGATATTTTCAATTTTGTTTTCGATTGCGGGATCGGAGAGAGAGTCAGCGAAACTGACACTTGAAGGTGAACCCTCTGGAGTTGAAGTGGAGCCGGTGTAACTGATCTTGCTGATGGTGAAGCTTCCTTCACCCAAATCAAAACTTTGGATATCTTCTAAATCAAAGACACAGCCGATCGTGATTCCACCCTCGACGGCTTGAGCATTGTAAAACTCTGGTCCTTGACCATCTCGAAGAAGTTCGGTCTCGAGGTCCGTACCTTCCCAAGTTGCAGAGTTATAAGTTAGGAAGGCATCATCGTGGGCGATCGCTAATTGAAACCCTTGGATAGCTTGCGAAGGATCTGCGGAGTCGTTCACAAGGATCACATCGACGGTTAGGTCTGAATTGAGTCCGATGAGAACTTCACCCGGGTTGAGGATTTGCTCTGAGTTTAATTCTAAGTCGGCACCTTGAGCAGTATTCACTACCAAAAGTGTTGCTGTTAAGTACAAGCAAGCTCGGGAGAGTTGTTGAACTCTTCTGAGGAGATTCATCTGTTATAACTCCGTAATCTATCTTGGAATCAATTAGGTTTGTATAAGCCGTGACAAAATCATTATTAGGTCGAGGAGATAGTAGAGCTTGATGATCCTGAAGAGATTCAGGTCATCGGCTTACAGATCCAGAACTCGTCATCCAATATTCACCTAGATACCAGCTAGGTTGAACTAGACTCAATGGTTTCAGGGAGATTGGATTCCCGGAGGGCTTATTTCAGGAGCTATCTATTATAGACCTAAGAGCCTGAGATGGGGACAAGACTTCGGTGAGTTCTTCGGAAAAAAATAGGGCTTGGGAACTGAGGAAGGTCCAATTTTAGATGAATCCATCGTTTCCGACTGACGCGTGCTTTGTTTTGCCCAAAATGAAAAAAAAATACCCCCACTGAGGCCTTGTGGCCTCGGTGGAGGTATGAGCTTAAATTGGACTGATTAGATTGCTAATCGGTTTCAGATTAAGCTTCGCAGTTGCTGACTGCACAATCAAGGCCGTCTCCGGCGGGATCTTCAGCACAAGTGCGGAAAGGATCGGGGAGAGCAGGACCATTGAGGAAGATCCATTCGAGGATCATGATAGGATCAGCAGCATCGAGAGTTTCATCATCGTTGGCGTCGAGCATGTCGTCGCAATCGAAGAACTCGAGGTTGTTGAGGAAGATGTTTTGTGCACAGACAACACCATCAGTGACGTTGATTTTTCCGTCACCATTGCAGTCGCCACGGCTAAACTTCGTTCCAGGAACAATAATTTCACTGTCGAGAGTCACGACGAGAATTTCGTGGACTGGACAATCAGGAACGTCTGCAGTTGCGGGGATAACGGCGCCAGTACCACTGACGTCGACAACGTAACCAGCGGTGAATCCAGGACCACCGACACCAGGAGTGATGTCAACGGCGAGGAAAGAATCACCTTCGTTACCGATAGCAGCCAAAGATGAGCCTAAAGCTACTTCTTTGATATTGTTGGCATCGGCAGCCAAAGTTGAGTTGGCAGCATTCGTTGAAGGAGTCTGAGAAGTTCCAGCTCCGTCGGTGATGATCAATTCGATCTTACGATCTTCATCGGTTCCAACAACTTCGTTTTCGAAAGTGAAAGCAGCGCCTTGTCGTTGAACACCCATTGAGAAACCGAGTGAATCGGTCATATTTCTCATTGAGATGGGGAAAGAAGCTTCGGTGATGCTGTAATCATCGGCAGTAGCAGCTGAACCGAAGTAGAAAGCCCAATCTGAACCTTCAACTGCACATTCTTCTACTACAACAGCTTCACCCATGATGACTCCGTCGTGAACTCGAGCAGGAGTTCTGGTGGCGGTACCAACGGTGAAGTTCACAGCAGTAGGAGGGGCGCCATTACTGGGGACCAAGTCGTTAACAAACTCAAGCTTGGTACCTTCAGCGGGGATGGCAGCGATCACATCATAAGTGATTTTTACGAGAGCGATATCATTTTCAACTCTCAAGCTGGCTTGAGAAATGATATTCGCAACGAAAGCGACCACGATACCAGGAGCGGGATCGCCAACAGCTGGCTTAGCTTCTTTGAAGAAGTCATCAGGAAGGGTTAAACCATCCAAGGTCACTTCAGAAACTGCAAGAACAGCAGGATCGTGCTTGAGGCCAAAAGACCAACCTTTGATGTCAGCAGTGCTGTTGTTAAGGGCAACTAATGCGTTAACGGTATCACCCATTTTGACATCTTGGATCATGTTAGGGGCACCAGCGGCTTCCGTCCCGAAACGTACTTCGAGAGTTTCATCCAAGCAGGTGTCACCTTCACAAAAACCTCGTTCTTGAGCACTTAAAGGTGCTGAAGCAACGAGAGAAACTAGAGCGAGAAAAGCAAAGAACCGCTTCATCAATAACTCCTCAATTTGAAAAGGAGAACAAGTCTCCAAAACCCGTTTGAGTTAACTCCAAAACGTTAACTCGAAAACCCAATTTTTACCTCCGTCTCGAGTTTGAAGAGGATTAACTCTCTTATTAATCGTTAACTTCCTCTCGAAACCACCCAATGGAAATCTCCGACTCGACTTCCATTTGTACCCGCATGTTCGAGAATGAAGTTTGAAGTGAGGAGTAAAAAGCTACTCGGCTACTGACTGACCGGTAGGAAGAATCAGCAGTAGATTCAACTTTTTAGACACAACTTCAAACCGACAATAAGAGACCCTTCAAACCGTCCCAATAGTTGTTGAAGAGACTTACACCAGTCGCTTCATATTGAGATGGAGGATCACCATTCTTCTTAATAAAAAGACTTCAATGAAATCTCTTTAATCTGAAGCCACCAGAATACAGCCCTGGTGGGAGGCCCAAGCCTCGTCGTGAAATTCCCAAAGACCCTGTGATTAAGATTCCCTTTAACTTCCTTTGAATGTGAATGAAATTCACAGCCGTAAAGAAATAAAAGAGGAATGTCTCAATCTAAGAGTTTTAGATTCAGAATTCATGAATTGAAAGAGACTCAGAAAGAGTTCATTTCAACGTAGAATATTAACCGGGAGAAACTTCCTCGTTTCTTTCGCTGAAAGTATCAGACCACACGATCAGCGATTCCGATCTCCCTCACGTTCTAAATGGCAATAAGCGCTTTATCTCATGAAGGAGCTTTTAATAGATTAGATATTTTTAGTCGCAAACGTAAACAGGACGTAAATGGAGTTTTAAAATTTTAAGGTCAGTCCCTTACGACCCTGTAGGTCTGGGGAACTGAACTCGAACTTGTACTCCGAGGTCGCTCCAAGGGCCCATAACATCTGGACAATTGAATGCAATGTTACCCCTGGGGCCTTTAAGCGTCAATCATGATTTCTGTGGAGTGGGCCCGGTTCTTGCTTTTTCTAAAGTGAGTTGGGATTTGAAATTGTCCATTTCAGTGACAAGCTTCCTGACTTTTTCAGTATTCCCTGATTCTGGCGGCCTTGAATTTGGGTGATGGATTTCTGAAGTTGTTTAAATTCAATGCTTTATGGATTTGTTTGGGCTGCTGGCATATTGATTGCCTACTCTTTCATAAGCCACTCTCATACGAGCTCCGCTTCGAAGCTCTTCCCTCGAGAACATATCAATTGTGTCGAAATTTGGGTGAATTCCCACCTCGACCCTGCCCGCATCTCCTGCGAAAGTTCCTTGAATCGAGAGATTTCTGCCCTAAAAGCGAGTCGATTTGATCCTGCTATTGGGCTTGATCACGAAAACCCCTCGTTTGAATCCTAGAGGAAATTTCTATGTCCCTCACTGATGACTCTCAATTTCTAACTGACTCTGAACTTAACCCTACACTCGACCCGGAACTCGAATCCGTATCCCGTTCGGTGCGTGTCGAACACATCAATCGGACGGGTATAGAAAAAGTGAGGGTTTTGAGTCAGTCGATGCTTCAAGAGCGTGTCGATCAATTAGTTGAAGAGCGCCTTCAAGAAATCGCTCAGAATTCAAATCCCCTCCCCCTCGAAATCGATGAGTTGCGAGACCAGCTTAAGAAACGCTGGGAAGAGACTGAGTCTCATCGGATGGAAGGATTCAGCTCCTTTGAGAAACGTCTCTACGATCTCAAGGAAATGTTTGAGGGAATCCAATCTTCACTTACCCACCTCCAACTGGGTGTGAATACTCCGACAGAAACAACAGCGTTTGATTTGAAGGGCGAGAGTCCACTCCAAGAGTTTATCAATATTCTTAAAGGCAACGATTCTACCGTTGACTACCCCACCTTCGAAACGACGCTGTCCGCGCCTGCTCCAAAAAAAGTTCCAGAGATCAAGCCGGATGTTAAGGCCATCTTCGAGCGTGCATTACCTGAGAGTTTGCCCTCTGAAGAGGTGGTTATCGAAGAAAAACCATCGAGAGCGGTTGAGGTGAATGCTTACTTAGGGAATTTGCCCCTTTCACCCGCTTCCCAAATCGATACTCCGGCTCTCGAAGAATCTAAGCACTCTTCGACCACGACGACTGACTTGAATGCCCTACCTCTGGCCAATGATGGAATTTTACGTTCGTTTGAACAAGCTTTCGGGATTAAAGTGCCGGAGGAAGTTAAGCCAGAATCTTGTCACCGATCCACCTCCTCAGCAAGCGCTGAAAAGAAGGCCCAATCGGCTGATCAGCAAAGAATGATTTACTCGTTCCACACCCCTGATCGATCGGTTCAGAGCGGGGCGAATACCAACGGTGGCCAAGCTCACAATGGACTGGCTCACGGCGCTCAACCTAACTTACATAAGCTCGCCCCCAGTTCGAATCACCAACTCGATAACCCGATTCAAGTCATCGGTTGTGGTGAATCGGCCCAGAGAAAATCTAACGGCTGATCTCAGTAAAGTATCGTCTAAGCCCATACTTTTTAGGACGTGGGAGGGCTCTTGAGCTCCCGAAGCGCAAGCGGATCCATTCGATGCGTAGACTCCGTTGAGATCTAAGCGAATTAAAAACATCTCAGAATCGATTCCCGGGAACGAGATATGGCTCGTATTCCCCACCCTCCGCGCTCCTTCACCATTGATCACAACATTTAATGGGCTCTCTTTGAGCCGCGATTCAAATTCATCTCTTAGTGAAGTCGACTGTGAAAAGGGAAGATCTTGGGTCGCTAATTCGACGGCTTTTGAAAAGCCCGCGATCCCCAGCACATTTTCAGTTCCTCCTCGCCTTCCTCTCTCTTGGCTGACGCCTTTATACGGAGAAATGAAAGGTGTTTTCTTTTTGATGTAGAGAGCTCCGATTCCTTTGGGTCCAAAAATCTTGTGAGCTGAAAAGGTGGCTAAATCGACATTTAATTCATTTAAATCACTCGGAATCTTCCCTAAAGATTGAACCATATCACAGAGGAGGGGAATTTTAAGTGAAGTCAACTTCTCCGTGAGCTTCTCCACTTCCTGAATCACCCCGGTCTCGCTGTTTACTCTTTGAAGAACAACTAAGCTCGTCTCGTCCTCCCGCACTCGACTCAATATGGCTTCTGGGGCTACTACGCCCGAAGTCTGAGCATCGATCCAATCGACTTCGATCCTTCCTTGATCTTCTAATGTTTCCACGAGAGTTAGGATCGAAGGATGCTCGATCGCACTTGAGATGACATGGGGTTTCGGATGGCTTTTTTGTGCTTCTCTTAGCGTGCCCAAAATCGCGATGTGATTCGATTCTGTTCCCCCTGAAGTGAAAACGATCTCTCCCCCAGAACCCTTTAGTGATGCGTTGAGGCATTCTCGAGCTGACTCTATGATCCCTTTAGCTTCACGCCCCAATTGATGCTGGCTTGATGGATTGGCTATGAAGGGTTTCTCCATCACCTCAAGCATAGCTTCTTTGACCTCCAGAGATAGAGGGGTTGTAGCATTGTAATCTAAGTAAATGGAGTTCTCGGCCATCGTCAGGTTGGAGACATTGTAAACGTCTATATAGAGCTACTAAAAAAGCTCGTTAAAGATGGGTGGACTCAAGGCCAAACATCTCGAACGAGCTTCTTTTAAATATACCCAGCTTAGAGCTGATAGAAAAAAACTTGGAGGTTCGTCGAATAGAACTAAACAAAATGTTAGTTCTATCGAACGGAAGAAGGATTCAGGATTCTCCCTCGTCCTCTTCTTTCTTCTTCTTCTCTTTACCACGTTTTTTGATTTTCATGACGCGGACTTTGGGTAAACCAAAGGGAGAGTCGCCTTCTTCGCTCCAGCGACCTTCTTTTAGGAGAATTTCTAAGCGCTCAGTTCGGTTCAAGACACTTCTGGCTCTCACCAATTTTCCACTGGTTTTTAAACTTTTGTGAATACTCATAGGACTCTCGTCATTTTAAAGTACGTCTGAAGTCAGCTGGATTACTCTTTACCTATAGGGCTGACCTGTGGCTCTGATGGCCTATAGCTGTGTTCTTATTGGGACTTAAAGCGTTCCCTAAAGCTTTACACCGCTCAGAGATAAGCGGACTAATTTAACGGGTTTATCGACCGATTTGAAGAATAAATCTAAATAAAGAAGAAATTCTTGGCGGGACCTTCAACGTCAGGAAATTTACCCCTTTAATTTCAGTAAATCTTTATCCTTCAACAGTTAAAAGATCCTCCGGAGCTCGCTTATTCGCTGGGTTCCAGGAGGAGAGTCCCAATATCTACGGCAAGTTCGAGGGACATCACCGGACATTTGACCCGGAAGAGGTACCAGATGTCTTTATCTTCGGCTTCCTTAACCAGGCGATCTTCCGAGAGGGTTTGGTAGGAAGCTTGGCCCTTTGCGATGACCAAGTCCGCCTCTTTGAAGGTGTCTTGCAGTTCAGTTGAGCATTCGGAGATGGGGAGGCCGAGGCAATCTAACCCCGGATCGATAATATCAGCTACTTCGTCGAGCTTTACAGCGAGTGCATCTTCTCGAGTAGCGTCTCCCAGGACGGCTTGAGTCCTTAAGACGGAGGTGATCGTTGCTCCGACCTTCGCTTTTTGCAGAATCTGCTCAAGGAGGAGCTTATCGAAAAACAGCTCGGCAGTGGTGTCATGGATAAACAGGATTCTTTCTGCATTCTCGACACTCTGAGTTAATTCCTCGACGTTATCTGCTTCGAAAGTTTTGTCTTCCGCCGAATTGAGAAGAGTCTTTAAATTGAACGAGTGACGAAGTTCATCGTCGGCTTCGTTAGCTAGAAGGCTGAGAAAAAGGCAAGTTTCAAAGGGATCGTCAGAATCAGAGATTAAGGAACGGATCTTTTCTTCGTTGGCTAAAACCTCGGAGATCCAGTTTTCCTTACTCTCGGCGTAAGGATCAGCCTTACCCATCGTTTTGCAGGTACTTTTGAAGATAGCGTGCATCACCTCAGCGGGAGTCGCTTCATCGTCGATGTGGGCGAGGTCTCCCATCGCTTCTCCGAGAAGCTTGCGTTGGAGCCAAGCATCGGAAGTCGCTTGGTCCGTCATCTGTAAAACCCTATTCAGAAAACAGGGGATGCATTGTGGATGATGGTTCATTACTAAGATTGAAAGCTTGGCGGAGTGCGTCTTTCAGATTTGAGCACCCGTCTCGAGGAGTTATGAACTTCTCAGCGTACTCTGTTTAGCCCCGGTTCTGAGCTGCACCGGAAAAGATCCTAAATCACTATCTCGGCAAAGCTTATCGATTTAACTTAGGGGATTCAACGATATTTTTATTTAAGGAGTTTAGAAAGTGAAGGTCCCTTAACTGAGTTTAACCGACTTGCATGCTGATGTTAAAACCTTCTGCTGCAATGGTTTAGCTTGTGGTTGCAGGATTTATCCTTCAGGAGGGATTATTTTTTGGCGGTTTGTGAGATCTCGACTCCCGTACGCTCTGGGGAAATGATCAGAGAGATTCCCCAGTTTCCCGAAGGGCTGGTTCCGCATCCGACCTCGTAGATCCTCATTTGCCCGGTTAGCCGCTTGTAAAGTCGGGTAAGGGCCTAAGGAGATTCGGTAGTAAGGTTTCTCTCTTTCGGTCAGATTTTTCATCGGGAAACGGTAAATGTTGTTTTTATAACCAAGATTCGCCAGGTAGCTCGTGAGTTGAGAGTAGGTCTTGTGGTCTTCGTCGATCCAGCTTTGAAGTTGGATGAAATACCTTCCCTCGTGGAGCGGGTTAGATGGTTTATCTTTCTTCGGCGTCTCATTGTTAACCGGCCCCACCATCTCGGGCGGACCCGTCTGTAGTTCGGGAACCTGTGAAGCTACTTGAATGTTTTTCACCCGAAGCATCCGGTGATTCTTCTTAGGGAGAATCGTAGGTAGATTGAGTTTTTTTAGGGCTAAAAACCGGCTTGAAAAGGGACCCGAGTCCGGAGTGTTGAGTGAGGAATCGATCGCCTGTGTCGTTGAAACATCATAAGACCAGGTCTTTTCCTGATTGTTCCCCGACTGAACTCCCAAGACGACTAAGGTTATGGCAATCCCCCCCATCACAAAGAGGGTGATCAGTGTCCCCAAGCTCACTTCTAAAGGTTTTCGGTAGGCTTTTATGACATCCTCACCCACAGCGACTTGCGTGACTTGTTTGACCGTGTGGGCTGCGCTTGTAATTTGCTTGCCAAATTTGACGAGCTCTTCTCCCGGATAAGTGGCTTCGCGTTGAGGAGAAGGAGGACGCGTCGGTTGGGTGGGAGGAGAAGGAACGGTTTGAGAGTCTATTTCGAGTTCTTCATTCAGGCTCCCATTCTCAGAATTAGAATTCTCAGAGAACTTATTCTCTGAGATCGTTTTGAGGGTTTCTGTTCGGCTTCGCTTTTTCTTTCTTCGCTTCTTTAACTTTCGCTTTCTCTTTGAGGGTAAAGAAGTGGAGTGGGAATCCTGCTCTGGAGAATTGAGGCTCGGTGGATTCTGTAGCCCAGAATTAGGCCCAGAATTAGGCCCAGAATTAGGCCCAGAACCTGACACGGACTCGTTGGCTTCAATTTCCCCGACTGATCCCAAGTGAGTCTCTTGGGCTTCGGTCGCTGTGTCCTCAAAAGCACTCTCCTCAAAAGCACCGTCTTCAAAAGCTCTGTCTTCGTAACTACTGTCTTCGTAACTACTGTCTTCGTATTCGCCGGTAGTCAAAGAATCAGCTTCGAAAGGGCTGCTTTCGTAGACAAGGGATTCGGGAGGCTCTTCCTCGTAGGAATCTCCGTAGTTTGAAATCGGAGTTTGAGGATCTTCGAAAAGATCCGACTGGGAGTATTGAGGTCGATGATTTTCCGGAGGCTGGGGAGAGGCTTCCCCCGAGTCTTTTGAATTCCAGGAGGGAGTATTAGGTTGATACTCTTCGTACAACTCCTCAGATCCCCCATCTTTCCCGTAGAGATCGGGAGCGAGGGGATGTTCGGGGTTGGGTGAAAGGGCTCCTCCACCTTCGTAACCGCCTTGGGCATAGGGAAACCAGTCTGAATCTTTCTTGGAAGATTCTCCCTCTTGACCCTGATGAAGGCTCCCTGAGTCTCCATAGTCTGATTCACTTTTAGCAGATGGACCTAATGGAGGATTTTCAGGGAGGCGACCCGGACGGATGACATCCATAAAATGTGCCCCAGAATCGGAGCTGTCACCCGTTGGAGACCCTGACCGAGCATCATTCGAACTCGAAAAAGAGCCTTGATCTGTCCTTCGTTCTAATTGCTGCCCTTCGAACTGTTGAGTCCATGAGGAGCCAGGAAGTTGGGGAGGAGACAAGGGACCAGGCGACGAATTCCCCCAAGGGATTCCTAACCAACTGCCATCCTTCCAATCCCCAGCGGCTGTTGATCCTTCTTTCTGAGGAGGGTCGAGATGGATTTCTTCAGAGCCGATTTGTTGGGGCTGGGAAGTGAAGCTAGAAACCGGCCCTTTGAGGGGGTTTTCAGTCTTTATTAGCTGTTTTTGTTGAGCCCGCGAGGATGGAACGCGGGCTGGATGACTTTCGGCTTGTGAGGCCGATGCGGGATTTTTGGAGTGAGGCGAGGATGAGGTGGTCGTCTCAGGCAACGAAGCGTCGGCGGAACTCAGTTGACGTTCTCGTTCCTGGAGATGACTCTTCCCGAGAGTCAGAAGCGATCGCCAAAAGCCGAGCTTCTTTACTGTGGGTTCTTGTTCTGCTTCCGCTTTCTCACGTTCTTTGACTTCGTGCATCCGAAGTAAACCGGTGAGGAGGTCGGCAGAATTCTTCTTTCGGGGCAAGGAGGAGCCTCGATCTCTCACTTCTTTTGTACTTCTCTGAAACTCCACTCAAACCCTTCAGAGCTAATTCAGAGTTCTTCTGGGCTCTTTCTAGGCTCTTCTGAAGGAGGATTTCTCAGAGATTCTTCACTATGCCGATAATCTCCCCTACAATTTACACCGATTTCATAAAATGTCCAGATCTTTGAAGTTCTGAAAATTAGGTTAAGATATATCGGAACTTTAAATGAGGTTGGGCTCCCTTCATGGGGATCCAGAGCCGATACACCTTAGATAGAGATCCCCTTAGACAGATACATAAAATACTGTAAGAGAAAAAGACTGAGATCGTTAGAGGATGTGAGGCCCTGATTCAACGGCATCTTCCTCCTTCATTCAAAGGAATAGAATTGAAATTGAAAATGAATCGAGCATTTCCGATTCCCCGCCACTCAACCGTGTTCTTCCTCAGTTTCTTAAGCTGGGGACTCTTCAGTTTTCCGATCACCCTCGGGGCACAAGAACAAGAAGTTGAAAAAGAGACTCCAAAACAGATTGAAATTGTGACCCTAAAGAAAAATCTCAATTGCCCTAAAGGCGACTTCAGTTGGGTCCGTGAGGGAGAAGAAGTCGCATTAAAAATCGGTGGTCAGGATCAGGGCATCTCACTTAAAGATGTCGTCAGAATTGAGATGGCTCAGGCGAATCCACTTTTAGATTTAGACAAGGTTCTTCTCGTTTTAAGATCAGGTGAACGTCTCTACGTAAATCTCGATGATGGAACGGAAGAGTTTGTTAAATTTAAAACTCAAAACTTCGTTTCCAAGAATGAGGTGCAACAAATCTCGCTTGAGAATATCAAAGCCTTATTAGTTCCTAAAAGTTTTGAATCCCGTAAAACGTTTAATAAGTTTCAGGCGAAATTTTCTCAAGGAACTCAAAGCCCGATCAAGGTTCGACAATCTCAGTGGAATAAAAAATCGAAAGAAACAGCTGACCCAGAAGCAAAGGAAACTGAGGCGCTCGAAGATGATCGTCTCTTGACGTCAGAAGGGACCAGCATTCTGGGACTTCTATTGAAAGTTGATAGTAAGGGTTTTCTATTTGAGAACGACGAGTTAGGTGAAGTTCAACTGAGTAAAACAAAGATTCGGGCCGTTGAAATTGCCGATGAAGAAGAGCCTGGTTCAGGGAATTCAACTCGCTTGCGAGTCTTGGTTTTAATGAAAGATCACAGCCGGTTTTTAGGCCTGCCAACGAGTTTGAAGGATGGCCGACTCGATTTTAAGTCGCGAGGTTTAGGATCCATAGCCATCGATTTAGATGAAGTTCAATCCATCGAAATCTTAGGAGGCAATGCCACCTATCTCTCGGATTTATCTCCCACGGAAAGTGTGAGTAAAGATCCCTTCTCCGCTCGGGACGTCCAAAGAGATCGTAATGTTCGTGGTGGCCCTTTAAAAATTCGCGACAAAGAGTATCGTAAGGGCCTCGGGATGAGGTCTCATACGAGCCTCAGTTTTAAGATCGGTTCTGGCTTTAAAAGATTCCAGGCCATTTTAGGGATCGATGATGAAGCACGTCAAAGCTCCTTAGAGTCTCGGCGGCAAGGTGGAGGCACGGCGATCTTCAAAGTCTATTTAGACGGTCAAGTCTCCTTTCAACGTCAGTTGTCTTTTGTCGATCCCGCAGAACGATTAGATCTTCCAGTTGAAGGAGTTCAGGTGCTAAGAATCGAAGTCGATTACGGTCCAGGTCTCTGGATCCAAGATTATGCAAACTGGGCCGACGCCCGTTTGATTCGAAGCTAAGCCTTTCAGTTCCTCAGACTCAACACGCCAAACAAGGACTCACTTGTCGAGTGAGACCCTCAGCTTAGAAAATAAAAAATCCATGCGTGATTTAAAAATATCCTTATTGGTTCAACTTGGCTTATTCAGTTGTGCTCTTGTTTTCTGTAAGCCCCTTTTTGCAAGTCCCGCCCCTGACTCCAGCCAACTCATCCAGACTTTCCAAGCTGCGGATCAGCAGATGATGCAAGGTCAGCCGTTAATGGCGAGACAGAGTTGGGTCGATTTTTTATCTCAAGTTGAAAAGCTGCCAGCGCAAGAAGTAAAAGCCCTTTCACCCGAAATTGAAATTGCCCTCAGAAAGCTTCACAGTTACGCAACTGGCCGAGGGAATTACGAATGGGCATTAGACATCTTCAGTCGTTGGGGCGATTACACGAATAGTCCTGTGAAAGAACTCCCTCAGCTGGTCTCTCTCGCTCGTTTCTTTGCGGGAGGAGCAGCTCTTTTTACAGAGGGGAATCGTGAGCTATCCCAAGAACTCCTCGATGACTTGGGGCTTTTAAATCGATGGGCTCTCATCGGCCCTTTCGACAATGAGCGAGGCGGAGGCTACGAAAAAAGTTTTAGCCCTGAAGAAAGTTCACGTCCTGATTTTAGTCAAAAATATGAAGGAAAAACTTTCGATGTCGCCTGGAGAACTTTCCCCAAAGCTCCTCCCTCGGGCTATTTCAATTTGAAGGTTCACTTTCAACCAGCAGAACAAGCCTTGGCTTATGCGATGACCTTCGTCGAAAGCGATGACGATCAAGAATGTGCGCTTCGCTTCGCAACCACCGGAGCCTATCAAATTTGGATTAACGGAGAGTCGGTTGCCAAAGAACGTCTCCAACGGAAATTTACCTTCGATCAATCTGAAATTACGGTTCAGTTGAAAAAAGGATTCAACAGCATCTTGATTAAGAGCCTCACCGAAGCGGGCCCCTGGGCTTTTCGAGCTCGGCTGTCGCACTTGGATGGCTCCCCCTTGAAGGGTTGGAAAGAAGCGAGTCCCCCACCGGAAGCCTCGTTGCCTCCTTCACCTAAGGAATTTAAAAAACCTGAAGGTGAAAAAGAGAGCAAAGCTCCCTCACGAGGGGCGTGGGAGGTGATTCATGGCCGAGCTCAATCGGAACAAGCACGAGCTCATGACCATTACGTTTGGGGAGTATTGAATTATGAGCGTCACACTCATGATCGAACTCAACATCCAGATCGAGAGGCCTTCAAAAAAGCGATTCAACTTTCAGGGGATAAAACTCCCTCCGCTTACCACTTTAGACTCGCTCAGTCTTATAGACGTCTCATCGGGATTGAAGCTGATCGCGATGACAATGCCTGGAGAGTTGCCTTAGAGGCTGCATTTAATTCAGATCCCCCTTGTTTGATCGCCTACGTGGAATTGGGTAATTACTACCTCGACACTTTTTCTAATGTCGACACTGCCGAGCGCTATACCGAAAGAGCGCTTCATTTTAATCCAGATTTCGTCCTGGCTCGTTTCCTTCAGGCTCGAATTCACTCCATCAAGAGTTTTCCTAATTCGATCGAAGGAGTGCGTCGTCGTTTAGAAGGTGAGATCGATCCTCCAGTTCAAGTTCTTCGTGATCGCGCAGTACGATTGATCTCGATGGGTGAAGAACATCAAGGTGAAGATCAACTGCGAACGATCTTAAGGAAGAATATCGCTGATTCTACAACGTTGAATCTTTTGCTCGATCACTTGCTCAATCGAAATCGAGTCGAGGAAGCCCTCGGTCTCCTTCGCGATAGAGCTGAATTGTTGCCGTTCAATCCCTCTTACCTCTTGGATCAAATTCGAATCCATCGGGGGCGGGATCAACTCGACAAGGCGATTGAAATTCAAGCTCAATTGTTAGAGGTCTGCCCGGATGTCGCGGGTTACTGGAAAATATTGGGTGATCTCGTCCAGTTAAAGGGAAACCGAGCCCTCAGTTTTACCCATTACCAGAGAGCTTTAGAACTGAGGCCAAATTATCCTGAGCTTCAAGAATATTTAGATTTCCTACAAAGCCGAGTCGACGCTTTCGTTCTCAAGCACCGTATTCCGGCTGACCCCATTATCGAAAAAGCTCACGCGACTCCCTTTTCAAACGATGACCCCGCTGAGACCTTGCTTCTATCTTCAGCCGTGAAGGTCAACCCCGACGGAACGACTAAAGAATTCCATCAAGAAATTTTCAGGGTTACCAATGAACGTGGCCTTCAGCTTTATAAAGTTTACCGAAGTTATTTTGCTCGAGGTGATCAACAGCTCGAGTACAAGGTGGCTCGAGTGATCCATAAGGATGGGAGTGAGAATAAAGCTCGCTTGGAATCCTTCCGAGGAGGGAGAAGAGGAAGTGGAAATTACGCTGCTGCGAACATCGAGCTTCCTCCACTAGAAGTTGGGGATATCGTCGAAGTTCAGTTTGTCAGGGAAGATCTCTACCAGAGTTTTTTCGGAGACTACTTCGGTCGTCGCGAATTTTTTAAAAGCAACCTTCCGATCCGAGATAAACGCTTCACCTTAGTGGTGCCGAAAGACAAAAAGCTTCACTTTCACTACCGCAATTTAAATCTCCCCCCTCAGACCGAAATTGACGCCGAGTCTGGAGACAAGATTTATCATTGGAAGCAAGAGTCCATCGCCAAAATCAAACCGGAGCCTGGCATGCCGCCTTCCTCCGAGAGCTCTCCCTTATTGGAGATTTCAACCTTTGAGAACTGGCGTGAGTTTTCCGATTGGTATTGGAACTTAATTCGTGAGCAACACGAGACCAGTCCGGAGATCCAAGAGAAGGTGAGAGAGCTCACCTCGGGAATCGAATCCAACCGAGAAAAGATTCGTGCGCTCTATAATTACGTCGCCCAAAAAGTTCGTTATAACGCTTGGGAGTTTGGAGTGCATGGCTTCAAGCCCTACAACGCCCCAACGATCTTTGCCCGTAGCTTTGGAGATTGCAAAGATAAGGCAACCCTCCTCACCGTCATGCTCAAAGAGGTCGGGATTGAATCTCATCCCGTTTTAATTTACGCCACCCCGACTCGAAGTGATGAAGATTTAACCTTACCGATGGTGAATCACTTTAATCATTGCATCACTTACATTCCTGAAGGGGAAGGTTATGAAGAGTTCTATTTGGATGGAACAGCTCTTTACAATCGAATCGAAGAACTTCCCTCTTCCGATCGTGGAGCCGAAGTTTTAATCGTTCGACCCGAGGGTGGTAATCTCCAAACCATCCCCTGGAACCGTCCCCAAGATCTGGCCGTGACCGAAGATCTTCAAATCGAACTCCAGTCGGACGGTAGCGCCACGATGGAAATTCGCGGACACGCAGTGGGTGATTTAGGAAGCAGCCTCCGCTCGGTCTTTGAGATCGCCGGAAAGAGAAAGAGATCTTTAGAGCGGATTTTTGGCTCTCGCTACGCGGGGGTTGAAATCATCAGTGAAGAATTTTCAGAGCTTGGAGTCTTGAAGGACCCTGCCAGTTATAAGATTCGATTGAAAATTCCTCAAATGCTGACGGAGGCCCCGGAAGGGCTTTCCTTAAAACCGATCGATGACTTCTTTCAAACCAGTCGCTTGCTTCAAGGATTGGGGTCTTTAGAAAAACGAGAATACGATCTCCTCTTAGGGCCGCCTCGAAAGAGCGAACTCACGGTGACCGTTCACTTGCCTGAAGACTATCAGGTGAAATCACTCCCAGAGAGTTTCAACATCGAGAAGAAGTTTGGCACGGTCAAAAGTCAGTACTCTCAAAGTGATAATCAAATCAAGCTCGAGAGAGTCTTTGAGCTGACGACCTACCGCGTGAATAAAGACAGCTATTCAGATTTCAGAGAACTCGTCAATTCGATTCAACGCCACCTCGATCAAAAGTGGTTACTCACCAAGAAAGAGGAGGCTTGATCATGCGAGTTAAAACCAAAATGAATGATCAAACGACTTTCAATTTTCTACTAAGTTTAATTCTTGTGATGGCTGCCAGCATCGGATTGGGAGCTCAAGAAGAATCTAAATCCTCAAGTATTGAATCCATCTTCAGCCATCCCTTAGAGAGAGAGAATGATCTCGAACAGTTGGTCGGCCATTGGCTGGAGCTTATTCAAACTGAAACGAGAACTCCACAACGTGAACTTCTCTTGGGATTGATAGCTGAGAATCTGCCCCAAACCGAAAACCCGGTTACATTTTTAAAGTCATTAGAAGAGCTTGCAAAAAAGGAGTCCTTCTCAGGCTTGAAGGGCATCCGACTTCGTCAATTGATTCACAGCCTCTATCGCATCACTCAGAGTGAAGAGAAGGTTTTAGATCATCGAGTCTACCCCGGATTGATTCGAAACTGGGCGGTCCTCGGTCCTGTCGGCTTGGGCCTTCAGGGTCAATACTTAAGAAGATTTCCTCCCGAAGAAAGCATCGATTTCAATCGAAAAGAACGAGGCCTTCGAAGAGACGTTTCTTGGGTTCGGGCTCATACGACGGAGCCGCGGCGAGTTTTAGAGGCGATTCGATTTACTCGAGGGGGAAGTGGAGTCTATTTCTACCTCGCTCAGGTTCAAGCTCAAGAAGCCGTTCCCGCGTGGGTCACGTTTCGTAACTCCCATCCGATGACCCTCTACGTCAACGGAATACGAGTGGCGCTCGAAACCTTCGAAGAGAATTTAAATTCAACTCGTACCTACGAAGTGGATTTGAGAAAGGGCTGGAACCAAATCCTCATCAAGAATTTAGGTGGAAGCTTTCAAGCCCTTCTGACAGACAGGAACGGGCAGAGTCTTGGCCCCAAGGTAAAATTCGAGAAAGAGTTGACCTTAAATCCTCGCGCAGAGGGGGATTCTAAAAGAAGAGATGCGAATAAGGCTCGATCTGAGGTGTTGACCCTCGGCACTTGGGATCAATACAAAAGTGAATGCCAGTGTGAAGATGAGCTCAAAGAGCCCACCAAGGAGGCCCTCCATCGTTTGGCTTTCGCCTACATTATGCTTCACAAAGGAAGTTCTCCCCGTTCGGTTGAGCAAATTGAAAAAGCGCAGAAGATCTTAGAAGAAAATAAGGATTCCTTTGGGAAGCCACTTCAAGCCTTTATTTATTATCGAGTGGCCTCCCTGGTCGAAAGTGCTTACAGTTTGCCGTCCGATTACCGTCAGCGTCAAGCGAAGCTCGCTTACGAAAATTGTCTCAAAAATGATGGTCAGTTCCGACCGGCGCATCTCCAATTAGCGGCTTATTTGTTAGACGATAAACAGCCCAGTGAAGCCAATAAGAAAGCCCTGTTGGCTCAAGAAGGACTCACGGAACCCAATTTACGAGTTCTCAAATTACAGTTTAACATTTTTCAGAATCAAAACTGGGAAGCCCAAGCAAACGTTGTCGCCGATCAGATTGAAAAGATTGCGCCCTACGATCGAACCCCCCACCTTTATAAAGCCAATCGTGCTTACAGTCGTTTGAATTATCAAAAGGCTCTGAATCATTATTCTCAGGCTTATAAAGCTAACCCTTCATCGGCGAGCTCCCTTGAAAGGATTGCTGAGATCCAAAGTCAACTTGGAGATGTTGAAGCTGCCCTCAAAACGTTAGCAGTCTGGAGAGAACGTCGACCCGAGAAACTCTCACCTCTCTTTGCTCTCGCCGTAGCTGAAGAAAAGCGAGGGAACTTGGACAAAGCTCTCGAATACTTACAAGAAGCCTTAAAGCTTTATCCTCTCAACGTCAGAGCCCTACAGTCGAGCGCGATGCTTAAAGAGCTATTGGGAGATCGTGAAGGTGCGCTTTTTCTTTTTAGAAAAGTTTTAGAGATCAATCCCGGAAACCTTCGTCTCGCAGAGTACGTCCGTCATTTAGGTGGGCTTGATGAGGATCGTTTTTGGGAGGATCACGACGAAAGTTTAACCCCTTGGATTGAAAAAATTCCTTCAGCGGAGAATTTCCCCCAAGCCGATGCTCTAGCCGTACTCGACATTGCAGTCCTCAGGCTCTATCCCGATGGCTCTTCCCAGGAGTATACCCATCAGGCGTTCAAGCTTTTGAGTGATGCCTCCAAGGAAAGCCTCGCCAATATGAACACGAGGGGGGAAATTCTCAAGCTCCGAACGCTGACTCCTAAAGGAGAAGTTTTAGAGCCAGTGAACGCGCTCGGCCGGGGAGCCTACGTGATGCCCGGCTTGGAGATCGGTTCGATCATCGAAGTCGCGTACCGCACTCGAAACTCTTCCAGTGAAGCTTGGAGGATTTCAAATGGGCCGTTCTATTTTCAGGATTTCACTTACAAACAGCCCTTCCTTTTGAGTCGCTATGTGGTGATCCTTCCTAAAGGACTCGATTTAGAAATCGTGGAAAAAGGGATGAAGGATCGCAACCCAAAACTGTTTGCGACCGTCACGAAAACGATAGAAAAACGAGATGATGGAACTCGAGTAATCGTTTACGAAACTCGTTCTGCACCACGGCTGGAACCTGAGATTCGAATGCCTTCAAGGGATGAACTCATCCCCAATGTTCGATTGATCGAGCGAAGAGATTGGTTGGAGGTTGCAGAATTCTTTAAGGGATCTTTGTTGGGTATCGCTCGACCCACTCCACGATTGAAAACCTACTTAAAGACGGTCCTCAGTGAACTCCCCGAAGGAGCGACCGAGGGGCAAAAAGTGAAGGCGATCTTCACCAAGGTGAACGATCTGATCAAATCCGAGCAAGGTCCTCGCTCCGCGGACGGCATACTCTTGGAGAAATCTGGGAGTCGAAATGTCTTGTTTAAAGCCCTATTAGATTTAGCTGGAATTACCAACCATTGGGTCTTTGCGCGTCCCCGAGAAGAGCTCGCCCCCGCTAAAGAGTTAGCGATCCCTGGCCCAGAACACTTCAATCATTTATTGATCTTAGTTGAAGCCCAGGGAGAGGAAGCTGCCTGGG